>NZ_CAXIRE010000022.1:0-407415 GCF_964031785.1 Rheinheimera texasensis
GTTGATTTTCAGCGGGCTTTCGAGCGGAACCGGGTGCGCCTTTTCTTTCGGTTCCTTTCTTTTGGCAAGGCAAAAGAAAGGAACTCACCGACAGGTGAATTCTCTGCTAAGCGGTCTCGCTGCAAAGGAAATAACGATTACGAAAACAAAGCCGCCCGCAGGGCAAAAGCCAAGCGCAGCGACGACCCGTCAGAGCGCCCGCAAAATATCCTCCAGCTTCTGCTGATCAGCAGCAAACTGGCGGATGCCTTCCTGCAGTTTGTCGCTGGCCATCTGGTCTTCCAGCATCTGCCAGCGGAATTGGGCTTCGGTCAGCGTCGAAGGTGTAGCTGCGGCCGGGACGTCGGTTTGCAAACGACGTGGCACCGGGCCTGTGCTGTCGGCGAGCTCCTGCAGCAGCGCCGGGCTGATGGTCAGGCGGTCGCAGCCGGCCAGCTGGCGAATTTCTTCGCTGTTGCGAAAACTGGCGCCCATCACGATGGTGGGGTAACGGTGGGTTTTAAAATACTGATACACACGGCGGACAAATTGGACGCCGGGGTCTTGCTCGCCGCTGAAATCCTGCTGCGGCTGCTGTTTTTTGTACCAGTCCAGAATACGACCGACAAAAGGTGAAATTAAGTAGCTACCTGCTTCAGCACAGGCACGGGCCTGGGCGAAGCTGAAAATCAACGTCAGGTTGCAGCGTACACCTTGTTGCTCCAGCACGCGGGCGGCCTGAATACCTTCCCAGGTGGCGGCGATTTTAATCAATACCCGCTGGGTGTCCGAACCTTGTGCCTGATACAGTTCCAGCAGCTGATGGGCTTTTTCAATAGTCGCCATAGTATCAAACGACAGGCGGGCGTCGACTTCGGTTGAGACATAACCTGGTACCTGCGCCATCAGCTGCTGACCAATTAATACCGCCAGTTTGTCGGCGGCCAGACTGATGCGGGCATCGCCTGTGGTGCTGCTGGCAGCCCACCGCAGCGCTTCTGCAGCCAGATGGCGGTATTGCGCCTGCTCGATGGTTTTTAAAATCAGCGACGGGTTAGTGGTGGCGTCTTGTGGCTGATACAACTTGATGGCGGCAAAATCACCGGTGTCGGCCACGACAGTAGTGAACTGCTTTAACTGGCTTAATTGGTCTGACATAAATTCCTCATTTATCATATTTAATTGTAAAAAAATGGCCTAAATTGGTGCTATTCACCCTGCTGAACTCCAGAGGGTGATGCGACGTTTGTCGATAAAAGCCTTAAAAGACAGCTGCCTTAACGAAAAACATCAGTGCAAATCAAAATATATTTTTATATGATCTTTACAGCTCTCAAATGGTGATATTATCATACAATTAATTTATGGTGATGTCGATGCAAAGCGAGAAAGGTACTTATGTCGTTTTATGTCATTGGAATTGATTATGGTTCGGACTCAGTCCGGGCCTTGCTGGTGGATACCGCCAGTGGCCAGGAGCTGGCCAGCGCCGTGGTGAACTATCCGCGCTGGAGTCAGGGTTTGTATTGTGAGCCGGGCCGTGACCAGTTCCGCCAGCATCCGCAGGATTATCTCGACGCGCTTGAACAAGTGCTGCAGTTGTTGTGGCAACAAGCGCCAGCGGGTAGTGCCAACCAAGTGGTGGGCTTGAGTGTCGACACCACAGGTTCAACGCCGGTGGCGATTAACAGCGCCGGCGTGCCGCTGGCACTGTTGCCGGAGTTTGCCCAGAACCCTAATGCGATGTTTGTGCTGTGGAAAGACCATACTGCGCTCTCCGAAGCTGCAGAAATCACTGCAGCGGCGAATAGCTATGCTGCGCGTGGTGCCGGGCCGAATTATCTGCAATTTATCGGTGGCATTTATTCGTCTGAATGGTACTGGGCCAAGGCGCTGCATGTGCTGCGTCAGGACCCGCAAGTGCGCGCGGCCGCCTACAGCTTTGTTGAACACTGCGACTGGATCACAGCAGTGCTGACCAATACCACGGCGCCGGCAGATTTTTATCTCGGCCGCTGCGCTGCCGGTCACAAAATGATGTGGCATCAAAGCTGGGGTGGTTTTCCACCTGAGGCGTTTTTTGCCGGCATCGACCCGTTACTGGCTGGTTTTGCCGAAAGACTGAATGCTGACACCCGCACTTCTGATCAGGCCGCCGGGCGTTTGTGTGCCGAATGGGCCCAGCGTTTAGGTTTGCCACGTGGTATTGCCATTGGTTATGGCGCCTTTGACTGCCATATGGGCGCCGTCGCCGCCAATGTGCGGCCCGGTGTCTTGACCAAAGTGATGGGTACTTCGACTTGCGATATTACAGTGGCAAGCGCTGAGCTTTTTGCAGATAAACCGGTGCGCGGTATTTGTGGTCAGGTCGATGGTTCAGTGTTACCGGGCATGATTGGTTTGGAAGCCGGTCAGTCTGCCTTTGGCGATTTATATGCCTGGTTTCGCGACCTGCTGAGTTTCCCGTTGCAGTTGCTCGGTCAGCAATTATCTGCCGCAGCGCTGGCAGAATTAGAAGCGCAGATTATTCCGGCATTGTCGCGTGAAGCGGCGAAGCTGACACCAGGCCAGACCGGCATCACGGCGCTGGATTGGGTCAATGGCCGGCGTACGCCGGATGCCAGTCAACGGGTGGCGATGGCGATCAGCGGCCTGAAAATGGGCAGCCAGGCGCCACAGATTTTCCGCGCTTTGGTCGAGGCGACGGCTTTTGGCTCACGCGCTATTACTGAGCGTTTTCGCGAGCAGGGTGTGCCGGTGGATTCGGTGGTGGTGATTGGTGGCATTTCGAAAAAATCGCCGCTGGTGATGCAGATTTGTGCCGACGTCTGGAACTGCGATATCGCGGTGCTCGACAGCGAACAAAGCTGTGCCTTAGGCGCCGCCATTTTTGCTGCTGTCGCCGCCGGTGTGTTCCCTTCAGTTGCGGCTGCGCAGGCGGTGATGGCGTCGCCGGTGTGCCAGACCTACAGCCCCAATGCGGCAAATGCCGCAGTCTATGACGGTTTATATCAACAATATCAGCAGCTTGGTGCCTTTGTTGATGCAAAAGCACAGGAGGGGCTATGAGCTACACCGAATTAAAACGCGAAGTATTTGAAGCTAACTTAGAGCTGCAAAAACGCGGACTGGTGATTTACACCTTCGGCAATGTGTCGCAAATCGACCGCGCCAAAGGTGTGATTGCGATTAAACCAAGCGGCGTGGCGTATGAAGATATGCGCGCCGACGACATGGTCATTGTCGACTTAGACAATCAGATAGTCGAAGGCAAGTTACGTCCTTCGTCCGACACCAAAACGCATACCCATTTGTATCGTCATTTCAATGACATTGGCGGTGTCACCCATACCCATTCCACCTATGCCACAGCCTGGGCACAGGCCAAGTTGCCTATCCCATGCCTCGGTACTACTCATGCCGATTTTGTTTATGGCGCCGTGCCCTGCACCGGTGAGATGAGCATCGAACAAGTGGCGCGGGATTATGAAGAAGAAACCGGCGTGCAAATCGTGCGCGCTTTCGCCGAACTGGACCCGCTGGCGGCACCTATGGTGGTGGTCGCCGGACATGCGCCTTTTGCCTGGGGTAAAGATGCAGCGAAATCCGTCTATCACGCAGTGATCCTCGAGGAAATTGCGCGGATGGCTTATTTAACCCGCACCCTGGCGCCGCAGGGCGACCTGTTAGCCAAAGCGGTGATGGACAAACATTATTTCCGTAAACACGGCAAAAACGCTTATTACGGTCAGGCCTGAGCCGGCCGCAGCCAAGAGGAATTAAACGATGAAAAGTACCAAAGAAGTCTGGTTTGTTACCGGTTCTCAACATTTATATGGCCCAAAAGTGCTGCAGACGGTGGCGCAGGACAGCGAAATTATCGTCGCTGGCCTCAATCAAAGCGGCAAATTGCCGGTGCAGCTGGTAGTGAAACCAACGGTAAAAAGCCCGGAAGAGATTTTTGCCGTTTGCCAGCAGGCCAATGCCAATCCGGATTGTGTTGGTCTGGTGCTCTGGATGCATACCTTCTCGCCGGCCAAAATGTGGATAGCCGGCCTCAATGAGCTGCGTAAGCCATTCCTGCATTTACACACCCAGTTTAATGCTGAGCTGCCGTGGGCAGAGATCAACATGAACTACATGAACACTCACCAAAGTGCGCATGGTTGCCGCGAGTTTGGTTTTATCGGCACCCGGATGCGTAAAGAGCGTAAAGTGGTGGTCGGTCACTGGCAAAACCCAACCGTAGTGCAGGAGCTGGACGACTGGTGCCGCGCGGCATTGGGCTGGGCCGAAAGCCGCTCATTAAAAATCGCCCGTTTTGGCGACAATATGCGTCAGGTCGCAGTGACCGAAGGCGACAAAGTGGCCGCGCAAATTCAGTTTGGTTATGAAGTCCACGCCTACAGCCTGGCCGATTTGGTGGCTGTGGTGGATGCGGTGTCTGACAGCGACATCATCAGTCAGCTGGATTTATACCGGCAGGATTATGACATTGCGCCGGCGGTGTTCAGCGATGACTACGCACTGCAGATGCTGAAAAACGAAGCGCGGCTGGAACTGGGCATGCGCACATTCCTCGATAAAGGCGGTTTTAAAGCCTTTACCAACTGTTTTGAAAACCTGGCTGGCCTCACCGGTTTACCGGGTCTGGCGACGCAGCGGCTGATGGCGCAGGGTTATGGCTACGGCGCTGAAGGTGACTGGAAAACCTCGGCCATGGTGCGCATCATGAAAGTGATGGGTCAGGGTCGCGCCGGTGGTTGTTCTTTTATGGAAGACTACACCTATAACTTTGGCAGCCGCGACCAGGTGCTCGGTGCACATATGCTGGAAGTGTGCCCGTCGATCGCGGCCGCCAAGCCACGCCTCGAAGTGCATCGCCACACTATCGGTGTCAAATGTGACGTGGCGCGTTTACTGTTCAGCGCCGCGCCAGGCCCGGCCATTAACGTGTCGCCGATTGATTTGGGCAACAGATTCCGCATTCTGATTAATGAAGTCGACACTGTAGTACCACCGGCCGGTACGCCAGAGTTGCCAGTGGCGTCAGCTTTATGGGAACCTAAGCCGAACTTAAGTGTGGCGGCAGCGGCCTGGATCCATGCCGGTGGCGCGCACCACACAGTATTCAGCCAGGCCGTGACCACCGACATGGTGGTGGACTTTGCCGAAATGGCTGGCGTGGAGACGGTGATCATCGACGATGCCACCAATATCCGTCAGCTGAAAAATGAACTGCGCCAGAGCTCAGCTTATTATTTCCTGAAGCAAGGCTTGTAAGCAGTTGCGGCGTTGCCGCGGCACTCAGACAAACAACAGGCCTGCGGGCCTGTTGTTTTTTGTACTAACACAATCACGGAGTACCGATGCTGGATTTATCCGCTTATCAGGCCATCGTTTTTGATATGGATGGCACTTTAATCGATTCGATGGGCAGCCATGGTGTGGCCTGGCGCCAAACGTGCGAGCGCTACGGCTATCCGTTTGACCCTGTGTATATGCATAGCCTCGGCGGCGTGCCGACCGATCAGACCGTGGTGCTGCTGAATGAAAAATATGGCTTGTCGCACGATGTGGATGAAGTTGCGCGGGTCAAACGTGAGCTGTGGGAACAACTGGATGAAGTGCCGGCGCTGATTCCTGCGACAGTCGAAGTGCTGAAACATTATCGCGGCCGGTTAAAAATCGGTATTGGCACCGGCGCCGACCGCGGCCATGCGCTGAAAATGCTGGCAGAAACGGGTCTGCTGGAGCTGGTTCAGACTGTGGTAACCGCCACTGACGTGGTGCACGGCAAACCACACCCGGAAACCTTTTTAACAGTCGCTGCGCAACTGGGCGTGGCACCACAGCATTGTGTGGTGTTTGAAGATACGGCGATTGGCCAGCAAGCCGCCGCGGCCGCCGGCATGGACTGCATTTTGGTGCAAAACGGCGAACTACAGATTTAAACCACAAAAGCACTTGTCTTAGCTTGGTTAATTGTATTATAAAACTACAATACAAAAATAACCAATCCGACAAGGTGTGATCATGACAATATTTCCGCACTTATTTCCGCGTTGGGCCAGACGGTCATCACCGCTGCTGCTTTGTGTCTGTGTGTGTCTGCCGCTGAGCGGTTGTGGGCCTGCCCCGACACAGACAGGCGCGCAGCCGCAAACTCAATCCGTCACTCCGGCACTCTCTCCGTCATCAAGCAAGGACGTACAACCCATGCAGCCAACAGTCAGTGAACAGTCATTCGGTCAGTTGGCCGATGGTCGCGCAGTGCAGTTATACAGCTTAAAAAATAGCAACGGCATCGAACTGGATGTGACCAACTACGGCGGCATCATCACCCGGCTGGTGACGCCGGATGCCAAAGGTCAGAGCGCTGATATTGTGCTTGGTTACGACAATCTGCAGCAGTATGTCGACAACAATCCGTATTTTGGCGCCATTATCGGCCGTTATGGCAATCGCATTGCCGGCGGCAAATTTGTGTTAAACGGTACCAGCTATCAGCTCGATAGCAATGACGGTGCCAACCATTTACACGGCGGGGTGCAGGGTTTTGATAAAAAACTCTGGACCGCAAAAAGCTTCACGCAGCCCGATGCTGTCGGCTTGGTGTTGAGCCTGCTAAGTCCGGATGGTGACCAGGGTTATCCGGGTAATCTCAGCGTGGAAGTGACTTATCTGCTGACCAACAGCAACGAGCTGCAGATGACTTTCCAGGCCACCACCGATAAAACCACAGTGGTGAATCTGACGCAGCACAGTTATTTTAACCTGGCTGGCGGCGGAGATATTCTGAGCCACGAACTGACCATTCCGGCGGCGCAAATCACGCCGGTCGGCGCAGGTCTGATCCCTACCGGCGCGCTGCAGGATGTCGCGGGTACGCCTTTTGATTTTCGCAGCGCCAAAGCCATCGGCCGTGATATTGCCGCGGACGATGCCCAGCTGAAATTAGGCCTGGGTTATGACCATAACTTTGTGTTAAAAACCACGCCAGATAAAACGCTGGTGTTGGCGGGGCGGGTGCTGGAGCCTGCCAGTGGCCGCGTGCTGGAAGTGCTGACAGATGACATTGCCGTGCAGTTTTATTCCGGCAATTTCCTCGATGGCACGCTCAAAGGCAAAGGCCAGACTTATGGTCATCGCAGCGGTTTTTGTTTAGAGCCGCAGCATTTCCCCGATGCGCCAAACCAGCCGGGTTTTGCCTCGACAGTGTTAGAGCCGGGTCAGCAATATCAAAGCCGGATTGTGTACCGTTTCAGCACGCAGCCAGCGAAGGAATAACTGATGAATAAACTGCGCAACAACAGGCTGATGGCCGGCGCTTTGGCCACGCTGCTGAGTTTGCCTGTATTGGCGAATACTGCGATGCAACCAGCAGGGCAAAAACAGGCGGCAGCAGAGCAAAAGCAGGCTGCAGCACAGGGCGCTTTTACCAATCCATTGTTTGAAAATGGCGCTGATCCCTGGCTGGAATATTTTGACGGCAATTATTATCTGACCACCACCACCTGGACTTCTCAGCTGGTAATGCGCAAGTCGCCGACGCTGGCTGGCCTCGCGACCGCCACGCCGGTCTATGTCTGGTCGGATGCTGACCCTAAACGCTGTTGTAACTTTTGGGCTTTTGAGTTTCATCGTTTAAAAGGCCCGAATGGTTACCGTTGGTATCTGATGTATACCGCAGGCCAGGACGGCACTTTAGATCACCAGCATCTGAACGTGCTGGAAAGTGCCGGCGACGACCCGATGGGGCCTTATCAGTACAAAGCCGCGATGATGCCGGACAGCTGGAACATCGACGGCAGTTATCTGCAGCACAATGGCAAGCTGTACCTGCTGTATTCACAGTGGCAAGGCGACGAGCAGCTCAATCTGATTGCACAGATGGACAACCCCTGGACTTTAACACCCGGCAAGCCACATCAGGTATTGACCCGGCCTGTGCTGGACTGGGAAACCAGTGGCCGCAAAGTCACCGAAGGCGCGGCTGCGCTGCAGTATCAGGGCCGTACTTTTGTCACTTACTCCGCCAGTTTCTGCGACACGCCGGATTACAAACTCGGGCTGATGGAGCTGGTTGGTGATGATGCGCTCAATCCCGCCCACTGGAAAAAACACGACAAGCCGGTGTTTAGCCGCACCGGGCAGGTGTTTGGCCCGGGCCACAATGGCTTTTTTAAATCGCCGGATGGCAAAGAACACTGGCTGATTTACCACGGCAATGACAAAGCCAGTCAGGGCTGCGGGGCGACGCGTTCGTTACGGGCGCAAAAATTCGGTTTTGACAGTCAAGGCTTGCCGGAATTTGGCGCGCCGCTGGCGCCCGGTGTGCAGGTGGCCCGGCCGTCTGGGGAACAAGGCCCGCGCATTGGTAAAGTGCAGGGACTGTCGTATCAATTGCGCGACAAAAACTCAGGCCAGTGTTTGGCAGTGGACAAAACAGGCCAGCCACAGCTGAGTGCTTGCGCTGAAGCCAGCCGCTGGCAACCGGATGCGATGGCAACCAATGCAGTGCGTTTGCTGGAGCCAAGGTCCGGCCAAGTGCTTGGCGCTGAAAAGTTGCAGCCGTGGCGGGACGAAAGCAGTCAGCAGTGGCAATTTAATGCGCTGGGCGATGGCTGGTTATCGGTGTCGAATCTGGCGCAGAACCAGCCGCTCGGTTGTGGCAACGGCAAAACCGCTTGTGGTCCCTGGCAGCTGCTGCCACAAGGCACTTTTGCGCTGGTCAGCCAGCAATCCGGCAAAGTGCTGAGCGCCGGTTGTGACACAAAAGCCGCAGTCACACAACAAGGCTGGCGTGGCGCTGCTTGTCAGCAATGGCAGGCGGTGCTGGCACCCCAGCGCAAAGACAGTGCTGTGGTTGATGGCAGTATTTTGCTGAAATTAAGCCAAACGCCAGAAACCTGTCTGGCCGTGCAAGGCGATGCCATAGTACCGGGTGCTCTGCTTTCGCCCGGCAGCTGTGACGCCAAAACGGCGCGCTGGCAACTGACGCCACAGCCCGGCGGTGGTATGGTGCTGACCAACAGCTACAGCAAACAAGTAGTCGATCTGGCGCATTGTGGCCTGGCCGATGGCACCGCTCTGGCGCAAGCGCCGGCCAATGCCAGTGTTTGTCAGATTTTCCATTTGCGGGCGGTGAAATAACCTTAAAAAAGCATGAGACAGTGGAGTGCGTCAGTCTCCATTTGTCTCGTCAATGTACGGCGGCGCTTTGCTTGCCGCTACCTACGATCTCAATTAGCGAGTAGGTACGCGCAAGCGCAGCGCGCTGGGCGTCACACGCCGCACGGTCAATCTCAGTAAGGTCAATGTCCCATTCTCAGGACATCCACCGATTTAATGTCACGCACCGCCGTACGGTCCATGGCCTAATTCCCGGAATACCCGTCGCGTTATCCAGAGCATTTCCCGATTTCCGCTCTTTACAGCGACCTGTCTTTAGTTTATTAATATTGTAATACAATATTGCATTTTAGGGCGTGTGAACGCCCGCACTGACGTCCTCCGGCCTTGTATTCCTCTGCCCGCCGCAACGCGCGGGCAATGCTGTGTGGCCCCGCGACTTCAGACCCGCAGTTTTCACGTCTGTGATCCGTCACAGGCAGAGGAGCAAGCCTGCTGTTGCAGGCTGACAACAAGGCCACCGCCCGATCGGTGGTGTAACAGGAGAAGACGATGAAGAAGACACTCCGGCAGTGTCTGTTGCCAGTTTTGCTCGGATGTTCCGGCATGGCACAGGCGGGCCTGCTCAACCCAGATTTCAGTCAGGGCTATCAACATTGGCAAGCAACGGTCAGCTGGACTGATCAGCAAAGCGGTGACTCGGCCACCGACAGTGGTGACCTGTTCAGTACTTATCCGGCAGCGTTTAGCCTGGCCGGCAGCAGCGTCACGTTGACCACCGCACTTCAGGCGCAGCGTGAACTGTGGAGCCTGCTGATGTATCAGGATTTACAGCTGGACGCTGTGGGTGCCGGTAAAGCCTTGTGGCTGCAGTTTAATCTCAAAGCACTGCTCAGCAGCAGTGATGATTTTTATTTTGCCCAGCTGCGTGATTTAGACACAAACGACGTACTGGATTTATCGGCCGGTGGCCGTTTTAACCTGACCGGCTGGATTGGCCGCAAGCTGACGCTGGAATTTGGCGTGCAGGACAATGACTTTGTGCTCGGCGACAGTCTGACCTTGAGTCAGTTCCAACTGGAAAGCCGTGATGTGCCGGCACCAGCCAGTCTGTTGTTATTGTGCGCCGGTCTGTTGCTGTTGCCACGCGCTGGTACAGGTCGCGTTGGTACAGGCTGCGCCGCCACAGGAGCGCAGCATCATGGCTAAACATCTGTTTTCATTGCTGTTGCTCTGTGTCGCTCCGACGCTGTGGTGTAGCGCTGTGGCTGCTGAGTGGCAACAACTGACCGGCGCAACTGTACAGCAGGGCGCGCGAGTGACGGTACGTAACGTCGGCTATTACACTGACAACAAAATTCTGCAGGCACCAGCGCCAACCACCGAACAGCCGCTGCGGCTGGTGATTATGAGCAGCACTTATGCGGTCACCAATGCGCACGGCAAAGACAGTGCCGGCCGGCCTTATTTTGATGTCACCATGCTCAGCACGCCGGTGCGGGTGTATTTTGCCAACAGCCGCGGCACTTTCAGCTACAGCGCTGCGGTGTTCCAGCAGTTGTCGGACAACAATCTGCCGGACCCGACGCTGCAAACCCCGGTGTCTTATCAAAATGCCACTGTGCATGACCCATCGGTGATCCGCTTAACGGATGGTCGTTTTTACGTGTTTGGTTCGCATTTAGCGGTGGCCAAAAGCACCGACCTGATGAACTGGCAGCTGGTGGCCGAAGGCGTTAATAATGCCAATCCACTGTTCGCCACTTATCAGACCGAAGCGGCCGAAGGCATCGCCTGGTCGGGGGGCCATGTTGGCTCCTGGGCCTCTGATGTGATCCAGCTGGCTGACGGCAAATATTATTTTTACTACAACCACTGCGCCTCACCGGAAAATGGCGAATGTGATTCTTCACGCTCATATTTAGGTGTGGCGGTGTCTGAGAATATCGAAGGGCCTTACCGCAATCTGGGACTGATGCTGAAAAGCGGTCATCGCGGCAGCGAAAACCCTGGTGTGGACGGCAATGTCTACAACGGTAACATCCATCCGAATGCGATAGATCCGGACGTATTTTTTGATAAAACCGGCCGGCTCTGGATGGTATACGGCTCTTACTCCGGCGGTATTTTTGTGCTGGAACTGAACCCGCAAACGGGTTTCGCGTTGCCGGGGCAGGGTTATGGCACCAAGATCATGGGCGGTTATTACAGCGCGATCGAAGGGCCATTTATGTTCTACAGCCCGGAATCGGATTACTACTACTTGTTCACTTCATTTGGCGGTTTTGCTCAAAACGATGGCTACAACATGCGCATCGCCCGCGCCCGCACGCCACAAGGGCCGTTTCTGGATGCTGAAGGCCGTAATATGCTGGGCGCGTCTGGTGGTTGGTCGTCGATTGCGCCTTTTGGCGTGAAGCTGATGGGCGGTCATCTGTTTGAGCACAATCCGGGCGACCCAGGGACGGACCATGGTTATATGGCGCCTGGTCATAACTCGGCGTATTACGACGCGGCGACCAAACAGCATTTTGTCATCTTCCATACCCGCTTCCCGGAGAAAGGCGAAGGCCATGAAATTCGTGTGCATCAGCTGTTTGTCAATAGCGACGGCTGGCTGGTGGCGGCGCCACACCGCTATGCGCCGGTGCAGGGCGCAAATCTGGTGGATAAAACTGATGCGCTCGGCACTTATCAGTTTATCAACCACGGCAAAGATATTAACCGCACACCACACCGCTCGGTCTATCTGAGCTTAAACGCCGACGGCAGTATCAGTGGTGATGTCAGCGGGAGTTATTCGCTTGGCGACAAACAACAAATCACGCTGAATATCACAGGCATGGGTAGCTTTAACGGCGTACGGTCCTGGCAATATAACGACAACACCCCCCAGCTGGTGCCGACTTTTACCGCGTTATCAGCCAAAGGCGAAGCGGTATGGGGTAGCCGGTTGCCAGTGTTAAGCGCTGCCGATTTAGTGCAGCAAACGCTGAACAGCCTGAGCGTACCGGCTGAAACGGTCACCGACTTGCCGTTATCCAGCCGTGGCGCCCAAGGCGCAACTATTCAGTGGAGTTCATCATTACCAGAGGTGATTGCGGCAAACGGTAAAGTGGAGCCTCCGGCGGCCGGCAACGCGGATGCCACAGTGGAACTGACGGCGACAGTGACGCTGCAAGGTGTCACGCAACAAAAAACCTTCAGTATCAAAGTCAAAGCCCGCAAAGCCTACAACCGTACCGCGCTGTATCGCTTTGATCAGAACTTAGCTGACAGCACGGGTTTATTCGGTCAAGGCCGGGCTACCGCCAACAGACCGGACAGCACGGGCGTTGTCAGTTTCACCGCAGGCCGTGCCGGACAAGCGCTGCAGCTGAATGGCCAGAACGGTGTGCGCTTACCGGATGGCCTCATCAACAGCCACACTTATACAGTATCAATGTGGCTGAATCCGGCGGTGTTAACCCAGTTCACGCCGGCATTTTTTGCCGCCGCCAATCCGGATAACTGGCTGAGCCTGGTACCGCGCAGCTGGGATCAAAACACCATGCTGTGGAGTGGCAGTCAGGTCTGGTTTGACGGCAGCGCTGGTCTGCAAATCCCGGTTAATCAGTGGACGCATGTGGCTTTTAGTGTGCAACAAGGCCAGCTCAGCTTGTATATCAACGGTGTGCAGAAATTTACCGGCAGTAATTTCCGCGATTTATTCAGTACAGTGCAGGCGGTGTTTGCGCTTGGGGTGAACTACTGGGACACGCCGTTTAATGGTGCCATCGATGAGCTGGCGGTGTATGAAACTGCGTTGTCGGCCGCAGAGATTAAAGCGCTGGATGTCGACCGGCTGCAAGATGCGCAGCTGCTGCAAATTGCCGTCAACAATCTGAATCTTGGGGATATTTCGGCAGTACGCAGCGATTTGACGCTGCCACGCAGCGGCGCTTTTGCCAGTGTGCTGCAGTGGCAATCCTCGGACCTCAGCACCATAGATCTGCAAGGCAAAGTGACACGGCCAGGCCTGACAGAGCCGGACCGGCAGGTCACGCTGACTGCGACTGTCAATCTGAATGGTCAACAGCAGAACCGTGATTTTGTTGTGACCGTGCGCTCGCTGGCGCCGCCAACGCCGTTGGCCAACTTCAGTTTTGACCAGAGTAATCTGGCCGATGCCGCTGGCCGCTTTAATGCCGGCAGCAGCACCGGCAGCAAGTTGGACCAGGGTGGTGGTGTGTTGAGTTATCAGGCTGGCGTGAAAGGTCAGGCGTTGGTGCTGAATGGCAGCGCAGGCGTGCGTTTACCGGATAACCTCATCACCGACCATAGCTACAGCGTGGCGCTCTGGCTCAATCCGGCTCAGCTTACCAATTACAGCACGGCGTTTTTTGGTTATGCCAGCTTAAGCAGCTGGGTCAGTCTGGTGCCGCGTGGTCATGGCGGGGTGGGTGAAAATACCATGTTGTGGTCAGGCACTGCCTGGTATGACGCCGGCATTGGTCAGCGGGTGCCGCTGAACAGCTGGTCGCAGCTGGTGTTTGTGGTCAGTGGCGGTGCAGTGAAAATCTACCTGAATGGCCAGCCGGTCTTCAGCGGCAATAACTTCCCCAATGTGTTTGGCGCCAGCGGCACCAAAGGCTTTGGCCTTGGTGTGAACTTCTGGGACACGCCGTTTAAAGGCATGCTGGATGAAGTGCAGATTTATGGCGAAGCCATCAGCGCCGAAGATGTATTGCAGCTGTATCAGCAAAGCATGGTGCCATAACGGTTATCTCATTGGTTTAAAATAGTACAATATGACCGTCAGGCTGCCGCAGTCATGGCAGCCCTGATGGTCAGACGCTTTGAAGGAGTAAAGATGGGTAAATTGAGCAAAAAGGCGTTGGCAGTTTGCTGTGCTGCTGCGTTATGGACAGTACCGGCGCTGGCGAAAAATCCGCTGTTTGACGATGTGCTGACCGCAGATCCGGCCGCTCTGGTGCATGGTGATACTGTATATCTTTATACCGGGCACGACGAAGCACCTGATAACAATGGTTTTTTTGTCATGCATGACTGGCTGTTATTCAGCTCCAAAGATATGAAAACCTGGCAGCGGCATGGGGCTGTGCTCAAAGCGACTGACTTCAAATGGGCCAAAGGCGATGCCTGGGCGGCACATGCGATTGCACGCAACGGCAAGTTCTATTTTTACACCACAGTGCGGCATAAAGACGACAAACCGGGTTTTGCTATTGGTGTCGCAGTAGCCGACAGCCCGCTGGGGCCTTTTAAAGACGCCATCGGTAAAGCGCTGGTCACCAACGACATGACCACCCAGACCAAAAACGACTGGGACGACATAGATCCTGCCGTGTTTATCGACAAAGACGGCCAGGCTTATCTGTTTTTTGGCAATGTGGTGCCCAAGTACGTCAAGCTGAAAGCCAATATGACGGAACTGGACGGTGAGATAAAAACCATTGATTTAAAAGACTTTACTGAAGCTGCCTGGGTACACAGTAAAGGCGATACTTATTATTTGTCTTATGCCTGCGGTTTTCCGGAAAAGATCTGTTATGCCAGCAGCCGCAGTATTCACGGCCCCTGGCAATATCAGGGCATCCTGAATGAAATTGCCGGCAATTCAGAAACCAACCATCAGTCGATTATCGAATTTCAGGGCAAATCCTACTTTATCTATCACAACGGTGCCGTACCACCGCTTGACGGCCGGCAGAGCGGCGGGCGTTTTCGCCGCTCGGTGGCGATAGACCCCTTGTATTACAACACCGACGGCACACTGAAACGCGTGATCATGAGCAGCGAAGGGATCCGCTAAGGCGGTTCTTTTCGGCTGATTACGCATAAGTTTATGATTTAAATCAATAAATAAAAGTGTAATGAAGCAGGAACTCTTGTTGACAGTTAAATAATCATACAATAGTATTATAAAACTACAATAAGTTGACAGTGTAGCTTTTGCAGTGATATCTGTGCTGTGAAAGTTGCAAATGGACAAAACAATAAGCCGGAAAAAGTTCGCGCAGTACAGGACTTGAGCGGCACATACACAACACGACGGGAGAAGACGACCCATGTTCAAGCGAAGCCACTTGTCCAGTGCAATACTTTTGGTGCTTTTTGGCCAGGCAGTACAGGCACAGGAAACCGCGAATACCAAAGACCAAAAAGCCAGCGCTGAAGATATTGAAGTGATTCAGGTCAAAGGCATCCGTAGCAGTCTGAATAAAGCTTTAGGCGTCAAACGTTTAGAAGAGCAGATTGTCGATGTCATTGTCGCCGAAGATATCGGTAAATTTCCGGATAATAACGTCGTCGAGTCGCTGCAGCGCGTGACCGGCGTGCAGGTCACCAATCGTGGTTCCGGCGAAGTGTCCGGCGTCTCTATCCGTGGTTTAAGTGACATCACCACTACAGTCAATGGCCGCAATATTTTCACCGCCGCCGGCACAGCTGTGGCGTTACAGGACATTCCGGCCAGTTTATTAAAACAGGTCGACGTCTATAAAACCCGTTCTGCCAGCCAGATTGAAAGTGGTATTGCCGGTCAGATTGACGTGAAAACCCAGCGCCCCTTTGATTTTGAAGGCTCAAAATTTATCGTCGCCGGCCGCGGTATTTATACCGAACAAAATGAAGAAACTAACCCGACTATCAGTGCTTTAGCATCGAATCAATGGGCGACCAGCGCCGGTCAGGTTGGTGCTTTGGTCAACTTATCCTATTCCCGCTTGCGTTACCGCGACCAAAGCGTCACGGCAGGTGCCATGGTGCCTTTTATGACCGAAAGCACCACAGCACCATTCACGCCGTTTGAGCGCGTGTGGCCAAATCGTGGTGGCGTCAGCGAAGACCCAATCTGGCAAGCCGGTTTATTGGAAGGTTTACCTTCAGCCGCAGGTTCAACTTTTAACATCAATGGCAAAGCCACGCCTTATATGCTGGGCCGTGATGCGATTTTCCAGAGTGATTACAACGGTGAACGCGAACGTCCGGCCGCCAACCTGTCATTGCAGTTTGCCCCGGATGAAAACTCAGAATATGTGTTTGAGACTTTCTATAACGGTTATCGCAACGAGGGTTTTAACAGCTTATTTTTCTCCTTCGCCGACTGGTGGGGCGATTATGCCGGCATGACGCCAACACAGGCAGCGGCAGCTGGTAACGTGGTGCTGCATCCAGGCACCAATATTGTGAAATCGCGCTCTGTGCTGCATCCGTGGGTCTTTACCAGCGGTGATTTATCGACCGGTAAAACCGACAGCTATCTCTATGCCTTGGGCGGCAGCTGGCAGCTGAATGAAGATCTGGCGTTGAAATCTGAAATTGTTTATCAGGACAGCCAATACGACAGCGATTTCTTCGCGATGCGCTTTATCCGGCCTGGTGCCACTTACAAGCTCAATGTCGACTTCAACGAACACGGCGGCGTGCCAGGTTTTAACTTTGAAGATGACCCGGCGACTGCGGCGTTAAACGAAGCCGATATGGTCAATCCGGCGTCTTACCTGATTGATGGCATGTATGACAATGCCAACAGCGATCAGGGTGATGCTGTGACTTTCACTTCTGATTTGACTTATAGCCGCAGCGGTTTCTTTACCCGCATCGATACCGGTGTGCGCTACGACAAACGCGGCGCAGAGACTGCGTTCAGCCGGCAGGATCGTTGCTGTGGCGGTGGTGTCAGTGTTGCTACGCTTGAAGGTCTGGCGTACACCAACAGTGGTTTTATGGATGGTGAAGCCAATGTGCCAAGCAGCTGGACTGTGGCTAACGGCCATGAGATCCGTGGCAACGCGGATAAATACCGGGCGATTTACGGCATGACCAAAGTGGGCATGAACCGCTCTTTTGATATCGATTCAACCACCTTGTCGGTGTATTTGCAGGGGAAATACGAAACTGAACTGGCCGGCCGCACGCTGGATGGTGAAGTCGGTTTCCGTTACACCGGTATTGATACCGACTCGATGTTCTATCAGGAAACCGCACCAGGTGTGCCACAACCTGTCACTGCCGGTGACAGCAAAACCCGTGCAGTATTACCAAGTCTGACCGCTCGTTATGAACTGACTGACGATTTACAGGCGCGTTTTGCTTACACCGAAACGTTGCGTTATCCGTCGTTTGGCGATTTAAACCCGCTGATTATCTATAACGAAGACGTGACTGGTATTGGCTACGGCACGGCCGGTGGCGGTAACCCGGACCTGAAACCAACTGAGTCGAAAAACTATGACTTGTCACTGGAATGGTATTTCGCCAAATCCAGCTCGTTATACGGCACGCTGTTCCGCCGTGATGTCGAAGGTTTTGTTGTTGGTTTCCGCCGTGCTGTGACGCATGACAAGTCGGCGACAGACCCAACGCCGTACAAGTTTATTCTGACCCAGCCGTATAACGCGTCAAACGGTGAACTTTCAGGTGCTGAACTGGGCCTGGTCTGGTTCCCGGAGAATCTGCCGCAGCTGCTGGATGGTTTTGGCGTACAGGCCAGCTATACCCGCCTGTCTTCGTCGCAGACCACACCGGATACCAACTCGGCCGGTGAGATCACCGGTTACAAAGACACTGATGTCTTTGGCGTGTCGGATTCGTCGTACAGCGTGGTGCTGGCCTATGACAAAGACAAATTAGGTATGCGGCTGTCCTATTCATGGCGCGATGATTTCCTCGCCAACTATGAAGCGGCCCTGTTTGCCAACCCGCTGGAAATGCGCCGTCGGGCCGAAGCCAGCATGGACTTCCAGCTGAGTTATCGTCTCAATGACAATTTCGAAGTGACGTTGGACGGCACCAACCTGACCAACGAGCTGTACCAGAGTTATTACGGCAGCAATGCCACCACCAATAACTTCGGCACTGCGTTGTATAGCCGCACCTTTGCGTTGGGTGTGCGTTATTCGATGTAACTGGATTGGAAGTAGCTGTAGACCTGTGTGATCTGTAAGACGTTCCTGGTTTGAGCCCCGCCCAAGCGGGGCTTTTTTTAGCCGGCGGATCGACTTAGTGGTTGCAGCAATTATCCTACAATATTATCTTGAGCGAACAATGATAAGGCAGCCAGATCTGCCAACTGCAGTAACCCGGGTTGCTTGCCAACAGCAGCGCCCGTCAGACAGGGGAGAACGGCGTGATGAGCGGATATAAATTATCGCAGCTGGAAAAAATTGGCTTCGGCGCCGGCGACATGGCGGTCAATGTGGTGATCTCGGCGATGATGCTGATCATCACTTTCTTTTATACCGACGTGTACGGTATGCAGCCTGCCGATATGGCGCTGATGTTATTGGTGGTGCGGGTACTCGATGCCATCACCGACCCGCTGATGGGCATGATCACCGACAAATTCAACAGCCGTTGGGGCCGCTACCGGCCGTATTTACTGGTATTTGCGGTGCCTTTTGGCATCTCAGTATTTTTAACTTTCAGCACGCCGGACCTCGATTACAACGCCAAACTGGTGTGGGCTTACAGCACTTATATTTTTGTCACGCTGATGTTTACTGCCGTGACTATTCCTTACATTTCGCTGATTGGTGTGTTAACCGACGACCCGAAAGAGCGGTTGTCAGCCAATGGTTACCGGTTGTTTTTCGCCAAAATCGCCGCTTTCCTGGTCACCATCATAGTGCCGATTCTGGCCGGTGCTGACTATTGGCAAGGCGACAAAGCGGCCGGTTATCAGGCGGCAATGGGCCTGATGGCGATGCTGGCGGTGATATTTTTCCTGTTTTGTTTTTTCACTACGACAGAGCGGCTGGAGCATCAGGTCGACAAACAACCGCTGCGCCAGCAGTTTGCTTTGTTGCTGAAAAATGACCAGTGGCTGGTGCTGTGTGGCGTCTGTGTGCTTGGCACCGTCGGGTATGTGGTGCGTGGCTCAGTCGCTTTGTATTACGCCAAATATTATCTCGGCGGCGACACGACGATGCAGTCGTTGTTTTTATCCACCGGCGTCGGCGCAGCGATTTTGTCGATGGTGGCGTCGACCTGGATCACCAAAGTGTATTGCAAGGTCAAACTGTTTAAATACAGCCAGATGGCAGTGGGTGCTTTAAGTGTGCTGATGTTTGCCTTCGTTGGCCCTGGTGATGTGGTGCTGGCTTTTGTGCTGTTTTTCCTGATTTCTTTTGTCGTCGATTTACATGCGCCGGTGTTTTGGTCAGCCATTGCCGAAGCGGTTGATTATGGTGAACACAAAACCGGGCAACGTGTGGCCGGATTGTCGTTTGGCGGTATTTCGTTTTGTCAGAAAGCCGGTATGGGTGTGGCTGGCGCAGTAGTTGGTTGGTTATTGGCTGGTTTTGGCTATCAGCCGGATGTGGCGCAAAGTGAGCTGGCGCTGACCGGTATCGCGCTGATGCTGACGTTAATCCCTGGCGCCTTTCATTATGCGGTCGGTGTGTTGATGCAGCGCTACCACATTACCGACGCCGCTTACCGCCAGATCTTAGCCGAATTACAAGTGACGCCTGTGGCGCCGCAAGCCGTCACTGCTTCTTCTACCGCAGTAGCAAAAGGAACTCCGACTCATGCCTGATTTCTCCCCGATGAACAGCAACGTGCCGTTAATCCCGCAACGTGCCGACCCTTTTATTTACCGGCATACCGATGGTTTTTATTACTTCACCGCCTCAGTGCCGGCCTATGATGGCATTGAGCTGCGCCGTGCCCGGCAGCTGGAGGATTTGGCCAGCGCTGAGGCTGTGATGGTGTGGCGTAAACCGTCGGAAGGACCATATTCTGAGCTGATTTGGGCGCCGGAAATTCATTTTCATCAAGGCGCCTGGTATGTCTATTTTGCCGCAGCGCCAAGCCGGGCCATTAAAGACAATTTGTTTCAGCATCGCATGTATGTGATTCAAGGCACCGGCGACAATGCCCTGACCGCCGACTGGCAATTTATTGGTCAAATCGACACTGGCATCGATACTTTTTGCCTGGATGCCACCACTTTTTACCATCAGGGCAAACTCTATTATCTGTGGGCACAAAAGGGCCCCGGCATCACCGGCAACTCGAATTTGTATATCGCCGAAATGGCTTCGCCGGTTGCGATCAAAGGCGAACCTGTACTGCTGACTAAACCTGAGCTGGACTGGGAAATTCGTGGGTTTTGGGTCAACGAAGGCCCGGCTGTGCTCAAAGGCCACAGCAAAATTTTTATCAGCTATTCCGCCAGTGCCACCGACGAAAACTATTGCATGGGGCTGCTGTGGGCCGATGAAAATACCGATGTGCTGGACCCGGCCAGCTGGCAGAAATCACAGCAACCGGTGTTTCAGACTGACGCCAGCGTGAAGATGTTTGGCCCCGGCCATAACAGCTTTACCACTACTGCCGATGGCACCGACGTGCTGGTGTACCACTGCCGGCAATACACTGAAATTGAAGGCGATCCGCTGTGGAATCCGGACCGGCATACCTTTGTGAAAACTATCCAATGGGATAAAAACGGCATGCCGCTCTTTGGGAAACCAGGACAGCCATAAGTCAGCTTTTTTGTGTCCAGCAGGAACTAAGATGCGCCTGATAAAATTCTGTGCCGCGCTACTTTTGGGCAGCGCGTGGTCTTTGACTGTCGCAGCTGAAACTACTGCAGTGCAGCCCTTTGCACTGACGCAGGTGCGCTTAACTGCCGGGCCTTTTTATCAGGCGCAGCAGACCAATCTGCAATACCTGCGGGATTTTGACAGCAACCGGCTGCTGGCGCCTTTTGAGCGCGAAGCCGGTTTAAACCCGCGAGCGCCGGCCTATGGCAACTGGGAAAGCAGTGGCTTAGACGGTCATATTGGTGGTCACTACCTGTCGGCTTTGGCGCTGGCGGTGGCCGCAACCGGCGACCAGGCACTCAATTCCCGGCTGGACGAACTGCTGCAACGCCTGAGCAAAGTACAGCAGGCATATGGCAATGGGCCGGATGCCGGTTATCTCGGTGGTATTCCGGGCGGCCGTCAGCTGTGGCAACAAATACGCGCCGGCCAGATTAACAGTGAATTGTTCAGCCTGAATCAGCGCTGGGTGCCGTTGTATAACCTGCATAAAAGCTTCGCCGGCTTAACCGATGTCTGGCTGCTGACGCACAAACCGCAGGCCAAAACGCTGCTGCTGAATTTGGGGCAGTGGTTTTTACAGGTTAATGCCGGGCTCAGTGAGGCGCAAATCCAGCAGCTATTGGTCAGCGAACATGGTGGCCTCAATGAATCTTTAACCGATTTGGCGGCGATCAGCGGCGACCCTGCATATTTACAGCTGGCAAAACGTTATTCGCAGCAAAGTCTGCTAACGCCACTGTTGCAGCAGCAAGACAAACTCAGCGGTCTGCATGCCAACACGCAAATTCCCAAAGTGATTGGTTTTTGGCGGGTCGGGGCCAGTGCCGGTTTGCCAGACTGGCAGCAGGCGGCGCAGTTTTTTTATCAGACCGTGACCGAGCGCCGCTCAGTGGTCATTGGCGGCAACAGCGTGCGCGAGCATTTCCATCAGGCGGACGATTTCCGCCCCATGCTGGAAGACGTCGAAGGGCCAGAAACCTGTAATACCTACAATATGTTAAAGCTGGCGAAGCTGCTGTACCTGCAAAGTGGTGACACCCGCTATTTAAATTTTTATGAGCGCGCCAGCTACAACCATATTTTGTCGTCGCAACACCCGCAGCATGGCGGTCTGGTGTATTTCACGCCGCTGCGGCCCGGGCATTACCGGATGTATTCGGCGCATGACCAGTCGATGTGGTGTTGTGTCGGCTCCGGGCTGGAAAATCACAGCAAATATAACGAGTTGATTTACGCCCATGCCGGAGCGGAATTGCTGCTGAATCTGTTTATCCCATCAACGCTGCACTGGCCGGAGCAAGGGCTGCAGCTGGCGTTGGCGACAGCATTCCCCGATGACAACAGCGTTCGGCTGACTGTGTTGCAGGCGCCGGTTACCGGCAAACTGCAGCGCATCAGCATTCGCCGGCCAGCCTGGCAGGGGGCGCCGCTGCAGCTGTTATTAAACGGTCAGGCGGTGCAAACCCAGGACATCAGGCCCGGTTATGTCAGCGCAGCATTGGCGCTGCAGGCCGGTGATGTGCTGAGTTTCAGCCTGGACCCGCAGCTGCGGCTTGAGCAGTTACCGGGGCAGCGAGCGGACGAGCGCAAGGCTGCTGCCTCGAATTATGCCGTGTTATATGGCCCGGTGGCGCTGGCGCAGCCTCTGCCGCCATTAAAAGGCGAGCAGCTGAAGTTTGTCGCCGACGACAGCCGGATGGGGCATATCGCCGCCGGCGCTTTGTGCCCGGAAGGTGCAGCGCCGCTGCTGGTTGGCGAGCCGCAGGCCTTTTTACAGAGTCTGCAGCGGCTGCCCGGGCCATTAGCTTTTGCCGCACCTGGTCTTCAGGCGGCGCGGCCACAAATCTGGCAGCAACAGCCAGTGGCACAGCTGGTGCCATTTTTCCGCGTGCACGACCAGCGGTATCAGATTTATCTGCAGCAAGTTGCCGCACCGGCCTATCCGGCGTTTGTCAAAGCGGCAACAGCACGGGCTGAGGCGGAGGCCTTGTTGGCGGCCCGCACGCTGGACCAGATCCCGCCGGGCCAGCAACAACCGGAAGTGGAGCATCAGTATCAGGGCGAGGCCAGTCAAAGTGGCAACAACAATGGCCGGCACTGGCGCGACAGCGGCAGCTGGTTCAGTTATCAGCTGAGCGATGCCCGTCAGCAAGCCACAGTGCTGCGACTGGAGTATTTCAGTGGCGACGCCGACCGGCAGTTTTCCGTGTTACTGAACGGCCAGTTGTTGGCGGAAGTGACGCTACAACCGCAGGCTGAGGCCGGTATTTACAGCGTCGATTACGCCGTCCCGCAGGCCGTGTTACAACAAAGCCAAAACGGCCGCCATCAGCTGAAGTTTGTCGCCAAACCCGGCTCTGTCGCTGGTGGTATTTATGGCATCCGGTTGCTAAAACACTAGGGGCTGTGTGTCCGGATATTTGGATCTGCAGAGCCAACTGAAGCTGGTGCTGGTGACATAACAATCACATCGCAGCAAAAAGTGGCTAAAAATTTACCTGTGACAGGTAAATTTTTGCTGGTGTGCTATATATAGGAACGGGTCAGATGTATGCAGTTGACAGCTAAATTACCGTCAGGCGGTACTTGCAAGGAGCATACTGATGAAACTGTCACGTCGTTATTCCTTCCTTTCCTCATTTTCAACCGTATTGCCACTGCTCTGCCTGCTTAGCATTGCAGGCACACAGGCTGATCAAATTACCGGGTCTATGACTGTCACTGCCACCGTTGTAGATGGCTGTGCTGTTGGCAATCTGGTGACGTCTGGTGGTTTTAATGATTTTGGCTCGGTTGATTTTGGCCAGCATGCCAATTTGTCACAAAATACTGATGCACAAGGCGGTGGCAGCACCGGGGTTGGTTTCCAGCTGACCTGTTCAAGTGGGCTCAGTTATCAGATTGGCTTAAACGATGGCCAGCATGCCAGTGGCGGCAGCCGGCGCATGACCGACGGCAATAACAATTATATTCCCTACCAATTGTATCGCGACAACGCCCGGACCCAGCTCTGGGGCGATGCCGGTACAGCCAACGAGCTGACGACCAGTGGGACCGGCGCCAGTCAGTTCCATCTGGTGTATGGCCGGATTAACGCGACCACGACACCGCCTGCCGGTAACTACAGCGACACTATCCAGGTGACGCTGGTCTGGTAGCGGCATACTGGCGCTTGCAATACCCACCGTCAGCAACGCAAGGAGCGAAGCATGCAATATCCAGCGAGCAACCCCGTCCCGGTGATTTTACTGCTGTGCAGCACTATGGCGCCGGCACAGCAATTAACCGTGCAAAGTCCGACCGAGCTGACAGTGCAGCTGGCGGAAAGCTGCCAGCTCAGTGGCGCTGCCGCCGGTGGCAATTTCGGCACGCTGAATTTTGGCAGCTTCAGTCAGTTACCGCAGCCGGTGCAGGTCAGCAGCCAGGTCAGTGCCGGCAGTATCCTGCTGCGCTGCAATCTTGGGGTGAATTTCCGCATCCTGATCAACAAAGGGTTGCACGGCAGTTCGGTCGCGACACGGCAGCTGAAGGAACCGATGCAGGGGGCAACCCTGAGCTATCAGTTGTATCAGGACCCGCAACGCTTACAGATCTGGGATGACAGTTCCGGTCACGGTGCCGTTGCCACCGGAGAAGCCCAACAATTTGATTTGCACGCTATGCTGCCGGCGCAGACCGTTGCTGCTGCCGGCCAGTATTCCGATACGCTGACAGTCACCATCAGCTGGTAAGCCCTGATGACAAGCCGCTATTGGGGTTGTTGCGCCGTTATTGTGCTGAGCTGGCAGGCTCAGGCCCAGGGGCTGACGATCTGGCCTTTGATTGCCGAGTTGCCGGCAGGCCAGAAAGCTGTGGCGATTTATCTGGATAATCAGAGTGATGCTGAGCAACAGCTGCAGATCCGTGTCAAAGCTTGGCAACTGCAGCACAACAAAGAGCAACTGACGGATCAGTCTGCGTTGTTGGTCAGCCCGCCTTTTGTCACTATCGCCCCCCATCAGCGGCAGCTGGTCCGGCTGGTCTATCTGGCTGCAGATAAAGCGCCACCACAACCACAGGAACAAAGCTTACGTGTGCTGATCGATGATGTGACCGCGGTCGACAATAAAACCGGCTCTCAGGTGCATATCAGGATGCGCTATTCACTGCCGTTGTTTGTCAGCCGGCCGGCCCAGGTACCAGTGCCGGCCGACACTCAGGCGTATCAGCAGTACTGGCGGGATAAGGTGGAACTTAGCCTGCAGCAGGCTCCGGATGGCACTTTGCGTTTGCGTCTGCAGAACCGGGCGCCGGTGCATCTAAGGTTGTCGCAGGTACAGCTGCGCAGTGGCGATACCCTCTTGTGGTCAGCCGGCAGTGGCTTATTCAGTTATGTGCTGGCGGGCACCGATTTCAGCTGGACCATCACACCGGCGCAGCCGTTACGTCCGCCGTTGCAGCTGCAATTTGACAGTTATCGGGTGCCGTTGCAGTTTCCGGTGGCGTTCTGATTGCGCCTAGTGATGCCGCGGATGGATCGCAGCGCACGTCAGTTGTTGTGCTCGGTCGGACTCTGTCTGAGTCTGGCTGCTAGGGCAGCCGACGAACCGGCGCCGCTGCTGTATCTGAATCTGTTGATCAATGACTGGCACACTGGCCAGACTCTGTTGGTCAAAACGCACGCCGGAGGATTTATGCTGCAAACCGCGCCGTTAAGTCGTCTACTGCCAGCGCTGCAGTTGCCCGAACAGGAATGGACCGACAGCCGGAGTTTGCCGTTGCAGCAGATAGATTATCAGATAGCCAGCCAGCAACTGCGGATCCGGTTGCCCGAGCATTGGCTGCCGCCGACCCGGATCCGCCACCAATCTGTGCCAGAGGCCACAAAGCTGAACTATGGCAACGCGATGATCCTCAATTATGATCTGGTGGCCGAACACAGTACCCGGCAACAGCCATTGCTTGGCGCCAGTCTGGATCTGAATCTGAGTCATCAACAGCTACAGTTTCGCCACCAGCAGGTGCTGCTGCATCAACAGCAACACAGCGGGGTGGTGCGGCTCGACACCACACTGAACTGGCAGGACTACAACGGGCTGCATAGTTTGCAGCTGGGCGATCTGATCACGCCGGCCAGCAATAGTGGCCAGGCATACCGGCTGGCCGGTGTCCAGTGGCGACGAAATTTCAGCTTAAGGCCTGACCTTATTACTTACCCGTTACCGGAACTGAGCCATCAGCTGGCGCTGCCCTCCAGTACCGACTTGTTTATTCAGGGGATCAAAACCTTCAGCGCTGACCTGCCGCCCGGTCCGGTTTTTATCGAAAGCCAGCCGATGGTCAACGGTGCCGGGGTCGCGACTTTTGTCAGTACTGACTTGTTTGGCCGTGCGCAGCAGGTGGAGCAGGCCTTTTATGTGGCAGATACGCTGTTGGCGCCAGGACTCAGTGACTACGCCATCAGCCTGGGTCTGCCACGGCTGGGTTACGGCCAGGCCAACAGCAATTATGCCGGCAAACCGGCGTGGGTTGGCGCCTATCGGTATGGCCAGCAACCGGACCGTACCCTTGGCTTCAGCGCTGAACATTTTGACCGCTTATTTGGTCTGAGCGCTGAGGTGCAGCAACAGCTCGGGCTTGCCGGTGTACTCGGCGCCAGTGTCAGTCACAGCAGCGCAGCCGGGCAGGGCACACAGTGGCGTTTGAGTTACAGTTATCTGGCCGCGGACTGGCAAATCAATGCCAGCCATTTACAACGTGACAGCGGTTTTGCCGACCTCGCCAGTTATTACGGCGCGCAGCTGCTGGCCCGCCGCCAGAGTCAGCTTGGCATCAGCTGGCATACCGGAGATGGCAGTGCGGCGCTGAATGTGCTGCAACAGCAATATGGCCGGGAGCCGTCAGAGCGTTACGTCAATCTGAGTTACAGCCTGGCCAGTGACAGCCGCTGGTCCGGGTTTCTGGCGTTGAACTACCACACCGGTCAGCAGGCTCTGCGGGTATCGCTGTCGGTCAGTTATCAGTTTGATCAACAGCTGCGCGGTGCTGTGTTTGCCAGTGGTGGTAAAGACCAACCCCAGCAGCAATCGCTGAGTTTGCATCAGTCCCGTGTCGACCTGCACGGCTGGAGTTGGGCGGCACAGCAGAGTCGGGCGGCGACGCAGCAAAGCAGTCAGTTTTACGGCAACTATCGCAATGCCTATAGCGACAGTTATCTGAGTTTCAGCCATCAGGCCGGGCAGAATCGCTGGTCCGGTGGCAGCCGGGGCAGCCTGGTTGCGGCGTCCGGTGAGTGGTTTCTGACCGAGCCTGTCAGCCAGGCGTTTGCCGTGGTGGATACTCAGGGGCTGGCCGGGATTGATATCTACAACAGCCACCGTTATGTCGCTACCAGCAACGCGCGGGGTAAAGCTTTGGTGCCCCATTTGCTGGCCAACCTGCCGAACCTGATCAGCATAGACCCGTTGCAACTGCCGCTCGACAGTCAGGTGCGCCAATATCAGCAGGAAGTGATCCCGGCCGGGATCACCGGTATCAATATAGGATTTGAGATCAAACAGCAGGCTTTATTGTTATTGAAAGTCCGGCTGCCTTCTGGTCACTATGCCCCGCTGGGTAGCCAGCTGCTGGCATGGGCTGCCGGGCGCGACACTGATGCAGTGGTCGCCACCGTGGGCTGGGATGGGGAAGTGCAGCTGCCGGCCATCTGGGCTGGCCAGCCATTGCGGCTGAGAGTGCCGGCTGCCGGGGGCACAGATGCCGGGGCTGCAGAGCACGCCGTGTCGGATCAGCCCGGCTGTGTGCTGACTTTGCCGGTTGATATTAACCCCTGGATTTTTGTGCCGCTGCAGTGCAGATATGTTAGCGCCGGAGCTGAATAAGATGGGCCGCCTGCTGCTATTGCTGTACTGCTGGTGTTGCAGTGGTGCGGCACTGGCATTTTGTAATGCTCTGACGCCGCAGACTATCAACTTTGGCGCTCAGCCGTCGCCGTTGGTACGCAGCAGCCAGCAGGCTGGCAATTCCAGTGTGCTGATCGACTGTAGCCGGATCCTGAATGTGGCGCTGATCAGCGGCGATGTTTACCACTATCAGGTCACGGCAAGCACCAATGCTTTCAGGCTACGCAGCGGCAGTTTTTATATCCCGTATCAGTTGTCGAGCCATGCCAATTTTACGGTGGTGCTGTCGGCCGTTGGTCAGGGATACAATAATCTCAGTTTCACTTTGCTGAATATTATTGGAGGTCAGGATGTCCAGGTCCCGCTGTACGCCCGCACACTGCCGGCCAATGTGGCGGCCGGTACTTACACCGATCAGCTGACGTTGCTCTTTACCGGGCGTTATTGCCGGGTAGCGGTCGCGATGGTTTGCATTGGTTATGAAGATTTAAACAGCAGCGTAAATTTACAACTGAGCCTGAAGGTAGAGCGCAGCTGTGCGCTGAACGTCCCGGCTGCCCATCATTTCGGCACGGTCACAACACTCAGCCAGCCGACTGATTTCCGGCTGCAATTGCAGGTGGACTGTACCCTTAGTGAGAGTTATCAGCTGCATATCGATAACGGCAATTATTTTACCGGCAACAGCAGACGTTTATTTAACGGCAGTAACCATTACCTGCAGTACGACCTGTGGCAGCCTGACGGTAGTACCCTGCTGCTTGACAGCAGCCGGTTGCAGAAAACCGGTCTCGGCGCTGTGGAACTAATTGAACCGCGACTACGACTGCAGAGTCAGCAACTGACGCCAGTAGCCGGTACTTACCGCGATACCGTGCGGGTCATTGTCAGTTACTGATACATCACATCAGCCGGAAGCGCAGGTAAAGGCACTCAGCTTGAGTGTGAGTGCATACCTGACCTGCGGCGTGACGGATGCTTTGGCGATCACTTTTGCCATCACTTTGTCAGCAGGCTTGTGCGGTATTGATTCAGCGCTTGTTGTTCAACCACAGGCCAGCCATCCTGCCATTGGATTGGCAGCACTTTGAGTTTTTGCAGTGCCTTGTCGGCGGTCTCATAGGCGTGAAACACCAGATAGTCTTTGCCGTCAATGCTGTACGCCGCGTTATGACCCAGCGCCACCCAATCTTTATCACCTTGCAGCACTAAGGTGCCACCACCTTGCAGCATCGGTTTGCCGGCCTTGTCGACGTAAGGCCCGGTCACGCTTTTGCTGCGTCCGACCATAATTTTGTAATCGCTGTCTTTGCCGCGACAACATTTGTCAAAGGACACAAACAGATAATAAAAACCGTTTTTGTGGAAGATATAAGGCGCTTCAATAGCGCCATCGCCTGGTTCACCGTCTGGCAGCGCCGGGTTGCGTGGCCGTTTGGCGATACTGTGCCACTGCTGCGGCTCGGCGAGGCGGGTCAGGCTGTTGTCCAGTTTGACCAGTTTCAGCCCTTCCCAAAAAGAGCCAAAACTCATCCAGTGATCGCCTTGTTCATCGCGGATAATCGCCGGGTCAATCGCATTCCAGTGGTCGCGCTCAGGCACCGATTGCAGCACTATGCCCTGGTCCTGCCATTGGTAGTTTTTCGCGGTCGGGTCCAGCGTTTTATTAGTGGCGACGCCAATGGCCGAAGTGTTTTTGCCAAAGGCCGACACTGAATAATACAGATAAAAAGTACCGTCTTTCTCAAAAATATCCGGCGCCCACAAATGACCGTCAAAAGTCGGCGCTATGCTCTTGGCCCAGGTTGGCTCCGTGGCAAAGACCCGGCCGGCCGGTTGCCAGTTGTGCAGATCTCCGGATTGATAGATGGTGATGCCGGGCCCAGTGCTGAACACATAATACTTGCCACCGGCTTTGGCCAGCACCGGGTCGTGCACTTCCAGTTGTTTGGCTTGTGCCAGCGCACTGGCGGACAGCAGCCCGATAGCGGTCAATGTTGTCGCCAGTGTCGTGTTCAGTCCGGCCTTCAGTGCTCTCTTCAGTGCTCTTTTCAGTGTTGGGGTCGCCCGGAATTGCATTTTGCTGCTCCTGCCAGATTGCTTCTTGTCAATAAGTAATACAATATTAATAGTACAGAATAGATCTGCTGCTCACAAGAGCAACGACCACAGGAGTTCCACCGATGCGTTTTACTGTGTTGACTTTGGCATGTCTGCTCGCGTTACCAGCGGCCGGCGCTGTTACTTTGCCGCAAAATCCGCTGCTGCTGCAACGGGCCGACCCTTTTATCCAGCGCGACGCCACGAGCGGCTGTTACCATTTTACTGCGACAGTACCGGATTTTTCCGCGCTGGAAATTCGCTCCAGCTGCACTTTAGCCGGCTTAAAAACCGCCAAAGCCGTGCAGGTGTGGCAGAAAAAAGCCAGTGGGCCTATGAGCGCCAATATCTGGGCGCCAGAGCTGCATCGTATCAACAATATCTGGTATCTGTATTTTGCTGCCAGCCGCACTGATGCGCCTTTTCAGATCCGGATGTACCTGTTGTCCAACCCATCTGCCGACCCGAAACAAGGCCGCTGGCACGAGGAGGGGGAGCTAAAAACTCATCTCGACACCTTTGCACTGGATGCCACCACTTTTAGTCATCGCGGCAAACAGTATCTGCTGTGGGCACAGCAGGATGTGGCGCAGACGTATAACTCGGCGTTATGGCTCGCTGAAATGGACGGCCCGACCCGGATTAAAGGCACGCCAGTCAAACTCAGTGAACCGACCTTGCCCTGGGAAATTCAGGGTTACAAAGTCAATGAAGGCCCAGCCGTACTGGTCAGAAACGGCCGGGTTTTTGTCACATATTCAGCCAGCGCCACTGACCATCGTTATGCGATGGGCTTGCTGTGGGCCGACGCTAATGCCGATTTATTGAAGCCGCAGAGTTGGCAAAAAAAACCGGAACCGGTGTTTGCCACCAACGCCGCACTGAAACGCTTTGGCCCCGGTCACAACAGTTTTGTGTTGGCAGAAGATGGCAAAACTGATCTGATGGTGTATCACAGCCGTGATTACCGGGATTTGCAGGGCACGCCGCTGACCGATCCAAACCGCCATACCCGGCTGCGGTTGCTGCAATGGGACGCCAATGGCTTTCCGCTGTTTGCGCCTGAGCAGGCGGATTAACAACGCACATTGCACAGAAAAAACAAAAGCCAGCAGCGCTGGCTTTGGCGGCGGAAGGCGACTTACCAGAAGCGCCAGTAGATAAAAGCAGTGATCCCCAGAATGATCGCAGTGTGAATATAATCCCACTTATCCAGCCCTTTAAGCACATCCTGCAGGGTGTCTTTGCCCAAGGTAGAAAAGGTCAGGCCACGGACATTGTCTTCGCTTGGTGCTTTAGTGACAAAACTCAGGCCAATCACAATCAGGCACACCAGCACAAATAACAATACGCAGTAATACAGCCAGTTCATCTCGACGACCCAGGCGATTGATGTGCCATGAATGGCATCGCGAAACGGCAATAACACCAGCCGGAACATACCGAGAATAAAACCCGCCACCAGCCCGACATAACCGGCCGTTGGCGTGATGTGTTTGCTGCAAATACCGAGTAAAAATACCGCTGCAATGCCCGGTGCTATTAATGACTGCACACTTTGCAGATATTCATACAACACGTCGGCAATCAGGCTCATCACCGGGATCCATAAAATCCCCAGCACCACTACTACGACAGTGGCGATACGACCCACTTTTAACAGCTGCTGTTCAGAAGATTCTGGTTTGTACTTTTTATAAAAGTCGATGGTGAACAAGGTGGCAGACGAGTTAAACAACGACGCCAGCGAACTCATCAGCGCTGCAACCAAACCACCAATCACAATACCTTTGACGCCGGACGGCAATAATTCGGCCACTAGCGTCGGAAAGGCCTGGTCGGCACTGTCAAAAGAAATGATGCCTTTGGCCTGCAGTGCATGCGCAATCAGGCCTGGCACCAGAAAAATAAATACCGGCAGCAGTTTCAGGTAACCAGCAAAAATCGCACCGCGTCGCGCCGCCTGAATGCCTTTGGCCGACAACACCCGCTGCACAATATATTGATCGGTACACCAGTACCAAAAACCGATAATAAAAGAGCCAAACACAATGCCAGGCCAGGGGAAGTTGGCGTCGCTGGCGGCGCGCATTAAGTGCATATTCTCGCCGTTTAAGCGCTCCATCTCGGCCCAGCCGCCGACCTGATCCAGGCCAACCACCAAAATCACCACAGAGCCGATAATCAGCACCGGCGTCTGAATGACAGACGTCCACATAATGGCTTTCATGCCGCCCAGCACCGTATAAATACCGGTCAGCACCACCAGGCCAACGGCGGAGATCCAGAAAAAGTCGATGCCCCAGATGCTTTCTATGCCGAGAATCGTTTTAAAAGCGACGCCGCCGGCGTAAACAGTGACCGCAACTTTGGTCAGCACATAACTGACCAGCGAAATTACCGACAAAAAACTACGCGACTGCGGGTTAAAGCGCCGCTCGAGAAATTCCGGCATGGTGTAGACCTTGCTGCTCCAGTAAAAAGGCACAAAGATCCAGCCGAGTAATAAGATGATCCAGGACTGTAATTCCCAGTGCGCCAGCGCCATACCTGATTCAGCGCCGGAGCCGGATAAACCGACCAGATGTTCTGAGCCGATATTGGAGGCGAAAATCGACGCGCCAATCACCAGCCAGCCGGCATTGCGGCCGGCCAGAAAATAATCGGTGGTGTCCTCTTCTTTTTGCCGCATCGAGGCGACGACGACCCCAACCATCAGCAGTGCAAAACCGGCCAGCACCAGCCAGTCCAGTGTACTTAGTTCTAACATGCCCTCTGTCCTTATTGTGAAGCCAGTTTTCGGGCGGCAGCGCAACACACCGACCAGCACCAGCAATGATTATTCTTAAAGCATATTATAATACAAAATTAAGAATGGAAAGCGTTGGAGAAACCGCAGTGAACCTCAGGCTGGAACCTGGGTGGATTTACCAGGTAAACCGGCTTTAAAGCTTGAATTTCATTTGGTTTTTCGGCAATTTGGTGGGTAAAGGTGTCGACGCTGTGACCGGTTCGGCACAGACATACATCGCAACGTCCGGTTGTAGTTGTTGGTTGACGGACAGATATCGTCACAACATATGTTAATATGACAGGCAAAACGGCAAACAGACGCCACCCAACCTTGTCTGGAGGAGCCTCCATGGTTCGCATCATCGAAAATTTAAATTTATCCGAGCAGGTCACCAACGATTTGGGCCGGGCCATAGTGGCGGGTGAATACAGCTGTGAATCCGGTTTACCGACAGAAGCGCAGCTGTGCGAAGAATACGGCATCAGCCGTACTGCTGTGCGCGAAGCGGTGAAGATGCTGGCGGCCAAAGGCCTGATCTCATCGCGGCCACGTCAGGGCATCAGTGTTGAACAACCAAGCAACTGGAACCTGTACGACACCAGCGTGTTAAGCTGGTTACTCGACAGCAGCCCGTCTTTGCATGTGTTAAAAGAATTTCTGCAAATGCGCCTGGCGATTGAACCACAGGCCGCTGCGCTTGCCGCCGAATTCGCCCGCGACGAAGATATTGATCAGATTGAAAAAGCGGTCGAAGCCATGCGTATCGCGGCGACAGACCCGAGTGCCAGCATGCATGATGCCGACCTGGCCTTTCATACCAGCGTGTTATTTGCCAGCCGCAACCGGTTCTTTTTCCAGCTACGTGATTTTATCCGCACCGCACTGAATGTCAGTATTCAGCACACCACGCCGGCCAAAGCCAATGACGTCGCAGTGGCTGAAGATCACGCCAAAATCTGCCTGGCTATCCGCAATCGCCAGCCGGAGCGGGCAAAAAATCTGATGACGCACCTTATCGACGAAGCGATGAGCTTTATCGAAGCTGAAATCAAACGCCGCAGTTAAGCGCCGGCGCAGGAATGATGATGCAGCAGGACCTGAATCAAAAAGCCCAATATCCCAGTCTGCGTGGCAAAGTGGTGTTTATCACCGGCGGAGGCACCGGCATCGGCGCCCGCATGGTCGAGCGCTTTTATCTGCAGGGCGCCAAGGTCGCTTTTGTTGATATTGCCCGCGACGCCGCCGAGGCGTTAGTGCAGCGCTGCAACAGCGCCGATTTAACCACGCCGTTGTTTTTGCCTTGTGATATCCGCGATATCGCCGCGTTACAGGCCTGTATCAGTCAGACGCAGCAGCAGTTTGGCCTGGTGAGCGTGCTGATTAACAATGCCGCCGACGATACCCGCCATCAGGTTGAAGAGCTCAGTGTAGAATATTGGGATGAGCGTTTTGCGGTGAATTTACGCCATTATTTCTTCGCTTCGCAGGCTGTTATTCCGCAAATGCAGCAACTCGGCGGTGGCAGCATTATTAACCTTGGGTCTATCAGCTGGCGCATCAAACAAACCTGCATGCCGGCGTATACCACCGCCAAAGCAGCGATTGAAGGTTTAACCCGTACGCTGGCCGGCCGATACGGCGCCGACCAAATCCGCGTTAACAGCCTGATCCCGGGCTGGGTCATGACCGAACGCCAGCTGGCCCGTTGGCTCGACGCCGACAGTGTCAAAGAAATTCACCAGCATCAGGCCATCAAACAATCACTGCAACCCGACGACATCTGCGATATGGCGCTGTTTCTGGCAGCCGACGACAGCCGGATGCTGACATCGCAAAGTGTCATAGTCGATGGTGGCTGGGTGTAGCCAGAGATTTTTTTGCATGCGCTGGGCGGTGAGCGCGAAGGCTGTCATGTGCCAAGAACGGGCGTTTGATGAACCGTAGGGGGAGGGCTTGTCCCTACCCGCAATCCGCGTAATTCGGGCACCCACAAGGGGCGCCCCTACATGCGGCTAAATGTCTGCTTCACGCCCAAACCAGCTGTCGCCAAACTCCAACAAAGCGAACAGCGGCAACCACGGAGTGAGCGATCAAAAGTGAGCGCGGGAGGCGCGAACGGGCGAACGCAGTGGTGGTGATGTTTGCTTTGCCACCATCATCGGGCTATTCGGGCTTTTTCAACTGAAATCTTCCAAAAGACCTGCAACCTCAACCCACTAAATCTCTGCAACTAAATGTCTTCGCTTGCATTTCTTTATTTGTATTATAATATTTAAATTCACAAGCAGCACTGCTGCAGTCTTTTTTCCGGAGCCGTCTGTTTGGTCGAAGTGTTGCTGGTAAACCTGATCCTGCTGATTGGCGCTTGTCTGCAGGGCTTGCTGGGTTTTGGTCTGGGCTTGTTCAGTGCGCCTTTGCTGTTTTTGCTGGCGCCACAATATGTGCCTGGGCCGATGATCCTGAATGCGTTGTTGCTGACCTTGCTGATGTCGCTGCGTAATCATCAGGATCTGCAGTGGCGGCAAACCAGTTATGCGCTGGCGGGGGGCACTATTGGGGTGCTGGGGGCGGCGCTGTTGATGTCGGTATTGGTGTTTGCCCAGTACCGCAAGTTATTTGGCGCTTTGATTGTGATTGCGGTGCTGTTATCAATGATCGGCGCCCGGCCCGCATTAAGTGGGCGGAATAACCTCATCGCCGGGATTTTTTCCGGGTTTATGGGCACAGCAACATCAGCCGGTGGCGCGCCGATGGGGCTGTTGTATCAGCACGCCGATGCCCGGCTCAGAAATGCCAATCTCAGTGTATTTTTCCTTTATATCAATATCTTCGGTATGGTGGTGCTGTGGCTCGGCGGTATTTCCGGTTGGGCCGATTTGTGCTTGTTCCTGCAATCGGTGCCGGCGTTGTTACTGGGGTGGGGCATGTCCGGTTATGTTGGCCGGTACCTGCATGGCCGGCGGTTACGCCAGCTGATTTTGCTGGTCGCTTTTGCTGCCGGTTTGTTGTCGGTGCTGCTGTAAGGGCTGTTGACCCTAGGGCAAATACCAATAAAAAAACGCGGCATCAGCCGCGTTTTTTATGTCCGTGCAAGGACTGTATGCCGAACAGGCAAAAGACTTATTCCAGCCGGTAGCGCACACCCAGGGCGACGCGTGGGCCGTACTGGCGGGCAAACAGGAACTGCTCTTCGAAGCGGCCGTAACCGCGTTCGGTTTCGTTGTTCAGGTTGATGCCCTCAAGGAACACGGTCAGCTGTGGCAGCACGTCGTAGTTGACGCTTAAGTCCCACTGACCGAAGGTTTCCGCAAACTGCGGTGGTGCGTCGCTGGAACCCTGCGCCTGACCTACACCAATCAGGTAAGAATCGCGCCAGGCGTACGTGACTTTGACCGACAGGCCGTCTTTTTCATAAAACAGCTGCAGGTTGGCGGAATCACTTAAACCGGTCAGCGGCGCTTGTTGGCTTAAGCTCATCACGTCAAACTCAACGTCGCCCTGCACAAAAGTGGCGTTGGCGCCAACACCAAAACCGCTTTCACCGAGTAAATGCTGGAAGGCGACTTCAAAACCGTCCACCGCTTTACTGTCGGTATTGGCCGGCTGGCTGATTTGCCACACCATCAGCGGGTCATCGGCGGCCGGTTCAATTTTGCCCTGGGCATTGCCATTGCCATTCGCCAGCATTTGCGCATAAATCGCGCTGCTGGTGGCTTGTTCACCACGGGCGACGATATCCGCGACGGCTTTTTTGTAGCGCGGGCCGTTCAGAATGTCGCGCAGACCCTCGATGGTCGTTTCGGTGATAGTGGTCTGGATAAAGTTATCGACGTCTTTACGGAAATAACCGACTGCGGCATAACTGCCTTCGCCGTAATAATATTCCAGGCTTAAATCGAGGTTGGTTGATTCAAACGGCAACAGATTGGTATTGCCCTGACTGCCGCTGCGGGCGTCTGGTTTTGGACTGCCACTCAAGCTGCGGCCACCAGCCAGCATGCCAAGCGGCGCGCGGGTGATGCTTTTGCCATAAGAGAAACGACCGACTAAGTCTTCACGCAGCTCGGCTTTGAGGTCAAACATTGGTAACAGCACATCGTGTTTGCCTTGCTGTTGCAGGAAGTTCGCCGTGCCACCTTGTTGATATTGCGTGATCCATTCGGACGGGCTTTCCCAGTTGACCTGAGTTTCCACGCGTTGACGCACTGTGCTGTCGACTGTGGTTTCTTCGTAGCGCAGACCCAGATTCAGCTGCAGCGGAATATCTTTGACGCTGAAATCAAAGCGGCCCTGTACGTAGACGCTGTCGGTGACCTCGTTGACGTAACTTTCGCTGTCGATGCCGTCAATATAAGGGTCAATCGAATATTCATCCGCGCCCATCACACCTTTGGTCAGGAACGCCAGCTGGCGGGCCACGGCTTCGTCAAAGTCATAGCTGTAGTAATAATTCGGTTGCAGGTTATTGCCACCGCCGGCGAACTGGTCGAGGAAGTCGCTGGTGCTATGGCGGATAAACATCGCATCGGGGAAAATCTGCGGGTAAGCCGGATTAAAACCCGGACCGCCGCGCAGGCCGCTCCAGCCCTGATGGCCGCCCATGGTCTGGTCGGTGCGGGCGATGCCAAAACCGACGTCAGTCAGCGGGAAGCTGAAGAAATCATTATCCCATTTACCATCGAGTTGCCATTGCTGAATCTCGGCTTTGCCCGGCGAGTGGATAAACTGGCTGAAGTTGGAGTCAATCTCACCAGGGCTCAGTGTGGTGGTGCCGTTTTTCCAAAACACCTGTGCCTGTGGGATCTCGCCGTTGCGGTAGTCATAGACTTTACGCAGCAGCTGGTCAGAACCCAAAATCACCTGGCCCTGACTGCCGAGGCCTTTGTCGGCGCCGTTATCGGCCTTGTTGTCGGAATCATGGTAATCCAGCGTCAGTTGCAAGGCGTCGTAGACCTGCCAGTCAAAATTGACGCCGACTGAAGCTGCTTTGACTTCCGTAGTGCCTTTGCTGGCGGTGAAAGAGCCGTCGTTGCCGCTGATATCGGCGTACAGTGCGGTGCCGTTGGCATCCAGTTCATAGCCGTTGATATTGCCGCCAAATTCGTTCCAGATGCCCCAGCCGATGCTCTGGCTGCCGGTGATCGCGCGGGTGGCGGTGTAATCGATAGTGGCAGTGAAGGCGTCCACCGGCCGCACTTGCAACGTCAGCTGACCATTGCTGCGTTCGCGCTGCACATCTTCGATGCTGTAGTTCATGTCTTTGGCAAAATAATAATTGCCGCTGGGTTTACCGTCCGCGCCGACCGGGCGGGCGTCTTTGACTTTACTGGCATCGAGCGTCGGCAGCGCCACATTAGCCTGCCAGCCTTGCACGTTGGCCTGCTGTTTCTGGAAATCACGTTCCTGATGTGACAGCGATAACGACAGGCCGACTTTGTCGTCAAACATGGTTGAACTCAGCACTGTCGCTAGTTCAGGCGTGACGTCATCGCCGATTTCATTGGTGCTGTCGTAAATGCCTTTGGCGGTCGCAGAGGCATGTAACCCAGGTTTTTGCAGCGGCCGGGTGGTGATGATATTGACCGTCGCGCCTAAACCGCCGCTGGGGTTGGAAGCTCGGGCGGTTTTGTAGACTTCCAGGGCGCTGACGCCTTCAGACGATAAGTTTTCCAGATTGTAAGAGCGGGTATAACCGGTGCCCGGCATCTGCCGGCCGTTTAACGTCACCAGGTTAAAATCCGGGCCAAAACCGCGCACGGTGATTTGGCTGCCTTCGCCGTTGGCACGGCTGACCGACACGCCGGTGATGCGTTGCAGCGATTCGGCGAGGTTGGTGTCCGGGAATTTGCCCATCTCTTCGGCGGAAATCGCATCGACCACGCCGTTGGCTTCGCGTTTGATATCCATGGAGCGGATTAAGCTGCCGCGAATACCTTTGATTTCAATCACTTCGACTTTTTCTTCTGCGCTGCTACCTGCAGCGGGTTCCTGCTGCGCTGCATACACCGGCAGACCTGTGCTCAATGCCAGCAGCATGGCGCTGGTGAGCTTATTTTTACTGAAAAATGTGTTGTTCATACTCAATCCTGTTTTCACAGCCGGCGGCGGCGACAAGACAGCTGGCCGGTGGCTGTGTGCTGTTTTATGATCATCGGTTCTAATCAACTAACTGATCTGAAACATTATTTAATTTGCACGCTTATTTAATCTGAACGTTGTCGAGCCGGTAGACGGCGCCATTGCCCTGGCCCCAGGCCGGGAAAATCATCACGACATCGATGGCGCTGACGTCGAGGCCTTTATCTGCCAAATCTTTTAAGCGATAGCTGTAGGTCTGCCACTGGCCCATTACCGGCGCTTTGCCTTCCAGGCTTTCGCTCAGTTTCAGCTGTACGGCGGTGGCAGCGTCATCGGCTTCAATCTTAAACAGCCACTCGGCGCTGCTGTCATTCGGTGGGGTGACGATGCGCATGTCGAATTTGACGATGGCAGTATCGAGGATATTGCTGGCATCAAAATAGGTACCGTCAGCGGCGAAGATGCCCATCACTGTTGGCGCGCCACCGATTTTGTATTCGGCCGTTTTGCCGTGGGCGGCGTCGTCGTCTTCCACTGTTGGTTTAGTACCGCCACAACAATCCCACAGCGACCAGTTGGCTGCGGCAGCGTCAGCAAATAGGGTTAAACCGCTGTTGGATGGCAGGGCTGGTTCAGCAATGCTGACGTTATCGACGCGGTAAACAGCGCCGTTGCCGCTGCCCCAGGCCGGGAATATCATCAGCACGTCGATGGCACTGACATCTAAGCCTTTGGCGGCTAAGTCGCTGAGTTTAAATGTATAAGTCTGCCATTGGCCGGTGACCGGTGCTTTGCCTTCAACACTGTCGGTTAAGTTCAGCTCCACTGCTGTGGCGGCGTTGTTAGCTTCGGCTTTAAATTTCCACACTGCCGCCGGGTCGCTTGGTGCATTGACGACTTTCAGGTCAAATTTGATCAGGCCTTTCGCCAGAATGGCGGAGGCGTCAAAAGGTTTGTTACCGCCGTTATTGGCCGGGCGGGTGATAAAACCCATCACCGTTGGCGCGCCGCCGATTTTGAACTCAGCGGTCATGCCATGGGTGGTATCGTCCATTTCTTCGGTCGGTTTGCTGCCACCACAACAATCCCACATTGGCCAGTCGAGGTTCTGGCTGTCTTTGTAAATAGTCAGCGACGGGGCTGTGCTGCCCGGGCCGGCAATTTTCACATCATCAACCTGATACACCGCGCCTTCGCCGCTGCCCCAGGCCGGGAAAATCATCACCACGTCAATGGCGGATAAATCGAGGCCCGCGTCAGCGAGTTTTTTCAGCGGGAAAGTGTAGGTTTGCCAGACACCAGCGGCTGGGGCTTTGCCTTCGTTCGAGGCGGTTAAATCCAGCTCTACTGCGGACGCCGCGTTGTTACTTTCGACTTTGAGTTTCCATACCGCGCCCGGGTTATTTGGCAGCGACACCGCTTTCATCGCGAAACTTAAAGTGCCGGTATTGGCCAGTGGCGAAGCGTCAAATGGCGAAGGGCTACCCGCCGGGTCTTTGATAAATTCCGCGCGGCTGATAAAGCCATTGACGGTCGGTGAGCCGCCGACGCGAAACTCCATCACACCGCCGCGCTGGTTGTCGTTGACCACTGTTGGTGTGCTGCCGCCACAACAGTCCCAGCCTGGCCAGCTTGGATTGACTGCATTGTCAAAAATGGTCAGGTTGCGGGCCACGCCATCTGACGGCGGCACCGGAATAGGCGCTTTACCTTCAACTAAAGCATCTGTGGTTTTGTCGTAACCAGGGCGGATCGATTCACAACCTTTGCCGGTATCCGGATTGGCTGCGCACTGATAAGCGCGGACATAATCCACCACATAACTTTGGCCGTTGGCAAAAGCAGCTGCGTCTACGCCTTTGTTATTGACGTTTTCCGGCCAGTTACCGCCGACAGCGAAGTTCAGGATCAGGAAAAATTTCTGATCAAATGGCGCGGAAGTCCAATAGGTATTCAGCTTGCCGCTGGTCTGGTCATAATATTCGGTAAACCAGCCACGGTGTTTCAGGCCAACCGCCTGATCTTTGCTGTTATAACGCACTTCAGACTGGCGCTGCGTGGCGTACAGGTAATCATCGACGTACCAGCGAATTTCACCTTGTTGCCATTCGACGGCATAAGTATGGAAATCATCAGCCGGGTTTTTACCGCCGGGCAGCGCATAACCTTTGCCGGAGCTGCTGTTATTTGGCGCCGGTTTGCCATAGTGCAAAGTACCGTGCACGTTCGATTCGACGTTGCCGGTTGCGTCTTTTACCTTCAGGTTGACCGCTTCCATGATGTCGATTTCGCCGGAGCGCGGCCAGTCGCCATAAACAGAATCGGTTGGCATCATCCAGAATGCCGGCCAGGCGCCCTGGCCAGATGGCAACTTGGCGCGCATTTCAAAACGGCCATATTTAAAGTCGGCTTTTTTCTTGGTGGTGATGCGGGCTGAGGTATAAGGCTTTTCCGCACCGGCCGGAGCCGGTTTGGCGACAATATTCAGCATACCGGCGGAGAGAAAGGCGTTGGTTTTATCGGCGGTATAACATTGTTTTTCGTTATTGCCGCCGCCGCTGCAGTTCACTTCAAAGTTCCATTTATTGCTGTCGATGTTCTGACCGTCGAATTCGTCGCTCCACACCAGGTTCCAGCCGGTGGCCGGTTTGCTGGTGTCAGTTTTGGCGATGTCGGTCTGGGTGGCAGTCTCACCGCCACAGCCGGTCAGCAGCGCGGTGCTGAGCAGGGCGCCGAACAGGCCACCTTTTGCTACAGTGCTCTGCTGCGGCGTGATCCGCAGAAGTCGTCTATTCATTGTGCTTGTCCTGTTAACTGGTGAACTGGCGTCGGGGCAGCCGGTTTTTTTGGCAGTACCTTTAACTCAGTTTGTTTTTATTTTTGAAAGCGCTTTCTGAAAGCGCTTTCAAAGACTATTGCTGAAATTGACAAAGGTCAATCGGCAGAAACTGATTTCGTCGCAAAAATAAGCAGTTCAGCAGTGGTTTTTCGCCTGAAAAGTACACAATTCATCTTGCTACCGGTGGCGAAATAAATTAAAAAAAGCAAAAAGGTAACGTTTTTTGGCAACTTCTTTAGCCGTGCTTCCTCTCTAGAATGTTTTGGGTGGGACAGATCCGTCTGATTAAGAAGTACAGGAAAAAGATACTGAATTCCCACACCCCGAACCGGCAGCAGAAACTAATAAGTACAGTCGTATCCACAAAAGCTGCGGCACGGTTTGAGTTGACTGACTCACAATAAATCAAAAGGGAACGGATAGAATGCACAACAAAAAACCATTCACCAGAACCGCGTTAGCTAAAGCGATTTCGCTGCTGCTAACCGGGACTGCCGCGCTGCCGCTGTATGCCCAGCAGGCGCCGGCGACTGACAAAAAAGCGGAAACCAGCGACATCGAAGTCATTCAGGTACGCGGTATGCGTGGCAGTTTGCAACAGGCGACTGCTATCAAACGCGAATCTATGGGTGTCGTTGACGCCATCTCTGCCGAAGATATCGGTAAATTCCCCGACACCAACCTGGCGGAATCGCTGCAGCGTATCACCGGGGTGTCCATCAGCCGCACCAACGGCGAAGGTGCTGAAGTCACAGTGCGTGGCTTTGGCGGCGACAACAACATGGTGACGCTGAACGGCCGGACTATGCCATCAGCTACTACTTACGGTGCCGGCTCTGGTGCCGACGGTACCACCCGCGGCGGCAGCGCCCGTGCTTTTGACTTCTCCAATCTGGCGTCAGAAAGTATCAGCGGCGTTGAAGTCTACAAAACCAGTAAAGCCAACATCGCCACCGGCGGTATCGGTGCGACGGTGAACGTGAAAACCTCGCGGCCACTGGAGCGTAAAGAAGATATCGCCAGCATCGGTGTGAAAGCGGCGCATGACACCACCAACCGTGCCGGTGACGACATCACACCGGAAATTTCCGGTATTTTCAGCCAGGCCACCGACGACGGTAAATTCGGCGTTAGCCTCACCGCAAGCCATCAGGAACGTGATTCCGGTTATACCGGCGCCACGGTCAACGACTGGCAGGTGGATTATTGGGACGACGTCGCCGACTTAAACCGCTTGTGGAACAACACCGCCACCACAGTGAAAAACGCCCCGGCCCAGGGCCAGTTGTATGCCCGGCCCAACGATATCCGTTATGCCTTTTCCGATTCGCAGCGCGAGCGCGACAATGCGCAGTTAACGTTGCAGTTTAAGCCGTCGGATAAACTCAGCATGACCGGCGACTACACCTTTGCCGAGAATAATCTGGTCGAACACCGCGGTGAAATCACTAACTGGGTGCAAACCGGTAGCAACACCAAAATTGTTGAATTTGATAACAGTCTGGTGAAAACCCCGACTTACATCAAAGAAGAATACTCAGGCGCAGTCGACGAAGGCTACGAGCAACAATGGCGCGAACAAACCAACACGCTGAAGTCTTTGGGTGTGAATTTCGCTTATGAATACAGTGACGAGTTAACTATTGTATTGGATGCACACGACTCCAACATGTACAGCCGCGGCACAGGCCCACGGGGCTCCGGTGAACTGGCGGTTGGTTTAGGTGCGCCAATCGTGACTTCGCGCGAATGGTTCTGGGGTGCCGACCTGCCGACTTACCTGAACGTTTACAACGACAAAGTGCCGGGCAAAGGCGCGAATGGCAATGGTGTCGTGGATGCCGGCGATGTCGGTTCTTCGATTGCGCGCATTCGTAATGCCAGCCAGGAAAGTGATATCCAGCAGGTCAAACTCGACTTCCTGTATGAACTGGAAGACGGTCGTTTTGACTTTGGTGTCGAATCCCGCGCTATGGAATCGCGGTCAATGCAGACTGCCGGCAATAACATTGCACTCGGTAACTGGAACGTCGGTCATCCGGGTGAATTTGGTGATTTAATTCAGCCATTTAACTTACCGGGCGAATTTAAAGACTACAGCCCGAAAGCCGGTGGTTATGGTTTTATTGCCGACCCACGCGCTTTATATGATGCGGCGCTGAAACTGTATCCGGGTATTCCGACCAGCGTTGAGAACAGTCTGTCGTTTGACAATATTGTTAAAGAAGACACCACAGCGGCTTATTTCCAGTTATCGCTGACCGGCGAAGTCGGTAAGATGCCGTTTGATGTGTTAACCGGCCTGCGCTACGAAAAAACTGAGTCGGAATCCAGCTCGCTGGTGAACTCAGTGTATTTCCGCTGGGAAGATAACAATGACATCGTGTCTTATGTCGATGGCAGCAAACCGGCGGCGCCTTTTGCGGCGAAAAACGACTACGACTACCTGTTACCCAGCCTGGATTTAACCCTGCATCTGAGCGACGACCTGATCAGTCGGTTCTCGTTCAGCAAAACTATTGCCCGCGCCGGTTTAAGCAGCTTAGGTGTGTCGGCGTCTAACTTCGGTGGTGGCGGCGGTTCTACGCTGTTTGGTGCCCAGCCGACTGCAAACGCATCTAACCCGGGCCTGTTGCCGCTGGAATCGTCCAACTACGACTTATCGCTGGAATGGTATTACAACGAAGCCAGTTATGTGTCGGCCGGTCTGTTCCAGAAAGACGTGGTGAACTTTATCGGTAGCAAACAGGTTGACCAGAAACTGCTGGGCATTCGCGATGTGACTGCAGGTCCACGCGCCTTGTCGGCGATTCAGGCACTGCGTGCCGCAGGTCTGCCACAGGATGATACTTACCTGTATGCGATGATGGTGTTCACCCAGTTCCGCACCCATCCGGACATGATTGCCAAATACGGTCCGAACCCGCAGTTCACCGCCACACAGGCGCAGATTGATTTTCTCGCCAACAATCCGGGCTTTGATTTGGTCGCAACCAATGATGACCCGGAAATGACCTTCCGTACTAACACGCCGGATAACAACAGATCGGCCAAAATCTACGGTAGTGAGTTAGCGGTGCAGCACTTCTTCGGTGAAAGCGGTTTTGGTGTCCAGGCCAACTACACCATAGTACGTGGCGACGTCGGCTTTGACGTGACCGCCAATCCGGCCGAATCGCAGTTTGCCTTAATCGGCCTCAGCGATACCGCCAACCTGATTGGTATCTACGAAAAAGACGGCTGGCAGGCGCGGGTGGCGTGGAACTGGCGTGACAAATACCTCGCCGAAGTCAACAAAGGCGGTTCCAACAACCCACGCTTCGAAGAGGACTACTGGCAGCTCGACGTCAACGTCAGTTACGATGTCAATGAGAAGCTGACGGTATTTGTCGAAGGTCTGAACCTGACCGGCGAGAACAGCCGTTCGCATGCCCGCAACGAAGCGATGTTGTGGTATTTAACTGACCTGGATGCACGTTATCAGGTTGGTATGCGTTACGAGTTCTGAGCCTAAAACCGCCGGTCTGTTTGGGCCGGCGGCAACAAACAACAGCCTGAATTTCGCGTCAGGCTGTTGCCGTTTTAGCTTGTTGATCAGGAACCGCCGATGACCAGACATATGTTACTGAATAATATCGACCATCAGCATCTGCGTGTGCTGCATCAGTTTGGCGCCGCGTTCGGCGACGCCGTTGCTGCGTTACCAGCCTTTGCGCTGGAATGGCCTGAACTACAAAAACAATATTCGATTCTGCTGCGCCGCGACGCCGGGCGCTGGCAGGCGGTGGTATTGCTCGGCTTAGCGCCGGACGAAAATTTGTTTTTAACTGGCAACTCGGCTAATGGCTGGGATGCGTCTTATGTGCCGCTCGCCGCCGAAAAAGGCCCGTTTTTAATCGGCTTTCAGCGCCCGGCCGCAATGAGTTTTGACCAAAGCGGGCAAACACCAGATCCACGCGACGCCGTGGTGCATATCGATATCAAGCATCCGCGCGTCAGCCAAAGTGCGGCCGGTTTGCCGTTATTTTTACCCCAGGGCGGTGCCAGCCCTTATCTGCAGTATATTTCCGGCCGGCTGGAGCAAATTCAGCGCAGTCTGGCGATAGAGCCGCTGCTGTTGCAGGCGCTGGAGCAGCTGGATTTAATTGAACCGCTGAACATTGAATTTGCGCTCGATAACGGTGAAAAACACCGGCTGACCGGCAATTACAGCATCAGCAGTGCACGCCTCGCGGCATTAAGCGGCGATGACCTGCAACGGCTGAATCAGTCTGGCTTTTTGCCGCTGATATATGCCCAGTTAAGTTCCTTGTCGAATATTCAGCAGCTGGTGGACCGGAAAAACCAGCGGCAGCGCCAGCAGGTCGCCTGATGGAAAGCTTCAACCACAAACGTGGGCGCAGATATGGCTGAGGGCTTTATATCCAGCGCTCTTGTGGACAGTATCAGCAGCCGCAGCGCTGAGGTCCAGTGCCGGCCCGGTGAATTGCCGGCGGATTTTGCTGATATTTGTGCCCGTGCCGAAGCGCCGCTGATATTACGGGGTCTGGTCAGCCACTGGCCTTTAACACAGCTGGGGCTGGAGCCATCGACTGACGCAGCCAAAGCCTGCGCCGATTATCTGCTTAGTTTTTACAATGGCCGGCCGACCCAGGTGTACCAGGGCGCGGCCGGACAACGTGGTCGTTATTTCTACAATGACACTGTCACGGCACTGAATTACGACACGCAGCTCGGTCAGGTTGATACCGTATTGCATCAGTTACTTGATGCGCTGCAGTTACCGGATCCGGCGGCAGCGCCTTCGGTCTATATCGCCTCCAATCTGCTGCAAAGTCATTTCCCTGGTTTACAGGACAGCCATAGTATTGCCATCCCGCAGCCGGATATTTCATTTGCGACTGAGCCAGAACGCGTCAGCATCTGGCTTGGCAATCAGAGCCTCGCAGCCTGTCATTATGATGCCTCTGACAACTTAGCCTGCTGTGTGCGCGGGGTACGGCGTTTTACCTTATTCCCGCCAGAGCAGGTGGCGAATTTATATCCGGGCCCGCTCGAACCGACGCCGGGCGGTCAGGCCATCAGCATGGTGGATTTTGCCGCAGCGGATTTAACGCTGTACCCGAACTTTCCCAAGGCGATAGCCGCCGGCCAAATTGCCGAGCTGGCGCCCGGTGATGCCTTGTATTTACCTTCGATGTGGTGGCATCAGGTCGAAGCCCCCGGGCCTTTGAATATCCTGATTAACCATTGGTGGAGCAGCGCGCCGCGTTATACCGGCTCAGGCATGAATCTGCTGTACCACGCGCTGTTATGCCTGCGCGATAAACCAGAGCATGAGCGGCGCGGCTGGCAGGTGCTGCTGAATTATTATGTGTTTGACGACCCAGAGCAGGCCGGCGCGCATTTGCCTGAAGCGGCGCGCGGCGTGCTGGGCAACCTCGACGAAGGTATGGCGCGGCAACTGCGGGCCATGCTGCAACACCGCTTAAACCGCTAAAACCATGTTTAGTTGCTAAAAAAGAAGTCACAACAGGAGCGACCATGTCCATCTCAGGTGCAGTGAAAAAAGTAGTGATAGCCGGCGGCGGCACTGCCGGCTGGGTGGCAGCAGCGGCCTTGTCAAAACGGCTGCAGGGCCTGGTCGAGGTGGTGCTGGTTGAATCTGAGGAAATTGGCACTGTCGGCGTCGGCGAATCGACCATTCCGCCTGTGACTTTGTTTCATAATCTGCTCGGCATTGATGAACAAGAGTTTATGCGCGCTACCGATGCCACCTTTAAACTCGGCATTTCGTTTGAACACTGGGGCCAGCTGGGGGATAAGTATATTCACCCCTTTGGCACCACCGGCAAAGGCAGTTTTCTCGCTGATTTTCAGCATTATTACCTGCATGGCCTGAGACAGGGCATCGACGCGCCTTTTGGCGATTATTGCCTGGAATTGCAGGCCGCCCGCGCGCATAAATTTGCCAAAACAGAACAAGGCCTGCTTAGTTACGCTTATCACCTCGACGCCGGCCGTTATGCGCGGTTTTTACGCCAATTCAGTGAAAAACTGGGTTGTACGCGCATCGAAGGCAAAATCAGTCAGGTGACGCAGCACACCAATGGCGATATCCGCAGTTTGGTGCTGGACGATGGCCGGGAAGTGGCTGGCGATTTATTTATCGACTGCACCGGCTTTCGTGCGCTGCTGATTGAACAAACACTCAAGGCCGGTTTTGAACGCTGGGACCACTGGTTACCGTGCAACAAAGCCGTGGTGGTACAAACCCAAAGCGCCGTCACTTTACCGCCTTACACCCGCGCTATTGCGCATGACGCCGGCTGGCAGTGGAAGATCCCGTTGCAACACCGGGTTGGCAATGGGCTGGTGTATGCGGCGGATTATATGTCCGATGAAGTGGCCCGCCAGCGTTTGCTCGATGGTCTGGAAACGCCGGCTTTGATGGAGCCGCGGGTCATTAGTTATCAGACCGGCCGGCGTAAACAGGTCTGGCTGAAAAACTGCGTGGCGATGGGGTTGTCGAGTGGTTTTATTGAGCCGCTGGAATCAACCAGCATTTATCTGTTTATGAATAGTGTGGTGCGTTTACTGCGGCTGTTTCCGTTTGCCGGTGTCACGCCGGCGCTGGCTGCTGAGTATAACCAGCAGTCGCTGCGCGAAATTGAAAAGATCCGCGATTTTATTATCCTGCATTACCATCAGACCGAACGGCGCGACAGCCCGTTTTGGGATTATTGCCGGACTATGTCTATTCCCGACAGTCTGGCGCAGCGCATTGAACTGTTCCGCGACAGCGCGCTGGCGTTTCAGACCGGCGATGAGATGTTCCGGCTCGAGTCCTGGACTCATGTGTTAATGGGCCAGCGTCTGCAACCGCAAAGTTATCATCAACTGGTGCAACAAATTTCGCCGGCGGATTTAAGCCGCCATCTGCAGCAGATCCGCCAGACCATCAATATGGCGGTGGAGCGGCTGCCGTCGCATCGCGAGTTTATTGCGCAGTACTGCGCTTCCGGGTTGCAATAATGCTGCTGCGCGAGGACAGTTTCGACGCACCGGGTTTACAACTGCATCCGGCGTTGCAGCTCAGCGCCTTACGTTTTGGTGCGGAACGCACGCCGGTGCTTATCGCCGACCAGTTTGTCGCCGCACCGCAGCAGCTCGTCGACGCCGCCAGTCGTTGTCAGTTTGTCGCCAATTCACCATTTTATCCCGGTGTACGGGCCGAGGCTCCGCCAGCGTACCGGCAGTTATTGCTTGGGCCTTTGGCGCAAACCCTGATTGAGTTTTTTCAGCTGCCGGCGAGCCAGCTGCGCTTGTCGGTCTGTCATTTTTCGCTGATCACCACACCGCCAGAGCAGTTAAAGCTGTTACAGCGCATTCCGCATTTTGATACCACCACCGAGCATGCGTTGGCGGCGGTACATTATCTGTTTGCGCCAACACAAGACGCCCTGGCGCAACACAGTGCCAGCGGTACGGCCTTTTACCGCCACCGCAAAACTGGTTTTGAACGTATCACGCCAGAGCGGGAACTGGCTTATTACCGCGCCCTGGAAAGTGAAAATGACGGCCCAAACTTACCCAAAGCCGACGCCGGTTATATGCAGGGCAGTACCGTATTGTTTGAACAAATCGGCGCTGTGCATGGCCGTTTTAACCGCATCGTGTTTTATCCACGCCATTTGTTGCACAACGGCATCATCACACCAGACACCTTATTGTCGCCAGACCCCAGACAGGGCCGGCTGACTATTTCCAGTTTTATTGATTGCGTTTGAGGCTGAGATTATTTGGTACTGCTCGTGACGTCCAAAGTGTGACGTCGAACATGTGATGTCCAACGTGTGACGTCCAACGTGTGACACTTGCGCGCACCTGCACTCAGGACAACAGAGGCAGGTCGCGGCAAGTCGCGCGTCACTTTACAGAAAGTGTCTGGCTTATTTGCTGGTTGCTGTGGCGGCTTCCACAATCAACGCGGCCACTTGTTTTGGATTTGATGTCATGACCACATGCGACGCATCTTTGATCTCAACAATCTTTTTCGCACCGGCCCGTTTTGCCATAAATTGCATCGCTGCCGCCGGGATGTTTTTATCGGCGGTGCCATAAATCGCGTAGTTCGGGATTTGAGACCAGACCGGCCGGCCAGAGGCTTCATGTAACGCGGCTTCCGTCACCGGGCGCTGGGTGGCTGCCATCAGGGCTGCGTCTTTGGCTGATACGTCTGCGGCAAATTGTTGATGGAACTTATCCTGCTGAATATACAAATCTTTATTACCGTTTTTTAGTAGCACTGGCGCGGCAAGTGTCGGGCCTAAAGTGCCGCCCGGGTAACGGCCGGACAATTCAGCAATATTTTCGCCTTCCTGCGGTGCAAAAGCGGCGACATAGACCAATGCCTGCACTTTGCCGGTCTCTGCGCTGACGTTGCTAATCACAGCGCCGCCATAAGAATGACCCACTAACAACACAGGTCCAGTGGTGTTGGCGACCACATCCGACAGATAAGCCGCGTCAGCTTTGACACTGCGTAACGGGTTAGCCAGCGCAACGACCGGGTAACCCTGGTCCTGCAACTCGGCGACCACGCCATTCCAACTGGAGGATTCGGCAAAAGCGCCGTGGACTAATACCACAGTCGGTTTTGCTGCGGCGAAGGCAGCGCCGGCAAAAGTAAGCGCTAAAGTAGCGAGGGCGGTGCGGATAAAACTGTTGTTGCGACTTGTCATGAGCTGTTCCTTCTATCAAAAGTTGATGGTCTGTTTGTGATTAAAGCCAAGAGGTCGTTGTTACTGTTGCCGCTTCTGTTGTGTTCAGCGGATGTGGTTATAGTAGGCGGTGGGCCTTTCTTATTGGCTGCAAATAATCTAATTTATGCAACAGATCGTCTAAATGATGGAGTTGATGATGGACCGTTTGTCGACCTTGCTGGCGCAATTTGGCATGCATGCCAGCACCGTATTTGCCGCGCCGATGCCGGCGGAGCTGTTTATTACCGCCTCGGAACGGACCGCAAGACTGCATCTGTTACGGCATGGCGAGCTTTGGTTTCAGCTTGGACAGCAACAAATGGTCCGGATCTCGGAGCCGAGTTTATTGTTGCTGCCAAGGCCGGCAACACACCGGCTGACAGCGCTGGCCGGCGCGCAACCGGAACTGGTTTCAGCCACGCTGAGATTTGACGGCGGGCTGGATAATCCGCTGACTTTGGCTTTGCCGGATTATGTACTGATCCCGCTGCGGGATATCCCGATGCTGCACAGCAATCTGGATTGGTTATTTGCCGAGGCTTTTGCTGCGCACTGTGGAAAAAATGCGGTGTTAAACCGCTTGTTCGAGCTGACGATGATCCAATTGCTGCGTCATATGATGGCAAGCAATACACTTGCGACCGGGATGATGGCTGGTCTGGCTGACTTGCGCCTGGCCAAAGCAGTGACTTTGATGCATGACCAGCCGTCGCGCGCCTGGACTATTGCCGAGCTGGCCGCTGCAGCCAGTATGTCGCGTGCGACTTTCGCGGCACGCTTTCATAAAGTGGTCGGGATCACGCCCGCCGAATATCTGGCCAGCTGGCGGGTCAGCCTGACGCAAAAACTATTGCGCGAAGGCCGGCCCATTGCGTTGATCGCCGATGAAGTCGGCTATGAAAGCCCATCTGCGCTGGCCCGCACTTTCCGGCGCAAAACCGGCAACAGCCCACGCGAATGGTTGCAGATGCAAATAAATGGGGTAGTGCCGCCAGATTTGGCGTCTGGCGGCACCTAGGGGTTACAACTTATACAAGGCTTTCAGTGCCGGATCTGCCGCCAGCTGCGCTTTGGCGGCGGCATCGCCGACAATCACCAGCGTCATCTGTTCGACATTCAGGTACTTCCTCGCCAAATCGGACAACTGCTGTGGCGTGATGGCGTTGATATTCTGCACATAGTTTTCCAGATAACTCATTGGCAGGCCGTGAATTTTCAGGTTCCACAGCTGGTTGATAATGGCGCCGCGGCTGGAGTTTTGCAGAATATAAATACCGCCTTTGTACGTTTTAAAGTTATTCAGCTCCTGCTCGGACGGTGGTGTGCTTTGTAGCAGGCGGATCTCTTTGATGATTTCGCTTAAGGCTGCAGCGGTGGATTCTGCCGTCACATCAGCCTGTTCAAACCAGACCGCGGCTTTGATCCGGCTGCTGACCGAACTGCCCGGCGAGTAGGTATAGCCTTTGTCTTCGCGGATATTGCGGGTGATCCGGCTACCAAACGAGCCACCAATCACGGTATTGAGTAAATCCAGCCCGACATAATCGGCGTGCGACGGGTCGATCACAGGTAACCCAAGGCGAATCGTGGATTGCACCGCTTTGTCGCGTGGGATAAATACCAGGCCCGGTTTGGCGCTGCTGTTGACCGTGGTCAGCAGCCGGCCTTTGCCTGCGGCCATGGTGGCGAACGCGGCACGTACGGCTTTTTCGGCGGCGGCTTCGTCAAATTGGCCGGAGATAAACAAATGACTGCGGCTGGCGACTAAATGGTTTTGCACAAACTGCTGGCAGTCGGCCAAAGTCAGCGCTTCAACTTTAGCGGCGTCAGCAAAGATTTTACCGTACGGATGACCGGCAAACAGATGCTGATAAAACGCTTCGGCGGCCTGACTTTGCGCCTGCGATTTGTCGACTTTAAGCTCGCGGACAAAATTAGTCACCAGCCGGGTTTTGTCGGCGTCGGTGAAATTAGGATTAATCACCACATCAGCCAGCAAGCCGGCAGCGTCACCGACAAACTCAGACAACACGTCGATTTCGACAAAGCTGCTGTTTACATCGACTGACGTATTGAGCTGGCCGCCCATCAGCGCCGCTTGCTGGGCTATGGTTTTGGCGTCGCGGTTTTTGCTGCCTTCGAGCAACAGCTGATAACTCAAATCGGACACGGCGTCTTTGTCAGCGTCATCGACATTACCGGTTTCGGTTAAAAGCCGCAGCGTCACTTTAGGGGTGTTGCCGTACTGGACAAAAGTAACGCTGAGGCCATTGTCCAGCGTGATGGTGCGCTGCGCCGTTAAGCTAAAAGCTTTGGGCGCGCCGCCGGCTGGCGGTGTTTCTTTGGCCAGCAGCGGCGTGCACAGCAGTGCCGTCAATAACATAATCATCGCTTTCATGGCTGGGTTCCTTCTTTGCCGGTAGCCGGGTTTGTTGCCGGAGTAGGGGCCGCATCAGCCGGGGCTTCGCCCGGACGCAGCGTCAGGATAGTTCTGTTGCCGGGACGCAGGTATTCCTGCACTGTGGCTTTGATGACTTCTGGCGTGACTGCTTTAAAGTTGGCTTCTAACTCGTTGATACGAGATGGGTTATTGTCGAATAACGCAAAACTTGCCATTAAATCCAGTTTGCCGAAGCCATAAAATTCGTCGATGTTGTCATACAGGCTGGAGCGCAGTTTGACCAGCGCCCGGTCAATGTCGGCCTGCGCAATAGGTTGTTCCTGCAACTTGCCAATCACGCTGTCCACTGCCGCGACCAGCTGATCTGTGCTGTGTTGCTCGTCGTGGGTAAAAGAACTCATCCACAGCATCGGGCCGTTGTAATTAAACATATTGCCAAGCAGATAGTTGATGCCGCCGCCGACCGAGCCGGTCACCTGACGGTTTTTCACCAGTTCCTGATACAGCAGGCTGTCGCTGCCTTGCACTAATAACTGGTCGATAATGCCCATGGCGTAATATTCCGGTGTATTGCGCGGCGGCATTTTGTAGGCAAAAGCAAAAGCCGGTTTCGGCGCCAGCTTGTCGTATTTTACAAAACGTTTTTCCTGCTCCTGTCTGAGTTCAGTCAGTACGGGCGCTTCAGGCAAGGTGGAGGCCGGAATAGCCGCAAAGTATTTTTTCACCATCGCCAGTGTGGCTTCAGCCTCTACGTCACCAACCACCACGACCACGGCGTTATTCGGCGCATAATAAGTTTTGAAAAAAGCAGCGACATCGTCCAGCGTGGCGGCGTCGAGATGGGCTAAATCGCCATAGAAGTTGTGCGCGTTGTACCAGTTGTCAAAGGCGTATTGCGGCATGTCGAGCCAGGGGAAACCGCCGTAAGGCTGGTTCAGCACGTTCACTTTGACTTCGTTTTTCACCACGCCCTGCTGGTTGGTCAGGTTGTCCTGCGTGATGGCGAGGCCTTTCATCCGGTCGGCTTCGGCCCACAGCATGGTTTCTACTTTATGCGCCGGCACAATCTCAAAATAGTTGGTGAAATCAAAGCGGGTCGAGCCGTTTAATACACCGCCGTTGCTTTGCACCAGATTAACAAATTCCATCTTGCCGAGATTGGCAGAGCCCTGAAACATCATATGTTCAAACAAATGGGCAAAGCCGGTGCGGTTTTTCGGTTCATTGCGAAAACCGATGTTGTAATAAACACCGATCACAGCCAAAGGCGCGGTTTTGTCCGGTGAAATCACCACTTTCAGGCCATTTTCCAGCGTGTGGTAGTGCACTGGTACATTAAAGCTGACCGGGCTTGTGCTGCCGGCGGCTTGCTGCGCCAGCTGGCTGGCGACAGCTTCGAGGGGTTTGGTGTCGGCGGTGGCGGCAGCGGAGCTGCTGTCGGCTGGCTTGGGTCCGCACCCGGCCAGCAGCACGACCAGAGCTATGCTGCTCAATCGGCTGAATATTGGGTTTAACTTTTGGCTTAACTTTCGGCTTAACATGCAAAAGTCCTTGTTATTGTGGTTGGAGATCAGGCTGCGGGCCCACTGCAAAAGGGCGCAACATCCAGGCTTGTCGCCTTTCCACTAAACCATGCGGCTGGTGGTTTTTCAAGCAGGCTGTTAACAGCAGGTAACATTGATTTGTAAGAAAATGCCACAACCAAATTCCGTAAGCAGATCAATAACAAAAGTCATTCAAATGCGGCAGTGCCCGCGCTAGTTTTAAATTTTGCTGCAACTAAGACCGACAGATGAACGAGAGCGACCGATGAAGCAGTATCTGCTGCGTAATGAGCATGGCGACGAATTGACCATTCTGAGTAAAGGCGCGACTCTGGCGCGCTGGACCTGTCTGCTGGATGGTGCAGTACGGGATTTGATTCTGTATTATCCGCACAGCAGCGATCATCTGACCGACAGTGGTTATCTGGGTGCTGTGGTTGGTCCTTATGCCAATCGCATCGCCAACAGCAGCTTTAGCCTGAATTCCACACCAAACCTGGCTCCAGATGGGCATGGGGCAATGGCGCCACGGGTGCAATTAGAAGCAAATGAAGGCCCGCATCATCTGCACGGTGGCCAGGTTGGGTTGCACAATCTGCTGTGGCAGGCGCAGCCACAGGGGCACGATAAGTTAGTGCTGGTGACTGAAGTGCCGGACGGACAAGGCGGTTATCCGGGGCCGATGATGTTCCGGCTGACCTATCAACTCAGCGCGCCGGCGCCGGGAGTATCTGAGTTGTCGGTGCTGATGGAGGCAAGTAGCAGTCAGGCCACTTTGATTGGTCCGACTTTGCATCCGTATTTTAATTTGTCCGGCGACAGCGCTGCAGTGGATACTCATCTGCTGCAGCTGGCCGCTGCACATTACACTGTGGTGGATGGTGCCGGCATTCCAACCGGCGAGCTGCGTAAAGTGCAGGACAGCGTTTTTGATTTTCGTCAGAGCCGGCCACTGGGCCAAACGGTGCTTGATCATAATTTTGTCGTGCATGGCGACCTGCAACAAAACGCTGCCCGCTTAACCAGCCCGGACGGCCGGCTGATGCTTGAGGTTTGTTCGGATTATCCGGGCTTGCAGGTTTACAGCGGCGAGCATCTGCCACCGCCGTTCCGGCCCCGCCAGGGCATTTGTTTAGAACCGCAGTTTTTCCCGGATTCGCCAAACCAAAAAGGCTTTCCGTTTCATTTCACCCGACCGGGCCAGCCTTTTGTGGCGAAAATCCGCTATCTGCTGCGCCGCGAAGAGCAGCGCTGAGCAGATTTGACAACATCAGGCATGAAACATCCAGCGCACGCCAAAAGCGTCATTGAGCGCACCGTATAAACCAAACGGTTGTTGGCTTAAAGGATCTGTCACAGTTGCTCCTTGGCTCAGCTGCTGAAACAGCCGCGTGGTTTCATCCGCGCTGCCGCCGCTGACATACAAACACATCAGATTGCCCGGTTGTGGCTGCTCTGTCGGATGCAGCCAGTCCGACGCGGCAATATCCAGCAAAGGGGATATCAGCCGGGCATGTACCACGCGCGAATGTAATGCTGGCGCAAATGCCTGCTGCATCGGCGAATCTCCGACGGTGGTCAGCTGTAATTCACCGCCAAACACTTGCTGGTAAAAGGCAAAAGCTGCGGCGCAGTTGCCGTCAAATAACAGGTAAGTGGAGATTTGCATATTGGCTCCAGAAGTTTCCACGCCGGTTTCTGACTATGACGCTCAATCAGCGGGGCGGCAATTGCGATTTTTCGCCAGGTTGCAAGTGCAGCATATCGATATTGACCCATAGTGGTACTGTGCGTCGGGTTGCAGTCGGTCATTCAACAGCCAGCATGGCATGCTATGTTGATACAGTGCCAGGCTAAGCCTTTTCCAACATTGGCCACAATCGGGAGGGAAACCTAGTGAGAATCCAATATCAGTTTGAGCTGGCAACGGGCCTCTGTACGCTGGAGCTTAACGTGATGGTGCGCGATAACCAGTTTCATGTGACCACAGGCGTTTACACTTCGCCGGTGGGGGTTGGCGAACATATCGAAGCGGCGGTTCTCGATTTTTTGCAGAAGTTTAAACAAAGCTGCGGCCTGGATTGGGTCAATGGCAGTGTCTTTCAAAATTTGCCATTGCCAGCTGCCGCAGATACTGCAATAACCAAATGAGTTGTAGCGCCGGCTACCAGCTTCTACTGCCGTGTCTCTGCAGGCTTTAACATGCCGTGCATCGTCAGCCAGCGTGTGAAGGCGTCAAACCATCCGGAGCTACTGGTAGTTTTCGGGTACATGCCAAAGCCGTGGCCGCCTTGTTCGTAAAAATGAAATTCCACCGGCTTTTTCGCCTGGTGCCAGCTTTTTATCAGACCAAATTTGCCCTGCGCAAAAAACGGGTCGTCTGCCGCCAGCGCGACAAACAATGGTGGCGCATCTGCCGGCACGGCCACGGCATCGAGCGGGCCATAGATATTGGCAATAAAAGCCGGTTTGGCCTCTTTGCCGACCAAAGTGGTCGCCATTGTCAGCATAGCGCCAGCCGAGAAACCAATCATGCCAATGCGCTTGGGGTCTATCTGCCATTCGCCGGCGCGGCTGCGCACCAGCGCAAAAGCGGCGCGGGCATCTTCCAGCTGCGGCGCGAGCTCAGTGGCCATTGTGGCTGGATTGGGCCGTGGTGGCCGGCGCGCAGCACCTGAAAATAGTTCTGCCATCGATTGCTGAAAACCGGCCATATCAGCAGGGGTTTGGTTCAGGCGGTATTTCAGCACAAAAGCGGCAATACCTTGTTTGGCCAGCGCATTGGCCACATCCCAGCCTTCGTTGTCCATCGACAAGGTGCGAAAACCGCCGCCAGGCGCCACTATCACCGCCGCGCCACTGGCTGTTTTTGGATCTGGCAGCACAGGCGTCAGCGTCGCGACTGTGACATTGCGGGCAAAGCGGCTGCCATATTGCTGATGCCAGGATTCTTGCGCCTTAGCGCCGGGCAGGGCGGGCGTGCCCAGTTCAATCGCCTGCGGCTGTGCCGGTGTAGCGATCGGCGTCATCTGGTCATCGGCGGCGGTGGCCTGAAAAGCACAGAAGCAGAGCGCGACTAATGTCTGGCTGAGGCCATGTGGCCAGTGCCGGCGGGCAGTGCTGCGCTTATTTGGGGTGTTCATCGGTTCCTTCTCCTTGGTGGTTGTAATGTCTGTGGCTAGGGTTTGCGGCTGCGGATGATGGGCCTGATAGAACCATCCGGATTAAAAAACACCTGGTCGAGCGCGACGGAGCGGCGGTAATTGCCACCGCCCGGTAAGTCGGCATTGTGATAGGCGAGGTAGGTCTGGCCGTTAAAATCAAACAGTGCCGGATGGATAGTGGTGGTGCCGGGCAGCGGGTCCATAATAATGCCGCGATACTGCCAGGGGCCGCTGGCAGACGTGCTGGTGGCATAAGCCAGACTTTCCGGAAAACCGGCGGCGTAGACCAGGTAATAGACGCCGTTGTGTTTGGACAGATGCGGGCCTTCTTCGAAGTTCGGTAACCTGTCGACTTTATGGATGTGCACGGCGCTACTGTCGCGGTTTTGCATGCGGCCTTTGGCATCCAGCTGGTATTTTTCGCCTTTCAGGTGGACCAAATCAGCTTCCAGTTCAGCCCACCATAACTGCTGATTGCCCCAATACAGATAAGCACGGCCGTCATCGTCGATAAACACCGCCGGGTCGATATTGCGCCAGCTGTGGTTTTTATCTTTGGCGGTATCTTCGAGCAAAATCAACGGCATACCACGAGGGTCAGTAAAAGGCCCAAAAGGGCTGTCGCCCACCGCCACGCCAATCGAAAAGCCAAAAGCACCACCAGTCTGACCGCCTTCCACCGCAGCATAAAAATAGAATTTGCTGTTGCCGCTCTGGTCTTTGCGCGCAATCACATGATGGGCATACGCATTGCCGGTTTTGGCATCACCACGCGCCCAGGCAAAATCGGAGTAGCGCAACACAGCACCATGGTTTTGCCATGTCTGAAGGTCCCGGCTACTCCAGAGCCGGTAGTCATACATGCGGTAGTCTTTACCTTGTGCAGTCTGTTCGTCGTGAGTGGTGTAAAGGTACAAAGTACCGTCATGCACCAGCGCCGCCGGGTCTGCGGTATAAATCAGCGGGCCTTGTTGGCTTGTTGGATCTTTGCTGTCGGATTTAATAATGGGGTTGTTGAACTGGGTTGGTGCTGTTTCCGGGGCTGATTGGCTGACCTTTGATGCGGCGGATTCTGCTGCATCAGCAGCACCATAAGCGGTATTAAGCAGCACAGCGCCAAGCAACATCATCGGCGCGAATCGCGGTTTAACCGCACAAAAAGAGGACAACATCAACATCACCACAAACCCTGGCAGATAACAAAAAGTGCTTGTTAGTGTGTTGAAAATTCAGCCAAAACGGAACGGCAAGGCCGTTATGAAACTGGGTAAGTGGATTACCTTATTTGACCGCAGGCAGACGTTTACAATCTTAAAGTCTGACTGCGCCATTTGTAATACTTGTGCGTTATAGATCTTTTGGTGCATTCATTTTTTTTTGCCGCTCTTCCTCTTTTTTTATTTTTGCTGCAATGTTTGCAGTTTGTAGATCTAAGGATTTTGTTATTGATTGCGATGAATATGTTATGGATACATAAAAATCTTGATTATCTAGGAAGGTTATCTTGGTGTCGCCATCATAAAAATAATATTCATAGACTGCAAATTTCATAGGGACACTTCCACCTTCTGGAGTGCCATATTTATTTTTTAACGCTGCCAGCAGGCCATAACTTTTTTCATCCTTTTCGTATGAAACGTTTATTTCATACAGTTTGTTTTTCGTGAATTTTAAATCCGCCCACTTTACCTTCCCAAACTGGTCAAATTTGTTAAATGATCTGATCTCAATTTTTTCCACGATGCCAGCATATTCGCCGCCGAACGCATCGCCTTGCGTGATGCCTGATGCGCCAGCATTGTTTAAAATCGACAAAGCTTGCGTCTTTGTAAGTACACCTAGATCAAACCCTAAGTACTCTCCTGCTAAGAGAGCATTAGAGAAAAGTAGAGGTGCAATGAAGGTTGAAAGTTTTATTGTGATTTTCATTCTTGGCATTGAAATTTCCTTTTATAGTATTTTTGATGTGTGTTTTATAATTTTATTAAGACTTAAGGGTGATTAAGTCCGGTTTTTTTCTTAATTAGCTTTAATTGTTCATATTTTGGTTATTTCTAAGTTCTAAAAAATTAATTTATTAAAAGACCAGGCGGCATCGACATTAAACCCACCCTGGCATACAAGCAGCCAGCAGGTAAATGTTGACCACCCGGTCTACTTTATTGTGTAAACAGCGTCTTACTTATAACCAAACTGGTTAATGGTCGTAATCCATATGTTGGCAATATTCTAATGCTACGGTATTACTCGCCGTTCACTGCGGTTTCGAAAAAGTGGTATGAAGATACCAGCAAGCAAAATACTCAGTGAGCCAGGCGTTGGTATGGAAGATGGTGGGTTTACAATCGGCGCATCTCTTACCAATGCCACGCCAACATTACTATTTTTTGAGGTCAGTTTGAATTTGTGGACGTTGTCTGCCAAAAACATCGCGCGCCCTGAATATTGATTTGTGGCATTCTGAGACATCACAAATGTCATATCGCCGATCACTGACGCAGATCTGAACCAGCCATCGTTGTTTGAATCATCGCCAAACATAACCCAACTTTCTGCGGCTGGATCATTTTGCGAGTAGCAATACGTCGAGGTTACATTCGCGCATCGTAATAGTTCTGTAAAACCGAACAAACTAACAAAATGATCTGCCGGGCTATCTTCCTCTGGTGTCCATGCAATTTCGGAAATCAGGCTACAGGTCTCACAGATATCCCAACTGGACTTTGGTAATCCGAAACGAAATGTGCCGAATAGATCTGTTAACTGACGACTATTGGCGAGCCGCCAACCGTCGGCCGAGAATGCCGCGAGTGCGGACTGGATACTCATACCTTTGGTGATATTCCAACTTAACCATTCTAATTTACCGTCGCTGACTACGGTGCTGGAGCTGTCTCGGCTATAACCGTAATGCTCGATAACCGAAGCTTGTGTAACTTGACTTGATAAAAGTAAACCTAACGAGATTATAAATTTCTTATGCATTCCCTCAGCCTCCAAGCCGCGTTGAAATATTTTTTTGAAATTAATAAAAACTTTAAAGCCCGGCGAAGCTGCATAAAGGAGGCCAGTGATTTGTTTATTTATTAATCAACAACTTGGGTGATCAAAGTTTTATCTGATCCAGAAAGTGCATAAAAATCTGACAGTTAGTTATTGAATTATTGGCAGCCTTCAGGAGGTTTACATATGTCTGCAACTAACCATTCAAGTGAATTTTCAACACGGAGGAAAGGCTGTAGCAGATGCTCAGTCCGAGGGATCCAATGTGTGTGACGCCCAATCTTGTGTCAATGTCCGAGCCGTTTGCTGTGGTTTGCGTTAGGCTTTCGTTTTTGATTGTGGGTGTCCATAGATTTTGTTGTTAGTGTGTTGAAAATTCAGCGAAAACGGAACGGCAAGGCCGTTATGAAACTGGGTAAACGGATTGTTTTATTTGGGTGGTACTTGATTCGACTTAATATCGGCTCTCATAAGAGATGAAAGTGCATAGTATCTCTCTTGTCATCAACCACTCATCAGGAACTTGTAGTAAGTATTATAAACAAAACTATTACAATGATTATGTAATAAATTAGGTCGGTATACCCATTGTCAGATTTTTTTTGAAGATTAATTTGAGATGGAGATGAATTTACATCAGTTTTTTCTATTGTCTGGTTCGATGGCTTTGATGTTTTTTGTATTGCAGAATCCTGAGTAATCTGTTCAGTATCTAAGTGTGTTTTTTCATTTGTATGTGTCACAGACTCCTTGCTGGCAGCTATTTCTTCAGCTCGAATCTTTATATAAACAGCTTGAACTCTGTTCTGTTCGCCATCTGCCTCTGCTATAGCTCTGGTCATAAGACCGCTGTAAATATTGCCACGACTCATTTCGTCTGCGATCTGGTTATATATCGAGTTGTCAATATGCAGTTTTTTTTGCGAATTGTCAGAAAGTTTTTTTGCACCTGTTTTGATTTTGGCGTAGAGCCAATATGCGATATGAATAATAATTAAAAAAATGCCCCACATGACAGCAGCGTTGATCGCTGATAGCTCATTTTGTTGTCCAAATAGATACGTTACATTTATGCTTGCAACAATCCAAGAGCCTTCAATCAGCAGTGGCGGGCGAGCTTTATAAATTTTGGTCAATGTGATGTGGATAAAAGTCGCAATCAATAGACAAAAAATAAACCACATAATTACCTCAAGCTCAAATATTAATTTAAATTTTTTGACAGGGAAGCAGTGCGTATTTCTAACAATGAAAATTTATAGAAAGTTGTATGGAAAATAAATTATATCATTAAAAGCTGACTACACCAGTCACTGCATTTCTAATGGGTTAGAGCTTTTTAGGTATATAGAATCGTTCGATTGCCGGGCTCCGGCTAATCGGTGCGAAATTAATGTTCTCACCAATATTATAATACCTAAATGGCGGTTGCATGTCTGCCATTTATCAAGAAACTTGAGACTTTCTCAATTACCATGGCTCTCGTATTCAACTTAATCCGTTTGGTAGCAACCCTACCTCATTGCGTTCTGGAATGGCCAATCCATTAGATTTAGCGATTGCAATAATTTTATTTTCAAGGTGAGGAGCCCATCCATCCGTATTTCCTTGATAACAACGATTGCAGATATTAGCTCCATAAGTTGGTAAAAATTTACCTTGATATAATATTGGCCCCATTTTGAAGCTTTTACTACATAAATCGCATGTTAAGTTGATTACATTATCTGACATTAGTTACCTCTTTATTTAAATGGCTAAAGCAACATAATTTTGAATAGACTAAAATCTTAGTGAATTGGCACCGTCAGAAATACTTCGGATTGTGACAATGCTTGTTCATAAGTAAAGCCAATAGTGAGATTTAAATATTAACGCTAATGTTTGATTCTTGCACGATGTGGAGCTTAAAACGAATCCTCTAAATGGCCAGTTGACTAAAAAAGCAGCATCCCATCTACTTGAAACTCTCTCAGGAATTCAGGGAAATACTTTGAATCATCTTCTCTCAAGGTGACTCCTTGTGTGCCCCTAACGAACGAAACACAGGCTTAAACCTGCACAGCGGTTGAGGACTAGGTGCAACCACTCCGAGGACACTGATTTAGTCCGTTAAATGCACCGGCACTAACATCGCCACAACTGAAGGAAATGATTGTCGTTGGCTTTGCAGGTTTTCCTGGTTCAGGTTTTGTTGGAGTTTTGAATGTTTGTGTTGAGCGAATTGAGCGGATTGCGGGCGACCACAATCGTGTGACGACCAGAGGCCCTTACATATTCTTAAATGCTCGCTTTTGGCACAAAGCGACGATGCAAACGAACTCGTAAAACGGCCGGACGACAACGTTAGCAGACCCTCTGCGGCAGGGATGCCGCAGAGGAGCCTACACGGATGTATTCACGGCGTGTCTGCGGTGTTGTCGTCCGTGCCGTTTGCTGCGGTCTTCGTTAGCCGTTCGTTTTTAAATGTGGAACTCAATGGATTCGTAGTCGTACGGCGTGTGACGCCCAGCGGGCTTCGCTTGCCGGTACCTACGACTCCCGTTCAGAACGCGGTTAGGCGCTGCAGCCTTCCCGTGGCGTCAAGTCCGATTCGCCAAACAAAAAAAGCCCGGCAAATGCCGGGCTAACCAGTTACACACATCACTTACACACACTGGGACTAAATGCGCTGGCGGGGACAGGGCGACCTCGCCAGCGGGGTACTGCAAAACTAGCGGTACAGCACCAGGTTGACCTGGTTTTCCAGCAGTTCCTGGCGGCCGCTGACGGCTTGTGGGCTCAGCTGTTTCTGCTCGGTCAGATCTGCCAGCGATTGCAGCGAATGCTGGCCTTGCTGGATAGCCTGACCCAGTGGCGCGCTCCAGCCGGCGTAGCGTTTAGCGACGGCCTGGCCGAGGAAGTCTTTTTCCAGAAGCAATGCCGCCTTCTTCAGCGCTAAGGCTAAGTGGTCCATGCCGCCGATATGGCCGTGGAACAGGTCGTAGCGGTCAACGCTTTGGCGGCGTAACTTGGCGTCGAAATTAAAACCACCAGTGGAGAAACCGCCGGCTTTGAGAATTTCGTACATCACCAGGCTCAGTTCTTCCACGCTGTTCGGGAACTGGTCGGTGTCCCAGCCGTTTTGCGCGTCGCCGCGGTTGGCGTCGATGCTGCCAAAGATGCCGAGCGAAATGGCGGTGGCCACTTCATGGTGGAACGAATGGCCGGCCAATGTGGCGTGGTTGGCTTCAATATTGACGCGGAATTCTTTCTCCAGGCCAAATTGCTTGAGGAAACCGTACACAGTGGCCGAGTCATAATCGTATTGATGTTTGGTCGGTTCCTGCGGTTTGGGTTCAATCAGCAGCAGGCCTTTAAAACCGATTTTGTGTTTGTGTTCGACCACCATCTGCATAAAGCGACCAAGTTGCTCGCGTTCCTGACGCAGGTCCGTATTGAGCAGCGTTTCATAGCCTTCACGGCCGCCCCACAGCACATAGTTTTCGCCGCCTAAACGCTGGGTCGCGTTCATCGCGTGAAACACCTGGGTGGCGCCATAGCTGAACACTTCCGGGTCCGGGTTGGTCGCAGCACCAGCGGCATAACGCGGGTTACTGAACAAATTGGCGGTGCCCCACAGCAGTTTGACGCCGGTTTCTGCCTGTTTTTGTTCCAGCACGTCGGTCATGGCGGCGAAGTTATTGATGTATTCGCGGATGCTGTGGCCTTCCGGCGCGACGTCGATGTCGTGGAAACAATAATAAGGAATGGTCAGCTTGCTGAAGAATTCAAAGGCCACGTCGGCTTTTTGCCGGGCCCGTTCCATCGCATCACCGGCTTCTAACCATGGGCGGCCAAAAGTGCCCTGACCAAATACGTCCTGGCCGTTCCAGCAGAAGTTATGCCAGTAACAGGCGGCCATGCGTAAATGCTCGGCCATAGTTTTGCCGAGGATTTTTTCATTGGCGTTGTAATGTTTAAACGCCAGTGGGTTGGTGCTGTCGGCGCCTTCATAGGCAATTTTGTCTAAGTTGTCGAAATACTGAGCCACGCTGCTCTCCTGATTGGTCTCGATTAAGGCTGATGCTGTCATGTTGGCTATCGCCCGGCGTTCTCACAATTATGTTTTTTCAGAGCTACCTTGTGCTTTTCGGTGGCAGCATTAACCGGCGGCAAAAAACGGTTCTACTGCGCCATACAAGGCTTTAAAGCGCGCAAACCGCACGCTCAGCAGCTGATGACGCTGCTGGTCCGGTTGATGCGAACTGACCAGCGGCGGCGGTGGGCATAAAGCCGCCGCTGCCACTGTTGGATTCAGCGCCAGGGCCGCCAGTCGCGCCGCGCCGAGCGCCGGGCCGACTTCACCGCCTTCGCGAAAATTCAGCGGTAAATTCAGCACGTCGGCCAATAACTGGCGCCAGAATGCGCTTCGCGCGCCACCGCCAATCAGATTGATTTCATTGGGGATTCCGGCCGCACTGTGCAGGGCTTCAGCGCCTTGCGCTAAGGCAAAACTGACGCCTTCGAGCACCGAATAAGTTAGGGCGGCGCGGTGAGTGTCGTGCGTCAGGCCAAACCACAGGCCTTGTGCATTGGGGTTGTTATGTGGCGTGCGTTCACCGGATAAATATGGCAGGAATAGCGGGGCCTGGCTGATGTTAATCTCTGTGTGTTCCAGTTCAGCTAAAAGCTCTGTCACCGGATTTTTCATCAACTGCTCGCTGTACCACTGCAGACAACTGGCGGCGCTTAAGGTCACCGCCATCAGATGCCAGCTATTGGGTAGCGCGTGGCAAAACGCATGTACAGCTGATTGCGGATTGGCGCTGTAGCCTTGGCTTACCGCGAAATAAACGCCGGAAGTGCCCAGCGACAACATGGCCTGACCCGGCGCTAAAATCCCGGCACCAACAGCGCCGGCGGCATTGTCGCCCCCACCGGCTACCAGTGGCACTTGCGCCATGCCCCAGCGCTTGGCTAAATCGCTGCTTAGCACGCCGGTGATTTGATTGCCTTCATAAAGTATTGGCATTTGATTGCGGCTGAGGCCACAGACACACAGCAGCTCGTCGCTCCAGTCGCGCGCGGCTACATCCAGCCACAAAGTGCCGGCCGAATCAGACATATCTGAAGCAAAATCGCCGCTTAAGCAAAAGCGTAAATAATCTTTGGGTAATAACACCATGGCGATGCGGGCAAAAATGTCCGGTTCATGCGCGCGCAGCCACAGCAATTTGGGCGCGGTAAACCCCGGCATCGCCAGATTGCCGGTGATATCGGAAAGCTCTGGCACCCGCTCGGTCAGTTGCTGGCACTCAGCAAAACTTCGGCCGTCATTCCATAAAATCGCCGGGCGCAGCACCTGATGTTGGCTGTCCAGTAAAGTGGCGCCATGCATCTGACCGGCAAGGCCAATAGCTTTGACTGCGCTTAAATCGTGACGCGCACTTAACACATCCAGACATTGTTGTAAGGCGGCCCACCAATGCGCCGGCTCTTGTTCTGACCAGAGCGGCTGCGGCCTGCTCACCGAAAGCGGCGCGCTTGCACTGTCTATTACGCTTTCAATCGCGGGGTCTTGCGCATCCAGCAAAATCACTTTGATGCCGGAGGTGCCTAAATCGATGCCGAGATACATGGGCCAAATCACTTCTGTTGCCGGGAAAAGATGGGCTCATGCTTGGGGTTTGACGTCATCGCAGCAATTATGAAAATTCATAATTTGCTGTTGAATTCTGTTTTCGTCTTCCAGTCTGGCGATGGTGCAGTCTATTATCTGAGCGGATAAGACGATTTTACTGATAACCAAAAAAGATAAAGACGGTGGAATTATGTTCAAGGCAAAACACAGTATTACGCTGCTGTTTAACGCAAACAAAGTGTACGATCGACAGGTGATTGAAGGTATTGGGCATTATCTGCAGTCGTCGAAAGTCGACTGGGATGTGTACCTCGAAGAAGACTTTTTATGCCGGCTGGAGCATATTCAGGAATGGGGCGGCGACGGTATTATCGCTGACTTCGACGACATGAATATCCAGCGCGCCTTAGCCGGCACCGACAAACCGCTGGTCGGTGTTGGCGGCTCTTATGCCAATGCGCAGGATTATCCGCCGGTGCCTTATGTCGCCACCGATAACTTTGCGCTGGTGCAGGCGGCTTATGAGCACTTAAAACGCAAAGGGCTGGACCGTTTTGCCTTTTACAGTGTGCCAGCCGACGAAAACCATCGCTGGGCGGCCGAGCGTGAAAACGCCATCAAAAAACTGACCGCCAAAGACGGTTACGATTGCCAAATTTACAGCGGCCATTGCACCCGGCCGGAGACCTGGCAATACGCGATGAACCGGCTGACTGACTGGATCCAATCCTTACCCAAACCCATCGGCATTATCGCCGTCACCGATTCGCGCGCCCGCCATCTGCTGCAGGCTTGTGAGCATGTCGGCATCATAGTGCCGGACAATATCGCCATCATCGGTATCGACGATGATGACATCGCCCGTTATTTAAGCCGCATCAGCTTAAGTTCGGTGACTCAAGGCTGTTTCGAGATGGGTTATCAGGCAGCGAAATTGCTGCACACGCAGCTTAATAACATCGATGTTGGCCGCAAACGCATTCTGGTAGCGCCGGTTGGCGTGGCGTCGCGCCAATCCACCGACTTTAAAGCGCTGCGTGATCCTTATGTGATCCAGGCGATGCACTACATTCGCCGCAACGCCAGCCGTGGCGTCAAAGTCGAGCAAGTGACTGATTTTGTCGGCATTTCGCGCTCGAACCTCGAGCAACGGTTTCGCACTGAACGCGGCCATTCGATTCACACTGAACTACACAATCAGAAGCTGACCCGCGCCTGCAAAATGCTGCTGGATACGCAAGTGAACCCGACTGAAATTGCCAATTTATGCGGTTACCCGTCGCTGCAATATATGTACGCAGTGTTTAAACGCCACTTCGGCCAGACGCCAAAAGAATACCGCATGGCACGCGGTGAAGCTTTTGTTGATCAGGCGGTGAATGATTGAGGAGGGGGAGTGGCCGCATAAAAATGCCGGCCATTAAATAGTGAGGTGCCGGGTTTAAAACTCATCGTTAAATTGGTGCAATACATCCATGTGCTGATGGAGAACCCGTGCTACTTCAATTCCGTCTGGTCGAATACCGTCTGAAGATGCGAAGCGGTAAAACAAGATATGTTTGCCACATGGAAAGCTCCGCGCGCCGGGCGCTATCTCGTCGCGTTGTCGGCCCAATTCGGGCTGCAACGCCAACATGCATAAGGTTTTATCCAAATCTGCCAGATAAGCTCTGGCTTGGGTTGTTCCCCAACGGCTGATTGCAGTTGCAGCAATCCCTCTGAGATCGGCCTCTGCCAGCGCCGACAGCCGGTAGTTAGCCATTAGATTCAGAGCTTACTTCTGCAAAAATATCTAAGGCACTTTTTGACGTTGATTCGCCAACGGAAAGTTGGTCAAAGCCTCTTGCTACTTCTTGTCTGAGAATTTCAAGCTGTTGTTGTTTCAACATATCTTTCTCAAACAATAAACGTAATCCGTCACGGATCACTTCACTGGCCGAGGTGTACAAACCAGAAGCGATTTTTTCATTGATGCGTTTTTCAAACTCTGTACCCAATGTGATATTCATGGTTACCTCGGTTTTTGCCTGTGTTATGCGCATATTATGCCTGTGTTGTGCGTCTGACAATATGCTTTGGGGAGCTGTCACAATGAACAATCAATTTGCGGCGACCTGGAATGACACTTCATCTCCGGCCAAAAATCGCACAGTGCTGATGTGTTTTCATAACAGCCCGAGCATTGCTGTCAGGCGGTTTTTTCCTTCTAATTCATCAGGAAAAATGGAGATACACTGATGAATTACTCATTGAAGTTAGTTGAAAAACTCAGCACCATCGCTTTGTTTGGTCTGCAACTTGGGGCCTGTCAGGATGCCAACATGGCTGCCCCGGCCGCGACGACAACGCCTGTTGTTCAAGCTGCACAAACCGCGCCTGCAGCTGCGGTTTTTGACTGGTTTAGTTACGAAGGCCGCGACCCTGAGTTCGCCACGCCTTTGACCGCCGGCACTTACCAGAACCCGGTACTGGCCGGTTATTTCCCGGACCCGACGATCACTAAAAGAACCAATGCCGACGGCAGCGAAGATTTTTATATGGCGGTGTCGTCTTTTGTCATGACGCCGGGTTTGCCGATTTTGCACAGTAAAGACTTAGTCAATTGGCAGCTGATTGGTCATGCACTGGAACGGGATTCGCAGTTTGATATGCGTGGCCAGCAAATTTCGCAGGGCATTTACGCGCCAACCATCCGTTATCACGACGGTGTGTTTTATCTGATCAACACCACAGTCGCGACCCAAACCACCAAAGGCGGCAATTTCATCATGACCGCAACAGATCCGGCCGGCCCCTGGTCGGACCCGATTTGGTTGCCGGAAGTGCCAGGTATTGACCCGGATATCTTTTTTGATGACGACGGCAAAATCTATATCACCCACAATGCTGAAGCACCTGGTGAAGCCTTGTACGAAGGCCATCGCGCTATCTGGCTGTGGCAATACGACCCGCTGCAAAAAGCTGTGCTGAAAGATTCGAAAAAACTGCTGGTCAATGGCGGTGTCGATTTGGCGAAAAAACCAATCTGGATTGAAGCGCCGCACCTGATTAAACACAACGGTTGGTACTATCTGATTTGCGCTGAAGGCGGCACCGCCGACCAGCATTCCGAAGTGGTGTTTCGCAGCAAAAGCCTGAATGAGCCATTTGTGCCCTGGGAGAAAAACCCAATTCTGACGCAACGCGATTTGGCACCGAACCGGCCAGATCCGGTGACGACGGCTGGCCATGCTGATTTTGTCCAGCTGGCGGACGGCACTTGGTGGGCGGTGTTTCTGGCGACGCGCGCTTATGATGAGCAATATTTTAATGCCGGTCGTGAGACCTTTTTATTGCCGGTGAGCTGGCAAGACGGCTGGCCGATGATTCTGCCGCAAGGCGAAGTGCTGCCAATGCGACCGGCGTTGCCGGCGAGTCTTGTCGGTAAAATGCCCAAAGTCGCTGACCCGCTGACGGGTAATTTCAGCTGGCGCGATGATTTCACCACGTCCATTTTATCCAAACACTGGTATCAACTGCGTGAACACAGCAAGGCCAAATTACAGTTGGATGGTCAGCAGTTACAGTTAAACCCGGCCGCTTCGCTGGCCACGCTGGAGCAACCGGCTTTTGTCGCGCGGCGGCAGCAACATCTGCATTATGACGCCAGCACCGCACTGACAGTGCCAGCTGCTGGCAGCTCTGCGGGTTTAGTCGCCTTTCAGAATGAGCAATATCACTATTATCTCGGCGTGCGCCGCAATGCTGATGGTGCTGAGATTTTCCTCGAACAAGCCGCAGGGGCTGCGCCACAACAACTGGTGAGCCTGGTGGTGAAGGCTGCGCACCATCAAATCCAGCTGAAGATCAGCGGTGATAAAGGCGAAGTGCGGTTCTTTTATGCGCTGGGTGGCGCGGGTGGAGAGCATGCGAAATGGCAGCTGTTAAGCAGCCCGCAAGGTGCGGTGTTTGATGGCAAAATCCTTAGCACTCAGGTCGCTAAAGGTTTTGTCGGCACCATGCTTGGTATGCATAGCCGGCTGGAACCTGCGCTGCTGAATACGGTTGCTGTGGCGGATAAACCCTGATGCGATGGCTGCGGTCTGTCTTTGTTGCAGCGGTGTTCGGCCTGTTGTGCAGCGGCGGCCTGGTTTTAGCCGCCGAGCCTGAAGTTGCCGCTGCGCCTTATGTCCTGACTCAAGCCAGCAGCCCTGCTGATTTTGCGCTGGTTGGCGACAAGCAACAGGCGCAAATACTGCTGGACCGGCATGACCACAAAGGTTTGCAGCGCGCCGTTGCCACTTTGCAGCAGGACATCGACAAAGTCACAGACCGGCAGTTGCCGGTTTTTCACAAGGTGACCGCAGATGCGGGCTCAGGTCTGGCGCTGATTATCGGCAGTCTGGACCAATCGGCCTTGCTGAAAGATTTAGTTCAGCGCGGCAAACTCGATGTCAGCGCCATCCAGGGCCGCTGGGAAGCCTTTCAAATCAACTTGGTGCAGGCGCCGCTGCCCGGTATCCGTCAGGCATTGGTGATTGCCGGCAGCGACAAACGCGGCGCCATTTTTGGGGTTTATGATTTAGCTGAGCAAATCGGCGTATCGCCCTGGGTCTGGTGGGCCGATGTGCCGGTAAAAACCAGCAAGGTGCTGTATATCAAAGCCGGAACGCTGAAAGTCGACGCGCCGAAGGTCAAATACCGCGGTATTTTCCTCAACGACGAATACCCGGCGTTAACCAGCTGGGTTTTGCAAAAATACGGTGGCTACAACCACAAGTTTTATCAGCAGGTGTTTGAACTGTTGCTGCGGCTTAAAGCCAATTTCCTTTGGCCGGCGATGTGGAACAACGCCTTTGCCGACGACGACGCCAAAAACGCATTGCTTGCCGACGAAATGGGCATTGTGATGAGTACCAGTCACCACGAGCCGATGATGCGCGCCGACAAAGAATGGAACCGCTATGGCAAAGGCCCTTGGGAATATTCAAAAAACCGCGACGCTATTTATCAGTTCTGGCAGCAGGGCGCGAAGCGGCATAAAAACTTAGAGAGCATCTTCACACTTGGCATGCGCGGGCAAGAAGATGAGCCGATGAGCGAAGGCGAAAATATCGGTCTTTTAGAGCGCATTGTCGCCGATCAGCGGCAAATTCTGGCTGAAACCTTTAAAGGTCGGGGCATCAGTACAGTGCCGCAAGTCTGGGCTTTATATAAAGAAGTGCAGGGGTTTTACGAACGCGGCATGCGGGTGCCGGACGATGTGACTTTGCTGTGGTCCGACGATAACTTCGGCCATTTACGTCGTTTGCCGACCTTTGATGAGCGCAGCCGCAGTGGCGGTGCCGGGGTTTATTATCATTTTGATTATGTCGGCGGGCCACGTTCTTACACCTGGATTAACTCGACACCTATTGCCAAAATCTGGCAGCAAATGGATTTGGCCTCACGTTATCAGGCGAACCGCATCTGGATAGTCAATGTCGGCGATTTAAAACCGATGGAATATCCGATCGACTTTTTCCTGCGGATGGCCTGGAACCCGACGCAGTTTAATGCCGGCAACCTCGAACTTTATGCCCGCGATTTTGCTGCGCAGCAGTTTGGTGCTGAGCACGCCGAAGAAATCGCCTATTTATTAGAAGGTTATAGCCGCCACAATGGCCGGCGCCGGCCCGAAGCCATGACAGCGCAGAGTTATCCGCTATTGGCCAACAACGAAGCGGCGCGGGTCAGCAGGGAACTGGCAGATCTGGCCGCTCGTTCGACCGCATTACTGGCCAAACTGCCGCAAAATCAGCAGGATGCTTTTATTCAGCTGGTTGACCATCCGGTGCAGGCCACGCAGGCGTTGTTTGAGCTGTATCACGCAACGGCGCGTAATCAGGTGTGGGCCGAGCAAGGCCGGCGCGAAACCAATACCGCTGCGGCGGAAGTCAAACGCTGGTTTGCACGTGATGCGGCACTGACGGCACGTTATCACCAGCTTGGCGCGCCAGCGGGCCAGCCTGGCCGCTGGGATCAGCTGATGGCGCAGCCGCATATTGGCTTGGCGTATTGGCGCAATCCGGAAGCCAATACCATGCCGGTGGTGCTGACGAATCAGCCGATCACGCCGGCCGATATGGGCGTGGTGGCTGAAGGCTCTGGTACAAGTTGGCCACAAAGTGATGACCTCGGGCAAAGCCTGACGCTGCCGCGCTTTGACCGTTTAGGCACGCAGCAACGGGTTATTGAGATTTTTAACCGTGGTAGCCAGCCTTTTTCGTTTGCAGCCAAAGTAGTTGGCGCCGGTAAGGCTGCAACCGACTGGCTGCAGATCAGCGCGCAACAAGGTGAGGTGGCTGAGTCCTATCCACTTCGCGTCAGCATCGACTGGCGCAAAACCCAGCCGGGACTGAATCAGGCCGAGGTCTGGGTCAAAGGCACCGGTTATGGCTGGGCCAAAGTCAAAGTGACGGCACTGGATAGCCCGGCCGCACAAGCGCCCGTGCTGAAAGCTGCCTTGGCTTCGGCTGCGACCGCGCCTTTTGCCGACGCTGATGGTTATATTGCCATCAACGCCAGCAGTGCGCTGGTCACTGGCAATACAGCCGAACGCTATTGGCAGCAGGTAGCAGGTCTTGGCCGGTTTTTAATGGCCGAACAGGCTGGCAGTATGGTGGCAGTGACACTACCGGATCATCTTGCCGATTTAAGTCCGGCCGTTATCAAACAAGCACCACAGCTGCAGTTCCCGCTGTATTTCCAGCAAGCCGGTGAATTTACTTTGCAGCTGCAGCTGTCGCCAGCGCTGCAAATCACACCGGGCCGTGGTGTGCGCCTCGCGCTGGCGCTGAATGACGCAGCGCCACAGCTGCTCGACCTGATGGCAGATTATGACGACAAGCTCTGGCAACAGTCGGTGCTGGATAATATCCGCATCCTGCGAATGCCATTGCAGGTGAAGACTGCGGGCCTGCATCAACTAAGGGTCTATCTGGTCGACCCGGCAGTGGTGCTGCAAAAAATCCTGATTGATACCGGTGGTTTAGCACCGGGTTATTTAGGCCCGGTGCAGAGTCGCCGTTTGCAGTTACAGCAGGGCCAATGACAGCGCGTTGATTCGCCGGGGCATTGCGCCACCGCTGTTGTTAGCCCTTTCTTGCAGCGTGGCAGGGCTTTGTGGTGATTCGGCAAGGTTTGGCGGCTAACCAGTCCCAGTCGCTGGCGTCAGCATGGCACTGCGCACCGCGGGGATTAAGCGCCGGCTGACCGGGACTTGTTGCCCACTGGCCAGAATTAATACGGCGCCACTGCCGCTGTCGCTATCTGTGGTGGTGCGAAATTGCCGGACCTGATGTGCGTTGACCAGATATGAGCGGTGCACGCGGATAAAGTGGCCGGGTAATTCCTGCTCCAGCGCTTTGATGGTGCCGCTATATAAATGTTGCCGGCCATCGGTCTGCCAGATCTCGGTGTAATCCCGCGCAGCCTGACAATAGGCGATATCGTCGGCCAACAGCCGCTGCACCTTGCCGGCACTGGTTATGGTCAAACTGGCTTTTGGCGCAGTGCTTTGATGTTGTTGTAATTGCAGTTGAAGTTGCAGGATCAGCTGTTGGTCGGTCAGCTGTTGTCTGAGCTGTTGCTGACGTTGCAGCGCCTGCTCGACAAAGAGGCCACAGAGCAACAAAGTTACCAGCAAAAACGCTAAAATTTCCTGAAAAATACCGTTCAACACCACTGCGGAACCGACATAAAGCAGCAGTAATACCGCACTGCTGCCGGCGCCTGCTGTGCTTGTTGCATCCTGGTGGTCTGCCTGATACCAGCGGACGCCGGCGATACAGGCCGCCAATGCCGCCGGCAATAAAGTCGCGATGGCAATGCGTGCATCAAAGCTGTCCAGCCACCACAGCAAAGGCAGCAGTACCAGCACAGTCAAAAGCGTCCAGAAACGCCAGAGCGCGGGCTGATAACGCAGCAGCGTTAACCACAACAACGCAAAACCGAAGCCGCAGGCACACAACAAAATGGCGCACAGCCGCAGCTCATGCAGCGGATAAGGATAACCGAGCAGGCCCCGGCTCATTTCCAGCCCTAGCTGCGCCGCAGCACAAAGACTCAACAGCGCCAGCAATGCATCTTGTCCACGGGTAGCAATTGCAGGCTCGGCAGGACCGCTGACTGCGGTGCTGCTGCCCAGCAATGCCAGCGTACTGAAATACAACAGACCGGTGCATAACACACCCAGGATCAACAAACCGAGTCCGGTGTATTGCTGCAGGTAAGCATTGACATTGCCGTAGGGACCAATGCCAATAAAATGAATAGGTTGCGCCAGTTTGAACCAGCCTTGTTGGGCCGACATCAACAGCACCAGTTGGTTACTGCCGGTGCGAAGCTGCGTTGGCGGTAAGTAAATCTGGCTGTCCATCTGCCCGGGAATTTCGCTTGCAGCGACACCGGGCTGGCCGTTCTGACCGACTAACTGGCCGTTTAAATACACTGCGCTGGACGCTTTGGCGAAGATAAACAGCGCCAGTGGTTGTGCTGTGGCGCCGGATGGCAGTTCAAACGGCAGTTCCAGCCATAACAACCTGCCTTGTGGATCGGCTGGCTGTGTTGCCTGTGACTGACAGCCTGCAGCACTGAAACTGGCGGGTAAAGTGCGGACTTGCTCAGCATCACACCAGGCCTGAATGCCTAACGCCTGTAGTTGCGGCAGTGCACGGGGTTGGCTTAACACCCAGGCAAAACAGCCGAGCAGGATGATCAGTATCAGCGCCACCGCACTGTTGCGCGCAAGAGGCATTTGGGGCAGGGCATAGGTTGGCATGGATGGCTCCGGTGGCAAAAAAGCGCTGCCGTTTAGCGGAAAAAACACCACCGTTCAGCGCCGTCGCAGTGATACATCCTACCGTTGGCAGATGTCTGCTCGCGATGCAGCTCCGGCCTTGTTTTACTGCAGGAAAGTTAACCAAGGAGTGCATGTTATGTTATTGAAATGTCTCAAGACAAGCAGTTTGTCCCGCCGCCCGGTCCGGCCGGTTTTTGTTCTGGCCACCACGCTGTTGCTGCTGGCTGGTCACAGTGCGCAAGTTCTGGCTGCGGGGGCAGCACCAGTGCGCTACGCCAATGAAACGGCATTTCGCTTCACTGCCGGCAATGGCGAAAGCACTGACGCTTATCGCGGCTTCTTTTTAGTGCCGGAGAACCGGCAGCGCGCCGGTAGCCGCTTGCTGAAATTGCAGTATGTGCGCTTTCCGGCGACAACGAAGCAACCGGGCGCGCCAATTGTTTACTTGTCCGGTGGCCCCGGAGGTTCTGGCATCCATACCGCCAAGGGCCCGCGTTTTCCACTATTTACCGGTCTGACCGCGCAGGCCGATGTGATTGCGTTGGATCAACGTGGCACCGGCTTATCTGCTGATATCAAGCCATGCCAGTCGTCTGTGCTGGTGCCGACTCATCAGCGTATCAACGAGCCGCAATTTGCCGCGTTGTATCAGCAGGCTGCAGCCGAGTGTCAACAGCGTTGGCAGCAGCAAGGCGTTGATTTGCTGGGTTATACCACAGTGCAGAATGCGCTTGATCTCGATGCGTTGCGCCAGCATCTGGGCGCGGACAAACTGACATTATGGGGCATCTCCTATGGCACCCATCTGGCACTGGCGGCCAGCAAACTGTTCCCCGAGCGGCTGGATAAACTGGTACTGGCCAGTGTCGAAGGTCTGGATCAGACGGTCAAACTGCCGGCAGAGACCCAGCTGTACTTCCAGCGTTTGCAGCAGCTGATTGCACAGAACCCGGCATTGCTGGCGCGTTTTCCCGATATTGCCGGTTTAATGCAGCAAGTACTGCAGCAACTGGAGCAAACACCGCTTGCACTGCAACTGAAGCAGGCCGATGGCAGCAGCCGCGAATTTTTGTTTCAGCGCCTGCATTTGCAAATGCTGACGTCGATGTCGTTGGCTGACCCGAACCAGCGGATGGGGCGATTGCTGCAGTTGTATCAGGGTTTAAAAGCGCAGCCAGAGGCGATGAAGCCGGTACTGGAACAGATTCTGGGGACTGGCCTGCTCGATGGGTTCATGGCAGGGCCAATTGAACTGCAACCGATGTCATTGCTGATGGATGTCGCGTCCGGCATCTCAGCGCCCCGTCTGCAGCAATACCAGCAACAACAGTCGACGGCGCTGTTGGGCGGTATGCTGAATTTCCCGATGCCGCAGCTCAACGGCACAGTGCCGGGACTGGATTTGGGTGATGCATTCCGTCAGGAAGCCCGCCATGCCATTCCGACGCTGGTGCTCAGTGGCACGCTGGATGGCCGCACTTATCTGGCAGAACAACAGCAAGCTGTCGCCGGCTTATCCGCCCGTCAGCAAGTGACAGTGCGTTACGGCGGGCATAACCTGCTGGAAAGCTCGCCGCAGGTGCTTGCACTGATGCAGCAATTTATCAGCACAGGCAAGGTCAGTCAGCAGCAGATCGATTTACCTGTGCCTGATTTGGCTTTGTAAAAACGCTCCGTGTTTGCCGGGCCAGCAAAGCGAGGTTGTGGTCCGGCATCCCACACGATACGCACGGCTTTGATCATCAGCCACAGGCCTTGATACATGCATCTTAACTGATTTAGATTTGCCGCGAATGTGGGCTGATATGTAGGGATAATTCATTTTTAAGCAGAAAAATCAGCGAAAAAAATTCATCGGATCTGCGTTTTCAGGGCTGGACAGTCGTCGGAGGTCTGGCTAGTCTGGTCTGAACAGTTTGGATCTAAACATATAACTAAAAAGTATCCTATGAATATTATCCTGTTCGCCATTCCGTTATTTTTATCCCTCATTCTGCTGGAACTTTACTTAGACTGGCGGGCGCAAAAACAAACTTACCGCTTTAACGATGCGATTAATTCGCTGAACCTCGGCATGATGAGCCAGGTGATGGGGCTAGCCTATAAAACCCTGCAATTTAGTGTGTATGTGCTGATTTTCCAGCATTTGGCACCCTGGAGCCTTGGCACTGAAGCGCTGTGGGTTTATCTGTTTGCTTTTGTTGCTTATGACTTCTGCTACTACTGGTTTCACCGCATCAGCCATGAAATTAACCTGTTCTGGGCCGGCCATGTGGTGCATCACCAAAGCGAGGAATACAACCTCAGCACGGCGCTGCGCCAGTCCAGTGGCGGGTTTTTCAGTTTTATTTTTTATCTGCCGCTGGCGCTGATTGGCATAGAACCACTGGTGCTGTTGACGGTCGGCTCACTGAATCTGGTGTATCAGTTCTGGGTGCACACGCGCCATATCAACCGGATGCCGGACTGGTATGAAGCGGTGTTTGTCACGCCGAGTAATCATCGGGTGCATCATGCGCAAAACCCGCTGTATATGAATAAAAACCACGGTGGTGTGTTTATCCTGTGGGACCGCTGGTTCGGTACTTTCCAGGACGAACTGCCGGAAGAACCGGTGATTTTTGGCATCACCAAACCGCTGCAAAGCTGGAACCCGATCTGGGCCAATCTGGATACTTATTGGGCGCTGGTGAAAGACAGCTGGCGCACCGGCTCTTTTGCCGACAAATTCAAAGTGTTTTTCAGCAAAACCGGCTGGCGGCCGGCCGACGTGCGTAAACAGTTTCCGAATAAATTCGCTAACCCTTATCAGCAGGTCAAATTTGACACGCCGCTAAGCGGCGCACAAAAGCTTTATGTGTTTTTGCAGCACCTGACGTTAATTGCTTTAGTGCTGTATTTCCTGCTGAGCGCCGGCAGTTTCAGCGTTGTCACTATTTGGGCTGGCGCTGCCGTCATTCTGTTCTGCTTATTTTGCCTTGGTTATTACCAGCAACAACGCCAGCACACAACTTGGCTGGAATGCGCTAAAAATCTGCTGTTGGTGCTGCTGGCGCTGTATTGGTTTGGTACAGCCGCAACCTGGCCTGCGCTTGGTTGGTTGTTGCTGGTCAGTGTTGCGCTGTTGCGTAGTTCACGTGGCCATAGCAGTGGTTTGCTGGTGCAGGGCAAAAATTCTTAATACCAAGGACATTCGTCCACAACGGCCAGCTGTCCACAGCAGACATCTGGCCGGCATCTCGACAAAAAATCTATAACAAGGGGCTCAAGCCCCAACACACCACACGACAGGGGAAGATATGAAACAACAGGGCAAAGTGCAGTTGTCACGCATTTGTCTGGCAGTTTGTTTGGCGATGGCCAGTCAGACTGCTCAGGCACAACAAACTAACGCCAAAGCAGAAGCAGAAGGGCTGGAAATCATTCAGGTCACAGCGCAAAAACGCAGTGAAAACATGCAGCAGGTGCCGATCGCTATCACGGCTTTTAGCCGCGACAACATCGATAAAATGGGCCTGGTGAATGTCAATGATTTAGGCCGCATCACGCCGGGCCTGGAGACGAACAACGCCACAGCAACGCAGACCTCTTTTAACATTCGTGGTATTTCTACCAACGATTTTGGTATTGGTCTCGATGCGGCCGTCGCTGTCTATATCGACGGTGTCTATGTCGGCCGGCGCGGCACCTCGAATATGAACTTCACCGACGTTGAGCGGGTGGAAGTATTAAAAGGCCCTCAGGGCACGCTGTTTGGCCGTAACTCGGCCGCCGGTGCTATTCATATCATCACCAAAGCAGCCAGCGCCGATGCTGAAGGCCAGTTCCGCGCAACACTGGGCAGCCACGGCAAACAGAAAATGGAATTCTCCGGCACTGCAGCGCTGACTGATACCGTCAATGGCCGCATCGGCATTAACCGCAATAAACGCGACGGTTATCTTGATGTAAAAAACAGCAAAGACAAATACGGCAACCAAAATGACTGGTCGGCGCGTGGCTCGCTGGAAACCACGTTAAACAACGGCGCCAGTCTGGTCGCCCGTGCTGATGTTTCCAATATCGATCAGCAAGGCCGGCCGGCGGTGACGCTGAACACTGCTTATGGCAGCGGTGACCCTTTTGGCCCGATTGAATACGATTTTGAAGGCCATGAAACCCGTGAAGCCGGCGGCTTATCCGTTGAATATCAACAGGATTGGTCTGGCATGCAGTTCACCTCGCTGACCGCTTACCGCCAGTTTGACCGCGGCAATGCGATGGAAGATGACGGTTCGGCTTTTGCCCGTGCTTTTTTTGCCAGTAATCTGATTGAAGACCAAAACCAACTGAGCCAGGAATTCCGTTTAAGCCAAAACGGCGATGATTTTAAATGGACCTTAGGCGCCAACTGGTTTCGCGAAAATATCGAACAAATCACCCAGGCAACTTTTAATACCCTGACGTTTGACGCGCTGGCCGTGGTGCAGATGGGCGCAGATCCACGTTCAGTGCCAATGTTGCCGCTTGGTACCGGTGTCGCCGGTGCTTATATGACGATGGGCACCGCAGCGGCGCGTCAGGCAGTGGCCGCTGAAATTGGCCGGCTGATGATGCAGGGCATGAGCTTTGCCCAGGCGCAGGCCAGCGTCGGCAATGCGCTGGTTAATGCCAACCTGACCAAGGTGATGGGCCAGCATATGGAGCAGTTCGACAACGAAGGCACCACCACCAGTACGGCGATCTATTTTGACGGCACTTATGCGCTGACCGAGCAGCTGGACTTGACGCTGGGTGGTCGTTATACCTTTGATAAAAAAGACTTTTACTTAAATAGCGTACCGCGTAACTTCTTTAACGTGCCATTCGGTAATGTCGGCCAGGTGCCGCTCGCCGTAGCCTTTATTCCGCAATCGGCCGATCAAAATGCCGATTGGTCCAAGTTCACGCCGCGGGCGGTGCTGGATTATCAGTGGACGCCTGAACTGATGACGTACATCTCTTATGCTGAAGGTTTTAAAGCCGGTGGTTTTAATACCTTAGGTGAAGCGGCGCCGGTCAAAGAAGAAACGGTGAAAAACACCGAAATCGGCGTCAAATCGACCTGGCTCGACAACAGAGTGCGGCTGAATCTGTCGGCTTATCAATATGACTATACCAACCTGCAGCAGTTGGAACTAGTTGGCCCACCGGGTGGCGTGCCGACTTACAACCTGCGTAACGTCGACGCGGAAGGCAAAGGCGTGGAGCTGGAGCTGATTGCGCTGGTGACTGACGATTTACGCCTGACCGCCAATTACGGCCATCTCAACACCGAATATACGAAGTGGCAATATTTCAGCTGGGAAAACAGCGGCAGTAAAGTCGGTCAGCCAATCTCCGGCATGCCGGAAGATCAGGCCAGTTTGCTGCTGGATTATTATTTTGCCGGTCTTAATGGCCAGTTTAACTGGAACCTGACTTACAGCTACACCGGCGATCGCACTGAAGGCGTGGACGGGCCGAAACTGGCGGTGTTGCCGTTTGAGCAAGGCAGCGTGAAAGGGCTGAATAATGATGCGCTGAATTCGATTAAAGGCTTTGGCCTGGTCAATACCCGGCTGAGCTGGCAGAGCGACAACCATCCGTTTAGCCTGGCGTTTTTTATCAATAACGCGCTGGATGAGCAATACATCATCCAGACCGGCGGACAGGCGATGGCAGTGGGTTCGCCTATTGCGACACCGGGTTTACCACGCATGTACGGCATTGAGTTTGGTCTGACGTTCTGACAAGTTGTACAAGGCCCTGCGGGGCCTTGTTTTTTTCTGACTGAATTGGAGCAGCATGATGTGGCTGGCGGTAGCAGGAGAAGTTGGTCTGGTGATGGCGCTGGGTTTATGCGCGCTGCGGTGTTGGCGGCAGCGGCAAACTACGCCGGCACTGCAGTGGTGGCTGCTGGTGTTGGCCGTTGCTTTGGGATTTATTGCTATCAACGCGGCGGTTGGCGCGCTGCGTTATGCCGGTGTTACTGAAGTGATCCCAGTGCATATGCAGCTGACGGCGGTTTCAGTCGGCTGGATGATGCCGCTGTATCTCGCTGCGGCGCTACGCTTATGGGGCAAGTTGCCCGGCAGCGTCTGGGGATTGTGGCTGGTGCTGGCGTTATTGCCGGCGGTGTCTGCGTTGCCAGGCCTATTGCGTGATGCCATGCTGGTCCTGGCGCTGCTGCGGCTTATTCAGCAAACGCCGGTGCGACTGAGTTTGACGCTGGCTTTAGCGTTGTTGCTGGCGGTGCCGCTGATTAACTTGTTGCCCCTTCCTGCAGACGCAGCACTGGGTCTGTTTCATCTGCTGCTGGCCGGGCATTTTTACGCTGTTTATCGCGTTGTGCCGGTTTTGTCTGCGCCCAGACTGGCGTCGTAAAAGGCCCAATGATTGCGGCCAAAATGTTTGGCCTGATACATAGCGCTGTCGGCTTTCTGGCACAGCGCATCAAAGTCAGTGCCGTCGCGCGGGGCAATGGCGATGCCGATGGAGCAGGTCGCACTGAAAGTTGTATGACCAAATTCAACCGGTGTCGCCACGGCGGCCAGCAATTTTTCCGCCAGTTGTTGCACTTCAGTTTGTTGATGAAAACCTTCCGCCAATACCAGAAATTCATCGCCGCTGATGCGACAGACCAGATCTGACCCGCGCAGATGGCTGCGTAACTGGCTGGCGACGCTTTGCAACAATTTGTCGCCGGCATGATGACCGAGGTTGTCATTGACCTGCTTAAAATTATCCAAATCGATAAACAGCAGTGCGACCCACTGCTCTTGTGGCCGGCAGCATTGCATGGCTTGTTCCCAGCGTTCCCGCGCCAGTACCCGATTGGGTAATTGGGTCAGCGAATCATGGTTAATCAGCTGGCGGATTTGTTGTTGTGACTGATGTACTCTGTGGTTTTCCGAACGTAGCGCCTGCACCAGTTTGGTTAAATCGCCAATCATCAGCCAGACACTGCTGGCCAGCAACAGCAGGATAATCGCCAGTAACGCACCTGAGTGGATGGTGCTGCGCATCGGCTGATGCTGCACCAGGCCTAAGTCATTGCTGAGCCCAATGAGCAGCAAATTCAGCAGCATAAAAGCGGTCAGCCACAAAAAAGTACGGCGTAATCCCATTAGCGCAGCAAATACCAGAATACAGGGATAACCCAACAGCGCTTCATCGGACAGGCCACTAAACACCCACAACAGCGCTGTGACCAGCAGCGTCAGCCCAATCAGCAACCAGCGCGTTGCCACTTTTAAGGCATCCCGCTGCGCCAGCAACCAGACCGGACTGAGCAGTAAGGCGGCGATGAATAATGCGGCGGATAGCTCCCGTGCCAGCACAGCACCGGCATATAGCCGGTGCACCACTTCAATCAGCAAAATAGCTTCGGTCAGCCAAAAAACCTGCAGCAGGCGGCGCTTGCGCTGTTGTTCAAATTCTTCGATGGTCATAGTGTGGATCTGACGGGCCGGATCTTCACAGCTTAGCTGATGATTCCGTGCCTGGTTGAGCGGGGGCGCAAATGGCGCTGCGCGAGTTGATCTGCCGCAAAGGGAGAGTGTTTAAATTTAGTATTACCTAATATAATGTCGGTTTTACAGCGCTGCAGCTGATTTTGGGCCTGTTTTTGCGCCATAGTGTCAGCACAGCTTTTTTATCAATGACAGGAGTAAAAACCATGCTGAAGTCAGCGCAACAACTGGTGGCAGAAGCCCGCGGCCAGATCCGGGAAGTGTCGGTCCAGCAGCTTCAGGCTGTCTTGGCTGATCATCACAACATTCTGATTGATGTACGCGAACCGGATGAATTTCAGCAAGGCCGCGTTGACCGCGCGGTGAATTATCCGCGTGGCGTGCTGGAAATGAAAATTCACCAGCATCCGGCCGTGTCGGCACATTGTGAGCCACAACAGGCGCTGGCTGAACTCGCCAGCCGGCCGGTTTATCTGATGTGTCGTTCCGGTGCCCGTTCTGCGCTCGCGGCACTGAGTCTGCAGCAGATGGGTTTTGCAAAGGTGTACTCAGTGGCCGGTGGCTTTGTGGCCTGGCAGGAAGCCGGATTACCGGTTGAGATCTGAGTAAATTAAACAGGCCAGAGCTGCCTACGCAGGTCTGGCTGCGCCGTCGTTCATGCGCCGGATTCAGCCCTGATGCAGCAGCTGGCCGGCGCTGTCCCGCACCTGTACTGTCACCTCAATGCCCTGACGCACGCTTTGGGTCACCACACAAAAATTCTCGAATTGGCTTAAAGCCCGCTCCAGATGTGGCATTGTCGCGCTATCGGCGCCAAGCTGCAGCCCGACCTGCAGTTTGCCGATGCGCCAGCGGCCGTCCTGCCGTTCCAGTTCGCCGACCACTGTGGCCTGCACCTGGCCCGGGTCTTCTTTAAATTTACGCACCGCAAATAACAAACTGGCCGCCAGACAATTGGCCACCGCGGCCGCCAATAAACGCGACGGGTTCGGCCCTTCGCCTGCACCCAGCGGTGGTGGTTCGTCACTGAGCAGCTGACCGGCGTCGCCAAAGTCGATTTCAAATTTATAACCGTCCAGCAAACGCAGCTGGACACTGAATTCTGTTTGTTCTGCCATCGAAAACTCCGTTGTGGGGACAAATCTGTGTCATGCCGAAGTGTAGCCTGCAGGCAATTTTACGGCACAGGGAATAGCAATATTTGTGCTTGCACAATCTTACCTTGCACTGCTGAGCTGCTTTTCGTCGTGACAGGCTGAAGTAAATAAATCTTGCCAATCTTTTGCATCTCTACTTTGCTTAAATGATTAAAAAATGTCCCAACTGTTGCTATTGTCTCATTTGTCCTTTAAAGTTGTCTCCAAGCTTGACCGGCGCAAGTGCTGTGTCAGAACCAGGATGACTTAGTCTCCCCCCAGGCGAGGTACATGCAATGCAGTTACAGAATATCCGGATTAGTACCCGCTTAACCTTCGGTTTTGCATTCGTTGGTTTGTTGATGTTGTTACAGGGAATATTCACCTTGTACAGCATGCACTCAATGCACAAAGTCACTGAACAGATTGATAAAAACACCATTCCAAGCCTGGAACATCTGGCGGAGCTGAATCTGAATGTGATGCGGATGCAGGTGTCCGCGCTGCGTTTCTTGATTGCCCGCAGCGATGCTGAAGTGCTGTCAGCCAAACAAAGCATCAGTGAGATCCACCAGCATATTGGCCAGATCCGGCAGCAGTATGAGCCGCTGATTTCAGTCAGTGGAGAACAGCAAAGCTATGACGAGTTCAGTGCAGCTTACCTGCGTTATACCCAGCTGAAAAACGATTTGACTGCCTTGGTCGAAGCAAAAAATCACACCGCAGCGACTGAGTTGGCGAACACCAGTCTGGCCGAAACAGCGAATCAAATGGCTAAAGCCCTGCTGCAGCTGAACGAGCTGAATTCGGGTTATGCATCAGAGCAGGCCGATAAATCGGAGCAAAGTTACCTGCAAAGCTGGAACTATGTGACTGGCATGGTCTTGCTCAGTTTGCTGATTGCAGCGGCAGCCGCTGTTTTGTTAAGCCGCAGCATCGTGATCCCGGTCCGCCGTGCCCTGCGTCTGGCACAAAAAGTCGCGGGCGGCGATCTGACGCAATCCATTGAAATCAGTGGTAAAGATGAGATGGCTGAGCTGGCGGATTCGATGCGGACTATGCAACAAAACCTGCGCGACACCATCCGTCATATTGCCGCGTCGTCGCAAACGCTGGCGTCGGCGTCGGAAGAATTAAATATAGTGACGGACAGCGCTGCAGCAGGTGTCAGTCAGCAAAATGATGAAATTCAGCAAGCTGCGGCTGCTATCACCCAAATGAGCGCTGCGGTCGAAGAGGTGGCGCACACGGCGCTTGCCACTTCTGAGGCTTCGACGCAGTCGGCGCAAAATACGCAGCTGGGCAAACAACAGGTTGAGCAAACGCTGTCGGCTATCCATGACATTAACAAAGATATGGCGGTCAGCGCGGGGTTGGTCGGCGATCTGGCCGAGCAGTCACAACATATCGGCAAAGTGCTGGATGTTATTCGCGCCATCGCGGAACAAACCAATTTACTGGCGTTAAACGCTGCGATTGAAGCGGCGCGGGCCGGTGATGCCGGCCGGGGTTTTGCCGTCGTGGCGGATGAAGTGCGGGCGCTGGCGCATCGCACTCAAAGCTCCACCAAAGAAATTGAAAGCATGGTGCAGAGCATTCGTGGCGTCACTCAGGCTGCGGTATCCTCGATGCAGCACAGCCGTGACAAAGCCGAACTGGCGTTAGCGCAAGCCAATAAAGCCGGCGAAGCGCTGGACATGATTGCCCGACAAATTAACCGCATCAGCGACAGCAATCACATTATTGCCAGTGCCGCCGAGCAACAATCAAAAGTCGCGCGTGAGGTAGACCGTAACATCATTAATATCAGCGATTTAGCAACTCAGACTTCGGCAGGTGCACATCAGACCAGCGCAGCGGCGCACGACCTGTCACGCCTTGCTGTTGACCTCAATACCTTAGTTGTTCGTTTTACTGTTTGAACCGCGTTCGCAATACATCTCTGACCGGAGGCTGGGGGGCTGAAGGAACAAAGATGTGGTCGTGACCGGGGCTCCGGGAAGGAGCCCCTTTTTTTGCCAGCCGGCTTTGCGAAAGGCTCCCGGAACTTACTGCAACATCTGATCTGGCAGCAGCAAACGAAAGGACTGATTTACCTGTTTCGATGACCCCAAACCCGACAATTTTTGCCGTGTCAGCCAAAGTGCTGACCTCCCACACAACAGGCAGGTGCAGTATGTTCGGACAGATGTTTCAGCGTCAAACTAAGGCAGCAGCGCCGCAAAGCAGCAGTTTAGAGCAACTGTTTTATCATGCTGTGCAACAGCAGGAACCGATGATTGTGTTCACCCCACAAGGTGAGATTGTGGACGCCAACTCATTGTTTTTAGCTGCGGTTGGATACAACAAAGTTAATGTGGTTGGCCAGCATCACCGGATGTTCTGTGCTGCGGATTATGCGCGCAGCAGCGATTATCAGCGTTTTTGGCAGGCGCTGGCGCGAGGTGAAGCGCAAAGCGGGACCTTTAACCGTTACAAGAGCAATGGCGAACTGATCACACTGGAAGCAAATTATTTCCCGGTGTCTGAGCATAATAAGGTGCGCTGGATTGTGAAGTTTGCCGCAGATGTCACGGCAAAAATGGCGCAGCTGGCTGACCAGCAAGCCATTATCAGTGCGCTGGATAAATCGATGGCTGTGATCGAGTTTCAACCGGACGGCACTATAGTGCGAGCCAATGAAAATTTTCTGCGCACGGTTGGCTATCAAAGCGCTGAGATCACGGGCAAGCATCACCGGGTTTTTTGTCCCAACAATTTTTTACAACAACACCCTGATTTTTGGACCGAACTGGGCGCCGGCACTTTTAAACACGGTCGGTTTGAACGCCTGGACAAAGCCGGCAACACTGTTTGGCTGGAAGCGACTTACAATCCGATTTTTGATGAGCAGGGCAAGGTGATCAAGGTCATTAAGTTTGCCTGTGATATTACCGGCAAAGTCCTACACGAACTTGAAGTCGAGCGGGTTGCGGCTTTGGCGTTGCAGTCTTCGCGGCACACAGTAGATGTCGCGGGCCAAAGCCGGCAACTATTGGATGCTGTGCAACAAAACTCGGGTTCTATTTCCGCTGAAGTCAGGCAGACCTTTTCGCAAATTGAGCAATTGAATGACGAGTCAAAAGCGATCTCAGCCATCGTCACGACCATCAAATCCATCGCAGATCAGACCAACCTGCTGGCATTAAACGCGGCGATAGAAGCGGCCCGTGCCGGTGAGCAGGGGCGTGGTTTTGCTGTGGTGGCTGACGAAGTTCGCAATTTGGCAGCGCGTACCAGCAGCTCTACGGTCGAGATCCAGCGTGTGGTTGAGCGCAATATGACACTGACTCACACAGTGCTGGACCGGATGAAAAATGCCAGCGGCCTTTCCGAAGACGGAGTCCAGCTGGTTAATCAGGCGCATCAGGCACAGCAACAAATTGCGCAGGTGGCGCAAAGTGTCAGCGACACTATTGCCAACCTGACCTGATTCTTCGCTACCAATGGGGCGTTATTTACGCCCCATCCACAGCCAAAAACCGATTAATACCAACAGCATGGAACTGCCAAGCCACTCCAGCGTGCTGTTGTGCTGCACCCGTTGTGGTGGCGTTTGTGAGTTTGCTGGTTCCGGCGGCACGTCCAGCTGGACTGGTATCACATTCGGTGTTGTGTTAGTCACGATTTTGCCCGGCGTGATGTTTTCCGCCGTACAGTATTGCTGCAGTTGTTGCTGTAGTTTGCCATTCTGAGCCAGGGCATCGGTCTGAACTTGTTGGCGCAGTGCGGTACAGCGTTCAGTACTCCAGGTTTCGGTGGTTTCGGCCTGCAAATGGAATGTGGCACAGAGCACAAGCGCCGGCAGCAGCAAGCGGGGGATGTTACACATAGGGACTTTCCTATGGACAACTGAAACATCTGCTAATGGTAGCGCAAGCTGGCGTTGCCTCGCCAGCAGCTGGCCTAGCGTTTATATTGGCTGGGGCAATAACCGCGTTTGACGTCCGGCGATCGCAACGCGGTATGTTTGGTAACCCGGCCGCTGGTCCGTGCCCGCCATAAGCGGAAACTGCCTGCATTCAGTTCGCGCCGCATAAATTTAATCAGCTGGTGCTGATTGAGACCATACAACTGTTCTATCGCTTCAAAAGGTGTGCGGTCTTCCCAGGCCATTTCAACAATGCGGGATATATCAGCAGGATTGTATGCTTCGGACATTGGCGGTTGCTGGTTGTGCACAGATGGCGGTGGTACGCGACCACGCCCCCATTAGATCAGTTATGGCCAGTCGAAAATGAACGTTAAGTCGTGATTTGCTGTACGGTGGCGCGTTGCTTACCGTACCTGCCTTTGGAATTCCATGGTAGGCACGGCAAGCTGCAGCGTGCTGGCCACAACGTGGCGTAAAATTGTGTCGGCATGCAACACTGCAAATTCCAGGCGCCATCAAGGCAGCGGAATAAACTCGTCTTCATCACCCGGTACTTTAGGGAAATTCCCCTGTTGCCAGTCGGCTTTGGCCTGTTCGATGCGCTCGCGCCGGCTTGAAACAAAATTCCATTCGATGTAACGCCGCGCCATGGCGGCACCGCCAATCAGCGCGACGCGGCTGTCGCTGACTGCTTCAATAGTCACGACAGTATCGGCATCGAGCACCGCCATTTCATATTGCTTGAGCTTAGTGTCGCGCGCTTTGACTGCGCCGGCCGCAATATATAAAGCGCGTTCAGGCGCTTGTGGCAACACCAGCTGCTGACCGGCTTTTAGACTGGCTTCGATATACAAAGTCGGCGCAAATTGTTTTACTGGTGAGGTCTGGCCGTAGGCGCTGCCCATAATGACGCGCACCGGCACGCCTTCAACGTCCAGCGCCGGGATATCTGCCGCCGGATAATGATAAAACGCCGGCTCGGTTTCTTCGTCGGCTTCCGGTAATACCAGCCACAGCTGCAGGCCGTGCAGCTGATGATCAACAGCCGTGACTTCCGGCCGCTCGCGTTCCGAGTGCACTATGCCACGGCCAGCCACCATCAGATTGATGTCACCGGGCCGGATCGGCTGCAGGCTGCCCAATGAATCGCGGTGCAGAATTTCACCTTCAAACAGGTAGGTCACAGTCGCGAGGTTAATATGCGGATGTGGCCGCACCTTGATGCCGGAGCCTGCCGAAAAAAATGCCGGGCCCATATGGTCAAAGAAAATCCAGGGCCCAACCATCTGCTGACCGGCAACGGGCAACAAACGGCGCACCGAAAACCCGCCTAAGTCTTTTTCCCGTGGCTGAATGATTTTGACAATAGCGCCGCAGCCGGCGGCTTCATTGCATTCACCGCGGGTATCCTGGGTTAAATTACTCATTTGATGCTCCTTGGATCGGTTTGGAATGGCCTGTTTGCGAATGGCTGGACTGAGAATGGTTTGAACCGTGACTGGCCGGATCTGACGCCTGGCAGCAGGCATGGCTGCTGCGTAATAACACGGCGAGCAGTGTCAGCAGCGTGATACTGCCAAGCGCCGCGCTGGCGCCTGATGTTTCGGCCAGCAGATGGCTGAGCAGCGGGATCAGCCCGACAAACCATAACAGCAAATAACGACCGGCGCCGCTGAAGATAAACCGATCACGCACCAGCCAGAGGCCAAACAGGTAAAAAGCGACCGGTATAGCTACAGCGCCTGTTGCCATGGCACTGCTCAAGTGCGCCTGGCCGGTGAGCAGGTCGACCTGCACCGCAATACCGGCGCCGACTGCCGCGCCGGCGGCATAAATCAGCAGATGGCCATAACCCCAGGTCAGCGCCATTCGCAGGTTTTGCACTGCTAAATGTTCTTCGCGGGAGAAATACAGCCACCACAAACAAAACAGCAGGATCATGGCGAGCAGCGGCACTAAAGCCAAAGTCAGCAGCGGCCAGAAGCCGGCGGTACTGACGGCTAGCTGTTGCAGTTGGCTGATGGCCACTGAGCCGGCTAACAGGGTTTCGCCCAGCACAATCAGATTCAGCAGGCCATAACGCTCGATCATGTGGTGACGATGCCACGGCGTGATACCGCGGCGCTCAGCAACAGCCGGCACCGCCAGTTCCAGTACCGCGCCGCCGCCAAACAGCAGCAACAACGTTGGCAGTGACAAAGGCTGCATCAGCAGCAGGCCAACCCAATAGCTTTGTACCAGAATAAGCCCGATGGCATAAGTCAGCGAAGTCGGCCGGTGCGCCGGATCATGACGGGCGGCGCGCAACCACAGCAGCACCATACAGATGCGCATCCAGACAAAACCCAGCACTATCAGCAGTAAATCAGCCTGCTGAAAAAACGGCCGGATCCCAGCAGCCATCGTCAAAGACCCAATCATCAGCCCCATCGTCAGCAAGCGGAACACGGCGTCGTCATTGTCATAAGCCGAGGCAAACCAGGTGAAATTCATCCAGGCCCACCAGATAGCAAAAAACGCCAACACAAATTTGCCAGCACCTTCCAGTGTATGGCCATGGGCGATGGCATGGTGTAATTCGCCGGCAGCGGCGGCAATCGCAATCACCGCGACCAGGTCAAATAACAATTCCAGCGGCGTCGATGCGCGGTGATGTTCATGCACATCCCGCGCGGGCATAGCACGGATGCCCTGACGCCAGTACTGACTCAACCCTTGTTTTAGCATTGGCATTCCTTTTCTCAGAGCTTCCAATTTATGACTTTAATGCACCGGCAGTAATAGCCAGACCACTGAGTAATAACAAGATATATAACAAACGGATAAACAGCTGTTGCGGCAGGTTACGCTGCACCCACACCCCGGCCTGCACCGCAATAAAGGCCAGCGGTGTGCAATACAACACCCGGACAATATCGGCCGGGTCAAACTGACCGGTCAGCCAATAAGCCGGCACTTTGAGCAGGTTCAGCACGGCAAAAAACACTGCACTGGTGGCGATATAGCTGACCGGTGGCAGTTGGCGGGCCAGCAGATGCAGCGATAACGGCGGGCCGCCAGCGTGCAATAAGGTGGAGCTGACACCACTGAGAAAACCCAGGCTGACGCCGGCTTTGGCACCGGCAAACAGGCTTAAGTCGGCATTGCCGTAAAAATAGCGCAGTGCAAACAAGGTTGCGCCGATGCCAATAAACAGCTGCAGTTGCTGGATAGTCACCAGCAGCAACACAAAGCTGGCGGCGACAATGCCGAAAATGGCGGGAAGTAATAAAAACCGCAGCGCGGCCAGGTCCCACTTTTTCCAACTGCTTTGCAGGGTAAATGCATCGCAGAGAATGAGTACCGGCAATAACAAGGCGAGTGCACGGTCAGCCGGAAATGCCAGCAATAACAGCGGCATGGCTAATAAACCCAGACTACCGGCAAAGCTGGTTTTGGAGATACCAGACAGCATCACCGCGCCTGCCAGCGTCAGCCATTGCCACAGATCCATCGTTACTACTCCGTTTTGTTACTGCACTGATAGCCGATTGAGGCCACCGGCAATGCCGGCGGTATTCATTGCGTATCCTAACGCATTTGTTGTGACGTCACTGCTGAAAAAGCCGTGTTGTTGTTTCGATTTTTTGCAACATGAAGTCGTGTGGTTGCTACTTTCGGCCGGATAAAACTGCAGCTATACCAGTCGCGCCGGATCTAACAATTGCCGCAGCTGCGCTTCTGGTAAACCGGATAACTCCAGCGCCACATCCAGCACCGGCCTTTGCTGCTGATACGCCTGTTTGGCAATCAGCGCCGCTTTTTCGTAACCGATCAGGGGATTAAGCGCAGTGACCAGAATCGGATTGAGTGCCAGCACCCTTGTGGTGTTGTCGGCGCGCACTTTCATCTCTGCAATGCATTGCCGGGCAAAGGCCTCACAGCTGCCGCTGAGCAAATCCACACTGCCAAGCAGATTGTTGGCTACCAAAGGCAGCATCACATTGAGTTCAAAATTACCAGACTGACCGGCGATGGTGATGGCGGTGTCAAAACCAATCACCTGGGCACAGGCCATCGCTACGGCTTCAGGGATCACCGGATTAACTTTTCCCGGCATAATCGAAGACCCCGGTTGCAGCGCCGGCAATTCGATTTCTGCCAGACCCGCCAAAGGCCCTGAGTTCATCCAGCGCAGGTCATTGGCAATTTTCAAAAGCGCCACTGCCAGCGTCTTCAGCACGCCGGAGCAGGCGACTGCGGTATCCTGGGTACCCATGCTAAAGAAAAAATTGTCACTTGGTACAAATGGGAGGCCGGTCAGCTGACTGAGTTCCGCCGTAAAGCGACTGGCAAATCCCGGCGCCGCATTGACGCCAGTGCCCACTGCAGTGCCGCCTTGTGCCAGTTGTTGTAACCGCGGCAGCTGTTCCTGCAGCAAGGTTTCGACATGACCAAGCTGCGCCTGCCAGCCGGCAAAAACCTGCGAAAATTTAACCGGCATGGCGTCCATTAAATGGGTGCGGCCGGTTTTTAATACCGGACCGGAGATTGCATTTTGCTGACTGATGGCTTGCTGCAACTGTTGCAGTGCCGGCAGCAGCTGTTGCTGGATCGCCAGCGCCGCGCTGGCGTGAATGGCGGTCGGCACTGTGTCGTTGCTGCTTTGCCCGAGATTGACATGGTCATTCGGATGCACCGGCCGGCCCAGCGCCTGACTGGCCAGCGTCGCCAGTACTTCGTTGACATTCATATTACTGCTGGTACCGGAGCCGGTCTGAAACACCGGTACCGGATATTGCGACCAGTCCGGATTCGCCAGCTGAGCGGCGGCGGCACTACTGATGGCGCTGGCGACGTCGGCATCGAGCAGGCCCAGCGCGCTGTTGCTGTGGGCGGCGGCTTGTTTAATCAATAACATGGCACGGATAAAACTGGCCGGCATTGGGGTGGGGCTTATCTGGAAATTCTGCACTGCGCGTTGGGTCTGCGCCTGATACAAAGCGCTTTGGGGCACTTCAAGCGCCCCCATGCTGTCGTGTTCGGTGCGGGTGGTCATGTACTGTCCCTCTTATTATGCCAAAAGGGACAGTATAGGACAGCCTGACGACGCTGGCTTACAGGCTGCCGACCAGAGCTTTGTCCGCCATGATTTGTTCGATTTCAGCCAGACAGGCCGGGTCGTCAATGGTCGACGGAATACTATATTCGCTGCCTGCGGCGATTTGCCGCAGCAACTTGCGCAGGATTTTACCAGAGCGGGTTTTGGGCAAACGTTTGACGATGATGGCTTTTTTAAAACAAGCCAAAGCGCCAATCTCTTTTCGTACCATAGCTGCCAGTTCGGCCTCGAGTACCGATTCTTCTATATTGCTGCCGTTTTTCAGCAGTACCATAGCCAGTGGTTGCTGGCCTTTAATCGGTTCATGAATGCCGATCACACAACATTCCGCCACCGCCGGGTGACTGGCGACGATTTGCTCCATTTCGCCGGTCGACAGGCGGTGGCCGGCGACGTTGATCACATCGTCGGTGCGGCCCATGACAAAGAGATACCCGTCTTCGTCGAGATAGCCGCCGTCGCCGCTGGCGTAATACCCGGGGAAGGTGCGCAGATAACCGTCGACAAAACGCTCATCATTGCCCCAAATGGTGTTGAGGCAACCGGGCGGCAACGGCAATTGGATGGCGATATAACCCTGCTGATTGGGGCCGAGCGGGCAGCCGTCGTCGCTTAAAATCTCAACGTGAAAGCCGGGTACAGGCACTGTGGCAGAACCGGCTTTGGCCGGTAATAACGCCACGCCGGCTGGATTGGCACTGATGGCCCAGCCGGTTTCGGTTTGCCACCAATGGTCAATTACCGGTTTGCCGATTTTTTCACTAACCCAAAAATAAGTAGCCGGATCTAAACGCTCGCCGGCCATAAAAATGTACTTCAGCGCCGACAAATCATAAGTTTGCAGCAGCGCTTCCGGGTCTTCTTTGCGCACGGCGCGAAAGGCGGTGGGGGCGGCGAATAACACTTTGACTTTGTATTCAGCGCAAAGCCGCCAGAAAGCGCCAGCGTCTGGGGTAAACACCGGTTTGCCTTCATACAAAATCGTCGTGCAGCCGGCGAATAACGGCGCGTAGACGATGTAGGAATGGCCGACGACCCAGCCGACATCTGAGGCGGCAAAAAACACATCGCCGGGGCCGCAGTCATAAATAGTACGCATGCTGTAAGACAGCGCGACCGCATGGCCGCCGTTATCGCGCACCACGCCTTTGGGTTTGCCCGTCGTGCCGGAGGTGTAGAGAATATACAGCGGATCTGTTGATTGCACTGGCACACAAGCGACCGGATGCGCCTTGGTCAGCTCCAGGTTCCAGTCTAAGTCGCGGCCAGTTTGCATCTCGGCCAATAACTGTTCGCGCTGGAAAATAATGCAGCTGGTTACCCGATGCTGCGCCAGTTCCAGCGCTTCATCGAGTAGCGGTTTGTAGGCAATCAGCCGGTTTATTTCGATGCCACAGGAGGCGCTGACAATCACCTTCGGTGTGGCGTCATCGATACGCAGTGCCAGTTCATGCGCGGAAAAACCACCAAATACCACCGAATGCACAGCGCCTAATCGCGCCACGGCTAGCATGGCTATCACCGCCTGCGGGATCATCGGCAGATAAATCACCACCCGGTCGCCTTTGCCAACGCCTTGTTGTTGCAGCACGCCGGCAAAAAGTGACACTTCATCCAGCAGTTGCAGATAACTGTACCGATGTTTGCTGCCGGTCACCGGCGAGTCATAAATCAGTGCGGTCTGAGCGCCGCGGCCTTGCTGCACATGGCTGTCGAGCGCCAGATAACAGCTGTTCAGCACACCATCGGCAAACCATTGGTAATGGTCGGCATCGGTTTGGCTGAGTATTTGCGTCGGGGCTTCAAACCAGTCCAGCTGCGCGGCTTCGCGCTGCCAGAACTGCTCAGGCTCCATAGCAGCCTGCTGGTGCAGTTGCTGATAACGTTGCAGTGGCAGATTTGGCTGTTGAGCTGTGTTGGTCATGATAGTGATCCCGGCAAAAGTAACTGCTGAGACTTTAGCCGTTTTTTTCAACCGGCGAACTTAGACTTTTGGCGGGGGCGGCCAGCGTCCGCACTGAGCCAGCAACTTGCGCTCAGAGCGGCGACCGCGGTTTACTCAGAACGGTGACAACAGGGTACGGATCACCGGTTTTAACGCGAGCAGTACCGTCTCGCGGTCCAGTTGTGGATTTAACACCCGGCGGATCATCAGGCCGCCAAACAGCGCAAACATCACGCTGATGCGGCTGTCGAGTTCAGGCTCCGGCAAGTCGCGCACCAGGCTGCCGTCGCGGCGCAGCAGCTGTTTCATCAGCCGGCGCGCTTCAGTGTCGGAAGCCTGCAGCGACAACGCGACTTTGTCGTTGCGTGCTGCTTCGGAAATCATTTCCAGTTTTAACGCGCCTTTTTCCACATCCAGATGTTTGTCGACGCCATCTTCACAACCAGCAAGCATCACGTCCAGTAACAGGCCTTCAGCCTGCAAAAAGCCGTTAAACACCGAAAACATCTCTTCCATATCACGCTCGATGATGGCGTCGATAATGGCTTCTTTGCTATCAAAATAGTTGTAGATATGGCCCGGGCTCATGCCGGCGGTTTTGGAAATTTCCGCCATGCCGGCACCGTGATAACCGCGGCGGCGGAAACAATCAGACGCCGCGTCCAGCACTTGCAGCCGCCGGCTTTGCGCCAGTTGCGGGTCTTGTCGTCTGGTTTTTGTCGTCATGTTGTTTCCTCCGCTTGGTGTTAATGCGTCGTTTGTCGCTACGTCTTTTATTGCTGCGCCGTGGTGCTGCCGGTCTGAGTTTGCAGCTCCTGCCAGCCACCGCCCAGAGCCTTATACAGCCCCAGTTGCGCCTGCAGATAATTCAGCCGTGCTGTGCTCAGCTGCTGTCTTGCGCTGTACCAGCTGCGTTCGGCGTCCAGCAGTTGCAGATAACTGTCAGCGCCGGCGTCATAGCGCGCCTGACTGAGCTGTTTACTGTGAAAACTACTGCGTTCCAGGTCCTGCAGCGCTTTCAGCTGGGCCTGATAACCGGCTTTGTCGGCCAGTTGATCTGACACTTCGCGAAACGCCTGCTGAATACTGTGCTGATAGGTTTCGAGCGCGATAGTACGGTCTGTTTCAGCCAGCTGCAAGTTGGCCTGCGTGCGGCCCATATTAAAAATTGGCAGGCTGATGTTCGGCACAAAGCTCCAGCTGCCGCTGCCGGCGTTAAATAAACCGCTCAGTTCATTCGACGCAGTACCGGCGCTGGCGGTGAGGCTGATGGACGGGAAAAACGCCGCCCGTGCCACGCCGATATTGGCGTTGGCCGCTTTGAGCTGATGTTCGGCCTGCTGAATATCGGGTCGTTGCGTCAGCAATAACGCCGGGCTGCCCGGTGCCAGTTCGGGCAGCTGCAGGCTGGATTGTTGCAATGACTCCTGCGCTGTTGGCAGCCAGGCGCTGAGATCGGCACCGGGCTGTGCGACCAGCAACTGCAGCGCGTTTAAATCACGCTGCAGTAAACGCTGATACCGCGCCACATCGGCCTGACTGCTTGCCAGCAGGCTTTGCTGCTGACTCAGTGTCAGCTCTGACGCCGCGCCAAGCGCGACTTTGCGCTCAGTCAGTTGCAGGCTTTGCTGGTAGCTGGCGGCGCTGTGCTGCGCCAGCGTTAACAGCTGCAGATTGCTGGCATAGCTGTACCAGCTGGTGGCGACTTCGGAAAGCAGACTGACCTGCGCCGCCTGCTGCGCTGCTTCACCGGCGAACAGTTGCTGCAGCGCCTGTTCGGACTGATTGCGCACTTTGCCAAACAGGTCGAGCTCCCAGCTGCTGCCCACAGTCACGCTGGCCTGCTGCTGGATGGATGCGCTGCCGCTCTGACTGAGATCTGCCGGCAGCCGTTGCCGGCTTTGGCTGGCGGATAAATCCAGCGCCGGATAGCGATTGCTGTCGCTGATTTGATACAGCGCCCGTACCCGCTCGACATTCAGCACCGCCAGTTTCAGATCATGATTCTGTGCCAGCGCTTGTGTTAACAACTGCTGCAGCCGCGGCTCCTGAAAAAATGCCTGCCAGGACAAGTCAGCGGCCTGTGGAGTCGCTGTATCCGCTGGCGTTTGCGAATAAGCTGTCGGCACTGCGCTCGGAGCTGGCGGCAGATCCGGTGCTAACGAACATCCGGTCAAAGCGATGGCTGTCAGGACGCTCAGTGTTTTCAACCGGAAGCTGCCGGTTTGTTTGAATTGCAATAACATGGAAAGCTCCTTAACCCTGAGTATCTGCGGCCGCTTTGAGCGGGAACAGCCGGCGCACCAGCACAAAAAACAGCGGCACAAAGACTACGGCCAAAATACTTGACGCCAGCGTGCCGCCAATCACCGAAATACCCAGCGCGTTTTGCGCACCTGAACCGGCACTGGAAGCGATCGCGAGCGGCAATACACCACAGATAAAGGCCATCGACGTCATCAGGATAGGCCGCAGCCGCAGCCGAACCGCTTCGACCGCAGCGTCGACCAGACCTAAGCCTTGTTCCATCCGCGCAATGGCGAACTCGACAATTAAAATGGCGTTTTTCGACGCCAGGCCCATAGTGGTCAGCAAACCAACCTGCAGGTAGATGTCGTTGGAGAGATTGCCCACCAGCGCAGCCAGCGCGGCACCGAACACACCCAAAGGTACAATCATCATTACCGCCGCCGGTACCGACCAGCTGTTATACAAAGCGGCCAGACAGAGGAATACAACAAGCAGCGACAAGGCATACAACATCGGCGCCTGCCCCCCGCTTAACCGTTCCTGATAAGAGATGCCTGTCCACTCAAAGCCGACGCCGGCAGGCAGTTGTTTCACCAGTTTTTCCATCTCATCCATCGCCTGACCCGTGCTGTAACCCGGTGCGGCGGCGCCCTGAATTTCCATCGCGGAGAAACCGTTGTAACGTTCCAGCCGTGGCGAGCCATAGCTCCAGTGGCTGCTGGCGAAGGCGCTGAACGGCACCATGTCGCCTTTGCTGTTGCGTACATACCATTTACTTAAATCTTCCGGCGCCATCCGGCTGTCGGCTGCACCTTGCAGGAAGACTTTTTTCACCCGGCCACGGTCAATAAAATCATTGACATAACTACTGCCCCAGGCTGTGGCGAGTGTGCTGTTGATACTGCTTTGGCTGACACCCAGCGCTTCAGCTTTGGCTAAATCAATGTCGAGTTTGAGCTCCGGTGTATCTTCCTGGCCATTCGGCCGCACACCGGCCAGCACCGGGCTTTTTGCCGCCATGCCGAGCAGCATATTGCGCGCCTGCAGCAGTTGGTCGTGACCAAGACCAGCACGGTCCTGCAGATAGATGTTAAAGCCGTTGGCTGTGCCCAGTTCCACTACTGCCGGTGGCGGGAAGGCAAAGACAAAAGCTTCTTTGATGGTGGCGAAATAACCCATAGCTTTACCGGCGACAGCGCCGACATGCAGGTCCGGCCGCTGCCGCTCATCCCAGTGCTTCAGGCTGACAAAGCCAATCGCAGCGTTTTGACCGGAGCCGGCAAAACTAAAGCCTGCCACAGTGAAAATCGATTTCACTGCTTCCTGTTGGTCGACCAGGAAATGCTGTTCCATTTTTTCCACAACACCCAAGGTTTGTTCTGTGGTGCTGCCAGCCGGTAACACGACCTGATTAAACAAAATGCCCTGATCTTCGTCCGGCAAAAATGCTGAAGGTAACTGGCTGAATACATACAACAAACCGCCCAAAATCACGCCGTAAACCAGCAGATAACGTTTGCTTTGCTTAATCATCCGCGCGACAAAACCCTGGGTACCCTGATTGGTTTTATCAAAACCGCGGTTAAAACCACCAAAAAAACGGCCGGCCAGCGAGCTTGGATTTGGCACATGGCTGGGTTTTAACAAAGTGGCACAAAGCGCCGGCGTTAAAATCAATGCGACCAGCACTGACAGCGCCATCGCCGAGACCAAAGTGATCGAAAACTGGCGGTAAATCACACCGGTAGAACCGCCGAAAAACGCCATCGGCACAAATACCGCCGACAACACCATGGCGATACCGACTAAAGCGCCTTTGATTTCGTCCATCGATTTGCGCGTAGCCGCAAGCGGTGAAAGATTTTCTTCGGTCATCACCCGTTCGACGTTTTCCACCACGACGATGGCGTCGTCGACCAGCAAACCTATCGCCAATACCATCGCAAACATGGTCAGGGTATTAATCGAATAACCAAAGGCATAGAGGATGGCAAAAGTGCCAAGCAGCACCACCGGTACCGCGATGGTTGGGATCAGCGTGGCGCGGAAGTTCTGTAAAAACAGATACATCACTAAAAATACCAGCACGACTGCTTCAATCAGCGTATGCACCACTTTTTCAATTGATAAAGACACAAAAGGCGTGGTGTCGTAAGGCACGACCGCTTTGAGGCCGGTCGGGAAATAAGGCGTTAAATCAGCTAAGGCTTGTTTGACGCCATCGGCGGTATCGAGCGCATTGGCGCCGCTCGCCAGTTTAATACCGATACCTGAGGCTGGTTTGCCGTTATAACGCGCCACCACGTTGTAGCTTTCACCACCGAGTTCAACGGTCGCCACGTCACTTAAACGTACAGAGCTGCCATCCAAGGCGCTTTTCAGCAAAATATTGCGGAACTGCTCCGGCGTTTGCAGCCGGCTTTGGGCTGTGACAGTCGCATTGAGTTGCTGGCCTTGCGCAGCCGGTAAACCACCGAGCTGACCGGCGGACACCTGAGCGTTTTGCGCCACAATAGCGTTGCTTACATCAGCCGGTGTCAGGTTAAAATTCTGCAGTTTGGCCGGGTCCAGCCAGATACGCATCGCATATTGTGAGCCGAATAACTGCACTTCGCCGACACCTTCGACACGCGAGATAATGTCCTGCACGTTGGACGCGACATAATCACCAATGTCGATGTTGGTCATGCTGCCGTCTTCCGAGACAAAACCCACCACCATCAAGAAGTTACGTGCCGACTTAGCCACAGTCACACCCTGGCGCTGTACTTCCTGCGGTAACAGCGGCGTGGCCAGTGCCAGTTTGTTCTGCACCTGCACCTGAGCGATATCCGGATCGGTTTCGGCATTAAACGTCAGCGTCAGCGTGACCTGACCGCTCGACTCAGAAGTCGACGACATATACATCAGGCCATCGAGGCCTTTCATTTTCTGCTCAATCACCTGGGTGACGGTGTCTTCCAGCGTGCGGGCGGAGGCGCCCGGGTAACTGGCACTGACGCTGATCGCCGGCGGTGCGATGGATGGGTACTGCGCGACGGGCAGGGCTCGGATCGCCAGCACACCGGCCAGCATCACCATAATGGCCAGTGCCCAGGCAAAAATTGGTCTGTTAATAAAAAAATGCGACATCAAACACCTCGCTTAACGGGCTGCAGCCGGCGCTGCCTGGGCAGAACCTTTGCTGTCGGAAGTTGCAGCAGCTGAAGTGACTGCGGTGGAAGTCGCAGGTACCGCCTGCACCACAGCGCCCGGCCGCACTTTTTGCAGGCCTTCGACGATGAGCTGGTCGCCATCCAGCAGACCGGCGGTGACTAACCAGTTGCTGCCGATGGTGCGGTTGGTTTGCAGCACCCGCGGTTCGACTTTGCCGTCTTTGCTAACCACCAGCGCCGTGGCTTCGCCTTTGGCATTGCGGCTGACGCCACGCTGTGGCACCAGTAAGGCGTTTGCCTGCAGGCCTTCTTGTACAGTGGCGCGCACATACATGCCCGGCAGTAACAGCTGGTCCGGGTTCGGGAAACTGGCGCGCAGCGTGACGGAGCCGGTGTCCGGGTTAACCGTCACTTCGCTAAATTGCAGCCTGCCTTTGTGGGCGTAAGTGCTGCCGTCTTCCAGTGTCAGGCTGACTTCTGTCTGCGTGGCTGCCTTTCCGACTATGCCTTTGGCGAGTGCTTGCTTTAATGCCAACAGTTCGCTGCTTGATTGCGTTAAATCGATGTAGATAGGGTCAAGTTGCGTCACAGTCGCCAGAGCCTGACTTTGGCCGCTGCTGACCAGCGCGCCGGTGGTGACAGTTGATTTGCCAATCTGGCCGCTGATAGGTGCCAGCACTTTGCTGTAGCTCAGATTAATCTGCGCGCTGTTGATTTGCGCTTTGGCACTTTGTAATTCGGCCTGCGCCTGCAGGAAGGCGGCTTCGGCTTCATCAAAATCCTGCCGGCTGACGGCTTTGATTTTCAGCAGTTCGCGGTAACGTTCTGCTTTGGCTTTGCTGCTGGCGATATTGGCTTTGGCTTTGGATTCTGCGGCTTTTGCGCTTAATAAAGCGGCTTCAAAGGGCGCCGGGTCAATCTGATACAAAGCGGTTCCGGCAGCGACTGTGCTGCCTTCAGTGAAGTGGCGCGCCAGCACAATGCCGCTGACCTGTGGCCTGATTTCAGCAATCTGCGCGGCCTGCACCCGGCCTGGTAATTCACGGCTTAAGGTCACGTCCTGCGTCTTTAAAGTGACGACACCTACCGGCACCACGGCCGGGCCAGCACCTTGTGCTGCAGGTGCTGGCTGGCCACAGGCGCTTAAAAATAAGGCGCTGGCGAGCAGGGTCACAGTGCTTGGCAGCAGGGGTTGTGGACGACGAATAGGCTGCATGGGAATGATCTCCAAATTAGAGTGAACGTTCATTCTAATTTGTGACGCTGAAAAAATCAACGTTGGGAATTGTCAGGATTGGGTAAATGTTGCATAAAGCAACTTAACTGTTACTGCAAAAGGAACTTGTGATGCTGAACAAACTGTTAGTGTTGGTGGTGTTGATTGGCGGTTGGCAATGGTGGCAACGCACACAAACGGTGGCGCCAATGCCAGAATCGCTGCCGGTATCGGAATCGCTTCCTGTGCCGGTTGAGGCAGTGGCGGCAGAGCCTCAGCTGCAATTAAACCAGAGCTTTCAGTGTGATGGCCGGCAACATTGCAGTCAGATGCGCTCCAGAGCTGAAGCTGAGTTTTTTGTTGCCAATTGTCCGAATACTAAAATGGATGGCGACCGTGATGGCATTCCTTGTGAAAATGACACTCGCTGGTAGCAGTTATTAAATACCGAAATGCTGTTTGTTTATCCAGTAGTTAATTTGCTACAGTAACGCCAACGTGACCTGAACCGGATGAACCGATGCCTGCGCCTGTTGTGTTACCGCCGGATTATTATCTGCAGCATTTCGCTGAGTTTTTGCTGCGTATTGAAGCGCAGTACGCCGGGTTGCTCGGGCCGGCCGAATGGCAGTTTATCGCCGCGTATCGGGCTTTATCGCCGGGCGCACAGCGCCAGTGGCTGCGGATGCTTAGTCGCAAGGGCACGGTTTTTGCGCTGACGGACCTGCAATACAGTGAAATCAGCGATCAGCGTGCTGCGACCATGCAACTGCTCGATAGTGGTTTTGCCGCGCGGCCTGCACAGCAAGCCGATCTCGTCAACTGGCTACTCAAAGCCAATAAACGGCAGCTGACGGACTTACTACATGTAGGCCTTGAGCAGGGGCTGTTGGCGCAACTCCCGAAAAAATCTGCTGACAAAGCGACCTTACAGCAAGCCGTCACGGACGCGAATTTATTACAGCCACAGTGGCTGGCACAAAGTGGCGACTGGCTCGCCCTGCGCCAGACCGAGCCGCTGCAGTATTTGTTGTTTTTATTTTTTGGCCGCATCGAAACTGATTTATCCGCCTTTACGCTGCGCGATTTAGGTGTGATGGCCACCGGCGGTTTGCGCAGCAGCGCTGTGTCTGCCGGCCCTGAACAAAGCGCCGGCGAGCCGCTGTATCTGGCACGTTTTCTTGATGTCGCCACTGCGCAGGCGGCTTATGCTTATGCCCGGCTAAAAGCGCAACTACGTGAGGCCTTACCGCGTAAAAACAGCCTGCTGACCCTGGAACAGCTGCAGCAATGGCAGCTGGATGCGTTGTTGTGGCCTGAGCCATTAGATGACCGCACAGTGCTGACGCGGGAAAAACTCTGTGAAGCCTTAGGCCGGCAGGCGGAGCGCTTGCATTCGCCGGAACTGGCGATTGACTGGTATTTAGCCGGTGGTGGTTATCCGGCGTCGGAGCGGTTGATGCGGCTTTATCATAAACTGGGCCGGCGCGCTGAACTCGACGCATTGCTTGCGCAAATGCAGGCCGAACCTTGTTGTGACGAAGAATATTATCTGGCGCTGGATTTCAGCCGCCGCGTGCTAAAACAAAGCCGTATCACCGACACCACACATTTACTGCAACAGGCGGCTGTGCTGACGCTGGACGAGCTCTGGGCCAATGCGCCGGAGCAGGGCGCGCTGCATTATTACCGCCAGCTGGGTTTTCAGGCCGAACATCTGGAAAATAATTTGTGGCTGGCTCTGTTTGGCCTATTGCTGTGGCCGCAGTTGTTCGAAGCCGCCGACAGCAGCATTTATAATGAATTTGAGCGCCGGCCACGTGATTTAACCACGCCGGCGTTTTATCAGCGCCACGGTGCGGCCATTGAAACGCTGCTGGCGCTATTGGATGACAAAGCTGCGGCTTGCCGTTATTTGCTGGCGCAAAGCACCCGGCTCTATGGCAAAGTCAACGCGATTTTCGGCTGGTCCCCGGAATTAATCCGGCCACTGCAGGCGCTGGTACAAGCCGCGCCTGCAGGCGCTCTCGCTGCAGTGCTGCGGAAAATGGCCATGGATTTTCGCCGTCACAGCAGTGGTTATCCGGATTTAATGTTGTGGCGTGATAATCGCAGTGAAAGTGGCTGCGACGGCCAGGTGCAGGATCTGCAGTTTATTGAAATCAAAGCACCGGGCGACAGTGTGAGGCGTAATCAATTAAGCCGGCTGCATAGCCTGCGTGAGCTGGGCTTTGCTGTCCGATTGGAGCGGGTCAAATGGATACTGGACCCGGCGCGGGTGTATGCGGTCATTGACGTCGAAACCACTGGCGGCACAGCAGGCAATGATCGGGTCACCGAAATTGGTCTGGTCAAACTGCAATATGGCCGCGAAATAACCCGCTATTCGACACTAATTAACCCACAGCGACGTATTCCGCCTTTTATCAGCCGGCTGACCGGCATCACCGATGCCATGGTTGCCACTGCGCCGGTGTTTGCCGATATCGCAGCGGATTTGTGGCAACAGCTGCAGGGCTGCATTTTTGTCGCGCATAATGCGCGGTTTGATTATGGTTTTATCCGCGCCGAATTTGCCCGCTGTGGTTATCAGCTGCAATTACCGATGCTCTGTACTGTTGTGGAAAGTCGGCGCTATTTCCCCGGCTTGGCTTCTTATAGCCTCGGCAATCTGGCGACACATTTTGGTATTGAACTCAGACAACATCACCGCGCTTTGGCAGACGCCGCGGCCGCGGCCGAATTACTGTTGCTGATTAATGAAAGAAGGGCGAAGGTCGGGTTAGCAGATACAGCAAGCGGGCCTGAAACAGGCCCGCAGCAAAGCGAAGAATTAACGCTGACGGCGACGCAGACCCAGCGCCAGTAAACTCAGGCCAAACAGGCCTAAAGTTGCCGGTGCTGATACCGCTTGTGTTGCTGTGTCGTTGCTCAGTTCAAACGCCAGTGAAGCACCGGTATTGAGCCAGGAACCGCCGTAAGAAGCACCGTTATTACTCGGGCCATTGCCGTTTGCCCAAAACCAGTTGTCTGAACCGCTGTTTTGGTTGGACAGACTGATGAAATAGCTGGTGTTGGCGGCCAGGTTAAAAGCGCTGAAAGCTGACTGATAGCTGTACTCGTTCCATGCGTTCAGCATCACATTACCGGTGGCCGTTTTGTTGCTGGCACCTAAGTTGAAGCTGTACAGCAAAGCGCCAGGGGTTGCACCGCCTGCGTAAAAGCGCAAAAAGAAATTATCGGTTTGGTTTTGGTTGCCATCATAAGCTCCCCACCATTTGATGCTGTTGACGGCAGAAGCGCTGTTCAGCATAAAGTGTGCACCGGTTTCGGTGTAGGTATAACCTTGATCGGCATAATACCCGCCTGACGAGGTTGACGCACCACCGTTGTAAACCAGAGCCGCCTGTGACTGGCTGGCAAAAACAGCTGAGAACAATAAAGCGGCGAGCGACAGAGTTTTAGCTTTCATTGGTACTACCTCAAGTTTGCATCATTGCTGATCGAGGAATTGCATAGGACAGGCCAACTTTTTAAGTGATTAATATTAAACAATATTAATTAATGCTAATGCAGTAGCTGCTTCAAGTAGTAAAAAAATCTGACACTATCTGTATAACATTTTTATCATTGAATACGCCGAATTGTTCAGCATCAGAAGACTGCCCCAGCAGCGCTGCCGTGGGGCAAAACCTAAATCACAGGAACATGCCGCCGGACGCTTCGATACGTTGGGCCGTGATCCAGCCGGCGTCGTCGCTCAGTAACAGCCGCATCACAGCACCGATATCATCCGGCTGACCGACACGGCCAAGCGCGGTGTTGCTGGCCAGATACTGGTTAATCGCCTGATTGTCCCGCACCGTGCCACCACCAAAATCCGTTTCAATGGCGCCCGGTGCCAGCACGTTGACGCGGATGCCCCGCGGTGCCAGTTCTTTGGCCAAGTACAAAGTCATGGTTTCCACCGCGCCTTTCATCATCGCATAAGCGCTGTAACCTGGAATGGCAAAACGGGTGAGGCCAGTTGATAACTGCAGAATGCGGGCGTTATCGGACAACAGCGGCAGCAGCTGCTGCGTCAGGAAATAAGGGCCTTTGACGTGGATATTCATCAGCTGATCAAATTGCGCCATGCTGGTTTCGGCAAATGCTGTGTGAATACCAATACCGGCGTTATGGATCACCGCATCGAGCCGGCGGCCGTTCCAACGGCTCTGCAGGCTGTCCTGCAATTGGCGGATAAAGTCGTTCAGCTGGTCCGGCGCCGCCAAATCCAGCTGCAGCGCCACAGCCCGCTGGCCCAGCTCCCGTGCCTGTGCCGCCACTTCTTCGGCTTCCTGCGCGTTGTGCTGGTAGGTCAGAATCAAATCAAAACCAGCGGCTGCCAGTTTTAACGCGCCATTTTTACCCAGACCGCGGCTGGCGCCGGTAATTAAAACGATTTTATTGGTCATCTGTTGCTCCTTGAGGTTGGCTGAATTGCCACCGACAGCTGCAGTGTATTGCTAAGCATATAGCCAATAAATATGCTAAAAATGCTTAAACTATTCGCTATTTGAGGATAATCAGCATGCAAGACGAACTGCTGGCCTATCGGGTCTTTACCCGCATTGCGGAACTGAAGAGTTTTCATCGGGCGGCAGAAAGTCTTGGCTTGTCCAATACCTATGTGTCGACTTTGCTGCGCCAGCTGGAAAAGCAGCTTGGCAGCCGATTGCTGGCACGTACCACCCGGACTGTGCAGCTGACCAGCGACGGCCAGCTGTTTTATCCGCGTTGTGTCGAGTTACTGGCCGAACTGGATGAACTGAACCAGCTGTTTGTGCCGCAACAAGGTGAACTCAGTGGCAAGTTGCGTATCGACATGCCCACCGGCATCGCCCGTTCAGTAGTGCTGCCAGCGTTGCCAGCGGCCTTAGCAGGACACCCACAACTGCAACTGGATATCAGCTGTACTGACCGCAAAGTAGATTTGGTCGCCGAAGGTTTTGATTTAGTACTGCGTATCGGCAGTGTCGACAGTGAAGGCCTGGTGGCAAAGCAACTCGGCGTGGCGTCGCTGGCGCTCGCAGCGAGCCCGGCTTATCTGCAACGAACCTGGACACCCACTTCAGTTGCTGAGTTGGCCGGGCATCAGCAAATCCATTATGTCCGCCATTTTGGTGCTGTAGATCCAGGGCTTGCCTACCTGCAGGACGGTATTCAGCATCTGGTGGCTTTGCCTGGCGCTGTCACGGTGAATCATACCGACAGCTACCAAATTGCTTGTTTGCAGGGGCTTGGATTGATCCAGGCGCCGAGATTTGGCCTGGCAGCGCATTTCGCCGCCGGGACTTTAATTGAAGTCTTACCAGAGCTGGCCCAGCCGGCGATGCCAGTCTGGCTGTTGTATCCGCACCGGCGTCATCTGACGCCGCGGTTACAGTGGGCTTTGCAGTGGTTACAGAATTTAATCACCCCTTTGCTGGTTCAGCCTTGACGGCAAGCCATTGACGGCACAGGCTTAATCTTCTCCTCCTTATTACAGCAGGATTCTGAGATGTCTGATCCATTTATGCAGGCGGCTATCGCCGAAGCTGAACTGGGCCTGGCCGAGGGCGGCATTCCGATTGGTTCTGTACTGGTGATCGACGGCAACATCGTCGGGCGCGGTCACAACCAACGGGTGCAAAAAGGCAGCTGTACTTTACATGCCGAAATGGACTGCCTGGAAAATGCCGGCCGGCTCAGGGCTGCAGATTATCGTCGGGCTGTGTTGTATTCAACCTTATCACCCTGCGACATGTGCAGTGGCACTGTGTTGCTTTATGGCATCCCCAAAGTGGTGATTGGTGAAAATCAGACTTTTCAGGGCCCGGAAGCTTATTTGCAAAGCCGGGGTGTTGAACTGGTCAATCTGCAGGATGAACGCTGTAAATCTTTGATGCAGCAGTTTATTGCTGAACGTCCTGCCTTATGGTTCGAGGATATCGGTGAGTAGCCGCTGGGGCTGGGCGCTGTTGCTGCTGTGCTGGCCGGCCACCCCTTTGTGGGCTGCCGAGAAAGTGCGGTTGCAGCTGAAATGGCAGCATGGGTTTCAGTTTGCCGGTTACTACGCGGCTGAACAGCAAGGTTATTACGCCGAAGCCGGACTGAAAGTGGAGCTGGTGGCCGCCAAGCCTAAACTGCAGGTGGTTGACGAGGTGTTATCCGGCCGGGCGCAGTTTGGCGTCGGCACCAGTGCTTTGTTGCTTGATTATGCCAAAGGCCGCGATGTAAGGCTTATCGCCAATGTATTCCAACACTCAGCGCTGGTGTTGCTGACCAAAGCACATGGCGTCGTGCCGGACTTGCAGCTGCTGCGTGGCCAGAAAATTCTACTGGAAACCGGCGCCGATGAGCTGCGTGCGTATTTACGCCGTGAAGGCCTTGCTGAGCAGGATTACCAGCTGATTGAACATGAAACCTCCATTCCGGATTTGCTGAACGGCGACGCCGCCGCGATTTCGGCATACAGCACCAATGAGCCGTTAATCCTGCAGCAAGCCGGCATCGCCTATCACCAGTTTTCCCCGCGCAGTGCCGGCATTGATTTTTACGGTGACAACTTATTTACCAGCGACAAGTTATGGCTTAAAAATCCCAAGTTGGTGGAAAAGTTCCGTGCCGCCAGCCTGCGTGGCTGGTCTTATGCAATGCAGCATCCGGCTGAAGTCATTGCATATATGCAGCAGCATTACCCGTCTGGCAGCAGCACGGCACTTTTGCTGGCGGAGGCCGCTGCAATGCAGCCGCTGCTACAGACCGACTTGATTGCGCCTGGGTATATCAATCCGGATCGCTGGCTACATATTGCTGAAGTCTATCAGCAGCAGGGATTGCTGAGCCTAGTGCCGGATTTGGATAATTTTTTGTATCAGGCCAGCACTCCTATTGACCTGACCTGGGTGCTGATTGCGCTACTGGTGCTACTCGGTTTACTACTGGCGCTGGCGCTGCTGGCTTATATCACCCAGGTCAACCGGCGGCTGCATCAGTTGCTGGCGCAAAAACGGCAACAACAGAGCTGGCAGCATATCCGCAGTCAGATTTTGCAGCAGATGCTGCGGGACGAAACGGCGCCGAATGAGCTGATGACCACGGTACTGCAGTTGTTGCAGCAATTTCGCCCGTCGTTCCATCCGATTTTGTTACTGGACCGGCCCAAAGGCCTGCCGCAGATTATTCATGTTGACCTCTGCCCTGCAGGTTGGGCGGAGATCCAGCGGCGGATAGAGATCTTTGGCGATGATTGTGACACACCAGGTCTCAATTTATTGCGGGTGCCGCAACTGGGAAAACCGAGCCCGGCCTTCACTGATGCGCCGGCTGGCCAGCTGCAATTCTGTGCTTTTCCGCTGCAGGGTGACAGCAGTCAAATCCCCGGCGTGTTATTGGTTTGGCAGGCCAGCGCTTTTAATGCCCAGGATTTTGATGTGCTGAGCGATGTAGGTTCCATGGTGGCTATTGGTCTGGAGCGCCAGCGTGACCGCGAAGCTCTGCGCCAGAGCGAAGCGCGCCACCGGTTGCTGACCGACAATGCCAGTGATGTGATTTGGACTATGGATCTGTCCGGCAATATCACTTATGTCAGCCCGTCGGTGGAGCGTCATCGCGGTTTTACCGCCGAAGAAGCGATGCGCCAGCACGTTACAGAGGCGCTGACGCCGGAATCCGCTGAGCTGGTATTTAATCAGATGCGTCAGGCCCGTGCGGCCGTAGAAGCGGGGCTGGCTTATCCTGAGTTTGTGGCGGATTTGGAGCAACCGCACAAAAACGGTGGCACTGTCTGGAGCGAGGTGAAAACTGCCGGGATTTATAATGAAGCCGGCGAGTTTATCGCGGTGGTTGGGGTGGCGCGTGATCTGACCGAACGGCGCAAAACTGAACAGCAGATGCGTTATATGGCGCAGCACGACAGCCTGACCGGTCTACCCAACCGCGCACTGTTTATGGACCGGCTACAGCAGGCGCTGACTTATTGCAGCCGGCATCAGCGCCAGCTGGCGGTGCTGCTGTTGGATCTCAATAAATTCAAGCCGGTCAATGACGAATATGGTCATGCCGCCGGCGATGAATTGCTCAAAGCTATTGCGGAGCGGCTGCGCAAATTACTGCGGGCCTCTGATACTGTGGCGCGTCTTGGTGGCGATGAATTTGTTGTGTTATTGCCGCAGCTCGAGTCGCCGCAGGAAGTGGGGCAGGTTGAGCATAAAATCACGCAGGCACTGGCAGAACCTTTTGTTCTGAGCATGGCGACAGTACAGATTGGTTGCAGTATCGGTCAGGCGTTGTTTCCGGATGACGGCTCAGACGCTGATCAGCTCATCCGCATCGCCGATGAGCGGATGTACCAGCAAAAACAGCTGCGGCATGCGGGGCGCTGATAGGACAGGAGACTGTTCATTCAACACAGGACCACTCAAGACAGGACAGCCATCGGAACTAAGGATTTTTTAGAATGGACAGGCATCTCTAAAGAAATCAATGCTGGACAGCCTTCTGAAAAAGGGACTGGAAGTTACGAGGGCCAAATGTGTTCAACACAGCTCAAAAGAGACAATTTTTGCGACTTGGTTGTTCAAGAGATCGAGAAGCAGGTCATTGCGAAGTCACTGATAGAGATTTTGGACGTACTTATTGAGGGTAATTGAATTGCCGCAAGGTTTTAGAGTGTCGTGAAGGTTAATTTATCAACCAAACGCCAACCTGGCGGCTGTGATACCAACGACACGTTGCTGCTTGAACTTGTTGCAGAACTCTTGCATCAGGATGCTGCTGCCAATCACGCGATGATAAGTTTGCTCTAAATGTGCGCAGTTGTGTAACCAGGCCACTGTATTCATTTTTAGCTGCGCAAAAATCGGCGGCGTATGTTCTTTGATGTAACCTTTTTTACCATCTCTGATTTGACGGCCAGTCCAGTCAACCAATTGAATGTATTCGTTGATGTTGTAGGGAATGTGTTCGGAGTTGTTGCTTTGATGCGCGCCACTGGCAAAAGGGAGCAGCAAAGCTTTCATCGGCGATTGAGACTTATTAATTCTGGTTTGAATGGAAGTGAAGTCACTGCTCTGAAGTGAATCCGCTGACGTTGCGCGGATAGGATTTAAATCCACATAGGCCATGGCCTGCAGCTCAGCACGCTCATCGAGCAGGGCTTGTGATTTAAAACGGCCTTCCCAGAAATGGCCGGTACAGTCGTCTTCGGCATTAGCCATCCGGGCAATGGGTTCATTTAGACAGCGCATAAACCAACTTAAATCGTAAAGTCGCGCCCGCCTTAATTCAATTTGTCGCATGGCTTCGTCGAGTTCAGCATCGGACATGATGTCATTGTCTGCGTAACGCTGAGCAAAAAGCGGTAATGAAAACAGAGCTCTCCAGCGAGTGATTACTTCAGCAAGTGACAAATCCATCGCCCGTTGTTTTTGAATGCGCACCACCAGATGGTAGTGATTGGACATAATGGCGTAAGCGGAAATATCGATACAAAACAACTGCGTCAGCTCAGCAAGCCTTGCGACGATGGCATCACGGCGATGACTGAAATCTTTGTTATCAACTACACCGAACAAAAAGGTGCGGCGGACACAGCGGCTGACGACGTGATAACTGGGCGTGGTATCAACAGACACCAGCGATTTACGGGGGATGGGCATGGTATTTCCTTGACGGTCCGTGTCGAGGTTGGGTTTTAACTATGGTTGCTGAAATGTTAATGTCAAGGGGCTTTTGGGCTTGGGTGGGTGTCCTCGAAGCTGGGTGTCCTCGAAGCTTGTCATCCTCGAAGCTTGTTGCTGGAATCTGGAAGCCACAAATCTTTTTGTGGCTGTCCTGCGTTGTATCAGTGGCTGTCTTGTGTTGAAGTAGTGGCTGTCACAATCGATTAAAGTACAAGGAAAAAACCTGCAACAGCAAGGGGAGAGCGCGCTGCTGCAGGTCACAGGTTAAAACCATTCAGAACTGATATTTCACTTCCACACCGGCGGTGCGCGGTGGATTCAGTGAGGTGATTGGGGTGCCGAGCACGGCGGCGGCAAAACCGCCGATACCACCTGTTGTTTCGTTATCTGTCAGATTTTTACCAAACACCGCCACTTCCCAATGGTCGCTGTTGCTTTGCCAGCTGATGCGCGCGTTGAGGTTCTTGCTGTCGGCAAAATAGGCCGGAATTTGTTTGGCTATCGCCAGCAGGTCCGGGTCATCGGCGCGGGTGTTTTCCTCATAAACGTAATCGACATGCACTTTCCACTGGCCATCGCCAAAAGCCCAATCTGGTGTCCAGTCGGCGGTCAGGGTGTAGGCATCGGCGCTCGAGTCCTTTTCGGTGTCGGTGACTAAGTCGCCGTCTCCGTTATAAAACTGCTCCCAGCTCGATTCGGTTTTGCGATATTCGGTGACCAGCCCCAGCTTCAGCGCTGGGGTGGCCTGCCAGTCGACAATCAGCTCCATGCCTCGAATGTCCTGGTCGCCGTTGATGATCAGCGGCACGGCCACACCGTCGCCCGGCCTTTTACTGCTGACCGAACGCTGGCGGTTGGTCAGGTTCATATTGTAAATCGACGTTTGTACCCGCACGCTTTGCCACAGTTCGGCTTTGTAGCCTAACTCGATGTTTTTTACTTCTTCCGGCGCATAAGGATTGGCAGAAGACATTGGGTCTAACGAGTCATAACCACCTGATTTATAACCAGTAGAATAAGATAAAAACCACAGCTGGTCAGCATCCGCCTGGAAGCGCACCACGCCACGGCCGGTCAGTTTGCTCCAGTCTTTACTAGCTTTGAGGTTGGTCACCAACGGGAATAAGAACTCGGTCAGGCTTGGCAGCGACGCGCCAAACGAGCGTTCGCGGATATCCCAGCTGAAGTCTTTTTCATCGCGGCTATAACGCAGACCGGCGGTGAAACCCCACTGGTCGTTGTACTGATAGTCGACGTCAGAATAGATGCCATAAGAGTTAAATACGCCGTTGTTGACGATATCTTCACTCCACATCTTACCGGCGTTGGAAGGACCAAAAATTTCGGCAATACCCAGGCCACCGCCAATCAGCTGATAAGTCAGGTCGCCGGTGGCGCTGATCGCAGCCGCCAGTTCCGGGCTGAATGGCTCCGCGCCTAATTGTTGTAGCAGGCCGGCGACGGAAGGGTCGACCATCGCCAGAATACTCAGCACGCTGGCCCAGTCGGCCGGTTTCCAGATATGGTCAATCGGCAGGCCCATCTGACCCAGTGCTTCGGCCGGCACGCCGGCTTGCATCAGCGCACCACCAAGCATCTGATTCAGGTTATCGCTGGTCAGCCGCGCGATAGTGTCGGCGGTGATATCCAGTGTGGTGGTTTGATGCACGTTTTCTTTGCTGTAAGTGATACCACCGACATAGTTCAGCTTGTCGTGGCTGTAGTTCAGCTGCAGCTCGTTGTAGAAAATGTCTGAATCTTCAAAGTTGATGGTATCGAGATAACGGGTTTTGTCGGCGGTGCCGTCGGCGTCGTCGCGGCCGGATACTTGCCATTGCCGTTTGCTGGAAATGAGTTTGCCAGACCAGTCGCTGTTAAATTCATGATTGATTTTTACCGTCCAGGCGTCCATGTCGCGTCGCTCGTGGCCGTCAATCACATCGTTTTCGATGGTGTGGTCGAGTGGGTTCATGCTGTAGGCATAAGGGCTTAAGCCGATGGCTGGCGAATAGCCTTGGTCCATGTCGTCATAATCGTAACTGAACTGGACTTTGGTGCTTTGGGTGGGGGTCCACAGAGCGGCGATGCGGGCGGCCTGATGGTTGGTGTTGCCGAGCTCCTCGCCCTGATAATCTTTATAAACGTTGTCGATGTAACTATCGCGCTGGTTCGACAGCGCGTTGATGCGCAGGGCAAATTGGTCGGACAAAGACGTATTGGCCATGCCTTCAAAACGCTGCAGGCCATAATCGCCGAGCGTGGCTTTGAGAAAAGCTTCATCGGTATGTTCCGGGGCGTTTGGCACCATACTAACTACACCGGCCGCCGCGTTTTTACCAAATAATGTGCCTTGTGGGCCTTTTAAAATTTCGATGCGCTGCATGTCGGCAAACAACACACTTTGCGCTGCGCGTGGCAGATAAACGTCATCATAAAAAATCGCGACAGAAGGATCGCCGCCGGTGCTGATGTTAGAGCTCGACACGCCGCGCATAGTCGCAGTGGCCTGAGCGACGGCGTCTTTGCTGAATTTAAAACCCGGTGTGTAGTCGGCGATATCGCCCAAAAGCACCGAGTTGGTTTCTTCTAAATCTTTCGCCGAAATCGAATCGATTGCGACCGGCACTTCCATCAGATTTTGCACGCGTTTTTGCGCTGTGACTGTCATCACTTCGATGGCTGATTCGGCGTTTTTGTCAGTGGTCTGTTGCGCTTGCGCACTGCTGACCTGGCTATACAGCGCGCTGCTGCAAAGCAAGCCTATGTATAAGGCGAGGGGCGTCTTCCTGTGTTGTTTGTTCACACCTGTCATTTCTGTTCTCCGGATTATTTTAGTTATGGTCGGCAGATACCGGTCTGCCTTGCTGTGCGCCTGTGTTTGAAATCAAACCATGGCGACAGCCGCTTAGCCGATAATATCGGTGCACAGGTTGAACGCAACACAGCCATGGTCGGGGCGGGCAGTACGACAACGCCGATACATAGCGGAATCGCCATGCCGCTGCTGTGGTCTTGAAAGTGGGAATGACCCTGATTTTACGTGGCTTGCAGCCTGATTTAAATTTGACCAACCGCCTGTTTTTGCCTTGCCGGAGCAGGCCGGATGTGTCGCTTTTACGGCCCGATTTTGTACACTTTTGTACACTATTTTGATTGCTGCCTGCCCCCTGCCGACGCACCCTACAAACATCAAAGTCTGACGACCAGCGTGATGTGTGCCTGCCCAATCCATGGGGTAGGTAGCCACTGCCGGTTGCAACTGACGCAGGAGTTTGTGTGAGATTACGCTTCTTATTGTGCAGCTTGTGCAGCAGTCTGTTTTTGCTCATCAGCACCGCATCACAGGCTGTGCCGGCTGCTTTACCGCTATGTCAGAGTTGCCATCAGGCCGATGGCAGTGGCAATGCAGCGCTGCAAGCACCGGCCCTGGCCGCGCAGCAGCCCGATTATTTACTGCGCCAATTGCAGCATTTTCAAACCGGTCTGCGCGGGGCGCATGCTGAAGATGGCACTGGGGCGCAGATGCGGGCCGCTTTGCCTAAAGACTTAACCAACGACGATCTGCAGGCTTTAGCCAGCCATTTTGCCGGGTTACCAGCGCCGGCTAAAGCCGCGCAGGCCACCGATGCGGCTCAGGTCGATAAAGGCCGGCGCATCTACATCAACAGTTGTGGTGCCTGTCATGGTCCTAAAGCGGAAGGCGTTGCCGCGCTCAAAGCACCAGCACTGCGCCAGCTTGATGCGGTGTATCTGCAGCGTCAACTGAACTATTTCCGCACTGGTGTGCGCGGTGCAGATAAAAGCGATAAGCCAGGCCGGCAGATGGCGATGATGGCGCGCACGCTACAAAACGAGCAGGACATTGCACAGGTCATTGCTTATATCGGGTCTTTACCGTGAACAGCTGGCTGCCCCTTGTACTGCTGTGGTCCGCAGCAGTGACCGCAGGTCCGCGGCTGGCGATAACCAGTTTTGCCAGCGCTGATGTTGTCAGTGCGACACCAGTACAAATTCAGCTTTCAACCGTCTGCCCGCCAAGTTTTGAACTGGTCGGCCAGCAGTGCAAACTGGTCAATCTGTATCAGCAATATGATTCGCTGCAAAACAAAGGCGTGGGCGGCACCAAAACCGCGTTGCCGGCGGCGCGCGACGGCTTTAGCCCCCAGCAGATTGATCTCGGCCGCTTTCTGTTTTTTGACCCGCTTTTATCTGCCAATAAACAACAAGCCTGCGCCAGCTGCCATCAGCCGGACAAAGGCTTTACCGATGGCAAAGCCGTCAGTACCGGCGCTTTTGGCCAGCAAGGCAAACGCAGCGCGCCGACTTTATGGAACGTGGGTTTTCTACAGAAATTATTCTGGGATGGCCGCAGCCCCAGCCTGGAACAGCAAGCCGCCGGGCCTTTGTTTGCGCCCGATGAAATGGCCAATACACCGGAAAAACTGCTGCATGATTTAAATGCCAATGCGGTGTATCCACGTTTGTTTGCCGACGCCTTTGGTCAAAAGGGGCCGATTGAGCTGCCACAAGTGGTCACGGCGCTGGCCGCTTTTCAAAGTTCGTTAATTTCGCTTAATAGCCGCTACGACCACTATGCGCACGGTTTCCATCAGGCGCTAAATGATACTGAAATCAAAGGCATGAATGTGTTTCGCTCTTTTGTTGCCCGCTGCGCCGAATGCCACACTCCACCGCTTTTTACCAACCAGCAAATTGCGGTGATTGGTACGCCGGAGCCGGAAGGCCGGCCTTTTGATGTTGGAGCAGGCACTACCGCGGAAACGGCGAAATTACGTGGTGGTTTTAAAGTGCCGACGCTGCGCAACGTTGCGCTGACCGCGCCTTATATGCACTCCGGTCGTTTTGCCACTTTAGAAGAAGCGGCAGAGTTCTACAGTAAAGGCCGTGGTCATGCCGTGCAGAAAGGCGAGAACCTGCTGATCCACTGGCATATTTGGGAGCCGAAACTCACTGCGGAAGAAAATCAGCAAATTGCGGCTTTTTTACAGACCTTAACCGATCAAAGCCTGAGCCCGCAGTTGCCACAGCAGTTGCCATCTGGTTTGCCACTGCCTGCTGAAGTCAGATCCGAAGCGAGCGAAGCGAGGACATCCACAACAAACAACAATATCAGCCAGGCCTCGGCATTGGCGGCGAACGCGGAGAAATAACAATGAAAACAACCTGGATAGTGGCGGCCTTGGTGCCGGTAGCTTTAGCCGGTGGTTACCTGTGGGGGCAAAAACCGCAGGCACCTGCCGCTGTGGTGCAAGAAGCCAGCCTGCAGGTCGCGGGCGCTAATACCAATGCGAAAAAATCGGTGCTACCAGACACAGCGCCTGGCAAAGTGCATCAGGTCAAACCCGGCATGCTGATTATGGATGCTGTGAAAGCAGCCAATCCGGGCGATGTGATCCAGGTCTGGCCCGGCGATTATGTCGAAACTGTGTATATCGATAAAGACGGCATTCGCTTAAGCGGCGTCATTATCGACGGTAAAAGACCGCGGTTATTTGGTGAAGAACGCCTGAACGATGCCATTTTGTATTCCGGCAATAACATCCTGATTGAGAACTTCCTGATCACCAAATACAAAGGCAATGGCATCATGGGCCAGGCCGGTAATAACTTCGAAATTCGCAATAACATCATCGACGACACTGGCGTCTACGGCATTTTCCCGCAACTGGGTGAAAACGGTCTGATTGAACACAATATTGTGTCGGGCATTGAAGATGCGGCGATTTATGTCGGTATGAGCGACCATATTCATGTCGCCAATAACGAAGTATTCGACAGCGTCGCGGGTATTGAAATCGAAAACAGCCGCTTTGCCGTGGTGGAAAATAACTTTGTCCACAACAACACCGGCGGCATTCTGGCCTTTGTCACGCCTGGGTTGCCTATCAAGGACACCCACACGGTGATTATCCGCAATAACTGGATCCGCAATAACAATACCGCCAACTTCGGCGCGCCGGGTTCAATGGTGTCGGGCATTCCAGCTGGTACCGGGGTCCTGATTATGGCGGCGGACAATGTCATCCTCGAAGACAACCTGATTGTTGATAACAAAGTGGCCGGCATCATCATTACCGACCACGAAAATGCGCCAAATGCCCAGCTGGACCCTGAGTCAGACCCGACGCCGGATAAAATTCAGATCTTAAATAACCTGATGTTTCACAACGGTTTTGATACCATTCCTGAAGCCAAAGTGTTGCTCGGTGCTGAGCTGAAACAAGGCGAGCCGGATATTGTCCGCGTTGGCAAAGTCACCGAAAGCTGTATCGCCAATCCGGAGCGTTATGTCACAGCCGGCGTCGGCGATTGGCCGGCTTGTAGCTTCACCAACACAGATACGGTTGCCAGCTATTTACTGGAAACACCAGCCGCACCGCGGAATACCGCAACGGCGGACAAGGGCAAATACGCGTACCTCGGCATCTGCACCGGCTGCCACGCCTACACCGGCCGCCTGATTGGTCCACCGGTACAAGTGATCCAGTCGCTGTACATGGATGATCCGCAAGCCTTAGCCGACTTTATCGCCAACCCGGTGAAAAAACGCGAAGACTATCCAGCCATGCCAAAACAGGATTACCTCGACGCCGAAACCCGGCTGGCAGTGGCGAAATATATGTTGAGTGTAGAGAAGTAGGGTTCATCTGTTTGCTGGAAAGGGCGTGCCTGGCATGCCCTTTTTTATCGGTACAACAGGCTCTGTAGGTAGCGGCAAGCAACGCGCCGCCGTACATGACTGAATGAAAGGCCAAGGCCAAACGGCACAGCCAACAACAACGCAGACACGCCGTGAATACATCCCTGTAGGCTCCTCTGCGGCATCCATGCCGCAGAGGGTCTGCTAACGTTGATGCCCGACCGTTTTGTGAGTTCATTTACGCTGTCGATTTATTACCAAAAACTGTCTTCGACGACTGCAGTAAATCAGGAAGAACTGATTACCGAATGCAATTTTGTGCATTATTCAGGAAAATTGATGCCGCGCACTCTTTCGCAATTGTCAAAGCGAGCAAGCGCGCTAAAAGTTTGATTACAAGTTGTTTTTTGGTTAACGTGAATGGATGTGAAAGGGAAACAAGGCACGGCGTAGGCTTAAAAGCAGGCGTTTTGCATTTGATTAATATGTTAATTTAGGAGAAATGAATTGGATATTGAGCCAGCGATAAGTTTGGCAACAGGCATAATCGGAACTGCCATAGCAATTTATCAGGCTGCGGTTTTGAAGGAACGAAAGAAACGCGACGCTCAGCTTCAATATCTGCTGGCGGGTATAGGTAATTCAGCTTTAACAAAATCGCAAGCATGGATCAACCAAATTAACTTGCTTCCGCAGCCTTCCAATGAATCTGAATTGTCAGTATTTCGTGTACATGCAAGAGCCAGAGATGATCTTTCTGAAATTCATAATTTGGCTACAGCACTGGAGGGTGTCATTGACTCTGAAGGTTCTGCTATCACATCAATGCTCAAAAAAATTGCAGAGCAAGGTGAGTTGAATAACGAAATACAAGAAATTGGGCTTAGGAATCCTTCCAAAGCAAAAAATTAACAAGGCGCTCCAGCACCGCGCACTTCGAGCGCTCGACAGTTCGTAAGTCGCCTTTTTGTGGTTTTGATGCGCAAAAGTTTCCCACAAAAAAAACCAACTTACAAACTGCGGCTGAGCTTAATGTTAGGTGATCGCAGATGTTTTCTCCGTATTTTCTAACTGGTGAAAATTTGGGTTTGTACCCTGAAGTTGATGTACGAACAGATGCAAGTGGTGTTGTTATAAAGCTAATATTCCTCTCGCAGGTAATAGAACTGCTCTTCCGCCATGTGATTGCATTCTATTGTGTTGAAGAAAGTAATTACGAGTTGTCGCCGCTACCGGGTATGCCTAGTGAAGTTGACTTTGTATCGCTGGAAAAGGGGGCAAAAGAATCTCCAATTTGGAAGTCTTCAGCCAATTACAGGCGCAGTTTTTATGCTCATCTTGATTCATATCGTGCAGATGTATCATTAGTCTCCTATATAATTTTTGGTGCCGATTATGTGGTGTTGGTTGAGTCAATCGGTTTGGTAAATGTTAACGTGGCACATTAAGCACATAACAATCAGAGTCTTACGGGGTCTGCGGCCCCAGCGACGCTCACTAGTTCGCGCGCATGCGCGGGGCGTTAAGTAACAAATGAAATACCGCGACGGAACTGAAATAAATTTGAACGATAAGGTCATTTTTGAGGATGGCAGCAGTGGTATCGTTGTGTGCTCAATTGATTTAGAAGAGTATTCGCCAGCATATACAAAAAACGATTGGGCCTATTTGGCATCTGGTGTGATGGTCCAAAATGAAACTAGTGGTTTGATACATTATTCTTCTGAGCCAGTTGATTTCGAACGTATTTAATAGTTAAAAGTTACTTAAGAGGCTGCTTTTGTCGCCGAAAATTCGTCTGGCACGGCTTCTGCTGTGTTTCAGTCACCCCAAAGCTTTTGGTAAAAATCTGAGAGAAATCATAATTTTATGACAGAAGAAAAAATCAAATCTATTGTGAAACGATATCGAAGAATATCAGTGGCTTGGCTGGGCGTATTCCTTGGCCTTTCGCTGTGTGCAAATTGGTTTTTGATTCACTCCAAAATAGAACGTCATGCTGAACTTGGTCTTGAATATATCCTAGGCGATCAAGGGTTTATTTGGGGTACTGTGATTTTGGGATTAAATACTGTGTTAGGACTCTTTTTTTATTCTCTAGAAAAAATTTTGCTTGGTTTATATAAGGAAGATTGAGATAAAAAAGTGCGGATCCAACGTCAGCACGACACTGTTGTTGCCGCTGGACATGCAGTAACTGTTGTTTTTTGCTGACGGGGTACCCCGCTAACAAGCCTCACGCCGTCAAAGTCTGCCGCAGTTTAATCAACTGGTCGCGCAGTGCTTCTACTTCTGCCAGTGAATCGCCGCAACTGAGTGCGATATGTTGGTTGATTTTCAGCGCTTCCTGCTGCATGGCGCGGCCGGCGTCGGTTAAGCGAATTTCCAGCGTGCGTTCGCTGTGTGGGCTGCGGGCGCGAATGAGTAAACCCATCTCCTGCATCCGTTTTAATACCGGGGTTAAAGCGCCGGATTCGGTATGCAGTTTCTCGGCGATGTCGCGCAGGGCGACGCCATCCTGTTGCCACAAAATCAGCATCACCAGATATTGCGGGTAGGTGAGGCCAATATGTTCCAGCAGTGGCTTATAAGTTTTGGTCATGGCGAGCGAGGTGGAATAGAGCGCAAAACACAGCTGATTATCCAGATGCAAAGCGCTGGCGGGCCAGGCACAGCCAGGATCGCTGAGCAGTGGTTTTAACTGCTTTGGCTCGGATTGGGATTTTTTTGCATCTGCCATGTTCATTCTCTTTTGTCTGATTAATTGCTCTGATGAAGCAAGCCGGCAGGGCCGGCTTGCTGTGAGCTGCGTCAAATCTGCCTTATTTCAGGTGCTGTTGCAATGCGCTCGCCGCATGGTCCAGCTGGGCTTGTACTGTGGGTACTGTGCTCAGCGGGTTTAACAGACCAAAGTCATGGATCATACCGTTATATCGCACCGAGGTCACGGTCACACCGGCCTGGTCCAGTTTAATCGCATAAGCTTCACCCTCATCGCGCAGTACGTCCAGCTCAGCGGTTTGCACCAGCGCTGGTGGTAAACCTTGTAATTGCGCGGTCGTGGCGCGCAGTGGCGACGCGTAAATCTCGTTGCGCTCGGCCGGATTGGTGGTGTAGTTGTCCCAGAACCACGTCATCATATTACGGGTCAGGAAGTAACCTTGCTGGAACTGCTGATAAGAGCCGTTCTCAAAGCTGGCGTCTGTCACCGGCCACATCAGCAGCTGGAATTTCAGCGCTGGCGTACCAGCTGCTTTGGCTTTTAATGCGACTACTGCTGCCATATTGCCACCGACACTGTTGCCGGCAACCGCTAAGCGTTTGCCATCGACCTTAATCTCGGCGCCATGTTCAGCGACCCATTTGGTGGCGGCATAAGCCTGGTTAATTGCCGTTGGATATTTGCTTTCCGGTGACGGCGTGTAATCCACATAAACAGCGGCAGCGCCGGAGCGGGCGACTAAGTCGCGGATCAAACGTTCATGGGTTGGGAAATCACCTAATACCCAGCCACCGCCGTGAAAGAACATAAAAGCTGGCAACGTGCCTTTGCTGCCGGCCGGGCGCACAATCACCAGTTTGAGTTTCTGGCCATCGGCGATTATCCATTTTTCACTGACATCGGCTGCCGGTAAGGCTGCACCGGCTTGTGCGCCTGTTAACACAGCTCGGGCGTCTTTTGGGCTTAACTGTTCCAGTGGTTTGCCACCGCCTTGTGCCAGTACATTTAAAAAGGCTTCAGTGTTTTTTTCGACGCCAGGGATCTCCGCGGCGTACAAAGTGTTACTACCAACGGCGCTCAGCAGGCCTAATGCGACAATGCTGTAACCAATAGATTTCTGTAAAGTTTTCATCATCTTGCTCCGGTATTCAGTGTGCGGCCTGTGGCCCGCTTGGGTTCATCTTTGTTAGTTGGTTAAATATTATTGCGATAACTATCTGCTGAAAAAAAACGTCCGGGACGGACGCTGGTTACACCAGCGTCAGACGGACTTGCAGTGAATTACGGGTCGCATTGGAGTACGGACACACCTGATGGGCTTTTTGCACCAGCTCGTTCGCGACATCTGCTGAAACACCTGGCAGGTCGATGAAGAGCTCTACATCCAGACCAAAACCGCCCGGGATTTGCCCGATGCCAACTTCAGCACGAATATTGGCGTCAGCTGGGATGACGATTTTGCTTTGGCCAGCGACATATTTCACGGCGCTTAAGAAACAGGCTGAGTAGCCGGCAGCAAACAGTTGTTCCGGGTTAGTGGCTGCACCACCGGCACCACCCAGTTCACGTGGCGTGCTTAATTTCACATCCAGGTTGTTGTCGCTGGACACTGCGCGTCCGTCACGGCCTGAAGTACTGGTTACAACTGCTTTATAGATAACTTGCATGATTCATCTCCAATGTTTGATTTGTGCTTTTCGCGCTTTGCGTAGTCCGCAAAGTATTATCGCGATAACTAATTACTTAAAAAACAACCTTCGTTTTGTTGCTGCAGGCAGGGTGTTCACCGTACCGCAGTCTGCTCACCAGGTCATTTGTGTTCTGGCTTGGATGTATATTATTGCGATAACCATTATCGCGCAACGTAAATTTTTGAAAAAATACAAAATGCGAGTTATCACATTGATTTCAAAGGAAAGATAATTTTAAAAAGGATGATGATGAAATGAAGGGAGGGCGATTGCCAGTCAGCAATCGCCCATGCGGGAGCATTTACAGCAGATTTGCCGCCAGATAGGCCAGCGCGTAGGCGAGCAGGCCATAACCGACCACCAGCCCTGCGGTGATGCGGTTGCTGCCGGTTTCGGCGCGGATAGTGGCGACTGTGGCGACACATTGCAGCGCCACCACGTAGAACAGCAGCAGGCCAACACCGGCGCCGAGCGCCAGACCGTCAGCCTGAATATTGGCGGCAAGGCCGGCGATGTTCTCGTCCGCGCCATCGATACCAAACAGCGTGCCGAGCGCGCCAACAAAGACTTCACGCGCCAGGAATGACATTAAGATCGCCACGCCATAACGCCAGTCGAGGCCCAGCGGTGCAAACACAGGCTCGATAAAATGGCCGATCTGACCTAAATAAGAGTGCTCCAGACCACCGGCGTCGTGCGGGAAATAGCCGAATAACCAAATCAGCACGGTCACGGCAAAAATCACCGGGCCTGAGCGATAGACAAAGCTTTTTGCTGCACTCATCACCCGTACAATCAATGGTTTCCAGTGCGGCAGCCGGTAGTTTGGCAACTCCAAAATAAACGGCATATCGGATTTTTCGTCGCGGCTTACCACAAAACGCGACAGCATCAGACTGACCAGCAGCGCCACGACAATGCCCATCAGATACAGACCAAAAAACGCTACGCCCTGTAAATTCACCAGGCCACCCAGATAAGCGCGCTCAGGAATAAGCACTGAAATCAACAGCGCATAGACCGGCAAGCGGGCCGAGCAGGCCATCAGCGGAATGGTCATCATGGTTATTAAGCGTTTACGCGGCGACTCGATAGTGCGCGCCGCCATAATGGCCGGAATGGCGCAGGCGTGGCCGGACAGATAAGGGATAAAACTGCGGCCGGATAAACCAAAATAACTCAAAGGCCGGTGGCAAATCAGCGCGGCACGGGCGAGATAACCGCTGTCTTCGAGCAAGCCGATAATCAGCGTCAACATCATAATTTGCGGCACAAACACCAGGAAAGAGCCGACACCGCCAAAAATCGCATCATTGAGAAAATCACTGGTAGCGCCTTCGCCGATAAAACCTGTGACCCAATGCGCGAAGGCGCCAATGCCGGCTTCGACTGCATCCATCAAAGGGGCGGCGAGAGTGAAAATACTCTGGAATAACAGGAACATCACCAGCAAAAAGGCCAGGCCGCCGCTTAAGTTATTCAGCATAAAGCGGTCGATGCGGTTCTGGTTTTTCAGCACCACGCTCGACGCCAGGCCATATGTACGGGCGAGGCTGCGGCTGAACTGACGCAGCGCCTGTTCGTCGCCGTGGTCCAGCGCCGGCACCGCAGGTTCTGCCGCTTGTGCCAGCGCCAGCACGCCCTGACGAAACTCATGGATACCTAATAGGGTTTTGGCAGAAATCGCAAACACCGGGCTGCCCAGTGCCGCACTTAACGCGGCGGTATCGAGCTGATGGCCAAAACGTTGCAGTTCGTCGGCCATATTTAAGGCAAATACCAGCGCTTTTTGGTGGGAACGGGCTAACGCCTGTACCTGCAAACCAAACATCAGGCTACTTTCCAGCCGTGTTGCGTCGAGATTACAAATCACCAGCGCGGTATTTGGGTCTTGCAGGGCTTCTTTGAGTTTATTGACGGCAATTTCTTCGTCGCGCGATAAACTGCTGAGTGAATAAGCGCCCGGATAATCCACCAGTTCAAATTGCTCAAAACGACCGCTTTTCAGCTCAACGGTGACACCGGGATAATTGGCGACTTTCTGTCGTAAACCGGTGAGCTGGTTAAACAACAGGCTCTTACCGGAATTGGGTTTACCTACCAGAACGATTTTTTTCATCAGAAGCCTTTTCTGCAAACGGGGGCCGACTGTCGTGCCGACTCCCGGAGAATGTGAAGGGCGGCGCAGCTGCAGTTACAGCTGCGGCTCGATCAGAATATGTTGGGCGACCTGTTGCTCCAGTGTGTAAACACAATCCTGGATCTGCACCACAACAGGACCGTTAAACGGGCCGCGACCCAAACAGATCAGTGGCTGGCCGGGTTCCAGCCCCATTTCACGCAACCGGTTCAGCACCAGCGGATTTAAGCTGGCTGCCAGCTCAACCACAGACACACAAGCTTTTTTCGGGGCATCCCACAACGTATGGCGGGCAGAAACAGAACCTGCAGGGTTATAAACAGTCATCAGACAACAACTCCCGGCGCGCTAAATGATAATAATTGTCATTGTCGCTAAATTAGCGGGCGAATTCAAATTCAATTTGATCAATGTCGGTGACTGCCACCTGCTGTGAGGCGTATCGCAAGCTTTGATGATCCGGAAAAAGGCTTAGGGTCAAAACACCGGCAATAAACACCTCACCGGCATGGGCGAAAAAACCTGCTATAACTCAATATATTGCCTTCTCTGTGTCGGTGTTTACCGGACCTGAAAACACCTGTTTGCCCTGGACGGCCCACTGGATAAAGCGATGGCGATTACATGTCCGCCGTTGCCCATAAAGAGATGATGTTATGGTTGAATCCAAATCCCCGAAGCGACGCTACGTCGTATTACTCGCCACGTTGATGCTGATGCCCTGCGTATCGCAGGCAGAACTCAGTTCCACAGTGACCCTGACCAGTGATTATTTGTTTAACGGTGTAACCCTGACCGATCATGATCCGGCGCTACAGCCGAGCCTGGACTGGAACAATGGCGCCGGCTTATATGCCGGGTTCTGGGCCTCCAACATTAAGTTTGCCGACGGCACCGATCTGGAAGTAGACGCCACCGTCGGCCACTGGTGGCAACTCAATGCCGACTGGCTGCTGGATGTTGGCATTGCCCAATACACCTACCATGGCTCCGACGGCGCGCAAAGCCGAGGTTTTAATTTCCCGGAAGCCTATCTAAAAATCTCTTATCAAAAAACCAAGTTATCTTATTGGTATGCCTCGGATTATTTCGGCGCTGGCGGTGGCCATTATATCGTCGCGCTCAATCATGCCATCCCGCTCGGCGCGGGTGAGTTGCTGCTGCAGGTCGACCGCTCAACCTCGACTCAAACTGACAAATTTATGCGCGACAATGACGGTACTTATCATCACTGGCGGCTGGGTTATCAGCAATCTGCCTTCGGCCTGAACTGGATTTTGGCCTTTGATGATACCGACCTGGAGTTACCGGTGCTGGGTGATGCCCGGCTGTCGCTCAGTGTCAGTAAAACTTTTCCGTGGTAATGGCGGTTTTTTTTCTCGAGGTCTTTTATGCAGATCGATTCATTACGTTTTAAATTAAGCGCCGGTATGGCGGTGCTGATCACGCTGGTGGTGTCATTGCTGACCGGACTTGGCTGGTTTTCCAGTAAATCCAATAACGAAGCGGCGATCCGGCTGCTGAATCAGTCGTTACAGCAACAGGCCGAAGCGACGCTGAACGATGCCGCCGGTGGTATTGCTGAAGAAACCTCGGCGCTGATTAACCGCAATTTTGATTTGGCCCGCTCGCTGTCAGCTTTGCTCAGCAGTACCGCGCATGGCAGCGGTGACACACCTTACAGCCGCGAGCGGGTGCAGCAGCAGGCCGGTGCTTTGCTGCGCAGCAACGAGGCCATCAGCGCACTCTATGCCCAGTTTGAAGCCAATGGTTATGACCAGCTAGACAGCCAATATGATGGCTCTGTGGTGCACAGCTCAAAACAAGGCACTATGGAAATTTATTGGGTGCGCGACGGCCAGAATGTGAAGTTTGTCCAGGTGCCGGACCCGGCGGTCAAATATATCGAAACCCGCAATCAATACGGCGTGCGTGAAGCAGAATGGTATCTGTGTAGCCGCGACAGCCTGAAACCTTGCCTGATGGAACCTTATTTATGGGAGATAGCGCCGGGCAATTCGGTGCTGTTAACCTCGCTGGTGTATCCGGTGGTGACCGGCGGTACTTTCCGTGGTGTGGCCGGAGTGGATATGAATCTGCCGGTGTTGCAGGAACTGGTGGAGCGACAGGCGGCGCAGCTGTATGGCGGTCAGGTCAAACTGTATCTGCTGAGTAAATATGGCCTGGTGCTGGCCAGTAACGTGCTGGCCAAAGATCTCGGCAAAGCCTTGCCTGATTTAGACAAAGGCCTGCATCAACATTTGCAGCAGCATAAAGGCGAGCTGGCGGTGTATCAGGATGATTTAGTGGTAAGCCGGCCGTTACGGGTCGACGCGGCCAGTGCTGACTGGCAAGTAGTAGTAGCGGTGCCGCGCTCTGTCGCGCTGGCGGCCGCCCGGCAGCTGGAGCAGCAGCTCAATGACGCCGCCGATGTCACTTCCGGCCGCATGCTGATGTTAGGCCTGGCGCTGTTATTTGCCGGTGTGCTGGTCATCGCGCTCTGGTTAAAACGCGCGGTTGCACCCGTGATGCAGATGGGCCAGCTGATGCAGGAGCTGGCGGGTGCCGAAGGTGATTTAACCCGGCAACTGCAAAGCGACAAAGCACTGGAGCTGCGGCTGATGGCGGAAGGTTTTAATGCTTTTACCGCCAAACTGCGGCAGATGATTAGCGCGCTGAAACAATCTTCGGTGGCGCTGCAGGCGCAATCGGCGCAGCTGGTGAATATCGGCGACCAGACCAATAACGCCACCCATTTACAGGCTGCTGAAGTGCAAAGTGTGGCTTCCGCCATGCATGAAATGACGGCTACTGCGCATGAAGTGGCGAATCTGGCAAGCCGCACCGCCGAAGGCGCACAGTCCAGCCTGCAGGCGCTGCAGCAGGCCAATCAGCTGTTCCGTACTACGGTGTCCGCCTTTGAAGCCGTTGCTGGCGAGTTTGAACAAACCCGCCAGGCGGTGCAGTCGGTGTCGCAGAGCAGCCAGCAAATCAATGGCATTATCGAAGTGATCCAGGCCATCGCCGAACAAACCAATTTGCTGGCGCTCAATGCCGCCATCGAAGCGGCGCGGGCTGGCGAGCAGGGCCGTGGTTTTGCTGTGGTGGCCGACGAAGTGCGCTCTTTGGCGGCGCGCACCCACAGCTCGACCGATGAGATCAAAAAACTCATTCATGATTTGCAGCAACAAGTGGCCGGCACCGTCAGCCAAATCACCGCCAATACCAATAAAGTCAGCACCACGCTGCAGGAAGCTGAAACTTCCTACAGCCAACTGTCGGCAGCGACCAGCGGCATTTCGGCCATTGCCGACAACGCCTTTCAGGTCGCAGCGGCCGCGGAACAACAAAATCAGGTCAGCGAAGAGATTAACCGTAATATCACGGCGATTGACGACGCGACCCGGCAACTGGAGCAGCTGTCTGGCGAAAATCTGCAGATCAGCCGGCAAATCGGCAATATCACCGACGATATCAACGGCCAGCTGGGCCGGTTACGTAACTAACAGTTTTTCGGTACGGCTTTTGCAAATTCCGCCTCAGGCACTTTTACCTGAGGCGGGTCATCATGTCACTGCAACTCCAGGCCGCAGCCACGCTGTGGCCATCCACCACCGGGGTTTCCGGCAATCTCAACGCACTGCAACAATCTGCCGGCGACGGGGCAGAAAATGGCAATGACCTTGCCGGTGAATTTGCCGCCGCGATGCAACAATCACAAGCGGTGCAACAGCAACTACGCAGTGCGCCGGCTGAAGCAGAGCAGGCCGAAACCGGTGTCGCGGTGCCGGGGCAGGGTAGCCAAACTGTGGGCGGCAGCAGCCAGACTAATGGTGCCGGCAGCAAAGGCGCAGGCGACGACGCCAAAAATGATCCCAACAGCGAACAAGCGCAAAAATTTCTTGATGGTTTGATGGAACAGTTGCTGGCCAACCGGTTGGGGATCAATAAAAAAGAAATGGACCGGCTGAAGGAGAAAATTGCTGAGCTGGAGTTAAAACGCAAAGAGCTGGCGGATCAGATGAATAAAGGTGGCAATGACCAGAACTTGGGCAGCGCCATCCGGCAAATCGACCAGCAAATCACCGCATTGGAAAAACAACTGCAACAGCTGGTGCGTGAAAATGAGCTGAGTAAAAACAATCCGGACGACGACAAACGCCGGGAATGGTCGGCACAGAGTTTGGGCCAGTCGGTTTAACTTGTCGGATACATGAGCGCATTGACGTCTGAGAGGCAGACTGCAACAGGCGCCGGCCCGTTGCAGTCTGTAGTCAGGTTATTGTGCAGTTGTGCGACGTGGCCGCACCAGCAATAACAAAGCCCCACACATCAGCAACAACGGTGCCGGTGCCGGCACTGTGGCGTTGTCAGTCACGCTGAAACTGCTGCCAATCCAGTCGGCGCCTTCCAGCTCGCCACCGGCGGTCAGGAACCCCAGATACGCCGGGTCCAGATTCAGGCTGAATAAACCAGTGCCGCTGGCTTTAAACTGAATAGTCGCCAGAATAAAACTGCCGTTTTGCTGGGCAGCTAAAGTTGCCAGTGCAGCAGCCCAGTCGGCATATTCTTCCAGCGCCAGCCGGCCTGAGCTGTGGTCCGAGAACTGATAAGACCCCAAACCATCATCAAAGCCGCCGCCAAAGCTGAAGTTTTGCAGCGACAACTGCCCCGGCTGATACTGCAGCGCCAGGAAGAAGCCGGTCAGCACGTCGCTGAACGCACTGGCTTTGAGCGTGGCGGTGATCAGTTCGCCGCTTTGATAGCTGCTTTTATTGGTTTCAATCTGGATCACACCGGCCTGTGCCGTGCTGCACAGGCAACAAGCGCTGGCAGCCAGTAACAGGCCATTTAATAAATTTTTGATTTTATTCATGATATTACTTCTCTTTAATTATTTGTTTTAACCGGCAATAGCACAGCGGGCGCGGTCACAGAGTTTGCTCATGGCCGTGACATCACGCTGGTCGATTTTTTTGTCGCCGTTAAAATCTAAGTCCATGGTTAAGTTGGTTTTGGTCCGCAGGCGCTGGTTAAACAGGTCGATGTCGCGGCTGTCGATGGCGCCGTTTTTATCTAAATCCGCCGGGCGGAATTGGCTGCAGTTACCCTGGCCTGCCACCAGACAATCCAGCCATTGATTGAAACCCGCGTCAAAGCTGGTGCCCCAACGGGTCAGGATGTCCTGATAAGGCGTGTGCGGTGGTAATTCAGGTTCAGCGGTTTTTTGCTGACCACAGGTCCAGACCCAGTAGCCCGAGCCCCAGGCGCTGTCGTCATAGAGCCAGCTCCAGTTGTTAGCAATCGCAATTGGTTTTTCCTGCCAGCCCCATGGCAAAGTGCAAGGTGCGGTGGAAATCACATATTTAGCGGCCCGTAACGACGGCAGCAGCGGGTCGTTGATTTCAGCGCGCTGACGTTCAAACATGTAACGCACGGCCAGATAACCCCAGTGATAAGTGCGGCTGGTGTTGCTGTTGGCGTAAGTGGTCTGGAACAGCTGGCTGAGCTGGTAAGTTTTTTGTGGTGCTGCGGCCAGCGCATTGGCGTTGGTCGGTGGCTGCGACAGATATTCGGCCAGGCCTTCACCCCACCAGACTGAGTTTTCCGGCTGGTCGCTGAAGCTGCCCCACTGATTAAAACGGGCGTCGAGGTAGTGGATATATTCGTGCTCTAAGTTCCACACCACAAAAGCCGGCTGCAGCCAGGTGGCCTGATAGGCGATAAAACGCGCCTGATTGTCCGGGTCGGATGGGGTGCCTTCGAGGTACATACCGCCATTATTGGTATTAATATCAAAGAATTGACCAGCGTAGTTCTGATAGTCGGTGGAGGATTTAAAGATCACCATTTCCAGATCTTCGTTCTGGTCATTTGCTACCGGCTTGTCGCTTTGGGTACCAAAAGTCTGATGGAACAGCTGTTCTTCCGCCCCGAGTTTGCTACAGATCTGGCTTAAATTCGCCGCGCTGATACTGCCCTGATAACGCAATTTTAACGTGTCGCTACACTGATGTTTGCCGGAAAGTACAGTGTCTTCCAGATTAAAAGCACAGGCGTTGCCGTACAAAGCGCAGTTGGCGCTGTCGTAGGCTTTGACCATGCCCTGCGCATTAACCCAGGCCTGCGAGCCGGTGCCGCCATAGCTGTAAGTACTCAGAATCTGCTGCAGCGCCGGACGTACCGTCGCAGCCACAGTGCCACCGAGTTTCAGCAGCCGGCCGAGTTCAGACACCGCATCATTCAGTTGATATTCCCGGGTATGACCGAGCAGCCACTGGCCGTCCGTCAGCACAAAATCACGCAGCCGGGTGACGATTTGCGGCTGCTGCGCCAATAAAGTTTGCAGCTCAGTGCTGCCCTGATTCACCGCATTAAAATAATGCGTCAGCAGCTGGGTCATGCCGTTTTCTTCATAGGCGATGCCCCAGTTATTGGCGCGGTTGACACTGCTGGCATAACCGCTGATGGCTTCGCTGATACGCGGTAAAAACTGCAACGTTTCAGTGCCTGAGCTGTTGATTAAAATCAGCATTTCGTAGCGCAGCATAAAGTTACGCGACGTCATACCGTCAAACTGCACAAAATGCGCGCCGTTGACATATTGGCGCAGCGCCTGTTCTAACTGAGTTTTGTAGGCGCTCTGGAACACCCGGCCAGTGCCGGATTGCGCCCAGTGCATGGCCCGTAAATAAGTCACCAGCTTTTCCAGCACGGCAGCACCTGAGGCGTCTGAACCATCAAAACCGGCCAGTTTGCTGTTGATAGCGCTGGCGACGGTCAAAATTTTCTGGTCGCTGAAATGCGCAGTGCCGACATAAGCCACGTTGTACAGCTGATACAAACAGCTGGTCAGGCTGCTGTTGCTGATGGCGTCGATCAGTGCCTGGTCCTGCAGCGGCAGCAAATCAGCCGGACTGCTGCAGCCAGCGGCTTGCAGAGTGGGTTCGTCCTGGGTCAAAACGTTGCTGGTTTGGCTGTCCACGGAAGGTTTTGCGGCAGTCTGGTCTGCGGTTAAAAACGCCTGCTGCGCCGCGGTTTGCCATTTCGCCGACAAGGTCACGCCATGCTGCTGCGCATAAATCTGCGCCTGGGTTTTCTCAAATTCTGCCGGCGACATCAGCCGTGGCTGTTGCGGCGCCAGCAAAGTGCCGGGGGTTTTGGTAGTCGCAGGCGAGGTTTGTTGTTGTGCCAAACGTTGCTGCAGATGCTGTTGCTGTAAATCCTGATCCAGCTGCCCCGGATGCGACAAATTCACATCCTGCGCCATAACCAGACCACTGCCGAGCAAAAGCGACAGTGCCAGAGGTTGAAGTTTCATTGCTGATGTTCCTGTTTTGTTATGTATCGTTATCTTTGTGTGACCTGCGCAGGCTGATTTAACTTAGCATAAAGGATATTGTATACAATATCCTTTATTGAGTTTATTTTGCGCACAGCTTTGGGTTTTTAAGATGAATTGGTTATAAAAGCAGCGGGGTTGGGGTGTGTGGAAGTCGTGTAGGTACGCGCGAGCGAAGCGTCGCCGTACATGGGCTCACGGCAAACTGTGGAATACGTTCACCGCTGCCGTAAGGAGCCACAAATTAGCCAATCAATCCTGTCGCGGCAGTTTTTTATAACTGCGTAAATGAGAAGTAACCAACGAACTCTGTGTTTTGTTCCCCACTTTGAATCAGCAGTTCAATCAATATCAGGTACAAGCGCTTGAGAGCCTAAGATTTTTACGGTAGCGTGAGGTTATCTAAAGAAAAATCGAGGATGCCCCACGTTTAATAGCGAGGAGCATCCCTTTGATGAAGTTGTGGGCGGCAGGCGAAGCATGGATGAACAAACCAATACAATTGTCGGGCTTATTCTAGCGGTAATTATGGGAATAATTACATGGGTAACTATTTCAAAAAGAGAACGACAGCTCGACGATCCAAATGACGATAGTGTTGTTTACCTCGACCAACTAATAGCAACATCAACACTACAAAGAGGTGGAAAGTATCTTTTGCGGGTGTTTCGGCAAAGTGGCAACTTGCAAAAAGATGACCAAGTATTTGACACATATGAAGCTGCAATCCAGACAGCCATTTCCACTTTTAAACGTGCAAAAATTGAATACGCGTTTATCACAAAGAACACAAATGTAGAGTTCTTTTTTCGTCGTCCTTATCACCATCACGGTGGTAGCGCGGAAGGTAAAAAAGTAGGCAGTGTGGAAATTTATAAAATCGAGTAGCCTGCGGCTAACAAACGCATTAGATCGCTCGCAAGCTCGCTGGGGCTGCGACACTTAGGCTCTATCATTTCGCTTCTAATTTTTGCCTAAATATCATTGTCCTTTATGCGGAAATAAGCAAACAACCATGCCATTTACCCTCTCACACGCCATAGCGGCTTACCCAGTACATTATCTGACCCGCAGAAAAATCCCGGTGATGCCTGTGGTGATTGGCAGTATGTCGCCGGATTTTCCCTATTTGTTGTTTATGACGCCGGTGCATGCGCCAGGGCATTCAATCTCTGGTGTTTGGATTTATTGTTTATTGCCGGCGTTGTTGATGCTTGCCCTGTGGTATCGGTGGCTGGAAAAACCTATTTTGAATTTGCTGGCGCTGCCTCGCACCCAAGTATCGTGGAATATTCGCGAGGCCCTGCTCGTGATCCTCGGCATACTGCTTGGTGCTTATAGCCATGTGCTGTGGGATGCCACCAGTCACAGTTATGGCTTTTTGTGCAAAACAGTAAGTTTTGGCACACCGAGTTGTTTAGCTTGCCGCTGTATAAGCTGAATCAATATGGCAGTGGTCTGTTGGGTCTGGCGGGGCTTATTTTATGGTATGCAAAACTGAAAACAAAAAACCAGCAAGTGGTTGAATCAGCTCACTTAAAACTGGCGTTTCTCATCTACACCTTATGTGTTTTGTTTTTTGTGCTGACGGCGAATTTGCTGCACGATGCTGCCGGCTTGTCGTATGTTGTGGTGCGCTCGGCGATTGGCTTGATAAACGGCATAGCCATTGGCAGTGTGATTTATGCATTCTGCGTGTGTCGGAAGTCGCATACAGTCTGAACACAACTTTACCCGAGGTCACAACCATGCCATCACCAATGGACCCGATAGTACAACAGTTCTGGGACGCATTTAAGGCGACTAGGACCGATGATGTCGACGCACGTTTTTTTGAGGTCTGCGTGTTTGATGACAACGAGCCGAGTGCCAATCATTTAGCTGATTTGGTGGTGCGCGGCATCAAGCGTGCCACGGCCGGACTGGTCTGGTCGTTTGAGGCGGCCAATCAAGCGGTGCCAAAACCGGGCGACCTCAGTGTGGTCACCACCTGGGATGGTCAGCCGGTCTGTGTGATTGAAACCACGCAGGTGGATATCACGCCATTTGGCGAGGTCACAGCGGAATTTGCCGCCGCCGAAGGCGAAGGGGATGGTTCGCTGCAGTACTGGCGTGAGGTGCACACGGCGTATTACGCCAGAGAGTGCGCCCGCATCGGCCGGGTCGCCGGCCCCACAATGCCGGTTGCCTGTGAGCGGTTTAAAGTGGTTTATGCTCTTTCCTGAGCGGGCTGCCTGAGCAGGTTGAATCAGTGCGCTATCCTGCGCATAGCGCCCTGACCAACAGCATCAATCAAAACACCGTTCGGTGCTTAGCCACAACGGTAGAATGGAAAAGGAAAGCTCCATGCAAACCAAGCCGAATAAATACCTGCTCGCGGCAGCCTTTTGCTGTGGCCTCGCGGCTTTAGCACACGCCGGTTGTATGCTGTTTGGTGCGGCTTGGTACCGGTTTTTGGGTGCTGGTGAGCAGATGGCGCAGCTGGCTGAACAGGGGCACTGGTATCCAATCGTTGTGACTGGTGCTATCACCTTCATCTTGTTGCTGTGGGCTTGTTATGCGCTGTCTGCTGCCGGTGTGATGCGGCGCTTAGCGCTGACGCGGTTGGCGTTAGTGCTCATTAGCAGTATCTTGTTGCTGCGGGGTCTGGCCTTTGCCTGGTTGATGCCGCTGTTTCCTGAGAATAGCCTGTTGTTCTGGCTGGTCAGCTCCGGTATTTGCCTGTTGATGGGCGCGTTGTTTGCGGTCGGTAGCTGGCAACAGTGGCCGAAACTTAGCGCCAAACCAGCAGCGCTAGCCTGAATTTTTAAGCTAAGGCCTGAACCATCATCACGGAGCCTGACCATGCCTAAAACCAACACTAATGAAGCCAACACTTTCACTACCAGCCGCAGGTTGCCATTTCCGGCGTCGGCGATATACAGCGCTTTTGCCCGTGCGGAACAACTGGCCACCTGGTGGGGGCCGGCCGGTTTCATTAACCACTTTGAGCTGTTTGAATTTACCGCCGGCGGGCGCTGGCATTTTGTCATGCAGGGGCCCGATGGCCAGCAGTATCCGAATCAGAGTTTTTTTGCTGAACTTGAAGCCAACCGCAAAATCGTTATTCGCCATGACTGCGCGCCGTTTTTCACCCTAACAGTCGAACTGACACCGCTGGAAGCAGACACTGTGCTGCGCTGGCAGCAGGTGTTTGATGATGCTGATATTGCGCAGGCGGTACGACATATTGTGGAGCCTGCCAATGAGCAGAATCTGGACCGGCTGATGCAGCTGCTGAGTGCCGCGGGCGGATAAGCCATCATCACAGTGACGCGTTTAAACCCGCATCAGCAGCGCAATAATCTGCCGAAATGCGCTACTTAATCTGTTAAGCTCGGATTTTCTCCGGACAAACTCCTGAACCTATGCCAGCCGACATTTATCAGCAGTTGTGGCAACAATTCTGTGCCGCCTTATCGACGCAACAACTGGAAACCGACGCTTTAACGAACGACCCGGCCGACGATCGGCGCGGTGTCACGGCGCTGGCGTTTTTGCAAAAAAACAGTCCGGCGGCTTGTCTGGAAGTGCAGCACTTCCAGCAGCAACTGGCGGTGTTAGAGCCTGACCAATATCTGCAGCCGGCCGCAGAGCTGCATCTGACGGTGCTGTCGATCATTTCCTGTATCAGCGGTTTTACCCTGCAGCAGATAGACGCAGCGGCTTATATTCAGGTGTTTCAGCAGGTGCTGGCGGAGCTTCACCAGGAGATCCGGCAGCAAAAAGTAGCGCCAATCCACATTGAACTGCGCGGTGTTACCGCATCCGCGTCCTGTATTTTGCTGCAGGGTTTTGCCCAAGGCGAGGGGCTCAGCCGCTTGCGCGATAAACTACGTTTGGCTTTTGCCGAAAGTGGCCTGCGGCAGAGCATCGACAGCCGTTACCGTCAGCAAAGCGCGCATCTGACGTTATGTCGCTTCACCCAGCCGCTGCAGCAGCCGCAAGCCGTGCTGGCGCTGTGCCAGCAATATCGCGATTATCATTTTGGCATGCTGCCACTGCAGCAAATAGAACTGGTGTTTAACAACTGGTATCTGCACGGTGCCATCACCCGGCCGTTAGCAGTGGCACAGTCGCCGGCTTCGCCACAGAGCCCGGCGCCAGAGTAGTACTTCCTCCGCTAATCTCCACTAACGTCGGCCAATCACTGAGTATGTTCCGGCAGAAAAAAAGGGCGGTTTACACCGCCCTTTGTTTTTTCAAATGATTACCGATTAAAAATCGTATCGCGCACTCATTAACCAGCTGCTGATGTTATTCGCATCCAGCCATTGTTGCTGATACCCAAGGCCCGCTTGCCAGTTGGTGCTCAGGCGATAGTTCAGCTGCATGCCGGCAAACCAGTCGGTGCCATCCTGTTTCGAGGTTAAGCTGGTACTGCCCATAGTGCTGCTGACTTCATGCTCCCAGTTGATGATGCCAACCGGTACGTCCAGGCTCCACTGGTCGTGTTGCCACGGCATAAAACGCGCCGCGACAGTCCAGCCTTCGGTTAAGACCGGGCTCACGGTCTTCACCAGTGCGTGATATTGCTGCGGTGTCAGGCTGTCAGCGCGGATTTGGCTGCTGGCTTCGCCGGAATCCTGATATCCCAGTTCCAGCGCCGCATAGCTATTGAGCTGATAACCGAGGCTCAGGCCAAAAGCCTGGTCGCTGTCATCAAAAGCGCTAATGCTGCCACTCGGTAACTGCGCTGCCAACTGGTGCTGTTTTGCGTCGGTACTGCTAAATCCGGCGAACGCTTGCAGGTACCAGTTTGTACTGTTGTTGGCCGCACTGTTGCTGTCAGCGCTATGACTGGCTGCGCTGTACGACAATAACAGCAGCGCTGTGGCGGCAACGGCTGAACGCCGGCGCGTCAGCAGCACTGCGCCGAGCGCCAGCAGCATCCAGCCTGTCATGCTACCGCCGCTGGACTTGTTATCGACCACTACGCTCTGATACGCCGTCACTGTTACCGTCACGGCAGATGTTGCGGTATCGCCGGTGTTGTCCCTGACTGTATAGCTGATGGTGTCGACACCACTAAAGCCAGCTTTGGGGGTGTAGCGCAGGCGTTGATCGGCTTCGATAGTGACTGTCCCTTGCTGTGCACTGGCAGCACTGACTTTCAGCGCATCGCCATCGGCATCGGTGTCGTTTTTCAACACATCGATGAGGATTGGGCTTCTGTCGTCAGTAGCAGCGCTGTCCTGCACCGCTATTGGCGCAGTATTGCTGAACACTGTGACTATCAGTTCGCTGCTCGCCGTGCCGCCTTTGCCGTCGGTAATACTGTAAATCACGGTATCAATGCCGACGAAATCAGCGTTCGGTTTGTAGCTTAATTTCTGGTCGGCCAGGATGGTGACAGTGCCAAAGCTGCTGGTGGCCTGAGATACTGTCAACTTATCGCCGTCCGCATCAGTATCATTCACCAGAACGTTGACATCGATACTGCTGTCTTTTCTGACCGATGCCTGATCTTTAACCGCCACCGGTAATTTATTCCCGTTCAGTGCTACCGCGACACCACCCGGGTCGACAATCGCACTGTTGGCAATACCGTCAGCATCGTTCGGGCCACCGTCTTCAACCCGGACCTGCACACACCAATGGCCTTCAGTTAAGCCGGCGCTCCATTCTGTGCCACCTGGCGGCGGACAGAAGCCACGCTCACCGGCCGCGCTGGACACTGAGTTGCGTTCATTGCTGACAAAATCGACCCAGCGCGTCAGGTCATTGTACTTGCGATAGACCGCATTGGCAGGCACTGGCAGGCGCTGTGGGATCACCAGACTATAGCTCTTGCCTTGTTCCGGTAAGCCATAGGCGATGAAGTCGTAGATCCCGCCGATATTGACGGCAGCTTTATCGGTTTCTACCGCATCTTTCGCAATCTGCAAGCCACCTGCATCGGTGGATGCCGCGACAGTGCCAAGCCGTAAACAGACACCTGGATCCCCTTCGGCGACAAACTGAGTTTGCCCCAGTAACTCGGTTGGCATCACGTTACATTCGTTGATGGCATCCTGATAATCCGGAATACCATCACTGTCTGAGTCGGCAAAACCTTCCTGATTATCCGGAATTAAATCACCGTCGCTGTCGGTGGTGCCGAGTGCCGGCAGGGCAGGCCGGACCACGACAAAGACCTGTGAGGTCGCCGACAGGTTTGGTGTACCGGTGTCCGTTGCCGTATAGCTGATTTGATACAGCCCCGGACTTTGTTGGGCCGGGTCAAAACTGAATTGGCTTGAGTCTGCGCTGGTATTTTGCAGGGTTCCGCCATTCCAGATACCGCTCAGCTGGTCTTGCGGATTGCTGTCGGTCACAGTCGCAGTCACAGTCACCACGCCGTCGGCGGCACTGACAGTCAGACGGTTTTCGGCTTTTTGCTGCACATTGAGTGACACCACAGGGGCGACATTGGTTTCACTCAGCACGATCCGGGTGCTGCGCTTACTGCCACGGTTGACACTGCTGTCCAGCGTTATCACGATGTCTTCAGACGCATCCGCCACGCCGTCTTCCAGCACATTAAAGCGAATGGTTGTGGACAGTCCGGCACTGATTTCCGCCACACCTGATATCAGCGTGTGATCGTTGCCACCAGCGCTGCCGCTGACGTTATAAGGCACTGTCACCGGATAAACCGGCGCCGGGCCGTTTAAAATCAGCTGGATTTCGACTTCATTGCCTTCGGTCACCAGCTGATCTTTGCTCAGCGACACCAATGGATTGACCCGCACTTTTTGCGCTTTGGTAGCGGTATTGCCATCGGCATCCGTTGCTTGCCAGTAAACGATATGCTCGCCCGGGGCAAAGAACAGACTGCCGTTGACCAGGGACACCCGCAAACGCCGGCCGTTGCGGTCAACCGCAGTGGCTGTACCAAGCTGAACGCGGGTATACAGCGCTGTTGCATTGATGCTGATATCGGCCGGCACTGTAATGACCGGCAGATTGTTGGCATCGCCGCCGACGATGGTCAGGCTGACATCGGCAGTACCACGACCACCTTTGCCGTCTGTTGCTGTGTAGCGCAGGCTGACAGGGCCCGAGTACAGTTCTGGCACAGTCAGAGTTACGCCTTGGGCATTAAAGCTGACAGTACCGACTGAGCTTGAGGCACCGTCGATACTTAAGGTGTCACCGTCTAGGTCGGTGTCATTGGCTAACACTGCCAGTTGGTATTGGTTATTGGCCGTGCGTTGCAGGTTAAAGCTGTCAGCAACAACCACTGGGTTATCGTTGACTGCTGTCACGGTCAGGCTGATGGTCGCCGGGTTTGAACTTAAGGCGGCATCTTTTGCCACAAAGCCGATTTTATCGGTGCCGTTGAAGTTTTCTGCCGGTGTGTAGGTCAGTGTTGCGCCTTGCAACGTCACACTGCCGTGCGCCGGTTGCGACACGATTTCATAAGTCAACGGGTCCTGATTAGCATCCTGTGCAGTCAGCGTCAGCGTCAATGTTGTGTCTTCTTCCAGCGTCGCTGCGCTGTCAGAAGCGACAGGTGCGACATTTTTGGCTTTCACCGTCAGATTAAACGCCGGCAGACTGGCACTCGCTTTGCCATCGGTCACGCTGATGACGATGCCAGAGGTCACGCCAATGTCAGTTGTTGCCGGTGTACCGCTTAGCTGGCCTGTGGCAGTGTTGAAGCTGGCCCAGGCCGGTTTATTGCTGATGCTAAAGCTTAGGGTATCTGCAGTATCCGCATCACTTGCCAGAGGCGTAAAGCTGTAGAGGGCGTCTGTATCCACTGTGCTTGCCGGTGTGCCACTGATGACTGGCAGCTGATTCGCTTGCAGGACTGTCAAATTAAACGCAGACAGACTGGCACTGACCACGCCGTCACTGACACTAATGACGATACCGTTGGTCGTGCCAATGTCCGTTGCGCCTGGTGTGCCGGATAAAGCCCCTGTACTGGTTGAGAAGCTGGCCCAGGCCGGTTTGTTGCTGATACTAAAGGTCAGCGTGTCGCCATCGACATCATTGGCGCTTGGCACAAAGCTATAGCCTGAGCCCTCGATGACTGTGGTCTCTGGTGAGCCGCCGATGGTCGGTGCTGAGTTTGGCACTTCGGGCGTGACAGCATTTGATGCTGCTGACGCAGTACTGGTACCGGCCGAGTTGGTCGCCGTCACTGTGAAGGTATAAGCAGTCCCATTGGTGAGTCCGTTGACTGTCAATGGTGAAGCGCTCCCTGTCGCAGTTGCGCCACCAGGGCTTGCGGTCACGGTGTATGCGGTAATAGCCGCGCCACCGCTGCTGGCTGGTGCAGTGAAGCTGACCGTTGCTGAGGCATTTCCGGCCGTTGCAGTACCAATAGCCGGCGCGCCAGGGATCACCGCATTGACGGCGAAGCTGCGGCTGACCTGAGTCGCAGCTAAATAGCTGGCATTGCCCGCCTGGTCGGCATTGATGGTACAAGTGCCTGCAGTGACAAAAGTCAGAGCCCCACCCGAAGTGACGGTACAGACTGAAGTGGTCGACGAGGTAAAGGTCACGGTCAGGCCTGTGGCATCCGTGGTTGCCGTTAACGTCGGTGTAGTGCCGAAGTTTTGCGCACCAGGATTAGCAAAGGTAATGGTCTGGGCGGCAGCTGGTGTAACTGAATTAGATGAACTCGATGCCGGGCCAGTTCCTGCGGAGTTATCCGCAGTCACGCTAAAGGTATACGGCTGACCATTGGTTAAGCCCGTGATGACGATTGGCGACCCGGCACCATTGACCGGCGCGACGTCTGCCGGACTCACAGTGACGGTATAACCGGTAATAGTAGTGCCGCCGGTATTGGTTGGTGCGACAAAAGCCACACTCGCCTGTGTATCGCCGGCAGTGGCGACAACACCGGTCGGAGCGCCAGCAACTATGGCATTGACCGTGAAGCTACGGCTGATTTGAGTCGCCGCCAGATAACTGCTGTCGCCGGCCTGATCGGCATTGATGGTACAAGTCCCGACTGTGATAAAGGTCAGCACCCCTTGGCTGGTGACGGTACAGACGCCGGTGGTCGAGGATGTAAAGGTTACATCAAGCCCCGATGTTGCTGAGGCGCCACCATTGACGACCCGTAAATCCGGTGAAGTGCCAAAGTTCTGTGACCCGGGATTGGCAAAAGTAATAGTTTGTGGAGCTGCCGGTGTCACTGCATTGGATGCGGTGGATGCGCCGCTGGTACCGGCGGTGTTGGCTGCGGTCACGGTAAAGGTGTAGGAAACACCATTAGTCAGGCCTGTGACTGTAATAGGGGAGCCCGCTCCGGTTCCGGTTGCACCACCGGGGTTGGCGGTCACTGTGTAGCCGCTGATATTGGCCCCGCCATTGCTGGCTGATGCAGTAAATGTGACCGTTGCCTGCTGGTCGCCAGCCGTTGCACTGCCAATAACCGGCGTATCCGGCACTATTGCATTGACGCTAAAACTACGCGTTATAGTCGTCGCCGCATTGGTTGCCGCATCACCGGCCTGGTCTGCATCAATAGTACAAGTTCCGGCCGTGACGAAGCTCAGGGCGCCACCAGAGGTGATAGTACAAACGCCTGTTGTTGACGAGCTGAAACTGACGGTAAGGCCTGAGTCTGACGTTGCGGTCAGTGTTGGCGTCGCGCCAAAGTTATAGCTGCTGGGTTGCGCAAAGGTAATGGCCTGATCAGCCTTGGGCGTGACCGAATTAGAAGCGCCGGATGCAGAACCTGTGCCTATCGCATTGGCCGCCGTCACACTGAAGGTATAGGCGGTGCCATTGGTCAAAGAACCCACAGTAATAGTACAAGCGGTTGGCCCGGCACAATTGCCGGTTGCACCGCCAGGGCTTGCTGTTGCCGTGTAAGTGGTAATAGCTGAGCCGCCGTTATTGCCAGGGGCAGTAAAGGTGACTGAAGCCTGCGCATTGCCTGCGGTTGCGGTGCCGATAGTCGGCGCGTCCGGCGCCGTTGGTACTGCTACTGTATGAGTTGCTCCGATGTTATAAGACGGAATGCTGTTACCGGCATCATCCGTCACATTGGTTGAGCCATTGAGATTTACTTTGATGGTGCCATTGCCGCTGATACTGGCGATATTCACATCAACACTGGAGCCGGATGAGCCAGATACACTGGCAATACTCCCGGTCGCACTGCCCGTTCCGGCTAAAGTGAAATCGTCGGTCGAGAGATTGCCGACTGCTTCATCGAAGGTGACCGTAAACGCCATACTGGTGTCGCTGGCGGCTGGCGAGCCGCTGACTAAGATGCTGCTGACGCCTGGAGCATTATTGTCCACAGTCGCATTGCTGGAGTCCGCAGTGCTGGTTGTGTTGCCAGCATTGTCGGTCGCACTGACCGTCACGTTGCGGTTTGTGGCGTCGATGGCACCCGAGACAATGGTATAAGAGGCTGTCCAGGTACCACTACTGTTGGTCGCAGCTACGGCTGCACCGCCACCGAAGTCGGTGAAGTTTACAGTGACTGCACTGATGGTATCGGAATTGTTATCGCCGCCTGCGGTATTGTTCCAGGTCGCCGTCACAGTGTCGCCAATCTTGTAGGCCCCAGACAGACCAGTCGCACCGCTGATATTGATCTGACCGTCTGTCACGGTCGGCGCAATACTGTCGACCGTCGCATTGGTCGTATCTGCAACTGTGGTGCTGCCGGCGGAATTTGTTGCCGTTACACTGACATTGCGGCTGGTGGTATCGATAGCTCCGGCGGTGATGGTGTATGTTGCCGTCCAGGTATTACTGCTGTTAGTGGCGACAACTGCCGAGCCACCGCCAAATTGGGAGAAATCAACTGTTGCCCCGGTGATCCCGGAGTTATTGTCCCCACCGGCTGTATTATTCCAGGTTGCAGTCACGGTATCGCCAATTTTGTAGGCGCCACCGGTTCCGGAAGCTCCGGAAATACTGATGCGGGAATCCGACACAATAGGTACTGGTGCCAGCGCACCAGTGATCGTAAAGTTGCGGAATTCAAGATACGGTTTGGTGTTAAAACTACCTGAGATATCAAAAATCAGCTTGAAGGCTTTGATCTTTACACCGGAAAAATTAGTTAACTGCCCGGCACCAAAGCTAAAAGTTTCATTGGCAGCGCCAGTCCCATTGATGGTGCTGGAGGTAATAGTGCTGTTGTCGGGTTTGATGCCCACGATGCGTACATTCGTGAATTCGCCTGTCAGATATTCACCTGCCACCAGACCAGTTAATTCAAAAGAACCTGTGTTAGTCCCGTCGGCGGCAACATGGAAGTAAGTACCTGTTACCGAATTGTCGTATCCGTTTTGCAGATAGGCCGCAAAAGGTGGTGCTGCATAAATACTGAGATTGGTGATGGGGCTACCACCACTATCAAAACCTTTCACGACAAAATCGGTTGATGTCAGACTAATGTTGTTATCAACCCAACCACTCTGAAATGTTTTTGTGCCATTTGAGGCCACCAGCACCGCCGAATAATCTTTCAGAGCTTTGGCCGAAAACGCCAGTTCAGAATTGATGTGGCCGCGCTGGATTTCTAAATCCCAGTCTGCGCCTTGTGCCAGATTACCGGTTAAATCGTCCGATGCCGCCACATCCAGGTGGGTGTTGTGCTGGATAATATCCAGCAGTTCTTCACCCGCGTCATTCGCTGCTAAATCGCAGCCGTACAACAGTAAATCACCGCCTTGACGCACAGCGCCATTGAGTGCGGCAAACATTTCCACTTCAGTTTTTAGCGTTTCTGCAGCGATAGCTGAGTTGCCAAGTTGCAACTGGCCAGCTTGCGCGTGCGACACAATATGCACCGCCGCCAGGTTTTTATAATTGGCTAAAATGGCTTTGAGTTGGCTGAGTCCCGCAGCAGAAGATGAGATTTCAACAATATCCACACCGGGTTTTAGCGCGCGGTAAAATTGTTGTTTATCCGGGACTGCCGCATCTAGAACAACTAATTCGTGTGTCACTGTGGCTGACAGAATGTCCAGCTCACCTGCGCTTGCGACTGCAACATCACGCTCGATCTTTTTGCTGGCAGTTGGTTTTTCCAACGTTCCCGCACTATTGAGATTGGCACTGAGATAAGAACGTGTGTAACCCGATGATTGGGCGGGACCACAATACAGTCCCAGCGGCATCAGCAGAGATGACAGCCCTAGCAGTATTTTGTTAGCCATAATGGTTTAATGTCCTTCAGTGAGACAGCAGTCGTTAGGTCTTTTTGCTGGCAATAATATGAGCGGCCGTTCCGGTAGCATCCTGCCAAAAATCCATGTCCTGGTACTTCACAAATAAGTCGGGCGGCAAAATGCTGCGCCGGGCTTTAAACTCTACTTTTTTCCTGACCTGGTGCAGGCCTTTAACCCCAAGCTGTTGATCAAACTCGCTTTCGTTGTAGTCCACCTGGTCAAAATCATGGGCAAACAAAGGCTCGCCTATAAACTGATAAATCAGTTCAATGGTGCGGGCCGGTTTTTGCGTCAGCAGGTCGTAATCAACCAGCAATAAACGGTCGGAAAACTCACCGTAGTAGGCTTCTTTTAATGCGGTCCAGGCACTGCCGACAGCGCCGTTGGTGTTGATTAAGGATTCGCAGCGGCTGTACACGGTTTGCCGGGTGGCGGGATTGAACATCCGGCTGTAGTCAAAAGGATTTTTCCGGTAAATTTTTTCGAAACTATCCATCACCCAGGCCGGGTTGCGTACACAGCAGATCACTTTAAAATCATCGAATAATTCCACCAGCTGATGCAGCCGTGCAGTCCAGTTGCGGTTGGTGTCAAAAATGACCGGCTGCGGTGTATCGCTGTAATAAGCCTGAATTAGCGCTTTGGAAATGGCTTTGCGTTTATGTTCGTCAAAGAAGGTATAGGATTCGCTGTTTGCGCCCATCTGCTCCAGCGCGCCATTAACCAGCGCGGCCACCGGACTACTGATCGAGGCATGAAACTTTGGATTCTGCCGCAGAATGCCAGACAACAATGTTGAACCAGAGCGGGGTAATCCTGAAATAAAGTGGTACTTCTGCGTCACATCCAAATCCCTTGACAGCTTATGTAATGGAGCTTTTGAAGCCTGGTTCGTCGTAAAAATCTAAGCTGCAAACAACATCCCGCAATCTAGACAAAAATAAGCTCTGACCCATTTTAGGTGCAAAGTGAAGTATTCGCCTTATTTATGGAGGTATGACTGATGATTAATGTTTTTTCAATCTCTTTAAGATGTTTGTACGCGAGATGACGGCAAACGGCAGATGGAGTCTATCTCAGCCAAACACCACAGAAACAACAGCAGGGATTGTGGCTATACGGGTTGGATAGTCAAAATGCTGCGCTTATGCCGGCCAACGCAGATTTAGGCGGCCAAGGTACGCCCTTGCGTGTACAATAGGAGGTTCAGGCTTTGCGCCTTTATTATTGATTGCCCCTCTGTAGGAACTCCGATGAAAAAAAATTTCTCCTTCACGCACCCAAAAATTCAACCGGCCCGTGTAGCTGACGCCGTCAAACACGAAATCAAAAAATACTTAAACCGCGAACGGCGTAAACAATTGCCGGCCGGCATGGATTACTGGACTTTTGATTGCCGCTTTGGCGCGACTGAAGATGCTGCAGAAAAAATCTTCACTTCGGAAATTAACAAGCGTATTGATGCGGCGCTGGAACAGCAACTGGCTGGTTTTTATGTCGAAATTCTGGCGCGGGCTTGCCAGCATCAACCGCGTGACGCGGCTGAATAACGCAGCCAAATTGGACAAAATGCAAACAATGCTCTGCGTCGGGGCGAAAATGCTGTATATTCCGCCGCTCTTTTTTGACTGTCGCTTTCCACCGAGGTTTTTATGCAATTTTCATCTTTAGATTTGGCTGTCGACTTACATCGGGGCCTGGTGGACTGTGGTTACAGCGAAATGACGCCGGTACAGGCGCAGGCCATAGTGCCGGCGCGTCGTGGTAAAGACTTACAGGTCACAGCCCAGACCGGCACCGGCAAAACCGCCGCTTTTGCCGTGCCTGTGCTGCAGCGTATGCTTGATACGCCAAAAGCCACCGCAGAAAAACGCCCGCGCACGTTAATTCTGACGCCAACGCGCGAGCTGGCCGAACAAATCGCCGACAACATTCAGGCTTATGCCAAATATCTGCCATTTAAAGCCACAGCGCTGTACGGCGGTGTCAAACTGGGTGGCCAGGCCGCCAAACTCAATGCCGGCGTCGATATCGTGATCAGTACCCCAGGCCGCCTGTTAGAGCATCTGACGCTTGGCAATGTAATTTTATCTGACGTCGAATTTGTTGTGCTGGACGAAGCCGACCGCATGCTCGATATGGGTTTTAGCGCCGACGTGCTGAAATTACTGCAACTGACGGCAAACAAACGCCAGACCATGTTGTTTTCTGCCACCACGTCACCGGCGGTGAACGAGTTGTCGCACAAAATCCTGCGTAACCACCAGCAAATCAAAGTAACTAAGGTCAACAGCACCGCCGACACTGTGCACCATGTGGTGTATGAAGTGGAAGAAAGCCGCAAAATCGAATTGTTTGAACAGCTGCTCGAAGAGCAAAACTGGTTCCAGGTGCTGGTGTTCACCAGTACCAAAGAGCAGGCTGACAAGCTGCTGGCGGGATTGCAGCAACGCAGCATTAATGCCGCGGTTTGCCACGGCGATAAAAGTCAGGGCGCCCGCCGCCGTGCTATCGCTGATTTTAAATCGGCCAAACTGCAGGTGTTAATTGCCACAGAAGTGGCGGCGCGGGGCCTCGATATTCAGGGCCTGGATTATGTGGTCAACTTTAATTTGCCGTATTTGCCAGAAGATTATGTTCACCGCATTGGCCGCACCGGCCGCGCCGGCGCTGCGGGTAACGCCATCTCTTTTGTCAGCCGCGAAGAAGAGCTGACCTTAGAGCGCATCCAAAAGCTCATCGGCAGCAAAATCAGCCGCATCGTCAAACCAGGCTTTGAAGTCAGCAACCGCGGCTCTTTGCTGAAGAGTATTTCGAAGAAAGTGGTGACAGGCCGCGCCAACAAAGCCAGCGAAACCGTGATTGCGCTGGGACATGCCGAGAAACCAAAAGCGCCACGTCGCGCCAAACCTGCACCAACAGCACCTATCGGTGGGAAAAAGCCTTCGGCAAAACCGCAAGTGGGCAGAAAGCAGGGTTCGCGTTAAGTCTTTACTATGTTTTGTATGCTTTGAGCAAGGCCGCCATTGGGCGGCTTTGTTTTTTCTCCGCGGCTCATGGCTTTTAAAATCAGAGTTGCAACTTTGTAAGCCGGGCCTTGTCAGTGCATAAGGCCAGACTGGCCAGATTTTTACAGGACTTTATTTTATGAAATTTTATTTTGCGTTAGTCATGGCGCTGTGCGCATTTTTTAGCAGCGCTTCGACCTTACCGGATTTCCCTTTTGTCGCCGTCACAGGTCAAAGCAGCAAACAAGTGGCACCGGATAGTGCCAAGCTGAGTTTCCGGGTTACTACCTTTCATCAAAGCAGTGAAGTGGCCAATGCACAGCTGACGCAGTCCGCCAATAAAGTGTTGGCGCTGTTAAAAGCTAGTGGTATTGCTGACAAACAAATCACTGCATTTGAGCTGGATAAGTCTGAAAAGCGTAAGCGTGATGACAATTACAATGAGCTGGAGATTTTGGGTTATGACCTGAACCGGCGTTTTGAGGTCGAAATCAGCGATTTAACCAAGTATCCGGCGCTGATGCAGCAGCTGTACGCCACAGATTATGTGCATGAACTCAGTACCAGCTTTGATACCAGCACGCGTGACGAAGTCGAAACTGCACTGATTGGTGCAGCGGCCGCTCAGGCGAAGAAAAAAGCCGAACAAATGGCCGAAGGCCTGGGCGTAAAAATCCACAGTGTTTTTGCCTTTAACGACAACGGCTCTTTTGACCGGTTTTTTGCTACTTTTGCTGCCGGCGAGAGTGGCATGGTCAGCAGCGCTATGATGGCTGACCGGTCGGCTGGAGTGCAGCAGGTGTTTATCCCGCAATCCATCGAAATCTCCAAAACCGTTAATGTGATTTATAAAATTACGCCTTGAGTTGTGGAGCAAGGCGCTATCATCGTTTGTCAGCTGACATTGATATGAGTCTGGAGCAGGAGTGCAATTGATCATGAACGAAAAAGTAAAAGGACCAGCGTCGTATTTTCCATCGATTGAACAAAAATATGGCCAGCCGATCAGTCATTGGCTGACGCTGGTGGCCGGTTTATCGCCGATGAAGCATATGGAAATCGTCGCATTGCTCAAAACCGAACATGGTTTGGGCCACGGTCACGCCAATGCGATTGTGGCTTATGTGCTGGCAGGCAAAGCATAATCAGAGTGCTGGCGGCCGTGTGTTGATGCTGTTTTAAGCCGGAGATGTAGCAATGTCAGAAGCGCACAACGCAAAACCCAGCCGCCTGATGTTATTCCCGGATGCGCTGCCGCATCAACCAGCCATCGACGACTGGTTTGCGGCAAAGCCGGCGCTGCTTGGTGACATAGCCCGGCATTGGTTTGTCGTGCTGCGCCAATGTGGGCCTGATGTGCAGGAGCTGCTGCATGACGGTCATCCGACTGTTTGTGTGGGCACAGCCGCTTTTGCTGAAGTCAATGTGTTCACTGCCCACGTCAATGTCGGGTTTTTCCGCGGCGCTTTATTACCAGACCCGCAGGGGCTGCTGCAGGGCAAAGGCAAGTTTATGCGGCATGTGAAGTTAAAGCCTGGGGAGCCGGTGGATACCGTAGCTTTGTTGCAATTGATCCACACAGCCTATTCCGATATGAAAGTTCGGGTGCAAGCCAATTAGCTAAGCCTGCTTTGCACGGCGTGTGACGCCCAGCGGGCTGGCGCTTGCCGTTACCTACTTGTAGATGCTTTACAAATCCGCCACCGAACAATAGTCCACCAGCATGTTGGTCAATTAATCCTTTGCACTTAACTCCAGCACACCGCCTTGCACCAGCGCCTGATGCGAAACAAAAGGCGTGGGTAGTGTTTGTTGGTTCCATAGCAGCTTGCCGCTGGTTTTCTGTTTGATTTCAATCACTTTTCCCGGATAAAACGCAGGGTCTAAGGCGATGCGGGCGGCTTTTACCCGTGGTTGAAACAGTGTGTAATTTGGGGTGCCTGGTTCGGTCGGGTACAGGCCGAGCATGCTGAACACCAGCCAGGCCGACAGCGTGCCGGCGTCGTCATTGCCGGGTAGCCCAGCGGCGCTGAGGCCATAGTGCTGCTGAATAAGTTCATGCACTCTTTGGCTGGTAGCGGCGCGGCTGCCGGGGCGTTCTGCTTCTAAGTAGTTGTATAAAAACGGATAACTGATGTCCGGCTCATTCGCCATATCAAACTTTTTCAAGTTGAAAGTCTGGTCAAGCGCTGTGCGAAAGGTGTCAGGGCCGCCGGTGAGCGTAATCAGCTGCGGTATTGCATGCGGCAGGTAAAAGCGGTAATTCCAGGCGGTGCCTTCGATGTAGCCCGGCGTGGGTTCAAAATTGCGTCCACCATCCGGGTTAAAGCTACTGAGCCACTGACCATTTTTTTGTTTGGGTCTGAACATGCCGCTGTCTGTATCAAATAACCGGGTAAACAGCTGCGACTGCGCGGCAAACCGCGCCGCATCGGCGTCGTGGCCTAAGGCTTTGGCAAAGCCGGCGAGGTTAAAGTCGGCGAGATAATATTCCAGGCTGGTCGAGACCGAACCATCAAAGGGGCCTTCATCATCGACCGGCACATAACCCAGTTGCAGATAGTCGCTGTTCTCTGGCCGGATCGGGTTTTTCGCCTGCATCCGCGCGGCTTGTTGCTGGCCCGGTTTGGCGCTGAAATCTGGTTTGTTGACACTGGACGGCGTCAGCGCAGCGCGGCGCATCGACTGATAAGCGGCGATGGTGTCAAAATCGGTCAGGCCACGCTGATAGCTGTCGTTCACCATCACAGTCGCCGGGTCGCCGACCATCACGGCTTTTTCCATGCCGGCCAGTTCCCATTTCGGCAGATAACCGGCTTCTGTGCCCATAGCAACGACTGAGCGCAGCATTTGGGTCTGAATGGCCGGATACACCAGGCTTAACAGCGGGTGCAGGTTGCGGTGGGTGTCCCATAACGAAAATACGCTGTAACGCGGGCTGCTGCTATTGCCAGTGCTACTGCCGGCCGGGCCAAATTTAGGGTAGTCGCCGTTGACGTCACTGATCACCGACGGGTGAATCAGGCTATGGTACAGCGCAGTGTAAAAACGGATTTTGTCTTCAGTCGTCGCGTCGATATCGATGCGGCTTAATAGCTGGTCCCAGGCGGCACGGGCTTGCTGGTGCGTTGCATCAAAGGCAAACTTTGCTTGTTCGCGTTCTAAATTTTGCCGGGCATTGGCGATGGAGACAAAAGAAATCGCCAGCTGCAGTTCCAGCTGTTCGTTTTGCTTCAGGTCATAGCTGAAATAAGCGCCGATATCATCGCCGGCCAGTTCCTGCCGGTAATTCGGATAGGGCTTGTAGCTTTGATTGTGTGAGCTCCAGTCGGCTTCGACGGCGCGTACCGCCGGCATTTTTTTGTAAAGGCCTGCGACTTTTGGCGTTTTGTTGACCCTTGCAACAAAATACACCGGCCGCGCCTGCTCGCTGTGATAACAGAAAGTGCCGATTTGGCGGTAACCTTCCACTTCAGTGTCCGACACCAGCCTAGCCATAGCGCCGCTTTCATTACTGAGGCCAAGGCCTAAATTCAACAGAATATGCGCTTGCCCGGCCGGAAAAGTGTAACGGCTGATGCCACTGCGCAGTGTGCTGGTCATCTCAGCCCGGGTCTGATATTTGCTTAACGTCGTGGCAAAGTAGCCAGCGCTCGCGCGCTCTTGCTGATAAGTGCTGCCGTACAGCGCCGGGTCGAGTTGCAGCGCACCGGTGGTTGGCATCGCCAGCAACACACCTAAATCGGGGCAGCCGACACCGCTTAAATTGACATGGCTAAAGCCGGTTAAAAACTGGTTTTCTTTGATATAAACCCGTGAATTCCACGCAGCGTCTTTATCAAAGGTGTTGAGTTTGCCGCCAAAGGCGACATTAAAAGGCGCCACCGATAACAGCGCATGCGGATACTGCGCGCCGGGGTGGGTGGCACCAAAGTTGGCGGTGCCGATCATCGGGTCGACATATTGTGATGGCGCCGGGCTGTATGGCGCAGCGCTATGTGATACCGCTGTTTGCGCCGCTGCGACGGACGGAAGCAGCACGGACGGAAGCAGCAAGGCGGTCCATACAATAATCAGCGAGTTCCGCATTTCTAATGATCCTTTATCTGTTCGGTTGCCGTCGCACTCATCTCAAATTCCAGCAGTCCGCCTCGCATCAACGCCTGATGTGACAGCAAGGCGCCTCTCAGTGGCTTGCCATTGAGCCGCACTGCTTTAACATACGGATGCTGTTCGCTTTGATTATTCGCGATAATTTTCAGCACTTTACCATTACCAAGCCGAAGCGTCGCCTGGCTGACCAGCGGCGAGCCCAGCACATAATCACCCGACACCGGGTCGACCGGATAAAAGCCCAAAGCGCTGAACAAATACCAAGCCGACATCTGGCCGGCGTCTTCATTACCGGCCAGACCATCCGGAATAGGCTGATATAAAGTGCGCATAATCTGCCGCACTAAAGTCTGGGTTTTGTCGGGCCGGCCGGCGAGGGCGTACAAATAAGGCACATGGTGACTCGGTTCGTTGCCATGCACATATTGACCAATAAACCCGGAGATCCATTCCGGCAGGCCGTGGTTATCGCCAAGTGAGTTGACGCTATGCACCGGATCTGCGACACCTTTTTTCTGCTGACCGGTTAAAAACATCGCATCCAGTTTGGCGACAAACGCCTGCTGGCCGCCATGCAATTTAATAAGCCCGCTGACATCATGCGGCACAAAAAAGCTGTATTGCCAGGCGTTGGCTTCGCAATAATCTTCCGGGTGATAAGCCTCGGGGTTAAACGGCAGGCGGAACTGGCTTTGCTGGTCTTTGGCGCGCATAAAGCCACTGGCGGCATCAAAATGCTGGCGGTAGTTTTGCGCGCGGCGGTCAAATTCTGCAGCGATATCAGGCTTGCCAAGCTTGTGGGCGAGGCGGGCGACGGCCGAGTCGTCAAAGGCATATTCCAGCGTCAAAGCCACGTTCCAGGGCCGCTCGCTAAAAGGCACATAACCAAGCTGACGATAACTCTGGATGCCAAACTTCTCGTGATTTTGCTCGTCGTTGGCGCTAGTAAGTGCCGCCTGCAAAATCAACGCACCGAGGTTGCCGTCCGGGTCCGGCAACAGGCCTTTGAGGTAACTGTCGACCAGCACCGGCACGGCGTGATATCCCAGCATCATGTCGGTTTCATTGCCCTGAAAATTCCACACCGGCAGCCGGCCGGCGTGTTGATAATGCTCCAAAAGACTAAACATCATCGCCTGATGGCGTGGGGTATCAAACAAGGTTTTCCATGGATGCAAAGCGCGAAAAGTGTCCCACAAGCTGAAAAAATCATAGTGCTGATTGCTGCTAAGGGACTGGTTTGCCGCCGCAGTGTTGCTGCGCTGCAGTGAGTGCACTTTACCATCCGGGCCGCGATACTGGCCGTCGGCGTCGCTATAGACCCGCGGTGCTAAAGCACTGTGATACAGCGCGGTATAAAACTGGGTTTTGGTTTGGGCGTCGGCTTCAATTTGCACTTGCGACAGTTCCGTACGCCAGGCCGCTTGGGCCTGTTGCATTGTGATGGCGAAGTTGCCGGTCTGCTGTGCGGGTGTCGAGGTTTGTGTAGCAAGATCAGCGGTTAAATTAGCCGCAGCACCGGCGACACTGACAGAACTCAGTGCAGTGCGTAGCAGCAATTCGCGTGGGGCGCCTGCGCTATGATTGGATAGGGGGCCAGTAAACTGCGCCGTAAATAGCGTAGGGCCGCTTTGGGCACATTGGCTTAAATCCGCTGGCAGCGCCTGTGACAAAGATTTTACCGGCACCAGCGGCACCGAGCTTTTACTATAGAAAAATACCTTTTGATCTTTAGCCCAGCCGCTGGAAAAGCGGTAACCAGCCAGCGTGTAAGCATCAGGCTGATATAAACAAGTGGCCGTGGTGCTGTCCCAGTTGCGGCTGTAAGTTAAATCCAGCTGCAGCATCGCCGGCGCACCGGCTTTTAAATAACGGTATCTCTGCAGGCCGGAGCGCAAAGCGGCGGTTAATTCCACCTCAATCTGGCTGTCTTCCAGCAGCACCCGGTAATAACCCGGGCTGGCAGTTTCAGTGGCGTGGCTGAAGTGCTCGCTGCGCACCAAAGCGTCTTTGCCACCCGCTGCCGGCAGGGTTTGAAAATATTCGCCGCTAAAGGGTAAAAACGAGATGTCGTATAAATCACCGGCGCCAGTGCCGGATAAATGCAGGTGGCTGAAACCGGCGATTTGGCGGTCCGGGTAAAAATAACCGCTGATCCAGTCCCAGCCACTGCGGCCATTGTCGGGGCTTAATTGCACCATGCCATAAGGCACTGTCGCGCCGGGGTAGGTTTTGCCTTTGCCGTCGGTGCCAATCAACGGATTGACCCAATGCAGCGGGTCGGAGCTTTCTGTTGCGGCTGGCGTTGCCGGCTCTGAGGCAGAGTGTTGCTGCTGACAAGCACTTAGCAGCAACCCTGAGACTGCTAAACCCGGAACAAGCCAGACCAACTGCAACTTCTGACCCCGGCCCATCTTAAACTCCGCTATTTGTGACAGACGTGACGCCCATACCGCGCAGCACTTCAATCACGGCGCACAGCGTGTGGTAATCACACTTGGCACCGGCGGCGGATTTTTCATTGCTGAGCTTGTGGTTCGCGCGCGTTAACAAGCGGAACCAGGCGCCATATTGGTGATCGACCATGTGTTCCCAGCTGTATTGCCACAGCGCCTGATACGCCGCCATGTAGCTGATATTGTTAGTGGCCTGATACAGCAGCGCTGCGGCTGCCATCGATTCGGCCTGCACCCAGAAGTATTTGTCGTCGTCACACCAACGGCCATCCGGTGCAAAGCCATAAATCAGACCGCCGTGCTCGTGGTCCCAGGCTTGTTCATAAGCGCGGTCAAACAAGGCGCGGGCGCGGTTTAACATCCAGTCTTCTGGCTGGTGGCGGTGCAGAATTAACAGCAGCTTGGCCCATTCGGTCTGATGGCCGGGCTGGAAACCCCAGGGCCGGTACAGGTTTTTCGGGTCGTCTTTGTTGTATTCGACATCGATTTTAAACTCAGGCGTGTAATGCTCCCACACCAGACCGTCGGTTAAATCGGCCTGACGCACGGCAATATTGGTCGCCAGCGTATAAGCGCGGTCTAAAAATAACGGCTCACCACAGGCTTCAAACGCCGCCAGCATGGCTTCACACAGATGCATATTGGCATTTTGGCCGCGATAATTGCTGAGCACACCTTGTTGGCTCAGCTCGTCGGCGTACAGGCCATAATCAGCCTGCCAGAACCGTTCTTCCAGCAGCTGATAGACGCGGTGCAGCGTGGTTTTGTCGCGAAGGCCGGCTTTCACCGCAGCGGCATACGCCAGCATCACAAAGGCATAACCATAAGCCTGCTGCGTGTTATCAAGCGGCTGATGGTCCTGCAAAGTCCAGGCGTAACCGCCACTGCCATCGGCCATTAGCTGCTCGCGCCAGTGCACCTGCTCCAGATACTGCAGGCCATGCTCGGCGATGGCTTTATAGTCGTCACGGCTAAATAACAGTGCGGCGCTGACATAGTTGACGATAATGCGTGTGCTGCTGACCAGCTGGCGAAAACCCGGCGCAAACAAAGTACCGTCATCCAGATAGTTATGAAAATAACCGCCAGACGGGTCGACCACTTTGTCGTCGTAAAATTTCAGGATGTCCTGGCAATGCTGCAATAAAAACTCAGAGCTGTAAAAATTCATCAAATCACCTTTTTCGAAATCAGATCAAACGGATACGCGGCTTTGCCGCCAGTGCCACCACGCAAAGCCGGCGATGTAAACATAAGCCAGCAGCGGCACGATAAAACTGTGTTGCACACCAATGTTGTCGGCGGCGACGCCCTGCAGCAAAGGCACTAAAGCACCGCCGACAATGGCCTGACAAAGCAAGCCTGAACCCCGGCTGGTTAGGTTGCCTAAGCCGGCAATGCCATGGGTGAAAATAGTCGGGAACATAATCGAATTAAAAAAGCCGATGCTAATTACGGCCACGGCGGCCAGCATGCCGGTCTGGCTCATTGTCAGCAATAACAGCGCGATAGCCACAACGGCATACAGGGCTAATACCAATAAAGCATTGATATACCGGGTGATCACGGCACCGGCAAAGCGGCCCAACATGGCGCCGCCCCAATAATAACTAACCCATGTACTCGCGGTTTGTTCGTCGAAAGCACCGAGTTCCGGCAACGCCAGATAATTAATCAGAAAACTGCCAATCGACACTTCGGCGCCGACATACAAAAAAATCGCTGCAACTGCGCCATAAAACGGCAGTGGCAGGCGTGCCGGCGTGTCAGTCACCGGTGTTGCTGCTTCAGTGTTTGATTCTAAAGCTGGCAGTTTTAGTCTTGCAAAAATCACCGCCACCAGCAGACAAAAACCAGCGAGCAATAAATAAGGCAGCTGCACTGCTTTGGCATCATTTTGCGCCGCGGCAAAAATCAGTGCCGCGCCAAACAATGGCGCCAGCGTATGCCCCAGTGAATTGACCGCCTGCGCCAGACTGAGCCGGCTTGCCGCCGTGCGCGCACTGCCCAGTGCCGCCACATAAGGGTTAGCCGACACCTGCAGCAGAGTGACACCGCCGGCCAGTACAAAGAGCGCAGTCAGAAACAGCGGGTAAGTCGCCAGTTCCGCCGCCGGATAAAACAGCAGACAGCCACTGGCTAAGGTCACCAGTCCGGCCAGAATGCCGCCCAAAAAACCAATGCGTTCAATTAACCGGCCGGCCAGCGGCGACAGTAAAAAATAAGCGCCAAAAAAGCACAGCTGCACCAGCATAGCCTGGGTATAGCTGAGCGAAAATGCCGCTTTGAGGTGCGGGATCAGGATGTCGTTCAGTGCTGTGACAAAACCCCAGATAAAAAACAACGAGGTCATCGCCAGAAACGCAAAGTGACTGCGGCCAGAGTCGGCCGTCGTGGTGGTGGAAGCAGCCGCCGGGATAAATGCCATTAGTGGGTGTCCTTGTTTGAATGGGTGTCCTTGGACGGATCTTCCTTGTTTAAATGGGTGTCCTTGGACGGATCTGTACCAGGCGCAGCCGACACGGAAAAGGGCCGGCTTTGCTCTGTCACACCGCGGGTGGTATTCGGCTCGGAGCTCATGTCAAATCGCAGCTCGCCGCCTTGCAGCAGCGCGTCATGGCGCAGGAAATTCTGCTCAACGGCCTTGCCGTTCCACTGCAGCGCCTGTACATAAGGCCGGTCTTGTTGATTGTTGAGTGCATTGATTTGCAGCACTTTGTCGTTTGGCAGCGTCACAGTGACCGCATTAAACAGCGGGCTGCCGATGACATACTCCGGCACACCAGGCGTTACCGGATAAAAACCCAGCGCGGAGAACACATACCAGGCTGAAGTCTGGCCATTGTCTTCATCGCCGGCATAACCATCCGGCGCTGCGCTGTACAGCTGCTGCATAATGCGGCGCACTGCGGCCTGGGTGCGCCAGGGTTTGCCGGCATAGTTGTACAGGTAGGGCATATGTTGAATAGGCTGATTGCCATGGGCGTAATTGCCAAAATCGACGATTTGCATCTCGCGGATTTCGTGGATAGTAAAGCCGTAGTAAGAATCATCAAAAGCTGGCGGCATGTTAAACACGGTATCGAGTTTGGCGCTAAACGCCTCGTCGCCGCCCATCAGTTGCTTCAGGCCGGCAATATCATGAAACACCGACCAGCTGTAATGCAGGCTGTTGCCTTCGGTAAAAGCATCGCCCCATTTCAGCGCATTAAAAGGCCGTTGAAAGGCACCATCTTTGTTACGGCCGCGCATCCAGCCGCTGTCGGCGTCAAATAAGTTGCGATAGTTCTGCGCCTGCGCGCTAAAACGCTTGGCATCGTCGGTTTTGTCCAGCGCTGTGGCGAGGCGCGCCAGGTTAAAGTCGGCAAAGGCGTATTCCAGCGTGCGGGCGGCGTTTTCGTGAATGCCCACATCATAAGGCACATAACCGAGCTGATTGTAGAGCTGGAGGCCTTCACGACCGACCGATTTGGCTGGGCGGCCCGCTTCAACCTGAGTATTTTTCAGCGCGGCCTGATACAACGTGTCGACATCAAAACCGCGAATGCCTTTGGCATAAGCGTCGGCGATGATCACGGCGGAATTGGAGCCAATCATCACGTCGCGATGGCCTGGACTGGCCCATTCCGGCAGCCAGCCCGATTCTTTGTAGGTGTTGACCAGGCCTTGCATGATGTCGCTGGCAAGCTCGGGGTACATCAGATGGAAAAACGGAAATACGGCGCGGAAAGTGTCCCAAAACCCGTTATCGGTGAACATCTTACCGGGTAAAACCTTACCGTTGTAAGGGCTGTAATGCACGGTTTGGCCGCTGGCGTCAGTTTCATAAAAGCGGCGTGGGAATAACAACACGCGGTACAACGCCGAATAAAAGGTTTTGATGTCGTCCGGATAACCTTGTTGCACCCGGATGCGGCCCAGCTGTTGTTGCCACTCAGTGCCGGCTTTGGCCAACGTCTGGGTAAAGTTATCAGCGCCAATTTCCTGCTGCAGGTTCAGCTCGGCCTGTTCGGCGCTGATAAAAGACGACGCCACTTTGACTTCAATCTGCTCACCTTTGGCAGTATCAAAACCCAAAATAGCGCCAACATGCTGGCCTTTTTGTTCAAGGCTGCCGGCCTTCAGCTGATAACCGTCGGCAAAAGTGTGAGTCAGCTTAAAGGCTTTACTGAATTCCAGTACAAAGTAGTTATGGAAATTGCCCGGTACACCACCGTGGTTGTTGCGGGCGTAACCGATGATTTTGCGCTGCGCTGGCAGGATCTTCACCATAGAGCCTTTATCAAAGGCATCCAGCACTATGTACGAAGCTTTGTTTTCCGGAAAGGTAAAACGGAACTGCGCAGCGCGGGCGGTGGGGGTCACTTCTGCTGTGACGTCATAATCGGCCAGATAAACTTTGTAATGATGCGGTTTGGCGGTTTCGGTTTTATGCGAATACCAGGAGACACGTTCATCCTGATTAAACTTCAAAGCACCTGTCACGGCCATCAGCGCAAAAGCGCCGTAATCATTGAGCCAGGGGCTTGGCTGATGGGTTTGTTTGATGCCACGGATTTTGTGCTGGTCGTACTGATAGGTCCAGCCGTCGCCGATTTTTGCCGTCATCGGCGTCCAGAAATGCATACCCCATGGCATGGCCACCGCCGGGTAGGTATTGCCGTGCGACAGTTCAAAGCTGGAATCTGTACCCATCCGGGTGTCGACATAAGCCAATAAGTTTGGCTGCGGCCTGATCTGATCAGCTGGCAGCGACTGCGATGCAGCAGTGGCTGTGGCAGCTGAAGTGGCCGGTTGCTGCTGGCAGGCGAGTAAGGGGGTTAAGCCAGCGCATAGGATTAAAGCTCTGATTTTAAACATGAAGTTTCAGCCTCATTCAAAGTCCTTTTGCCAGTTTTTTGCCAGAACGCAGCCAGAAGTCAGCCGGCAAACCTCAGCCAAAACAGCGGTGGACGGATAAAATTTGCCCGACTGTAATCGATTACATTTAAAATTGTCCAGCGCATTTTCGGCTGGTACAGCCAGTGTCAGAGCAAAGCCTTGAACTACTTCACTGTTTGTTTTGCTGCTAAGCTGAGTTTTGTTTCAATGTTACCGTTTACATTGTCTGATGCAACAACACTTGCGGATTGTGCACAGCAGTGGTTATATACCTGTTGCGCTGTTTGAATTCGCGCTAAGATAGTGAAGTAAGCTGCTGATCTTAAATAAGATGATCTTGTTACAGCTGTTACTGAAACAGCTGTAACTGTTTAACAAAATCAGTGAAACCAGATGATAAAGCTCTGCTGTGGGAAGTTTGTGCGATGACCAATATTAAAAAAGTCAGTGAACTGGCCGGTGTCTCGACTGCCACAGTGTCCCGCACACTGAAATCACCGGACCAGGTGTCACAAGCGACACGGGAAAAAGTGCTGGAAGCGGTCAAAGCGGCCGGTTACAGACCCAACTGGCTGGCCAGCAGCGTTAAATCCGGTCGTTCCAATACCATAGTGGTGCTGGTGCCCAACCTGGTAAACCCGTTTTTTATGCGCATTATTGGTGGTATCGAACAAGCGGCACAGGAAAAAGGCTTTTCGGTGCTGCTGGGCGATACTCAGGGTTCTCCTGAGCGGGAACACGAATACGCCAGTATGGTGCTGACCAACCGCGCCGATGGCTTAATTCAGCTTGACCATTCGTTTCCATTTTCGGCGGCAGATGCCGATTTGGCCGAAGATTTGCCGATGGTCAGTGTCTGTGAGCGCATCGCGACAGAGAAAAAATATCCGGTGATTGAGCTGGATAACTATGCTGCAAGCCGGGCCTTAGCACATCATTTACTCGGTTATGGCCACAAACATTTTGCTGCCATTGTTGGCCAGATCAGCAGTCAGATTTATCGCGAACGTTTGGCTGGCATCCGCAGTGTGCTGCAGGAAGAACAGATCCCATTTGAACAGGCGCAAATCACCGGTGGCGCTTATACCATCGAAGCCGGCATCGCCGGTGTGGAGCATCTGCTGAGTTTGCCGCAACGGCCGACAGCGATTTTCTGTTTTAACGACGATATTGCGATTGGAGCTGTGCACGCCATCAAAAAAGCCGGCCTGCGTGTGCCTGAAGATATCTCAGTGGTTGGTTTTGATAACATCAAAGTCTCAGCTTTTATCGACCCGCCGTTAACCACAGTCGACCAGCCGGCTTATGACATGGGCCGCCGTGCGGTGGAAGTGCTGGTCAGCCAAATCCGCGGTGAACCTCTGGTTCGCAGCAAAGAAGTCCTGCCATTTCAATTGATTGAACGCGAAAGCAGCGGCCCGGCGCCGTTGTGAATGCCGGTCGGGTAACCACCATCGTGTGACGACCAGAGTCGGGTAACCGCAATCGTGTGACGACCAGAGTGCCCTACGCTTGCTATCTATCTTCCGTTAACGACCATCGTGTGACGAGCAAAGTGCCCACAAGCCAAACATCCAGACGTCTGTTACCGATTACACCCGCCGTTAAACCATCCAAAATACTGGTCTGAACAGCCCGCTCACGGGCGTTTTTCTGCACTCACTGCACCATTCTGGCGCGGTGGAACCAAGTTAACCTACTGAAATTAAACAAATTATACTGTATTGCACTTTGTTTGCACTGATTTGAACTTTTCGCGATTGTACAGATTGACAGCAATTTGTTGCTTCGCTAGTATCAATGGCGTCATGTAATCGATTACATTTAATCGGCAACGACAAAACACAACAGACCGATTTTTTGATGGCGTTGCAGGGGAGACGGATGAGCCGGGCAGTAACTTTGGTAAATCTCAATCCAACACCATGAAAATTAAATAAAAAATAAAGGGACAAACCGGGCTCACCGGTGCGTTTTCACATTTCACTGTGGAGAAGACCATGGTTAACAGGATAGACAGGGCAATTCGGCAACAACACTGGCAGCAAGGCTTAAAAATGTCTGTGCTGTCGCTGGCGGTGATCGCCAGCCTGAACCCGGCTTTTGCCGCCCAGACTGCAGAACAACAAGCTGCAGCGCAAAACGAATCAACCAAGGCTGCAGCCACTGCCGCCGCGAAGAAAAAAGCCGCTGCCGGCGAAAAAATCGAAGTCATTGAAGTGCGCGGTATTTTGTCCAGTATGAGCGAAAACTTACTGAACAAACGTGCTTCTGACAGTGTGGTCGACGTGATCACTGCTGAAGATATCGGTAAATTCCCAGACAAAAACGTCGCCGACTCGCTGCAACGCGTGCCGGGCGTGGTGATCCAGCGTGACGGCGGTGAAGGTGCCACCGTCAGTATCCGTGGTCTGTCATCCGACTTAACCTTAAGCCAGCTCAATGGCAATTTTATTGCGTCTTCGCCGGGTGAACCGAGCCGCTCATTCTCTTACGCCTTATTGCCGTCAACGATGATTGAACGCTTAGAAGTGTTTAAATCTTCCGAAGCACGCCTCGATGAAGGTGGCATCGGCGGTACTGTCATCATGCACAGCCGCAAACCACTGTCGATGGAGCAAAGCTCAGGTGTGCTGAACGTTGAATACAGCAACGCCGACATCACCGATAAAAACGAACCGCAATACAGCGGTATTTATTCGTGGAAAAACGACGCCGAGACCTTTGGTATGCTGGTCGGTTATACCCGTCAGGACCGCACCAACCGCTCGCAGAGTTCACGCGTTAATATCATGAACAAAAACTTCCTGTATCAGGAGCGCAAGGACAACCAGCTGGTGGCAAATGGCGCCAAAGGGTATGCCGCGCAAAGTATGGTGCAGGAAGTGCTGGAAGAAGAACGGAACCGCGAAGGTTTCCAGTTCACCAGCCAGTGGCGTCTGACCGACAAACTGGAAGTCGGCATGAACTATTTCCGCTTCACGCTGGGGCAGAACTCGATTCTGAATCAGTTGGAATACCCAGAGTGGAACAACAACGACAACTACTGGACTGATGTGCGGGTCGATGCAGAAGCTGAGTTTGTCACCGGCATCGATTACTCGACCGGCGTGTCTGGTGCACAGAAGTTATCTGCCATTCCACGCATTAACGGCGAATACAAAATCGAAGAAGCAACCTCTGATACTTTTGATTTTTATGCCACTTACGAAGGCGATGACTTTAAGTCAAAAATGACCTTTGGTCGCACTGAAGCTGAAGGCGGCCCGTCGGAGAAATACCGCGCCGCTTATTATGCCAACGAAGCCTCAGGTTATTATGGCTACGACTTGTCCGGCAAAAAAATGACCACCTACATGGACCCGAACATGATCAATAACCTGGTGGCAGGTATTGGTGGTCAGGCCGACGTCGGTGCGACAGATTCCAGTTTTATTACCGGTACCCAGGAAGAAAAATACGCAAGTTTGGATGTGGATTATTTTGCCGACTGGGGCATCGTCGATACGCTGCGGTTTGGCGTGAAATACCGCGATGGCAAAATCCACCGCGACTCACGTAACACCTTCTATTTAGCCAAAGATTTTGATGTCGCAGCAGCCGAGGCTGCCGGTGGTATTGACCTCGACGATGACTATTCACGCAACGGCGGCATTCCGCCTATTACCAGCGTGGTGTTGCCACATTCGCTCGGCAATTTGTCCAGCGTGATCAATACCAACCTGTTCCCGGCCGTCAACTGGCACAAATATCAGCAGCATCTGGTGGATAACTTCCAGAAATACACGCGGATTGAGCCGAACTACGTCTATGGCGTACAGGAAGAGATCAGCGCGGCTTATGCCCAGGCGGATTACAAATACGAAAACCTGCGCGGTAACATTGGTCTGCGGTTTGTCCGCACCACTACCACTTCAGGTTCGTCAGACAAAATTCTGTATCGCTTAGACTGGAAAGATGCCAACGGCAATCTGTTACCGGAAGCGCAGCAACGGGTGGAGAATTTCGTTTATATCGAAAAAGAAAACACCGAAAACAAAGTGCTGCCAAGCGCTAACTTAGTCTGGGATATCGATGATAACTGGGTCTGGCGTTTTGCCGCGGCCAAAGTGATTGCCCGGCCGGGTTATGACGACATCGGTCAGTTCCAGACGCTGCGTTACACCTCAAACGAATATTCCGCCGACCGCTCAGCGGCCGACGATTTTGACCCGATTTACGACGGCGAAGGCTGGGTCGGTTCAGGTGGTAACAGCGCGCTGAAACCACTGGAATCCACCCAGTTCGACAGCTCGTTAGAATATTACTACGGCAAAGGCTCAGGCTTTGGTGTCGCGGTATTTAAGAAAGACGTCGACAACTTCGTGGTGCCGTTGATTATTGATACGGTGCGTGATTTACCAGTAGTGAATTTCACCCTGCCAAACGCCGGTGGCAAACAAGTCACGGCCGGTGGTGATGGTCTGACCGTGCGGAACTTCAGCACTGTCGCCAACGGCACTAACGCCACATCTAAAGGTGCCGAAGTGTTCTGGCAACATTTCTTCGGCGGCGGTTTTGGTGTTTATGCCAACTACACACGCAACAATACCAACCAGGCTAATGTCGAGCTGGACGGGCAGAAAGTCGGTGAGTCGCCATTAATCGGCAGCTCGAAATACCAGCTGAACTTCTCGGCGTTTTATGAAGACGACCTGTTTAACTTACGGGCTTCTTACAACAAACGTGGCCCCAGTGTTGGCGGTTATAACGCGTCGTGGGAAACCAACTACTACAGCGCGGCTTATGATCAGGTCGACCTGAATGCCAACTACAACCTGACCGAAATGCTGGTGTTATCAGCCTCTGTCATCAACCTGACCAAGTCAGAAACCTATGTCCACCTCGGTAACGACACCGACAAGCGTTTTATCCAGAACGCCTACGGCGGCCGTCGTTATTACATGGGCGCGACTTACCGGTTCTAAGGCTGCGCGTTTCGCGCCGGTTAGGAAAAAATACAGAGGATTAAATGATGAAACAGTTCAAAATCAACATGATGTATGGGGTTGTCGCACTGGCGCTGACCTCGCTGTATGGCTGCGGTGGTGCTGGTGAAGCAGATCCGGCCAATATTCCGGTGACTTTAGACACCACAGCGGCCGATATCAGCGGCTCGGCGGTCAAGGGCACTTTACGTAATGCCAAAGTCACAGTGTCACAGTTAAACGGTTCTGCCATCAGCATTGGCAGTGGCGACCGCACCGGTACCAACGGCAAAGTGGCGTTTTCGGTCACGGCGAAAGAAGGCTTTGGCCTTAACAGCATGCTCAAAGTCGACGTGGCGGCGGATGCCCAGTCCAGCATGGTTTGTGACGCGGTCAAATGTGGCCCTGTGGCTTTAGGCGAAGTGTTAAGCGGTGCGCCATTAACCGGCACCACTTTCTCGACTTTAACCTGGGTGCAGATGCCGTATGCGTCGAAATCTGACGGCGTGGTTGATGCACGCTTCCAGGCCAACGCGCTGACAACTATTGCCAGCAAGCTGGTGGCGGCTGACGTGGCAGCTGGCCGTAATGTATCCGTGCGGCCATTGTATGAAATGGCGCTGGCGGATGGCTCTGCAGTGCTGCTGAAAGCGCTCGGCGTGGCCAGTAAAGCCAACGTTTTCACCACGGATTTAGTCAGTGCCGAGGCCTATACAAATATGGTCACCGGCGAGACCTGCGAAAAAGATGTCTGTAAAGACACTTTAATCGCGCCTGATGCCATCAAGCTGTCTTTATTAAATGCCGCTTTTGCTGCCATCGGTGAAGGCGAGACTTTTAACCAGCTGATGAACGATGTTGCCGCTGCCATTCCATTGGCGCAAGAAGGTGATGTCACCGTCTTAACGCCACTGCGTGAGCGCATGCTGGCGGCGGTAAGCGGCTTGCCTTATCTGGCCAAAGTCGGCCTCAAAGCTGAAGACGTGGTTGATGTGAAGCTGGCCTTTATTGATGCAGCAGTCAGTTCTGGCCCGGTGCGTGAAATTACCACAGATGCGGCAGTGGCGAGCGCTGTGATCACCGGCAGTAACCGCATCAGTGCGGCCGAAGCTGAAACCATGGCCTTTGATGGCAACAACAGCACCAAATGGCTGGACCACCATGACTGGAAAGGTGCGCCAAGTGTCGCCAGCCCAAGCTGGGTGCAGGTGAAGTTTACCGAGCCACAAGCGGTCAATGCGCTGGTGATGACCAGTGCCAACGACGCACCGGCACGTGACCCGGAAAACTTCCAGGTATTAGCATCCAACGACGGCACCAACTGGGTGACGCTGGCCGAGTTTATCGGCGAGAGCTTTGACAAACGCTTGGAGCGCAAACAGTTCCGCTTCGTCAACGGCCTGGAGTTCAGCTACTACAAAGTCAACATCACCAAAAACAAAGGTGATGACACGCTGATGCAAGTAGCGGAGATTGAGTTTGTTGGCCCGGTGTACACCAGCGCCGACCATACCGATCCGGTTGGCACCGGCATTATCACGGCACGCAACCGCATCGGTGCCGGCGAAGCTGAAAGCAAAGCTTTTGATAACGACGTCAACACCAAGTGGCTCGACCACAACGACTGGAAAGGCGCGCCAACAGCGGCCAACCCTTCCTGGGTGCAGATTGACCTGCCGGAAGCCAAAGCGGTCGATACGCTGGTGCTGACCAGTGCCAACGACTCACCAGCACGTGACCCGGAAAACTTTAACCTGCAGGGCAGTAACGACGGCGGTAAAACCTGGACCACGTTGTCGGCATACCTTGGCGAGAGTTTTGACAAACGCTTTGAACGTAAACAGTTCAGCGTCGCCAATAGCCTGGCCTTTAGCAGCTACAAGTTTAATATCAGCAAAAACAAAGGCGATGACACGTTGATGCAAATCGCTGAGATTGGTTTAGTCGGGCCAAAACTGCCGGACTTAAACCATGCGCTGATGGCCGGCGTGACAGTGACAGCCCGTAACGCCATTGGTGATGCAGAAGCAGGCAGTAAAGCCTTTGACGGTCGCACTGATACCAAGTGGCTGGACCATAACAACTGGAAAGGCGCGCCAACCGAAGCCGCACCAAGCTGGGTACAAGTGCAGTTCCCAACACCGGTAGCGGTGAACAAACTCGGCTTAATCAGTGCCAACGACGCGCCAGCGCGTGATCCGGAGAACTTCAATATTGAAGCGTCATTGGATGGCAAAAACTGGGTGAAACTGGGCAGCTGGATTGGCGAAAGCTTCGACCAGCGTTTTGAACGCAAAGTGTTTAACTTCAGTAACGACCTGGGCTTTAGCTACTACCGCTTTAATATCACCAAAAACAAAGGTGATGACACCCTGATGCAAATCGCCGAAATTGAACTGATTGGCCCGCAATATCAGTCGGTGGACCACTCGGCCGCGGCCGGTGTGACCTTCACGGCCCGCAACCGCATCGGTGCCGGCGAAGCCGAAAGCAAAGCCTTTGATAATGATATCAACACCAAGTGGCTGGACCATAATGACTGGAAAGGCGCGCCGACTGAAGCCAATCCGTCCTGGGTGCGGATTGATTTACCAAAAGCGCAAATTGTTTCAAGCCTGGCCATTACCAGTGCTAACGACTCAGCTGGCCGCGACCCGGAGAACTTCAACGTCGAAGGTTCGAACGATGGCGGCGTGACCTGGGTACGTTTAGGCAGCTGGATTGGCGAAAGCTTTGACAAACGCTTTGAACGTAAACTGTTTGAAATGGGTAACGGCTTCGCGTTCAGCAGCTATCGTATCAACATCAGCAAAAACAAAGGCGATGATACCTTGATGCAAGTAGCTGAATTTGAACTGATTGGACCGGTTCTGCCTTAAGTGTGACCCGTGTGCACGGAAGGAGGGGCCAATGCTGGCCCCAAATTCCAGTCCTGACCGGCCAGCTTCTGGCCTGGTGTTTCCCCCGGTGCAGTTTATTGCACCGGTTTTTTTACCCGGTGTTTGGCCCGGTGTGTAGCTCAAGGACCTTTATGAATTCAATCGCAACTGCCTTCAACCCCGGATCTGCAGCTGAGTTGGCGCTGCCGGTCGGTATTGGTATTGATGGTGGCGGCAGTCATTGCCGCGCCTGGGTGTTTAATGCCAAAGGGCAGGTGCTGGGGCAGGGCCAGAGTGGCCCGGCCAACCCGGTCGGTGGTTTAACCGAAAGTTTTGCCGCTATCACTGAAGCGGCGATGAAAGCTTTGCTGGACGCGGCTTTACCGCAACATTTAATGGCACAGCTGCCGCTGGCGGCTGGCTTGGCCGGTTTGCATTTACCGCAGTTTTATCAGCAATTTCAGCAGTGGCAACACCCGTTTGCCAGTTTGCATCTGACCACAGATTTACAAATCGCCGCTTACGGTGTGCATCAGCAGCAGGATGGTGCAGTGTTGATTTTAGGCACAGGTTTCAGCGCACTGGCGAGCGTGGGTAGCGATCGCACTGAACTCGGTGGTTATGGTTTTCCGATTAACTGCAATGCCAGCGGTTCCTGGTTTGGTTTAGAAGCGGTCAAAGCGGTGTTGCTGGCGCGCGACGGTCTGGCGCCGGCGACTGTGTTGACCCAGCTGCTGCCGGATGCTGAGACTTCAGCCAGTCTCGCCAATCAGTATCTTGGCCAGGGCCCGGCGGTGTACGCCCGGCTGGCGCCGCTGGTGCTGAAGGCTGCCTTTGATGGCGACGCAGTGGCGCTGCGTATCCGCGCTGAAGCCGTGCAGTTTGTTGAAACTGTGGTGCGGCGGTTACTACAGGTCGGCGCGCCAAAGGTTGGGCTGGTCGGCGGTATCGCTGGTCAGCTGGTACCGCTGTTAGACCCAAGCTTGCCTTGTAGTTTTGTCAGCAACGCCGGCGAGCGCGGCAGCTGGTGTTTTTTAAGTCAACAATTGACGGAGCTGCCGGCATGACCAAGTCAACGAAGACCCAGTCTACCACGTCAAAGCAAAACAAATCTTTGTTACAAGGCCGGCGCGATTTATTAAAACTGGCGGCGGCTTTGCCACTGGCGGGCGGTCTGGCAGCTTGTGCCAGCACGGCAGCGACTGCGCCTGCGTCAGAGAAATCAGTCACATCAGCGACTGCTGCGGCAACGTCCAAGCCAAAACCATCTGCTGTGAGAAAGCCAATCGTTGTCTCGACCTGGGAACATGGCATGCCTGCCAACGCGGCGGCCTGGCAGGTGTTAAGTCGCGGCGGCAGCGCGCTTGATGCAGTTGAACAGGGTGTGCGGGTGCCGGAAGCCGATCCTGCGGTGCGCACAGTCGGGTATGGCGGTTATCCGGATGCGTCCGGTGAAGTGACTTTAGATGCGTGTATCATGGACCATCAGCTCAATTGTGGTTCGGTCGCTGGGCTGAAGCGTATCAAACATCCGATTTCTGTGGCGCGCGCTGTGATGGAAAAAACGCCGCACGTGATGCTGGTCGGCGAAGGCGCACTGGAGTTTGCCAAAGCGCAGGGTTTTGTTGAAGAGAACCTGTTAACCGAACAAAGTAAACAAGACTGGCTGCTTTGGCGCGAGCAAGGCAAAGCCAAGTCACAGATTAACCTCGAGAATCACGACACCATCGGCATGCTGGCGCTCGACAGCGACGGCCACCTGGCTGGTGCCTGCACTACCAGCGGCGCGGCCTATAAATTACCGGGCCGGGTTGGGGATTCACCGCTGATTGGCGCAGGTTTATATGTCGATCAGGATGTCGGCGCGGCGACGGCGACTGGTCTTGGTGAGCTGATGATTAAAACCGTCGGTTGCCATCTGGTGGTCGAATTAATGCGGCAGGGTTTAAATCCGCAGCAGGCATGCCAGCGCGCGGTCGAACGCATCGCGGCAAAAATCCCTAATGCCGCAGAAGCGCAGGTCGGTTTTCTGGCGTTAAGTGTCAACGGTGAAGTCGGCGCTTATTGTCTGCATGGTGGTTTTAACTATGCGGTGCAGGATGCCAGCGGCGCAACGCTGACCGATGCCATTCACCTGCTGCCCGGAGTGGTGGCATGAAGGCAGTGGTATTTATGCTTGGGCTGCTGCTGGTTGCTGATGTCCAGGCCCAGTCTCAGATCCAGCCACAAAGGTCTGGCCTGACCCCGGACCAACCGCCGTTTGCGCTGACCCTGGCACAGGCCAAAGCCTGGACACCGCATGGCGCCACAGCCAGTAAAGCCAATATCAGTCAGGTACCGCTGGCGGCGCGGCTACCGGCAGCGCTGACTGCCGCGCAAGCTAAAAATCAGCCGGCGCAGCTGCTCTATGCGCCGGATGGCATGAATAACTTTGGCAATTATTTACAAGCGCAGCCGAAGGCCAATTTATATAGCTTCAGTAACTGGTCGCAGATCGACATCCTGAACTGGTTTGCCGGCACCGCCGATTTAACAGTGCAAATTCCGGCGCGGCCCTGGGTTGAGACCGCGCATAAAAATGGCGTCAAAGTGCTGGGTTCGGTATTTTTGGGCATAGCCCAATGGGGCGGCAGCGCGGAAACCGTTGAAAAGCTGCTGGAACAAGACGCGGCTGGTAATTTTATCGTCGCCGATCAATTACTGCGCATCGCCGCTTATTACGGTTTTGACGGTTGGCTGGTGAATCAGGAAACCGATTTAACCGTCGTCAAAGACACACAAAATCAGCTGGTGCTGGCGGCAAATGGCAAGCCAAAACGCGACAAAGTTCGTGGTCAACAGCTGGCGGCGAAAATGCTGGCTTTTATGCAGTATTTGACCGCCAAAGCGCCGGCCGGTATCGACATTCACTGGTACGACGCGATGACTGCCGACGGCACAGTGCGCTGGCAAAACGAGCTGAACACCAAAAATCAGGCTTATTTGCAGGGGGAAGCCGCGCCTGCCGGTTCGCACGCCATGTTCCTCAATTACTGGTGGAATGGCGCTATGGTCAGGCAGTCAGTGGCACGGGCCAAAGCCGCCGGGTTATCACCTTATCAGCTGTTTTTTGGTGTTGATTTATGGCCGGAGCGCGATGCGCAGCAGGCTTTTGTTGAGACGCGGTGGCTGCAGGATTTACGCGCGGATTCAGGCGCAGCAAAAGGCGTGATGCAAACCTCCATCGCGCTGTTTGCACCCAATGTGAATTTTAACTTCAGCGGCAATAAAACCACGCCAGCCTACAGCACTTTTGCCCAAGACCCGCAGGATATTCAGCGCTTTTATCAGACTGAGCAGCGGCTGTTTAGCGGCGATGACCTGAATCAGGCCGTGACAGATAACGGCAAAGCCTGGCCAGGGGTTGGCGCTTATTTACCGGCCAAAACCGTGTTAACCAGCCTGCCGTTTGTGACCAACTTTAATACCGGGCAAGGGCTGTATTGGTTTGAGCAAGGTCAGCGCCAGCGCGCGCCGTTTTTGCCGGACAGCCCTGCAGGTTTAGCCAAAGACAGCACTGCGCCCGCAAACACCGACAGCGGCTGGACCGATATCAGTCAGCAAGACATGCTGCCGACCTGGCAATTTGCGTTGCAAGGCAAAGCTGCTGCGGCCTCGACCCTGCAGTATGATTTCCAGCAAGGCTGGTTGGGCGGCAGCAGTTTGTTGCTGCAGGTACAAAAAGCCGGCGACCTGACAGTGCCGCTGTATCAGTTTGCGCTGCTGCTGCCGGCAAAACCGCAGCTGCAACTACAACTGCAAACCGATGCGCCGGGTGCTGTGGCGCTGCTGCTGAGTACGGATCAAGGTGAGTATCGTTATCCGCTTGGGACTAATACCAAAGCTTCGCAATGGCAGGCTCAGGCGATTGATCTTTCCGCGCTCAAAGGTCAGCAACTGCAGCGGTTGAGTTTGGAACTGAGTGCTACACGCCCGGCGAAATTGCAGCTGCGGCTAGGGCAAATCGCGCTGACTGACACTGCTTCGTCAGGAGCCAAGCCATGATCAAGCTGGAACTTTGCCTGCAAACTGAAACCCATCTGGCGGCTAATGTCGCACTTGCGCGCGAGTTTGGTGTGGCCCGGCTAGAGCTGTGCAGCCGGATGGATCAGGACGGCCTGACACCAACCCCGGCGCAGGTGGCGCTGGCGCGACAGCACTGGGGCGACGGCCCGGGACTGGTGGCGATGTTGCGCCCGCGCGGCGGCAATTTTTGTTATCAACTGAGCGAACTGCGCCAGATGCAAAGCGAGCTGGTACAACTGGCAGCGGCCGGTGCTGATGCGGTGGTGCTGGGGGCATTAACGCCGGCGCAGCAGCTTGACTTGACGGCGCTGACCGAACTCTGTGGTTTTGCCACTGATTTGGGCCTCACAGTGGCGGTGCACCGCGCCATTGACGCCTGCGCCGAGCCAATGCTGAGCTGGTTGCAATTAACCCGGCTGCCGGTAGCGCGGGTGCTGAGCGCCGGCACGCGCTGGGACAGCAAACTACCGGCGACGCAGGGCATCGCACAATTACAGGCATTTCTCGCCGCCGGAGGGCCTGAGCTGGTGATTGGCGGTGGCGTTAATGCCGGCAATATCGCCGCTATTCGCCACCAATTGGCACCAGACGCTGCTTATTCCTTCCACCTGCATTCTGCGGTGCAGCGCCAGGGTGTGGTCGCGGCTGACTTACTGCAGGCAGTGCAGGCGCAGCTATGTTAACCGCCGCGCAGCTCTTCGAATTATCGCCCGTCGGGTTGAATCTTATATGGCCAGTCAGGCTGAGTTTTTTCTGAGGATTATCGTTTGAATACAAATACTTCTGCTGGTGCTTTGGTGTCAGCGACTACCCCGGTTCTGTCTGCCGTTAACTCAGAACGCCCACTGACTGGCTGGCAATTACGTCAGCTGCCAACGGCGGCCACGCCGTTTTTACGCATCAAAGAAGCCATCCCCGCCACTGTGCCGGGTTGTAACTTCACCGATTTATTTGCCGTCGGCGCTATTCCAGACCCGTTTTTTGGCGCCAATGAAACACAGCTGCAGGATATTGAACTGAGTGACTGGTTGTATCAGTGTCAGTTTGACTTCAGCGCCGCCGAGCTCAACCAAGGCCAATGGTTGTTGCAGGCCGATGGCCTCGATACCTTCTGTGAAGTGCGCTTAAACGGCGTGTTGCTGGGCGAAACCAACAATATGTTTGTGCCCTGGTCTTTTGTGCTGAATGACGCCTTACAAGTCGGCAGCAATCAGCTTGAGCTGACGTTTCGCTCGCCGATTCTGCGCGCCAGGCCTTTGCAGCAGGCGGCCGGGCTGATTTATCCGGCCGAAAACGATAAATCCGACGACAAACTGTCGGTGTTTGTGCGCAAAGCGCCTTGTCATTTTGGCTGGGACTGGGGCCCGCGTTTTGTCACCAGCGGCATCTGGCGGCCGATTGCGTTGCAATGTGTGCCGCTGGGCCAGATTGTCGACAGTCACGCCACAGTGGTGTCGGTTAGCGAAACAAAGGCAGAGCTTTTGATCGAAGCCGGGCTTGAGCTTGGCACTGCTGCGGAGCTGCAACTAGCAGAGCTGCAGCTTGAATTGAATTGTGACTTACTGCACTGCAGCCAAATCGTCGCGGTCAAGCCGAAAGCCGGCAGTCAGACGCTGCAGTTTAAGGTTCAGGTCGACAACCCGCAGTTATGGTGGCCAGCCGGTTTTGGCGAAGCGTTTTTATATCCATTTGTGCTGCGACTGCAAGTTGGCGGTGCGACTGTTGCCCAGCAGGATTTGCCGGTTGGTATTCGCCAGATTGAAGTGATCAACGAACCAGACGCTGACGGTGTGTGTTTTTACCTGAAAGTGAACGGCGTACCGCTGTTTTGCAAAGGCGCGAATTATATTCCGGCCGATGCCTTCCCGGCGCAAATCAGCAAAGCGCGGCTTGAAACCGAATTTGCTGCGGTCACCAGCGCTGGCATGAATATGCTGCGCGTCTGGGGCGGCGGTTATTATCAGGACGAGTATTTTTATCAGCTGGCCGACCGACACGGCGTGTTGATTTGGCAGGACTTTATGTTCGCCTGCAGTCTCTATCCTGCCACGCCGGACTTCCTGGCCAATGTTGAAGTTGAGGCACGCGCCAATGTGCGGCGTCTGCGCCGCCATCCGTCCGTCGCGCTCTGGTGTGGCAATAACGAAGTAGATATGGGCATTGCCTGGTGGGACTGGCCGGCCAAATTTGGCTATAGCGACACGCAGTGGCAGCAGCTGAAACAGGATTATCACGCACTTTTTGGTGAGTTATTGCCTAAGGTGCTGAAAGATCTGGACCCCAGCAGCTTTTATCTGCGCTCCAGCCCGCAGGGCTTTTGGGAAGACAATGCTGACCATATCGGCAACCAGCATTATTGGGGCGTTTGGCATGGTGAAGCGCCCTTTAGCGAATTCGCCCGCCGCGTGCCGCGTTTTATGACCGAATATGGTTTTCAGTCGTTTCCGCTGCCGCAGAGTTTCGAGCGGTTTCTGGCACCTGCCGATTGGGATTTACAGGCCAGCGCTTTTAAAGTGCACCAGAAACACCCGCGTGGTAATCAACTGATCCAGAGTTATATGTTGGGTGAATATACGCCGCCGGCGGATTTCACTGCGCTGACTTATTTAAGCCAGGTGCAGCAGGCGCAGGGCATGCGTCAGGCCTTTGAAGCGCACCGCAAAGCCATGCCGTTTTGTATGGGCACTTTGTACTGGCAACTGAACGACACCTGGCCGGCCGCCAGTTGGTCCGGCATCGATTATTATGGCCAGTGGAAAGCGCTGCATTATCAGGCCAAACGCTCCTTTGCACCGCAATTGCTGGTTTTTAGTGAATTAGACAGTGCAGCGGATAAAGGCGCTTTAGCCTTGCAGCTGGTGTCGGACAGCCGCGACGCGCTTGCGGCGACGCTCGAACTGCAGTTGCTGGATTTCTCCGGTGCAGTGCTGTGGCAGCAACAACAGCAGTTGCAAGTCCCGGCGCTCAGCAGCACCCAAGTGTGGCAAGGCCTGCCATCAGTCGATGTGCCAGCGCGCACTGTGCTGCAGGCCCGGTTAGTTGGTGCAGAACAGAATCTGCTGGCGGAACAACTGTGGTACTTTGTGCCGCCACTGGCACAGGATTTAAAGGCAAGCACGCCAACGCTGCATTGGCAGCGGCAAGGTGAACAGCTGCAGCTGACGCTCAGCAGCGACTGGGTCCTGCGTCAGCTTTGGTTGTCAGTGGCTTTGGCAGAAGCTCCGGGACGGGTGTGGAATTTCTCCGACAACTTCTTTGATTTGCTGCCGGGCCAGCCTCGCACTGTGACGCTGGATGTGACAGGCCTCAGTGATACCGCCTGTCAGCAGCTGATGGCATCCCTGCGCTGCTACTCTATCGCCGACACGATTGCCAATACAGCAGCAGAAAACACAGGAACACATTGATGGATAACGGACAAACCGTGATGCACCTGGGCTGGCTCGACGGCGCCGTCATTGTCGCTTATCTGCTTGGCACTTTGTGGCTCGGCCTTTGGGTGTCGCGCCGCGCCGGTGCCAATTTGCAGGAATATTTCCTCGCCGGTAAAACCATGCCCTGGTGGCTGTTAGGTATTTCCAACGCGTCAGGTATGTTTGATATAGCCGGCACTATGTGGCTGGTGACTGTGTGTTTCCTCTATGGCCTGAAAAGCGCATGGTTGCCCTGGGTCTGGCCGATCTTTAATCAGGTGTTCCTGATGGTCTATCTGTCGGCCTGGCTGCGCCGCTCCAACGCTTTAACCGGTGCCGACTGGTTAAAAAGCCGCTTTGGCGATGGCCCCGGCAGTTTGTGGTGTCAGGGTGTGGTGGTGTTATTTGCCGTGGTCAGCGCCATTGGGTTTGTCGCTTATGGTTTTCAGGGCATCGGTAAATTCGCTGCGGTGTTCCTGCCGTGGGATTTATCGTCCGACACTTATGCGCTGATTATTTTCGCCCTGACCACGCTGTATGTGATTAAAGGCGGCATGTACGGCGTGGTGATGACTGAGCTGCTGCAATTTATTCTGATGACCTTTGCCGCTGTGGCGGTGGGTGTCATTGCGATGCAGCAGGTAAGCCCTGAGCAACTCGCAGCCGTGATCCCGGCCGGCTGGGATTCGTTGTGGTTTGGCTGGAATTTAGAGCTGGACTGGTCGGCGCAATTGCCGGCAGCCGCGGCACAGATTGAAAAAGACGGCATGCAGCTCTTTGGCATCATGATCATGCTGATGTTGTGTAAAGGCGTATTGTTCAGCATGGCGGGCCCGGTGCCGAACTACGACATGCAACGCATTCTGGCAGCGAAATCGCCGAGTGAAGCGGCCAAAATGAGCGCCGTGGTGTCCTTGGTGATGTTTATTCCGCGTTACCTGATGGTGGCCGGTTTTGCCGTGCTGGCGCTGGTGTATTTGCGCCCGGAAATCGCCGCCGCCGGCAGCAATTTTGATTTTGAGCGCTTGTTGCCGGTCGCGATTGAACGTTTTGTGCCGGCAGGTTTGGCCGGGTTGTTGATCGCCGGTTTGCTGGCAGCCTTTATGTCGACGTTCTCGGCGTCCCTCAATGCTGCACCTGTGTATCTGGTGCATGACGTCTATCGCAAGTTTATTAACCCGAACAAATCTGAGCAGTTTTATGTCAGCCTGAGCCGTTATGTCGCCGTCGCGCTGGTGCTGGTCGGCACGGCTTTGGGCCTGATGCTGAGCAGCATCAACGACATTATGCAATGGATTTTTGGTGCGCTGTTTGGCGGTTATGCCGCCGCCAATTTACTGAAATGGCACTGGTGGCGTTTTAATGCCTGGGGTTATGCCGCAGGCATGCTGACCGGTTTGATTGCGTCGCTGGCACTGCCGTTGTTGTACCCGGAATTACCGCCGCTGCAGGCCTTCCCATATCTGCTGCTGGCTGGTCTGATGGGTTCTGTCGCAGGTACTTTGCTGACCAAACCTGAACCCGACGCTGTGCTTTGCCAGTTTTATAAACAAGTGCGGCCCTGGGGTGTGTGGGGGCCGATCGCCGCCAAAGTGCAGGCAGCCGATCCGGGTTTTGTGCCGGACCAGACGCCGGGGCGCGATGCGCTGAATATCCTCGTTGGCATGGCCTGGCAACTCTGCCTGGTAGTGTGGCCAATTTGCCTGGTGATCCGCCAGTGGTCTGGCTTTTGGGCGGCAACTGCGCTCTTTGCGTTGACCAGCCTGTGGCTGTACCGCTTCTGGTATAAAACCCTGAAGGATTAATTGATATGCTGAAAATTTCATCAACAGCGCTCGGCTTTGCCGCAGCGCTGACGCTCGGGGCTTGCTCATCGCCGGCTGAAACACCTGCCAACCCTGCTGTCATTGCCAGTGCTGACGTGCTGCAATACGTCGACCCTTTTATCGCCACAGGCGGTCACGGCCATGCTTTTCCGGGCGCGGTCGTGCCTTTTGGTATGGTGCAGTTAAGCCCGGACAATAAATCCAAAGGCTGGGACTGGACCTCGGGTTATCACTATTCTGACACCGAGCTGCTGGGTTTTAGCCATACCCATTTGTCCGGCACCGGCGTCGGTGACCTGCTGGATATTTTAGTGCTGCCGTTTCACGGTGATTATGCTGCCAGCTTAAAAAGCCCGGCCGGCCGCCCGGTCGCAACTTATAGCCACGCTGATGAACAAGCTCGCCCTGGTTATTATGCGGTCCAGCTGAAAGAGCAGGGCATCAGCGCCGAGCTGACCACCACCGAGCGGGTTGGCGTACATCGTTATCAGTTCAGTCAGGCCAAAGATGCCCAGCTGCTGATTGATTTAGGTTATGCGCAGAATTACGACAAAGCGGTGGTCGGTTTTATCCGGCAGCTCGATGCACAGACGCTGGTTGGTTATCGTGTCTCGACCGGCTGGGCCAAACTGCAGCCGCTGTATTTTGTCGCGCGTTTTAACCAGCCGTTTCAGGCAACCCTTTATCAGGACGGCGCTGCGGTAAAAGGCACGCTGCTGCAAACCGAAAAAGCTGCCGCTGTGCTCAATTTTGCTGATTTGCGGCAAAAACCGCTGGAAGTGGCAGTGGCGCTGTCTTACGTCAGTATCGAAGGCGCGCAGAAGAACCTCGCCGCTGAACTGCCAGTGTTGGATTTTGCCACAGTGAAACAACAAGCCGCCGCCAAATGGCAGGCGCAGCTGGGCCGCTTTCAGGTCGATGCCGGCACCGACGCGCAAGGCGCCACCAATAAAACCAAGTTTTATACCGCGCTTTATCACAGCTATTTAGCACCGCAGTTATTCAGTGACGTTGATGGCCGTTATTTTGGTGCTGACGGCGCCGTGCATGCCGGCCAACACAAAGCGCCGCGTTATACGCTGTTTTCGCTGTGGGATACCTTCCGTGGTTTGCACCCGCTTTTGACCATCACAGATCCGGGCCGTGTCGATGGCATGATGCATTCGTTATACGGCTTTTATCAGGAACAAGGCCTGCTGCCGACCTGGGATTTAATGTCGAATGAAACCGATGTGATGATTGGTTATCACGCCGTGCCGGTGTTGGCCGACGCTTATTTTAAAGGCCTGACGAGCTTAAGCGTACAACAACTGCTGGACGCATCTTTGGCCTCAGCGCGCCAGTCGCGTTTTGGTATCGATTTGTTCGGCAAATATGGGTATGTGCCGTCGGACTTGGACGTCGAAGCAGTGTCAAAAACGCTGGAATACGCCTTTGACGACCATGCCATCGCCCGTTTAGCCACAGCCGCCGGTGATGCAAAAACGGCAGCAGAGTTCAGCCAAAGAGCCGCGGCCTGGCAGCAACTTTTTGATAAATCGACCGGTTTTATGCGCGGCAAAACCGCCAAAGGCGCTTGGGTCAGCCCGTTTAACCCGATTTATGTCGCGCACCGCACCACCGATTACACCGAAGCCAACGCCTGGCAATACAGCTTTTTTGTGCCGCATCAGGTCGATGCGATGATCAAGAGCTACGGCGGCGCCGAGGCTTTTGTCGCGCGGCTGGACCAGATGTTTGACATGAGCTCACACATGGACGGCGATGTGTCGCCGGATATCACCGGCCTGATTGGCCAGTACGCGCACGGCAACGAGCCGGTGCATCATGTGCCTTATCTGTATGCCTTAGCCGGCGCGCCGGCCAAAGGCGAAGCGCGCATCCGCCATATCCGCGACAGCATGTACCACGCCAAACCGGATGGCCTCGCCGGCAACGACGATTTGGGCCAGATGTCGGCCTGGTATGTGCTGAGTAGCCTCGGTTTTTATCCGGTGAACCCAGTGGATGCCGGTTATGTGCGCGGCACACCACAATTTCAGACTGTCACTTTACAGCTGGATAATGGCAAACAGCTGCGCATTCTGGCCAAAGGCGACCGGCTTAAACCAGTCAAACGCTGGACCCTGAATGGGGTTGAACTGCCAATCAGTGTCGATTATCGTCAGCTGATGCAAGGTGGTGAGCTCGTATTTGAGTTCTGAGTTTTAATTCAGGGTTTTAACATCGAGGTGAAGGATGCAGCAGGGACCTTTAATGAGTTGGTATGCGGTGCTGGCGTTGTTGCTGTTCAGCAGCGCTGCGCTGGCTGATACTTTTAAAGCGCTGAGCTGGAATATCCGCCTCGACACACCCAACGACGCAGAGCTCGCCTGGCCACATCGCGCCGGTAAGGTGATCAGCCAACTGCAGCAGCAAGCGCCCGATATCATTGGCCTGCAGGAAGTGATGTTCCATCAGCTGGTGCGGCTCGAGAGTGCACTGCCGGGCTATCAGCGGATTGGCGTTGGCCGTGACGATGGCAAAAACGCCGGCGAATTCAGCCCTTTGCTTATTCGCCGCAACCGTTTTGTCATAGAGGACAGCGGTACTTTTTGGTTTCATCCGAGCTGGTTGCCTGATGCACCGACGCAAAAGGGCGCTGAACAAATCGGCACTGAATTAATAGGCCATGGATTAATAGGCCATGGATTAATAGGCAAACCAGGCTGGGACGCCGCCTTGCCACGCATTTGCAGCTGGGCTTTGCTAAAGGATAAACACAGCGGCAAAGCGCTTCGGGTGTTAAACCTGCATCTGGACCATCAGGGTGCTGAGGCGAGGCGCGAATCCGTCAAGCTGCTCGCCGCGAAAATCCGCGACTGGCAACAAAGCTCCGGCGCACCGGTGATAGTGATGGGCGATTTTAATCCAGCAGCCGGCGACGGTCTGCTGGCACAATTCCAAACCTCATTGCCGCAATATCAGGACGTGCTTGCACTAACCAAAACCCCACAAGGCCCCAGCTACAGCTTTATCCCGTGGCGCGGCAACGAAGCCGACGCCGTGCGGCTCGACTATATGCTGCTGCGCGCAGACCAATTCAAAGTACCAGCCGCCGGCATCCTCACCGACGGCCCACCGACACAATATTCCGACCACCTGGCTTTGTGGGCCGAGCTGGAGTTTTAAGCTGCTGCGGCTTAGCTCTGTCTTAAATTCTTAGGGGGGATAGCTGATTTGACCGGTAGTTGTGCGCGGATTGCCGGGAATCTGCTTATCGTGGCAAAGCCAACATCGCCACCACTGCGTTCGCCCGTTCGCGCCTCCCGCGCTCACTCTTGATCGCTCACTCCGCGGCAGCCGACGCTGGCTTTGTTGGGGTTTGGGAACAACAGCTTTGAGCGAAAGGCAGTCATCGAACATGGGTATTGTACGGCGGCGCTTCGCTTGCCGGTACCTACGATCTCAATTAGCCGGTACGTGCAAGCGAAGCGCCGCCGTACATGATGTTTAAAAATGTCCGCTATTAAGACAACGCGACGATTCAAACGAACTCTCAAAACGGCCGGATGATTACTAAAGCAGACCGTCAGCCGCAGGGATAGCGGCTGACGAGCCTACAGGTCTGCGAGACCCGGGAGTATTCACGGCGTGTCTGCTGTGTAATCGTCTGTGCCGTTTACAGAGGCGGTTTAGCTTTCCCCCGAATATCGAAGTTTTCTAAGGCTCTGTAATTTGCACCAAATGACGATCAGGGAACGACTCCGCTATCCTGCCTTACCGCCACCCATCGCATCCCCAGTTGCTTTTCCTGCGAAATGGCGTATGGTGCGGTTTCATCTGGTTTTCAGGCATAGCGGGCTTCACCGCGGGTTGCTGGCCAGTTTCCTTTTTTTCCATTTGATTCAGAGGTTTTAGTGTCACTGTTTATCGCGCTGATGCTGTTATCTGTGTTTACTGCCTGCCTTTCTTAAGCCGGTTCCGCGCTGCGGGGCCGGCGCTGTCTGATTTTCCCTGATTTTTCTGACTGAACATTGCTGAATTAGTGCTTGCTGAGCTTTGGCCTCAGCCATTGTGCCGGATTTAAACCGGCCTTTGGGCTTTGGCGCAGCTGCAGCGGGCGGACGGAATTTATGAACAAGTTTTTTGCGTTACCGGCCCTGGCTGGTGCTTCGGCTGCGCGCTGGTTAGCGCTGCGGTCTGTCTGGCCATTGCGCGTGGCGGCGCTGTGGCGGTTGCAACAGTGTTTACCGGCTGATACTTCGGCGAATACTGCAGCTGGCGCGACACCTGGCCATTGGTTGTTATTAAAAGACAGCCACAGTGGCCGGCAACATTGGCTGCAATTGGTCTGGCCGGCGGATGCCCGGCCGGCGCATGGGCGTATATCGGTGTTATCGCCGCTCGGGCAGGCGCTGCTGGGTCAGTTACCGGGGGCAACCATTCAACTGCGTGTGCTTGGCGTGCAGTTTCAATTTCAGTTGCAGGACATGTTGCTGGTGCGGCGTAAGCCGCGCAGCACGACCTGACTGATCCACTCGCTGGTCAGAATATGCATGGCTGGCGGATTTTATCGATGAAGGAGTGTGTATGAGAGAAAAACTAACGGAGATTACTTTGTCGCTGAGCGACTTCAACAAGCTGGAGGCGGTGCTGGACAGCCTGCCGCCAACCGATGCGGCCCGACAGGAAAAAGCCGGCAGCTTAAGCCATGCGCTGGCGCGGGCCATGCTGTGTCATGCCAGCGAAATGCCGCCCGATGTGGTCACTTTACATTCCACCATCACAGTCCGGCTCGGGCAGCGCGAGAGTAAAACCCTGACGCTGGTGCTGCCGGATGAACTGCAGGCCGGCCGCTCGGATTTGTTGTCGGTGCTGGCGCCGGTAGGGACTGCGGTGTTAGGGCTGACTGTTGGCACGCCGGTGTTGTGGCCAATGCCCAACGGCATTTTGCAGCAGATTGAAGTGCTGACGCTGCATTATCAGCCGGAACGGGACCTGCATCAGCACCAGGCGGCGCGCCAGGATAGTCAGGGCAAGATGCGGCTGTTACCGCAGTAAAAGTTCATAAAACTAAAGATACAAAAAGCACTGAGCGTGCGCAGCATTGCTGATCGGGGGGTCGGCAATGCTGCAATTTGCGGTTTAGTTTTGAGAAAAACCAGCCAGTACCAGCTTACCAATCACTTTACCTTGTTCCAGCATGGCGTGCGCCTGACGCAGGTTCGAGGCGTTAATCAGCCCCAAATGCTGACCAGCGGTGCTTTTTAATAAACCGGCGTCAACCAGCGCCGCCACTTCGCGCAGCAGTTGTTGCTGGGCAATCTGGTCCGGCGTCTGAAACAAAGAACGGGTGAACATCAGCTCCCAATGCAGGCTTAAACTTTTTACTTTCAGCGGGCGGATATCCAGCGCTTCTATCGGGTCATCAATCAGCGCCAGCTTGCCTTGCGGCGCTAAGGCGTCAATAAATTGCTGATAATAAGCGGCAGTATCCACCAGACTAACGACATGGCTGACGGCATCGAGGCCAATGCGTTTCAGCTCATCGGCCAGTGGCAACTGGTGATTAATCACCGCGTCGGCACCTAAACCACTGACCCAGGCCTGCGATTCTGGCCGGGACGCGGTCGCGATAACAAAAGCATCGGTTTTTAATTTTGCCAGTTGCACCAGCACAGAACCAACACCACCGGCGGCGCCGCTGACCAGCAGCACTTTGCGGCTAAATTGCGGCGCTGGCTTATCCAGCTGCAGCCGGTCAAATAACAATTCCCAGGCGGTGATGGCGGTCAAAGGCAAGGCGGCGGCATCAGCAAAAGACAGGCTCTGTGGCTTCGGGCCGACCAAACGTTCGTCAACCAGATGATAAGCACTGTTGGCGCCGGGACGGTTCAAAGCGCCGGCATAAAACACCGCATCACCGACTTTGTAATGTTGCACTGCAGCACCAGTCGCGACCACCACACCAGCTGCGTCCCAACCCAGCACTTCTGGTGTGACGACGCCGTCGTTACTTTGCGGCGCACGGCGCTGGCGGATCTTGTAATCCACCGGGTTGGCGGCTATGGCTTCGACTTTGACCAGCAGGTCATAAGGCCCAGGCGTTGGTACCGGTAAGGTTAAATCAACCAGCGCCTGCTCGTCGCTGATCGGCAACGATTGCAGGTAACCAACAGCCGGCATAGTGGTTGGAATTAAATGAGTGGCGGACATAACAAACTCCTGATATTTCAATAGAAAATGGCGCTTCGCAATCGCGATTCAGCGTAACGTTTAACAGATGCTGTGCATTGTGCCGGATTGACATCTATTGAAAAACCGCTTAATTAAGCATTCTTTATCAAATGAAATTTGAAAATGCTGCAAGTTCAGGATCTCCGGTTATTCCAGCAGATTGTCCGTAGCGGCAATATCAGTGCGGCGGCGCGGCAGTTTGACTTCACACCGGCCGCGGCTTCGGCGGCGCTGAAACGGTTGGAACAACACCTTGGCGCGGCGTTATTGCTGCGCAGTACCCGCAGTTTAAAGCTGACGCCGGCCGGTGAGGTGTTTCTGCAACATTGCCAGAACGCGCTGGAAGCGTTGGAGCAGGGCGAACAGGCGCTGAAAAATCTGGCAGTCGATATCGGTGGTGAGCTGCGACTTGCTGCGCCCAGTGATTTGGGTCGCAACTGGTTATTGCCCAAGCTTGATACGTTATTGGCACGCTTTCCACAGCTGAAACTGCGGCTGGAGCTCGGTGACCGGGTGGCAGGGTTACAGCGCGAACCGGTTGATGTCGCGCTGCGTTATGGCGCTTTAACGGACCCGGCCTTGGTGGCATTTTTTATCGCCGAAGTGCCGCGTATTGTTTGTGCCGCGCCAGACTATCTGGCTCGCGCTGGTACTCCGACACAGCCGTTGCAGCTGCAGCAGCACAATTGCCTGCTGTACATGATTGAAGAGCGTACTTTTGACCGCTGGCGTTTTAGCGGGCCACAAGGGCTGTTGCAGGTCAATGTAGCCGGCAACCGCAGCAGCAATGATGCTGAACTGGTGCGGCGCTGGGCGGTGGCTGGTCACGGTATTGCACTGAAATCCGCGCTGGATATGGCGGCGGACTTACGTGCTGGTCATGTGGTGCCGCTGCTGCAAGATTATCCGGCGCCGAAATTACAGCTGCATTTGGTCTGTGCCAGCCGCCATCAGGTCACACCGGCGGTGCTGGTGCTGCGTGACGAATTGCGGGCCTGGGTCAGTGCAGAACTGGCGACATTGCCGTTGTGAAGGCGGCTTTATGACTAAAGCGCTGGTAAACGGATGAGGAAACAACAGCCGCTTGGCTGTGGCAGGTGTTCGAGACAACCACCAATCGCCTGCAGCTGGTTGTAGGCGATGTTGAGGCCCAGGCCCAGATTACCCTGGCCCAGTTTAGTGGTAAAAAACGGGTCAAAAATTTTGTCCAAAAGTTCAGGCTTGATGCCTCCGCCATTGTCCGAAAAGTACAGCAGCAGCTGAGTGCCGGCAGATTCTGTGGCCAGCTGCAGACAGATTTGCAGCGCGCCTGTGGTGGGTTCAGCATGCTGCAATGCGTTATCCAGTAGTGCTGATAGCACCTTGCCCAGCACTGTGGTGTCAAAGCGCCACTGGACGTCAGCACCGTCCAGCTTCAGCGTCACTTCTCGTGGCTGTAACGCCAGATGGCTGTGCAGCCACTGGCCGGCAAACTGCAGCACTAACTGGGTTTCCACGCCGGATTGTGGTGATGTGGCCGAGATCAGCTTAAAGCGTTCGACCAGGCCGGCGGTGCGCTCAGCACTTTGCTCAGTCAGTAGCATCAGCTGTTGTTGTTCGTCGATAAACTGCTGTAGCTCCTGCAGGTTGAGTTTTTTGTCGGTCAGCTTTTGCCGCAATAGCTGCAGCTGCTCACGACTGCAGGATACTGCTGTCAGAATAGTACCCAGTGGCGTATTGAGCTGATGTGCCATGCCACTGACCAGCTGGGTCAGCGCCGCCAGTTTGCGCTGTTCCACCAACTGCTGCCGGGTGCGCTCCAGAGTCTCCAGACTTTGTGCTAAGGCGCGGTTTTTGCGGCGGATTTGCCAGCTAAAGCCGAGGCTGACCAGCAATATCAGTAAGACGGCAGCGATCCCGCCATATAACTGTTGCTGGCGGGACTGACTGATTTGTTGTTGCTGTTGTAGTCGCTGAATTTCAATTTCGCGGGTAGTCACGCCCATTTCCGCACTCTGCTGCGCCACTGTTAAGCTAAAGCGTTGATCGGCAAGCTGTTGCTGCGCCTGTAATGCTTGCTGCATCGCCACCACAGCCTGGGCATATTTCTGTTGGCGCAGAGCAAGGTCGGCCTGTAACTGCCAGCCCTGCAGCAGCAAAGTGTGTGCGCGCTGCTCAGTCGCTTGTTGCAGGCTTTGTTGCAGCTGTTGGTCGGCTGTTGTTAAATCGCCGGTCAGCAGCAAAGCCTGCACCAATAACAAACCGGCTTCGGCCTGCTCGCGGGCGTGCCGGCCCTGGCGCAGCTGCAGACTGTGCCGCGCCAGCAGCACCGCACGCGGACCATCCTGTTGCGCTAACGCCACCCGCGCCAAATTCAGAAAAGACCAGGACGATTCCAGTTTGTGCAAACCACGCAGCGCCAGTGCTTGTTGGTGATAATGCTCCGCGTCGCTGACTGCACCACTTTGCAATGCGGCTTCACCGAGATTATTCAGCGCCACCGCCTGCACGCTGGGGTCGTTATCGTGTTGGCCTTGTTGATAAAAACGCTGAAAATAGCTGGTTGCTTCGCGGGTCTGACCGAGTTTCAGCAACACCAGCGCCAGATTGTTTTCGGTCTGGCTGATAAAAAATGGTTTGGCCAATAAGGTCGCAAGCGGCAAGGCCTGCTGATAGTGGGTGAGCGCCTGCTGATACAAGCCCTGATCGCTGAAGATCCCGGCGAGAATATTGTGATAGCTGTACAAAATGCTGCGATCTGTTGATTCCAGACTCATGCTTTTGCACCAAGCCAAAGTCTGCAGTGCGGCTTCAGTCTGGTTGCTGCGTTGCTGAAAAATAGCTTTGTGATAATGCAGCCGGATTTGTTGTTCCAGCGTCAGGTTGAGTTGGTGTTGTTGCAGCAGCTGGTCGGTGTCCCGCACGGCCTGGCTGTAATTGGCGGCTGCGCCTTTGAGCAAAGGGCCACGCAGTTTTTCAAAATCGGCTTCCGGCATAGCTGTGACGGACAGGCTCAGCAATGCCAGCAGTCCGTAGCAGCAATATTTCATCCGGTGACTTCAGTCAGGTGTTTTTGCCAGTATAGCGGTCTGGTTGCAGACCGCCATCGGGGCAAGGTTTTGTGTTACTCCGCCTGTAATTTCCAGTGCAGAGTCTGGCCAGCGTAAAACGGCACTATCGGGCTGCCGTCCGGCAGGGTGATTTCTTCCGGTACTGTCCAGGATTGTTTCACCAGTGTGATCTGGCCGCTGTTGCGTGGCAGGCGGTAAAAATCGGCGCCATAGTGGCTGGCAAAACCTTCTAGTTTTTCAATCACACCGAGTTCTTCAAACACCTGGGCATAGAGTTCAATCGCACTCCAGGCGCTGTAACAGCCGGCGCAGCCGCAGGCGGTTTCTTTGCGGTGTTTGGCGTGTGGGGCTGAATCTGTGCCTAAGAAAAACTTCGGATTGCCGCTCGCGACAATAGCGCGCAGCGCTTCCTGATGGGTGCGGCGTTTCAGTACCGGCAAGCAGTAGTTATGCGGCCGGATGCCGCCGACTAACATGTCGTTGCGGTTCAGCAGCAAATGCTGTGGTGTGATGGTCGCGGCGACATTAGGCCCGGCGTTTTTAACAAATTCGACGGCGTCGGCGGTGGTGATGTGTTCCAGCACGATACGTAAATTCGGGAAACTGGCGACGATTTGGCGCAGGTGCTGCTCGATAAACACTGCTTCGCGGTCAAAGATGTCGACATGGTTGTCGGTGACTTCGCCATGCACCAGGAACAACATGTCGTGTTCGACCATGGCTTCGAGCACCGGATACAACTTGCTTAAACTCGACACGCCGGAATGCGAATTGGTGGTGGCGCCGGCCGGATACAGTTTGGCGGCTAATACGCCGGCCGCTTTGGCATCAGAGATATCCTGCGCTGTGGTGGTATCGGTCAGGTAAATCGTCATCACAGGTTCGAAGTTGCTGCCGGCCGGGCGGGCGGCCAGGATGCGCTCGCGGTAGGCGCTGGCCAAAGCACCGGTGGTGACCGGTGGTACCAGGTTGGGCATCACCACAGCACGGCGGAAACAACGGGCGGTCGCCGGGACTGTTTCCTGCAGCATATCGCCATCACGGAAATGTAAATGCCAGTCATCTGGGGTGGTCAGCTGTAATACGGTCACGGGGCTCTCCTGGGCTGAAAAATTAACTGTCGGAAAAGATGGCCGAGTGTATCATTAAACGGTTTGGGGCTCTATGTCCTCAGGCAGCGCTCAGGCTGCCTGATTGAATGAAATTTAACACAGCGGGTGCAAATTTGCGGGCAGGGTTTTTAGGCTTGGAGCGGCTACAAAGCGCCTTATTGGTGCTGCTTATCCTGCTATTTGGCGCTGTTGCTGAATACCTGGCGCTGCAGGAACAACGCCGCACAGACGCGCAGCAAGTCCGTGACACTGTTGAAAGCGCCGCTCAATTACGCTCTTTGCTGGAAATGGAGCTGAATGCGCCGCTGCAGCTCAGTCAGGGCCTGGTGGCACATGTGCAGGCGCTGGAAGGCAACACCAGTGCGCAGGATTTTCAGATGTTGCTGCCCAATCTGGTGCGCCAGGGTAAACATATCCGCAATATGGGCGTCGCGCCCGGTAATCGCCTGACTTATCTCTATCCGCTGGCCGGCAATGAAGCCGCAGTTGGCTTGTATTATCCCGATCTGACCGGCCAGTGGCCCGATATTGAACTGACTATCCGTAGCCGCAAAGCCAGGCTGAGTGGTCCGCTGCAGCTGGCCCAAGGTGGCCGTGGTTTTGTTTACCGGATCCCGGTGTATCTGTCTGACGGCCGGTACTGGGGTATTGTCAGTACTGTGTTAAATGTCGACGATATCTGGCGGCTGCTGAAGCAAAAAGCACAAGAGCTGGATGTTGGTGTTGCCGTGCGCCACCTCAATGAAGGACAACAAGGGCAAGACGGGCAAGGTGGTGAAGTCTTATTGGGTGAACTGCAGCACTTTGGGCCACCGGCCGCGCTGCTGGCACTAAATGTCGCCGGTTCTGACTGGCAACTGGCGGTCTGGCCATTGCAACCGGCGGTGAGTCTGGCGGTCTGGTTCCGCTTAGTCGGCTGGTGCACGGCGCTGCTGTTGGTGTTGTTGCTGACCAATGTGTTTCGTGCCAACCGGCGCTGGCAGCAAACCAGCCGGGCCTTTGAGCAAAGCGAACAGTACTACCGGACAGTGCTCGACAATGTGGATGACGCTATCGTGGTGCTGAATCCGGCCGGCCAAATCCATACTTTTAACCAGGCCGCAGAACAGATGTTTGGTTATCAGGCCCGGCAACTGCGCGGGCTGCCGTTTCAGATTTTATTTCCACAGCCGCCGGCGCTGGAGCCGGGGCAAGGCCCGCAGGAATTAACGGCGCAGCGTTTACACGGCGAGACGCTGCAGGTCGAGCTGCTGCATACCCGTATCGAGCTGCAGGATCAGCCGCTGCAGGTATTGTTGTTTCGCGACATCACGGCGCGTAAACGCATGGACCGGTTGAAAGCAGAGTTTGTCTCCACCGTCAGTCATGAGTTACGCACGCCTTTGACCGCAATTAACGGCGCATTGGCGCTGGTCACCGCCGGCGCTGTCGGCGCGTTATTACCGGCACAGCAGCAAATGCTCGACATTGCCCGCAGCAATGCCGATCAGCTGATGCGTCTGGTCAGTGACATTTTGGATATGGAAAAACTGCAAGCCGGCAAACTGTCGCTGCAGCTGGAGCAACAGCAGGTGCTGCCGCTGTTGCAGCAGGCGGTTCAGCGTCACAGTGCGCTGGCGTTGTCCTGTAAAGTGCAGCTGGAATTGTCAGCCGCGATCCCACCGGATTTACAGTTGACGCTCGATGGCGGGCGTTTGTTGCAGGTGCTCGGTAATCTGCTGAGCAATGCCATTCGTTTTTCGCCACCACACAGCACAGTTGAGCTGCGGGCTGTGCTGAGCGGCCAGATGCTGCAGCTGATGGTCAGTGACCAGGGCCCTGGTGTGCCGCCGGATTTCGTGCCGCATTTGTTTGATAAGTTCTCTCAGGCCGACAGTTCGGACAGCCGGCAACAAGGCGGCAGCGGGCTGGGCCTCGCGATCTGTAAAGAACTGCTGGAGCGGATGGGCGGCCATATTTATTACCAGCAGCCAGTGCAGGGCGGCGCTTGTTTTTATTGTGAAATTCCTTTGCAAAGCTCTGCGTGGGCAGAAAAACAACAGGAGAATATGTGAGCTGGCAGCAGTTTCCGTGGCTGGATTTAATCGCCGTATGTTGGTTTGTTGGGGTCTGGGTTGGTTATACGCTGTTTGCCAAACGCCGGGCGCGGGAGGTCAGTTGTTTGTCCTACGAGTTGCGGCGTAAACGCACCGCCTGGATGGAACAAATGATCGTGCGCGAAAATAAAATGGCCGATGTGGCGCTGATTTCAACGCTGGAGCGCAACGTCAGTTTTTTCGCTTCCAGTTCAATGTTAATCCTGGCCGGTTTGCTGACGGCGCTGGCGTCGAGCGACAAAATCGCCACAGTGCTGATGCAGGTGATGCCCTGGCTCGACCATGTCGACGGCTTGCTGCAGTTTAAAATTCTGTGTCTGGTGCTGATTTATGTCTTTACCTTTTTTCAGTTCACCTGGTCGCTGCGTCAATATGGCTTTGGTGGGGTGCTGATAGGTGCGGCACCGGACGGCCGCGAGTTACCGCAGGCCGAACGCAGCCAATACGCCAATAAAGCCGCCAAAGTGATAGATCAGGCGGCGCATTCGTTTAATTACGGCCTGCGCGCCATTTATTTTTCGCTGGCAACGCTCGCCTGGTTTATCAATGTCTGGTTATTTATGGCGGCAACTGTGGTGGTGCTGCTGGTGATGAAGCATCGCGAGTTTCATTCCAAGGCGCTGAAAGCCTTGCAGGATGTCTGATCCTGTTCAGTATATCTTCATGTTCTAATGTATATAACGCTGAAGTTACATCATGAACCGGAGATCAATTATGAAACTTGCAGTACTACCTTTGATGATGTTTTGTGGTGTCGGACTCAGCGCCTGCGGCGGTGGCTCCGGCGAAACTACTGCCCCGCCAACGCCGACAACCGCGACCTTTAATTTCCAGATCAGTGATGCCCCGGTCGATGGCGCGACGGCTGTCGTGGTGTGTTTTAACAGTATCGAGCTGACTGGCAATGGTCTGGGGACGCAGAAATATCTGATTGGCTCAGATGCAGTGGCGGCAGCGCCTAATACCGAATGTAAAAATGCGCAGGGCCAGGTCATCGCCAATACACGTGGTGTCGACTTAATGAAACTGCCGGGCAGCTTAGCTGAAGCGCTGGTCAGCGGTGCCACAGTGCCGGCCGGCAACTATGGCCAGCTGCGGCTGGTGCTGACGGACGGTTCTTATATTCAGCTTAAAGACGGCAGCCGCGCTGCGCTGACGGTGCCATCGAACGAGCTGAAACTGAATGGCCCGGTATTATCGGCTGGTGGCACTTTCAGTTACACCCTGGAATTTGACCTGCGTAAAGCTGTGGTCGCGACCAGCGGCAACCGCGGTTATCAGTTAAAACCGACCGGCCTGCGGCTGGTTGATACCAGCCAGATTGGTCATTTAAAAGGGAATGTCAGCGAAACCTTGCTGCTCAATGCGGCCTGTCCGTTAGCGCCGCGGGAAAACCGGTTGCCGGTCGCAGCTGTGTATCTGTATAAAGGCGGTAACCTTGCTGTTGATACGCTGGGCGACAATGGCGGTGTAGCGCCAAATCTGCCTTATGCCAGTGCGCCGGTCAAATACGATGGTGCCAGCCTGTATCAGTATGAAATTGGTTTTGTTGATGCCGGCACTTACACTGCGGCGGTGACCTGTCAGTTAACTGATGAGCCGGAACAAGCCGACCCGCTGACTTTCCTGCAAAGCAAAACTGTGACAGTGACCGTTGGCAAACAGCCGCAGCAATTAGATTTTTAAACGGTGTTTAGCCGGCAGTGCCGGCTGAAAAAAAACGGGCGTCCTGTGTCGGGACGCCCGTTTTTTTTGCCGTGAACAGCGACTAGTTATATTGGGTTTCGAAGGCTTTAATCACCCGCGATACACCATTGACATGGCGGGCAATTTCGACCGCTTTGTCGCCTTCCTGTTCTGTCACTATGCCCATCAGAAACACTTCGCCGTTTTCGGTGATGACGCGGATATTCAGTGCGCTGATTTCTTTATCGGCCAGCAGTAACGACTTGACGCGGGTGGTGATCCAGCTGTCGCGGCTGCGGGTGGTAAATGAGGTTGGGTTGCCGACGCGGATTTGGTTTTGCACATCCTTCGCGCCTTGTACCGGCCGTACCAGTTCACCGGCTTCGTCGACCATGCTCTGGCTAGGCGCCTGGCCGGTCAGCAGAATAATGCCGTTGTAGCTATAGACGTTAATATTGGCTTTTTCATCCAGCGTTTTGTTCGCTTCAATCGCATTGCCGGCTTTAATCACGATGCTGTTGTCATCGATTTGTGAGCCCAGCGTCCGGCGGTCTTTGGCGGCGCAGCCATTTAACATCACAGCGACTGTGGCGATGGCGGCCAGTTGCAGCAGATCACGCAGCTTAAACATCAGATTCTCCTTTAGATGAGGTCAACATCTTGTTGTGGAAACAATGTGTTATCGATGAGTTCGACCACACAGTGTAATAAAAACGCATAACATTCATAGACACGTGCCGGCCGGTGGGCCGGTACCCGCAGTTCAACATCGGTATTGCCGAGCAGGCCGGACAATTCACCGTTGTTATCGACGGTGAGCGCGATGACGGTCATATCTTTGGTCAGCGCGGCTTCGACGGCACGGATCAGGCTGGTTTCATCGCCGCTTAACGACAGCACCAGCAGAATATCGCCTTCCTGACCCAGCGCGCGTACTTGCCGTGCCAGATAATCCTGTTGCTGAGAAGCCTGCACCAGGCCGGAATTGTCGTTATTCAGCGCACAGGCCGGCAAACAAGGCCGTTCGGTTTCAAACTGATCGAGTAACAAGCGGGCAAAATGGCCAGACAACGCCGTGGCGGCGCCTTCGCCGGCACACAACACTTTACGGTCGTTAATCAGCGCCTGCACTATGGTCAGCGCCGCGCTTTCAATCGGGCCAGCCAGCGCTTCGCCGGTGGCGATCATGGTCTGAATATTTTCGGAGAACAGCTGCCGGATATGTTCCTGCATTAATACGGATCCTTAAAATGCATTTTTCAGCCAGCTGAACTGATAAGGCGCATCGCCTTCAATCGCCAGCACATCAAATCTCGCGGCGCCGCGCCACTGTTTTTGCTGCAGATACCAGCTGGCGCTTAAGCGTAACTTTTGTTGTTTCGCCGTGGTCACCATCGCTGCGGCGCTGCCAAAAGCACTGGATTGGCGGTATTTCACTTCAACAAACACCAGACAATCCCGGTCTTTGCAGATTAAATCCAGCTCACCGAAGCGGCAACTGACATTGCTGGCCAACAGTTGTAAACCCTGCTGACGCAAATAATCCGCGGCAATGGTTTCAAACTGTTGACCGCGCTCGCGGCTCACGGCGCTTTTTTATCCACCAGCTGCAGTTTGCCTTGACGGTACTGCGCCAGCGTTAACTGCCGCTGAACACTGTGGCCATCAGAGAGGCGTAAACTGCCGGTCAGGCCATGATAGGCCATCGCCGGGAACTGTTGTTGTTGCTTCAGGTGACCCACCAGCATCAGCGCGTCGTGGCCCATCGCGAACAAACGTTGCAGCTGTTCTTCCTGTTCGGCAAACAAGTTGTCAAATTCCTGCCGCAGCGGCGTGGCGGTTGCGGCCTGCGGCAATAACCACGGCATTTCGGTCATGGTCAGGCCGGCCAAATCGCGTTGGTCAGTTTTGTCGACTTTCAGACTGTGACTGCGCGAACTGGTAAATATCGGCAGCCGGCGTGCGGTCGGGCTGACAGTGACGTCAATAAAGGGTTTAAAAAAGCGCGTCTGCACCGGATCGGCGATCAGATAAATCGCATCGATGTCCTGGCGGCTGTGTAATTCGGCTTTGATCGACTGGCCAATTAAGCGGTTGATTTCCTTGGCTCTCTCTTCGCTGGCTTCGGCTTCGAGGAATTTATTAATCAGCGCCTGCAGCTGTTCCTGCGAGCCATAACTGTAAGTTTCTACCGGGCTGCCGCCGCTTTCAGTCCAGCGGCTCTGGAAATGCTGCGCCATGCGCTGGCCAATCGGATTGACCGCATAAATCAGTACCGGATGCTGATACTGGCGTTGACGGAACACTTGCACCATCTGGGAGGCTTCATCTTCCCAGGCCAGTGCAAAGAAATATTGCTCCGCTTTGGCCGGCAAATCGCCTTTGCCGTTTAAAAACAACGTCGGCCATTGCCAGTCCGGCAGTTGCTGAATTTTGTCGATGTCTTCGCGAAGCAGCGGGCCAATGACAAATTGCACCTGAGCGGCCGCCACTTCAGCCTGCAGTTCGGCGGCCGGCTTGGCGGAATCGATGAAAACTAAGGTGCGTTTTTGTTTGGCTGCTGCAGCGGCCAGACCATATTGCACGGCGTCGCCGAGGCTTTTCAGCGGGCCGGACAGTGGCAGCAACACGGCAATACGTTCAGGGTTATAAGCCGGGGTTTGACTGAGTAACTGCACGTCTTTAGGTAATTTATCCAGCGCCGGTAACATCGGATGGCGTTGTTGCCAGTCAGTCAGCGCCTGTTGAATGGCGAGCTGATCACCGGCAAAACCCTGGGTTAATTGCAGTAATTCCAGCCAGGCCTGCGCCCGCGGATGTTGTTGTGTGCCTAGTTCCTGCAGTTCCGCGCCGGATAATTTCACCAGCTGCTGCCAGAGTAAATCCTGTGCTGTGCTGTCGGCGCTGTTGCCAAGCCAGGCGTCCAGCGCCAGCAAAGTCTGAGTGGCACGCACGTTGTCGTCCTGCTGGCGATAATGGCCGGCCAAAGCCAGCGCGAAGGCCTGGCGGTCGGCTTCGGGCACGTCAGTCAGGTTAACCTGTGCGGCCAGCTGCTCGGTCAGCGCCTGCTGTTTGTCAGCGATCGCGGCCTGTAGCAGCGGTAAAAGGTTCTGCGCACGGATTTGGCTATACAGCGATTGTTGTAACTGATAACAAATCGCCAGCGCGCGTTTGGGGTCGGTGGCGAGTGCTGCTTTGGCCTGTGTTAGCAGTTCGCGTTGCAGCTGTTCGTCCTGATCCTGCGCCACCGGCACGGGTTCACTGTCGACCTGCTGATAGCTGACTTCCGCCTGGTCAGTCGACAGCGGCTCAGCGACCGCTTCTGGTTCTTCCGGTGCGGTTTGCACCGGTTGCACTGGAGCTGTGACGACCGTTTGTACCGGCGCCGGTGTGCTGCCACAGCCGGACAACAGACCAAGGCCGAGCAGCAAGGATGTTAAACGAAGCGGGAATTTGCTGGATTTCACAATGCGCAGGTACAATAGCTGATTGAATGGCCGTTAGTTTATACCATTTGTCCGGACCGGTCATCCTGAGCGCGCGCCCGGATGAATGCAGCACAGTTGTGCTGGCTGCCCGATTTATCTCGTCTTATCAACCTTTAAACCGCAGGAATGCCTGATGTCTGTCTCTGAAGCCGTTTTATATATTGTTGCCACACCGATAGGCCATCTGGATGACATCAGTCAGCGTGCGGTAGCCGTGCTGCGCGAGGTCGCCTGGGTCGCGGCCGAAGATACCCGTCATAGCGGCAAGTTATTGAGTCATCTGGGGATTTCGGCGCGGTTTTTATCTTTACACGACCACAATGAAAAACAACGTGCCGCCAGTCTGGTGGAAAAAATCAAAGCCGGCGACAACGTCGCGCTGATTAGCGATGCCGGCACACCGTTGATTTCCGATCCGGGTTACAGCCTGGTGCGGTTGTGCCGCGACGCCGGCGTCAGAGTGGTGCCGATTCCCGGCCCTTGTGCTTTGATTGCCGCCTTATGCTGCGCCGGTTTACCCACAGATAAATTTCATTTTATCGGTTTTTTACCGGCCAAATCCGGCCAGCGTCAGCAGGTGCTGAAAGACATTCCGTCAGGTGTCGGCACTGTGATTTGTTACGAAGCAGCGCGCCGGGTAATTGATACTTTGCAAGATGTGATAGCCGTTTACGGCGCTGAGCGCGAGCTGGTGCTGGCCAAAGAGCTGACCAAAACCTTTGAGCATTTTGAGCACGGTACAGCAGCGCAAATTATCGGCTGGCTGGAAGAAGACCCACAGCGCTGTCAGGGCGAAATGGTGCTGATGATAGCGCCACCCGCTGAAAAAGCTGCTGACGATATCAACCCGGTCGCCCAGCAGACGTTACGGCTGCTGATGGCAGAATTACCGCTGAAAAAAGCCGCCGCGCTGACTGCTGAAATTCATGGCGAAAAGAAAAATGCGTTGTATAAGCTGGGTTTGAGTTGGGAATAAATGGTTTGCAGAGTAGTCGAATACGCCTGCTTGAGTGGTAAATATATTTTCAATCAAATGTGTTAAATAATAGTTAATAAAAGTGCTTATTGTTGTCTGTATTGACGTTGTTCGGCTAAGACTCCTTTGTTAGTGTTCGACAAGCACCACAACAAAAAATCATGAAAAGCAGGAAATTGTCATGGATTTGACGCTATCGACCCAAAATGTTGATCTTTTAATCGACATCAAAGAACTGATTAAAAAAGACCAATATCTCAGCGCTTTAGAACTGGCTGAGTTGCACTTTGGCCCTTGGCAACAATGGCTTGGATCTGAGCAGATTAAAATTGCTATTCGTGTTTTAAGCCATTTGGGAAACGATCGTGCGAGTACTGCGCTGCAGTTAAAAGGCTGGCGACGTTTTCCACAAGATGCAGAATTCTGCCAGCACTATCTGTTTCATCTGCTGAGTTCTCATGGTCCTATCGTGATGGAGCGACAACTTCAGCGTTATCGCCTCTTGCATGGGCAGGGCGAGCAAGGGGAATTCGACAATATTCTGACCGATGCAATTTTGCTGTTGGAACGAAAGGATGTTGATGGCGCCGAGCTGCTGATAGATGAAGTGTTACAGCAGCAACCGGATTATCTGTGGGCACGTCGTCTTAAGGCGAGTTTGTTTGATACCCGTGATGATAGAACTGCATATTTAGCAGCTGCCGAGGCCTTGTTTGCAGAGCGTCCGGTGCTTTCAACACTGAATATGTGGGTATCGGCGCTGCGAAAAAATCAGCAGTTAGAGCAGGCCCGTGAATTGCTTTGGACGCACGCATCGCGGTTTCAATCAGTTCGCCCATACCGCCAACTCATTACCCTTTGCCAAAAGCTAAATGACTTTACCGGAATGGCAAAGGCGCTTGACTGTTATCAAGCCTTATTGCGGCATCCTGACCGCGACGAAGCCACTATTCTTGCGGCTGCAAAAGCCAGGCTTGCGCTGCACCAGGGTGATTTACCGCGTGCGCGCGAGCAGATGGCTCACACTCAGGGCAGCCATTACCAGTTATTGCATCACCACCTTCAAACGGCGACTGCTGACGATATCTATCCTGTGGTCTTGCCGGTACCGCATGAGCAACAGGGGCATCTGACTTGTGCGCCTGCGACCATGACAGCGTTGTGTCGCTATTTTGGTTCTCACGTTTCACAACAAGATATTATCCAGGCGATTTGTTATGACGGTACACCGGATGTTCTGGAACGGCGCTGGTTAACTCAGCATGGTTTTTGTTTCATTGAACGCTCGCTCACTTCTGAGCTTTGTTATCAACTGATTGATGCGCAGCTGCCTTTTGCTTTTGTAACCACCAGCGGCAGCACCTCGCATTTACAAGCTGTTATTGGCTATCACAAGGCGCTCGGTGTGGCGCTGTTGATGGACCCTGGGCTTGATACACCAGTGGAATATCTATTGGCAGAAGGTTTGGCGGATGAGCAATCGGCAGGTGCTCGCGCTTTAATTTTCGTGCCACAAGAGCAAGCCAATCGTTTGTCACCATTTTATTGCGATGAGGTGCAGCTGTTTGGGTTGTATGCTGAGTATCAGCAAGCAGCCATGGTGCAGGATATAGTGCTGATGAAGCAAAGCATTGCCAGCATGGATGCACAGTTCCCAACCCATTTGCTAACCACCATGGCGCGACGCTCACTAGCGATTGAACTTGAAGATGAACGTGCGATTTCTGAGTTAACCTTGCAACTGCTGGCAATGTTCCCTGACTCGGTGCCATGGCGTTTGTCTTATGTGCAGAGTGTCCTTACGCAAGGGCGCAACACGCAAGCGATCGATTACTTACAAAACGAACTTGCTGTTCGTCCCCATAATGATTTGCGTTTACGCCTGTTTCGCTTGATTTATAGTTTGCAGCCATATCAATGGTTAACGTTAAAAATCCGGCAACAACTGGAACGCTTTGGTAGCTACAACGCCCGTGTCTACGACGCTTTAGCGGACTATGCATGGCAACAAAAGAACTATGAAGATGCGACACGACACTATTATTTCGTCTGCTGCCTAGACGACACTTACATCGACTATTTTGAGTCGTATTTTAAAGCCTGCCGGTTTTTAAATCGCCCAGATGTTGGGCTTTCGTTAGCGCAGCGCCAGTTCAATAAATACGCAATGCGTTCAGTGCAGCCTGCTAAGTTGTTGTATCGACTGTATGATCAACAAAAACAATACCGGCAAGCGCTGCAAATACTGGAGCAGGCAAGACAATTACGGCCTGACGATCCTGCAGTGTATGAATTCGCTTTAGGCGAGTTGTTGAATCAAGCGCAGGTGGAAACCTATGACCAATGGGTCGATGCGGCGTCTGCACTATTGCCTGATAGTCGAATGCAATATTGGTATGGTCGACGTGCTGAGTGGCATGGCGATTTGAGCCAGGCCGCTGAGCATTATCAGGTGCTTTTTGTGCAGAGCCCCCTTAGCTACCAGTTGGCATCCCCTTATCTTCGCACGTTGAAGGCCGCAGGGGTACAAGACACCTTATTGGTACAGTTGGGAAGCCTGGCGCTGCAAGCCGAACATTATCCGGTGGTGCTGGATTATCAGGCAAATTTCCATCCGGAACCTGCAGTGCGTAACCAGGCTGTTGCAGCCTTGGCTGCGTTGTATCCTTATCATGTTGGTCGTCAACGAGAGTACATCCGTTGTTGCATAGATGAATTACGGTTAGACGATGCATTGATGCGCGCTGAGCAGCTGGTTGCGCATCAGCCGGATCATATTGAATTTAAAGTACTCTTGGCTCGTGTTCTCAAAGCAATGCAGCGGCTGGATCAAGCCGAAGTGTTGCTGCGGGAAGTATTGGCTGAGGATCCCGATCACGATGACGCCAGTACCTTGTTATTGCGATTACGTGTCAGTACCGAGTGGAAACAGCAACAGATCGACTTTTTGCTGGACCAACTCATCAGTCACACTCTTTATGGCAATGGCATCTTTGATTGTTGGTTCGAAGGGCAACAAGTGATGACGCAGGCCCAGCGAACTCGTTTGATTGACCAAGTAGTCAAACCCAATTTGCATTTGTGGCAAAGTCGGTTGGTGTGGGCTTGGTCACTACAAGCCACTGATTTGGCGGCAGCTATCGCTCAGTTAGAACAAAGCTGTCGGGATTTCCCATTAATGCCGCGTCCTTTTGTTGAGCTTGCCCAACTGTATCGTCTTAACCAGCAAGTGGATGATGCTATTTCGGCGTTTGAAACAGCGTTGACGTTAAATCCATCCTGGTCCTTTGCCTCGCGTTTATTAGCAGAATGTTTGGCTGCTCAAGGCCGTTACGCTGAGGAAGTTGAGGTGGTGCAGCAGGCTTTGCGGCATGACAGCGCTGACGCTGTTTTGCATGGCTTTCTGGCCGATGCCCATAAGCGCAATCAGCAACCAGAGCTGGCAGTTTTGTGCCTACAGCATGCGGTGGCGCTCGATCCTGATTATATCTGGGCCTGGCGGTTTTGGTTTGAGCTTGTCAAACAGGATGCGGAATCTCTGCAATCGCTGCAGAACGCAGCCTCCAGAACGGCAGAGTCTCATCCCTTTGCTGTGGGTCCTTTGCGCATCTTAGCGGAGTATGTTGATGACCCTGAGCAAGCGCTGGATATTTTACGGAAGGCGATCGCACGCCAACCGCAGAACGACAGTGTGCATCATGAGTTCCTGATGCAGCAGTTAACACTCGCACACTACAGCGAAGTATTCGCGCATTTAGCGCACTATTACCCAACCGAGCGGCCACTACTGATTTTGGAATTGCAGGCACGGGCACATGTCGAAATTGGGCAGGTTCAAGCCGCCGCAGAGCTGTTAGTCAATTACCTTCGTCATGCTCACGCCGACGTTTGGTATTACGGCAAACTATTTGGGTTGTTAGAGCAACTTGCCGACAAAAAGCAGTCGGCTGAATTTGCATTGTTATTGATCGAGCGGGAGCCTCATGATGCTGCCGCTTTGTGCCGCGCCGGCGAAGCGCTCGAGGGGCTCAAACTAGTCGAGTATCAGCGTCAAATTACTGATAGTTATCAGCGTGCGTTTGCGCTAAGGCCTGCCGATCAATATATAGGTTTAACGTTGATTGATTGGCTGCATCAGCAAAAAGATTGGACTGGGGCGGAAGAAGCGCTGACACAATTATGGCAATATTCCCAGGATGGTTGGGTACTATCGCGCCGGGTAATCAGCGCCGCAGCTCAACAGCATTCGAATTTGTCAGAGTTGTGGCAACAATTACTACAGTTCAACCTTGATAACCACTGGGTGTACAACACCCCGCTCAATGCTGCGGGGCAAGCGAAAGCGGCAATGTTGGACTTGTTGCAGCAACATTTAGCGCAAGGCTCGGATGCGATGGGGCGGGTCTACGCCGAGCATATGCTGTCTTCACAGCAAGTGAGACTGGAGCAATTTTTGTTATCAGCACCTCTCTCGGCAGGTGTCGCTGGTGCCTGGATTGGTTATTTGTGGCATTTCCACGCTATTGAAAAACGCCCGATACACGCCATGTTTGAGCAGCAGTTTAATGCCTGGCAATTCTGGCCGGATATTTTGCTGGTCGCGGCGGAAATTTGTAATGCCCATGCACATTGGTGGACGACGTTACAACTATTGCAAGCTGTGCCTGCTGAGAAGCAAAGTATGCAGCTGAATTATAAACAGTTGATGGCATGTCTTGCTTTAGGGCGTATCGATCAGGCCAGGCAGCTTGCCGCTCATGCAGCTGAGCTGGAGCGTGATGACTTTTTCCACAATATTTTGTTGTGGGATTTGGCGCTGCAAGGCTCAATAGCTCTACCCGACTTTGATTTAGCTACGCAATTAAATCCGGCCGAATTGACTGAGATTGAGCAATGGGTATGTCAATTGTTGGTGCACTTGCATGATATTCAGCAGCAGCAACTCACCGGCAAAGCAGCACTGGTAAGAATCAGCCAATGGCGCCGAAATAGACCACCATCGGCGCGTTATCTACATCTTGCATGGTTGAAAAACGTGCTTTTGTCACAGAAAGTGAATGGTTTAGGTCATGGCTGGTGGTCGAGAATTCAACTTACAGTGTGGTTTGCCCGATTGTGATGAATGGACTGGGGACGTTTTAAGACTGGTTGTGCGCCAAATTTTGCGTATAATGCGCGCCGTGAGTTGGCCAAGGCAATCGCTGCCTGCGCAAGCAGGGGGAGGAAAGTCCGGGCTCCACAGGGCAGGGTGCCAGGTAACGCCTGGGGGGCGTGAGCCTACGACCAGTGCAACAGAGAGCAAACCGCCGATGGCTCACGCAAGTGGGATCAGGTAAGGGTGAAAGGGTGCGGTAAGAGCGCACCGCGCGACTGGTAACAGTTCGTGGCACGGTAAACTCCACCCGGAGCAAGACCAAATAGGCCCCCTTTGGCGCGGCCCGCGTTGGGGGCGGGTAGGTTGCTTGAGGCTTACGGCGACGTAAGTCCTAGAGGAATGATTGCCACTCTGGCAACAGAGCACAGAACCCGGCTTAACGGCTGACTCACACCTCATTCCAACACAAGGCACTGCAGGTAACTGCGGTGCCTTGTTGTTTTTAATGCCCGGTTCAAGACCTGACCCCAAGCCAACATTTTTTTATGGGGGTGCCGCTATTTTGCGACCAAATCCCCAAGTCTTACGACCAATCACCCAACTAAATATTTTGTTGCATTTAATCCCTCGTCCGTCCCAGATTTGACTGGGAATTTCATCATTGCCTCATATACTCGCCCGATAAACCTGGTGAACATCGCTGTGGAACTGATGCCATGAATCTGACCCGTGCTGCCTGCAAAAACCCTGCAGCGACCTTTGTGCTGGTGTGCCTGATTTTATTATTTGGCTTGCTGGCTTTATATAAATTACCCATCCAATTGCTGCCGGATTTAGACCGGCCGCAGATTTTTATCAATAACGGCTGGCGGGCGGCCGCACCGCAGGAGATGGAAGCAACCATCATTGAGCCGCAGGAAAACACGCTGCGCAATGTGCCGGGTGTGGTCGAAATTCAAAGTAATGTCGGTCAGGGTTTTGGCTCTATTTCGCTGACTTTTGAAGTGGGTCAGGACATGCAGCGCGCCATGCTGGATGTGATTAATGCGCTGAATCAGGCGCCGCCACGGCCACGCGAAGCGCAGGAGCCGCAGATCAACGTTGGCAGCGGGCGCGGTAATGTCGCGTCGATTCTGATTAAACAAATGAACCCGGCGGCTGGTGATGATTTTGGTCCTTATCTGAAACTGATTCGTGACAACGTCGGGCCACGGCTGCGGGCTATTGCCGGTGTCAGCAATGTGCAGCTGGCGTCGGATTTGCCGCGTGAGCTGCATATCACCTTCGACCCTTACAAAATGGCTGCGCTTGGCATTGGTATTGAGCAGCTGCAAAGCAGCATCAGCCGCTCGGTCAACATGTCGGGTGGTTTTGCTGAAGTCGGCCGCCGTCAATATACAGTGCGCTTTGAAGGCCAGTTTGAGCCGGCGGATTATGCCCGGATGATAGTGTCTTATAACCAGGGCCGGCCGGTGTATTTGCAGGAAATTGCCGAAGTGGAGCTGGGTTATCCGGAAATTAACGGTTTCACCAAACGCAACGGCCTGCCGGCGTATTATCTGACGCTGGAGCGTGGTGAAAACTCCAATACGGTGGCTATTTTAGATGAAGTGAATAAAGCCATTGTGGAACTGAACCGCGACATTCTGGCGCCAAAACAGCTGGAGATGGAACTGAGTTTTGACGCTTCCATCCATATCCGCCGTGCGATTGCGCTGGTTAATTCCAACTTGTGGCTCGGTGTCGCGCTCAGTCTCGGCATTTTGTATATCTTCCTGCGCGGCTGGAAAGCCACAGCGTTAATTGGCCTGACCATTCCGGTTTGTCTGCTGATTGCCTTTGTCGTGCTGCAGGCGTTTGGCCGCAGCCTCAATGTGATCTCGCTGGCTGGTCTGGCTTTTGCCGTCGGGATGGTGCTGGATGCGGCCATTGTGGTGCAGGAAAACATAGTCCGGCTGATGCAGCAGGGGCTGGCGCTTGGCGCGGCGATTAAACTGGGCTGCCGGCAGGTTGGTGGCGCTTTATTAGCCTCAACCGCCACCACAGTGGCGATTTTCCTGCCAGTGCTTTATATGCAAGGCGTGGAAGGGCAGCTGTTTTACGATTTAGCCTTGACGCTGGCAGTGTCAATTTCCGCCTCGATGCTGGTCGCACTGACCTTATTGCCAGTTTGCACCATGCTGTGGTTTAAACCGAGCGACATCAAACCAGATCCGCTGGCGGCAAAATGGACGCAGCTGAGCCGTGGTGTGATGCGGCTGACCCAAGGCAGAACCCGTGCTATCGGCTGGTCTGTGGCGTTAGTGCCGGGCGCTTTGCTGCTGATGCTGCTGTTATTACCCAAAGCGGACTTTTTGCCGCAAGCCAATGGCGACGGCATTTTCACCGGTTTTACCCTGCCACCGGGTGGTAATATCAAAGTAATGGAGCAGGAAATTGGCCAGTTACTGGTTAAGCGCCTGAAGCCTTATTACGAAGATAAAAAGTATCCGGCGATCAAAGGCTACAACCTGTCGATGTTCTCGGCTTTTAATGTGCTGTTTGTTTATCCGGAGGACCCGCGTTCGGTCAACGATATGCTGACCTTGCTGCGAACTGAGATTTTAAAAGACCTGCCTGATACCGAATCTTTTAGTTTCCGCGCCAGTTTACTCAATTTTGGTTTTAACTCCGGCCGGGAAATGTTTGTTGATTTTCAGGGGCCAGATACGGATTTCCTGATGGCGCAGGCTGCAGCGGCCAAAACCATCATCGAACAAAAACTGCCGGGCGCTAATGTGCAGGCGGAACCAGGGCTGCAGCAGAACCAGCCGGAGCTGCGTGTCCTGCCGGATGAACACAATATTGCTCAGGCCGGTGTCGACCGCTTTTCGGTGGCGACCGCCATCCGGGCAGTGACCGACGGCATTTATGTCGGCGAGCAATTCGACGGCAACGAACGGATGGACATTATTCTGCGCGCGCCGGCCTGGGACAACCCGGAACAGTTACAGGCCACACCGATTTTCACCCAACAGGCTGGGGTACAAACTTTGGGGCAGCTGACGCAGATGCAGCGCACTGTGGGCCCCACAACCTTATTACGCGTCAATGGCCTGCGTACTGTCAGTCTGCAGGTGTCGCCGCCGGCGACGATGGCGCTGGAAGATGTGGTCAATGTGCTGCAACAGGACATAGTACAGCCGCTGCGTAACAAACATGGCAACGACATGACGGTGCAATTTCGTGGCAGCGCCGACCGACTGGAAAAAGCCATACAGGCGATGCTGACCAACTTTGTGGTGGCGGTGCTGATCCTGTTTTTACTGATGGCGGCGTTATTTAAGTCCGCACGGGACAGTTTGCTGGTGTTGCTGACGATGCCCATGGCGCTGGCCGGCGGTGTGCTTGGGCTGAAATTGCTGAATCTGTTTGTATTCCAGTCGCTGGATTTACTGACGATGATTGGTTTTATCATTTTGCTTGGCTTAGTCGTCAACAACGCTATTTTGCTGGTCGAGCAATATCGCCAGTCGCTGTTGCTGGGGATGGCGCAGCTGGAGGCCATTGAATTTGCAGTGCAAATTCGGGCCCGGCCGATTTTTATGAGTACCTTAACCAGTATTTTTGGCATGTTACCGCTGGCGCTGATCCCGGGCGTTGGCACTGAGATTTATCGTGGTCTGGCCATCGTTATTGTCGGTGGTATGACATTTAGTATGTTGTTCAGTCTGATTTTAGTGCCTGCGATGTTGCAGGCGTTACCGGCCAAACGCCGGGAAAAACCTGTTTATGTTGCCGAGGTCTCCCATGAAATTGCCTGAGAAAAAATTCCTGCTAAGCCTGCTGTTTGGTGCTGTAGTGACAGCGCCTGGCCTTGTCACCTTCGGTGCGTACGCCCAGGAGCAAACCCCGGCACGGGTAGTCAGCACAGCGCCGGTGCGGACTATGTCCATCGCGCCGACGATGATGGTATCCGGCCAGGTACAGAGTAAATATCAGTCAAATTTAAGCACTGGGGTCGACGGCCGGCTGGATTGGATCGCCGAACCCGGCCAGCAAGTGCAGGCCGGTGAAGTGCTGGCGCGGCTGGATTTAAAACCTTTACAGCTTCGCGCCGCAGAACTGCAGGCACAGCTGAAACGGGCGCAAATTCAGTCGCTGCGGCTGGACAAAGAACTGGTGCGCCAGCGCAGTTTGCTCAGCAAAGCGCTGGTGTCGCAGACTTTGGTCGATCAAACCCAGGCTGAGGCTGATCTGGCGCGCGCCGACATCGAATTGAGCCAGGCATCTTTAGCGCAACTGCAGGATCAGCTCAGTCGCGCTGAGTTAAAAGCACCTTTTGCCGGGGTGGTCAGTCAGCGTTTTCATCAACTGGGCGAAGAGATCAGCCGCAGTGCACCTTTGTTACAGCTGGTGAATCTGGAACAACTGGAAGTGCGGATCTACGCGCCGCTGCAATATGCGCCTTTTATGCAGCCGGGCCAGCAGGTGTCGGTGTTTGATCAACAAGGGCAACGTTCGCTGAAGGTAGTGTCGATTATTCCGGTGTCTGACAGCCGCTCGCAGACCTTTGAAGTGCGGCTGCAGGCGAAAGACAATGGTTTTCAGGTCGGTCAGCTGGTCAGTGTCGGTATTCCGACGGCCGTGGCGAAGGAAAGCCTGGTGATCCATCGCGATGCGCTGGTGCTGGCGCAACAACAACATTCAGTATTCCGCGTTGCCGCCAATAAAGCGCAGCAGGTTAAAGTGGCATTAGGTCAGGGCCAGGGCGAATGGTTGCAGGTGGAAGCTGAACTGCACAATGGTGACCAACTGGTGGTGCGTGGTGCCGATACGCTGACCGACGGCGCTGCAGTGCGGGTGCTTAGTGCTGAAGAGTTTAAACTGACTGGCAGCCGTGCCGGCGTGCAATAACAGCAAATGAGATTATAAATGGGGTCAGATCTGACCCCATTAAAACAAATCGTAGCTAGTGACAAGCGCAGCAGCTGCCACCACGTGGCGTACATCATTCAATGCCTGTCTCGCATCTCCGGCGGTGAGTAGCAACCTCCATCCCACAAGTGATCACCACACTCTTCATCAATAACAACAGATGGCTGGATAGCCAACTCGCCCTATATTGCGCTCGGTTTCATTTCAGTTGGTTACGCGACACTTTTTATCCCTTGATCTGCCGATCAGTGGATTTTTCTCCCACTTTTTACCCCTTTTTCCCCACCTAAGCCGCAAGCCGCATTTTTATTGGATCTTATTCGATCGATACCTTGGGGTTTCGCCTTGACAATGCTGAATTTTCAGCCCTAAACTGTGACATTGTGGAAGATTGTGGGTCAATGTGGATCTTTCACGGATCAAATAATAACCAAGTGGGATCAATTCATGTTTCGTGGGTCATTTGCTCTGAGCCTGGACGACAAGGGACGGTTAACGCTGCCAACGCGTTACCGTGACCTGTTGTTGTCTGAAGCCAGTGGCCAATTGATCTGCACCATCGACCATAAAGATCCCTGCTTGCTGCTGTATCCGTTGTCCGAATGGGAAGAAATCGAAGAGAAGCTGAAACGGCTGTCGAGTTTTAATCCGCAGGAACAACGCTTAAAACGCTTGTTATTGGGCCATGCCACCGATTGTGAAATGGACAAAAACGGCCGCATTTTGTTACCCGCCACGCTGCGCTCGCATGCGCATTTAAGCAAAGGCCTGCGTTTAGTCGGGCAACTCAACAAATTTGAGATCTGGGACGAAGAGACCTGGCATCAACGTGTGGCCGAAGATATGGCCGCGGAACAGGAACTTGCTCAGGCCGGTGATGCCGAGCTGTCAGAACGTTTAATGGACTTGTCGTTATGAGCCAGCCCGCCGCCACCAGTGCACACATTTCTGTGTTGTTAACCGAGACCATCGAAGGCCTTGCCATTCGGCCGGACGGTATTTACGTCGACGGTACTTTTGGCAGGGGAGGGCATAGCCGTGTGGTGTTAAGCCAACTCGGTCCACAAGGCCGGTTGTTTGCCATTGACCGCGACCCGTCAGCTATTGCTGCGGCTGCTGCCGATGAATTTGCCAAAGACGCCCGTTTTCATATCAGCCACTGCGCTTTTGCTGCGCTTGCCACTGTGGCGGCGGACCAGCAAATTACCGGTCAGGTTGACGGCATTTTACTGGATTTAGGCGTGTCGTCGCCGCAGCTGGATGACGCCGAACGTGGTTTTAGTTTTATGCGTGACGGTCCACTTGATATGCGGATGGACCCAACCTCCGGCATCTCTGCCGAGGACTGGCTGGCCAAAGCCGACGTTGAAGACATCACATTTGTGCTGCGCGAATACGGCGAAGAGAAATTCGCCTGGAAAATCGCCAACGCCATTGTTGAAGCGCGTGCTACCGAACCTTTTACCCGCACTGCGCAACTGGCGGCACTGATTGCCCGCGTGGTGCCAAAAAGTTTTAAAGAGAAAAAACATCCGGCCACCCGCAGTTTTCAGGGTATCCGCATTTATATCAACAGCGAGCTTGAACAAGTGAATCAGGCGCTGGAAGCGGCTTTAACAGTATTAAAACCGGGCGGCCGCCTCGCGGTGATTAGTTTCCACTCGCTGGAAGACCGGCTGGTGAAGCAGTTTATGCGCAAACACAGTAAGCCAGCGCAACTGCCCAAAGGCATTGTGCTGACCGAAGCGCAAATGCGACAGGATTTAGCCCTGAAGTTGATTGGCAAAGCCATGATGCCATCCGACGCTGAACTTGCCGCTAATCCGCGTTCCCGCAGCGCTGTGCTGCGGGTTGCCGAGCGGATGGGGAGTAGCAAGGTATGAGTGCTATTCGGCTGAACCAGTTGATTTTACAGGATTTAGGCCAGCACAAGCTGGTGATCTTGTTGCTGATTGGCGCTATGGGCTCAGCACTGGCGGTGATTGAGCTGACGCATATGAACCGGCAGCTGACCATCAGTCAGGACAAATTATTTCAACAAAGAGATGCGCTGGATATGGAATGGCGCAATTTATTGGTCGAACAGCGAGCTTTGTCTGAGCACAGCCGCGTTGAAGAGCTGGCAAAGAAACAGCTGCTGATGGTTCGTCCGCTGGGACAGCAAGATATAGTGGTGGATGAACCATGAGAAAAGGCGCAGCTCGTCAGGCTAAAGCCCGCAAACAACCAATGTTAATCAGCTGGCGTTTTGCCTTTGTTGTGTTGTCGTTGTCCACTATTTTTGTTGGCCTGATTGCCCGTGCCGCCTATTTACAGGTCATTGAGCCGGACAAATTAATTGAACAGGGTGATTTACGCTCGCTGCGTGTTAAATCAGACGAAGTGCTGCGTGGCATGATCACCGACCGTCATGGTGAAGAGCTGGCCGTCAGTGTGCCGGTTGAATCTATTTACGCCGATTCCAAAATGGTGATTGAAGCCGGTGCGAACAAAGACCAGCGTCGTTGGCATGCCTTAGCCGAAATGCTGCAAATCACGCCGGAAGAGCTGACCAAAAAAATCGCCACAGACAAGAAAAAACGTTACGTCTATCTGCAGCGCCAGGCGAGTCCAGCCACTGTGGACTATATCCGCAAGTTAAAAGTGCCAGGGCTGTATTTCAAACAGGAATCCAAACGTTATTACCCATCGGGTGAAGTGACGGCGCATATTCTTGGTTTTACCAACGTCGATGACCACGGGGTCGAAGGTGTTGAACGCCAATACGACAGCATTTTAAAAGGTACACCAGGGCGTAAACTGGTACGTAAAGACGCCAAAGGCCGTGAAATTGAAGTGCTGGAAGAAGAGCAATCGACGGCTTCCCGCAATTTGCAGTTATCGATTGACCAGCGTATTCAGGCGGTGGCCTATCGCGAGCTGAAAAAAGCGGTGCTGACTTACGGTGCAGCGTCCGGCTCACTGGTGATGGTTGACGTACACACCGGCGAAGTATTGGCGATGGTCAACAGTCCGTCGTTTAATCCAAACAACCGGAAAAATACCCCAATTCACCGTTATCGCAATCGGGCTATTACCGACACTTTTGAACCAGGTTCAACGATTAAACCATTACCGGTGCTGGCAGCGCTGGAAAATGGCACGGCCAATATGAACACAGTGATTGCCACAGGCCATGGTGCTATTGCCGTCGGCGGTGGCCGGGTGCGGGATACTAATGGCTATGGTGACCTGGACCTGACCGGCATTATGCGCAAATCGTCCAATATCGGTGTGACCAGACTAGCGCTTGGTATGCCGCACGAAGATTTACTGGATATGTATTACCAGATGGGACTGGGCTCAGAAACCGGTCTGGGCTTGATTGGTGAAAGTGCCGGCATGCTGCGTGAACAGGCGCGTTGGTCGGACTTCGAGCGGGCGACTTTGTCCTTTGGTTATGGGTTGTCCGTGACGACAGTGCAGATGGCCAGAATGTATTCGGCCATTGCCAACGGTGGTGTGGTCCGGCCGCTGACATTATTAAAAACTGAACAGCCGCCGGCTGGCAAACAAGTGGTGTCAGAGCAATATGCTGATGCCATGGTTGAAATGCTGGAGCAGGTCACTGAAAAAGGTGGTACTGCGACGAAAGCGAAAGTACCAGGCTATCGTGTTGGCGGTAAAACCGGTACCGCGAAAAAAGCCGTGGCTGGTGGTTATGGCAATGACTACATCGGCTCTTTTGCCGGCATAGGCCCGATTTCAAGTCCGCGCCTGGCTTGTGTTGTGATCATCAACGAACCCAGTGGCGATTATTATTACGGCGGTGAAGTGGCCGCACCTGTATTCAGCACCGTGATGGGCGCTGCAATGCAGTTGCTGAATTTACCACCGGACGGCAATGACAGCCGTATTACTAAGGTGACCGGAGGTCCCGATGCAGGTTAACCGACTTCAGCGCTGGTTGACTCCGTTCAAAGCGACTGCCGCAGGGCAGTCGCTTTGTGCGTTAGAGAAGCTGCCAGAATTAAGCAATACTGCCGAATTGCAGTACAACACTAAGCAATTGAAAGCTGGTGATATTTTTCTGGCATTGCCCGGCGTCGGCGGTCATGGCAACCGCTTTATCCGTCAGGCGCTGCTGCAGGGCGCAGCCTTTATTCTGACCGACAGTTTGCCAGACGCCGAAGCGCAACTGGCGCTGGAACCGCAGGTGTGTGTCTGGCCGGAACTGCTTAGTGTGCTGCCACAACTGCTCAGCGGTTTTTATCAGGACGCTGCCAAACGGCAGGAATTGATTGGTATTACCGGGACTAACGGCAAATCCAGCACGGCGATTTTTGTCAATCAGCTATCGGATTTGCTCGGTAAACCAGCCGGAGTCGTCGGGACTTTGGGTTATGGTTCTTACCGCAATCTGACGCCTTTGCAAAATACCACGCCACACCTGGCCGATTTACACCGGATTTTTTATCGTGCCTGCGAGCAAGGCCAACTGCGCACCGCAATGGAAGTGTCGTCGCATGCGCTGGTGCAGCAACGCGTCGCTGGTTTGCAGTTTAAAGTGGCGGTTTTTACCAACTTAAGCCGCGACCACCTGGATTATCACGGCACTATGGAAGCTTACGGCGCCGCTAAAGCACTGCTGTTCAGCCCTGAGCTGTGCCAGACCGCTGTGATTAATGTGTCTGATGAATTTGGTAAAACGCTGGCGCAACAATGTCAGGTGCCGCTGTTGGTGTATGGTCGCAGCAGTGACTGTAACGGTTACAGCCAATACTTAAGCTACGACCAGCTGCGCTCCGACGGCAAAGGTTTTCAACTGCGTTTGCACAGCCATCTGGGCGATTACGATGTCCAGATCCCGCTGTTAGCTGAATTTAACGTGCAGAATGTGCTGGCCGCCATTGGCGCCTTAGTGCAATGCGGCCACAAGTTATCCGCCATTCTGGATGCCGTGAAAAAACTCAAAGCTGTGGCGGGCCGGATGGAAATGTGGCAGTTCCCGGATGATGTTGCGCTGGTGGTTGATTACGCGCATACCCCGGATGCACTGATGCAAAGCCTGCAGGCGCTGCGGCAGCAATGCAGGGGCCGGATCTGGTGTGTATTTGGCTGTGGTGGCGACCGCGATAAAGGCAAACGGCCTTTAATGGGACAAATCGCCGAACAGCACGCAGATCATGTTATCATTACCGCCGACAACCCCCGCACTGAAGCTGTACTCGATATCTGTAAAGACATTGCTGCCGGAATGCAAACCGGTGCCAACTGCCAGATCGAACCTGATCGGGAATCTGCCATTAAACTGGCCCTGATCGAAGCCCACGCGCACGACATGATCCTGGTGGCCGGTAAAGGCCACGAGACTTATCAGATATTGGGAAATGTGGTGCGGGACTATGACGAACGTAAATATATCAATGATTTATTGGCGGAGATGAGCTGATGATCACCTTAATGACCAGTGATATTGCCAAGGCATTGTCGGCCCGGCTGATTGGCGCAGATATCGCGGTAAACAGCGTCAGTACCGACAGCCGGAATATTCAGCCCGGCGATTTGTTTATTGCCTTGCAAGGTCCAAATTTTGACGGCCATAAGTTTGCCGAAGAAGTCGTGAATAAAGGAGCCTGTGCGCTGGTGGTGACCCGGCACCTGGATGTGCCGGTCCCACAATTAATAGTGGCAGATACCCGTCTGGCGCTCGGTCAGCTCGGCGCACTGGTTAAAAGCCGGTTAAAAGTCAAAACGGTTGCCGTAACCGGCAGCGTTGGCAAAACCACAGTCAAAGAAATGATGGCGGCGATTTTATCGCGTATTGGCAATGTGCTGGCCACCGCCGGCAATTTTAATAACGAAATCGGCGTGCCGCTGACGTTATTAAGGCTCAACGAAAGCCATGACTTTGCCGTGATGGAGCTTGGCGCCAATCATTTAGGCGAAATTGCTTATACCAGCTCGCTGGTCAAACCCGATGTGGCGATGATCACCATAGTAGCGCCGGCGCATATTGAAGGCTTTGGCGACATTTTTGGTGTGGCCCGGGCTAAAGGTGAAATTTACAGCGGCTTATCCGCTGGTGGTACTGCGATTCTGCCACTGGATTCTGAATACCACAGCTATTGGTTACCCAAGGTGCAGCACCTGCAAGTGCAGAGTTTCAGTGCCAGCCAACATGCTGATGTCTATGCCGACAATATTGAACTGGACGCTGAAGGTTGTGCCGGTTTTGAACTGCACACGCCAAAAGGCCATTGTTTTGTCCAGCTGACCATTCCGGGCAAACACAATGTGCATAACGCCTTAGCGGCGACTGCCGGCGTACTGGCACTGGGTGCCAGCCTGACTGACGTGCAGCTGGGTCTTGCAGCCATGCAACCGGTCAAAGGCCGCATTAATGTCTATCAGCCAAAACCTGGTGTACGCATTATCGACGACACCTATAACGCTAATGTGGAATCAGCCAAAGCTGCCATCGATTTGCTGGCTGCATACGGCGGTCAGCGTTATCTGGTGCTGGGTGATATGGGTGAATTAGGGCCAGACGCGCGTATTTACCACGAAGAAGTAGGTATCTACGCCAAACAGGCAGGGATTAACGGCCTGTTCACTTTGGGCGTGTTATCTCAGAATGCCAGCGAACAGTTCCATCAGCACGGCGCGCATTTCAGTTCGCGTGACCACCTGTTGCCTAAATTGCATGGCTTGTTACAGAGCAAAGAAGATGTATCCATTCTGGTCAAAGGCTCGCGCAGCGCCAAGATGGAATTAGTAGTACAAGACTTGCTAGAAAGATGTCAGCAGGAGAAAAACCCATGTTAGTCTGGTTGGCCGAGTTTCTGACTCAATATATCAATGCTTTTAACGTCTTCAGCTATCTGACGTTCCGCGCCATTCTTGGCGTGCTGACGGCTTTATTCCTGAGCCTGTATTTTGGTCCGAAACTGATTGCCGCGCTGCAACGCCTGCAAATCGGCCAGACGGTGCGCAATGACGGTCCGGAAAGTCATTTCTCGAAAAAAGGCACGCCGACTATGGGTGGCTTGCTGATCCTGGGTTCTATCGCCATCAGCACTTTGCTCTGGGCGGACCTCAGCAACAAATATGTCTGGGTGGTGCTGTTTGTGCTGCTGGCTTATGGCTGGATTGGTTTTATCGACGATTACCGTAAAGTGATTCGCAAAGACCCCAAAGGTCTCATCGCGCGCTGGAAGTACTTCTGGCAGTCGGTGTTTGCCATCGCTACAGCATTTTTCCTGTACGCCACCGCTGAGCGGCCGGCAGAAACCAGTCTGGTCATTCCATTTTTAAAAGACGTATTGCCGCAGCTTGGGTTGTTCTTTTTGGTCACCACCTATTTTGTCATGGTCGGGTTTTCCAATGCGGTGAATCTGACCGATGGCTTAGATGGCCTTGCGATTGTGCCGACCGTGATGGTCGCGGCGGCTTTTGCCATCATCGCTTATGTCAGCGGCAACGCTGTATTCGCCAATTATCTGCATATCCCGCATTTACCGCTGACTTCCGAACTGGTAGTGGTCTGTACCAGTATCGTTGGCGCCGGCCTTGGCTTTTTGTGGTTCAACACTTATCCGGCCCAGGTGTTTATGGGGGATGTCGGCTCACTCGCTTTAGGCGCTTTATTGGGCGTGATTGCCGTGCTGGTGCGCCAGGAAATCGTGTTGATTGTGATGGGCGGCATTTTTGTCATCGAAACCCTGTCGGTCATTTTACAGGTTGGTTCTTACAAACTGCGTGGCCAGCGTATCTTCCGCATGGCACCCATTCACCATCACTATGAATTAAAAGGCTGGCCTGAGCCGCGCGTGATTGTCCGGTTTTGGATCTTATCGATTATTTTTGTATTGATTGGTCTGGCAACGCTGAAACTGCGTTGATCTGAAAGGAAATAAAGGCATGACAAAGCTGTTTCAGGGTAAAAGAGTGGCAGTGATAGGCCTCGGGGTGACCGGGCTTGCGACTGTGCGTTTTTTGCTGAAACAAGGCGTGAAGCCGGTGCTGATGGATACCCGACTGAAAGTTGCTGGCTTAGATGCTATTGCGGCGGAAAAAGTCGACGGTATTTATCTCGGTGAACTCGACGCCAACCGGTTGGCCCGGATGGACGTGCTGCTGGTAAGCCCTGGCCTCGATACCAGTCATCCGGCCATTCGTTTTGCCACGGCGCAGGGCGCGCAGCTGATGGGTGATGTCGAGCTGTTTGCGCTCTGCAATGAAAAACCTGTGGTCGCTGTCACCGGTTCGAACGGCAAGTCGACGGTCACCACGCTGACTGAGTTTATGCTGAACTGCAGTGGTATTCCGGCGCTCGCTGCCGGCAATATTGGCCTGGCGGTGCTCGACGCGCTGGAGCGCAGCGACGCCAGAGTTTATGTGCTGGAGCTGTCGAGTTTTCAGCTTGAAACCACGCATAGTCTGAAATTACGCGCTGCCGCCAATCTGAATGTCACTGAAGACCACCTTGACCGGCACGGCACTATGGCGGCTTATGCCGCAGCCAAACAACGCATTTATCTGCACACCGACCTCGCGGTGTTTAACGCAGAAGACAATCTGACCCGACCGCTTGGTTGCGCCGCACCGCAGATTGGCCTGAACCTGCAACAGCCGCAGGATGGTTATGGTCTGGTGCAACATCAGGGCGAAAGCTGGTTGCTGGTTGATGGAGAGCCGCTATTGCCGGTTCGTCAGATGTCGATGGTCGGCCGGCATAATCAGTTTAATGCGCTGGCCTCTTGTGCCTTAGCACTGGCTGTGGGTTGCAGCCGCGACGCGCTGAAACAGGCGCTGCAAACTTATCAGCCACTGCCACATCGCTGCACCTTAGTGGTGGATCATCAGGGCATTCGTTGGGTCAATGATTCCAAAGCCACTAATGTTGGCGCGACGCTGGCGGCTATCGCGGGTCTGCGCGCGGACGTACCAGGCAAACTGATTCTGATCGCCGGTGGCGATGGTAAAGGCGTCGATTTCACTGAGCTTGCTGCTGTATTGCAGCAACAGGTTGATCAGGTCATTACTTTAGGCCGCGACGGTCCGGCTATTGCCGCTTTGGTGCCAGGCGCTATTGAAGTTGCGGATTTAACGGCTGCGGTAAAACAAGCGGCGGCCATCGCCAGAGCTGGTGATATGGTGTTGTTATCACCGGCCTGCGCCAGCCTGGATATGTTTAAAAACTATGAAGAACGTGGTCGTCTGTTTGCTGAAGCTGTGTTACAGGTGCTGAAATGAAAGTATGGCTGGCGCAGCAATCTGAACAATTTGTTGAGCATTGGGTCGACTGGTGGCGGGCCGAAGACGGCGTCAGTTATGACCGGTTTTTCTTTACGCTGATGGTGTTGCTGCTCGGCATTGGTTTTATCATGGTGACAAGTGCCTCAGTGCCGGTCGCTGAACGGTTGTTCGGCGATCCACTGCATTACAGCATTCGTCATCTGGTTTATATCCTGATTGGTGTCGGTTTTGCCTATCTGGCGCTGAATGTGCCGATCGACCGCTGGCTACAAGGCAGTATGGTGCTGCTGGTATTGGGTATTCTCGGTCTGATTGCGGTTTTGGCCTTTGGCCGGAACGTCAACGGCAGTACGCGCTGGTTGTATGTCGGCCCTATCGGTATTCAGGCGGCAGAGCCGGCTAAGTTGTTTTTCTTTATCTATTTATCCAGTTATCTGGTGCGCCGCCACGAAGAGGTCATTGAAAACTTTAAAGGCTTTTTAAAGCCGCTGCTGGTGCTGTTTGTATTTGCCGTCTTGCTGCTGATGCAACCAGACCTTGGCACTGTGATCGTGATGTTTGGCACCAGTGTGGTGTTATTGTTTTTGGCCGGCGCCAAGCTCTGGCAGTTTTTTGGTTTGATACTGACCGGTCTTGCATCTATGGCGGTGCTGATTGTGTACAGCGAATACCGCTGGCGTCGCGTCACGGCTTTCCTAGACCCCTGGGCTGATCCCTTTGGCAGTGGTTATCAGCTGACACAATCGCTGATGGCGTTTGGCCGGGGCGGTTTATCCGGCCAGGGCCTCGGCAACTCAGTACAAAAGCTCGAGTATCTGCCTGAGGCGCATACCGACTTTATCCTCGCCATTATCGCCGAAGAAACCGGTTTGCTCGGCGTGCTGGCTGTCGCCAGTTTACTGTTTCTGATGATGGTGCGCGCCTTGTGGATCGGCAAAAGAGCTGTACAAAAAGGCCTGAGTTTCCATGGCTTTTTGGCTTATTCCATCGCGATTTGGATTGGTTGTCAGACCTTCGTTAATATCGGTGTGGCGACAGGGGCTTTACCGACTAAAGGTCTGACGTTGCCTTTTGTCAGCTCCGGTGGCAGTAGTCTCATCATTATGTTGGTGGCTGCGGCCATAGTGTTGCGCATTGATTTTGAAGTCCGGCTGAAAGGCCGCCACGCAATTAGCGGAGGCGCCCATGCATGACATGACTGAACGCGCGCTGGGATCTCCACGCCCGACTGTGCTGATTATGGCCGGCGGCACCGGTGGCCATATTTTTCCTGCCCGCGCTGTGGCAGATGTACTGGCGGCAGAAGGCTGGATTGTGCACTGGCTTGGTACCGCGGATCGGATGGAAGCGCGTTTGGTGCCGCAGTTTGGTTACCCGCTGCATACCATCAGCGTGGCCGGACTGCGTGGTAAAGGCTGGCGTTCGATGCTGCAGGCTCCATTTATGCTGCTGCGCTCTTTGTTGCAGGCGCGTGCGCTGGTGAAGCAGTTAAAACCCGATCTGGTGCTAGGTTTTGGTGGTTATGCCAGTGGCCCGGGTGGCCTGGCTGCCTGGACTGACGGCGTGCCGCTGGTTATTCACGAGCAAAATGCCGTCGCCGGCACGACCAACAAACTGTTGGCCCGCATCGCTGATCAGGTGCTGGTGGCGTTCCCGCAGGCCTTTTCTCAGCTGCAAAGCCGGCTGGTGTTGGGAAATCCGGTACGCAGCGAACTGATTGGGCAAAATCCGCAGAATTATTTGCAGAAAAGCTTAAATATTTTGATCGTCGGTGGTAGTTTAGGAGCCAGGATTTTTAATCAGGCGCTGCCACCGATCCTGAAGCAGGCCGCGGCCTGCGGCCAGATCCGGGTCCGTCATCAGACCGGGCAACATGAGCTGGCACAAACCGAAATGGCTTATGCAGATAAGCCCGAAAATCTGGATGTGCAAGTCACTGCTTTTATTGATGATATGGCTGAGGCTTACCGCTGGGCCGACCTGGTGATTTGCCGTGCCGGTGCTCTGACGGTCAGTGAAGTGGCTTGTGTTGGTGTGGCTGCTTTGTTTGTGCCTTTGCCGACTGCGATCGATGATCACCAGACCGCAAACGCCAATGTGCTGGTCAGCAAGCAGGCTGCATTGTTATTGCCACAGGCAAAATTAAATCCCGAACATTTAGTGCCGCTGTTGCAGAGCTGGTTGTCTGACAAGACGCCGCTGGTACACATGGCACAACAGGCACGATCTTGTGCCATCGACGATGCCGCCGAACAGGTGGCAGCAGTTTGTCGACGTATAACAGGTGTAAATTAAGATGATAACAAAAACCATGCACCCGGAAAAAACAGCAATGCGTCGTGTTGAACGCATTCATTTTGTCGGGATTGGTGGTGCAGGCATGGGCGGTATCGCCGAAGTCCTGCTCAACGAAGGCTATAAAATTTCCGGCTCAGATCTGGGTCCCAATCCGGTGGTCGAGCGTCTGACGGCGTTAGGCGCCGACATCCAGTTCGGCCACAAAGCCGAAAATATTCAGGGCGCCAGCGTTGTGGTGGTCTCCAGCGCCATTAAAACCGATAACCCGGAAGTGAATGCCGCGCTGGAACAACGCATCCCGGTGGTGCGCCGCGCCCAGATGTTGGCCGAGCTGATGCGCTTTCGCCACGGCATCGCCATCGCCGGCACACACGGCAAAACCACCACCACCAGTCTGGTGTCGTCGATTTTTGCTGAAGCCGGTGCAGATCCGACTTTTGTCATCGGTGGTTTACTCAATTCAGCCGGCACCAACGCGCGTTTAGGTGCAGGCCGTTATCTGATTGCTGAAGCCGACGAAAGCGACGCGTCATTCCTGCATTTGCAGCCAATGGCCGCCATCATCACCAATATCGAACCAGACCATATGGAAACCTACCAGGGTGATTTCGACAAAATGAAATCTACTTACCTGGAGTTTTGCCATAACCTGCCATTTTACGGCGCTGTGGTGCTTTGCATCGATGACCCGGTGTTACGCGAACTGATGCCTCGCATTGGCCGCACCATTATTACTTATGGCTTTAGCGCTGACGCGGACTACCGCATCAGTGAATTCAGTCAGGCTGGCACCAGAACACATTTTATCGTGACAGACCCAAGCGGCCACAGCCGCACTATTGAATTAAATCTGCCGGGCCGCCACAACGCATTAAATGCCACTGCGGCTTTTGCCCTGGCGCAGGACGAAGGAGTGCCCGAAGTGGCAATTCTGGCAGCCTTCAGCAAATTTGAAGGTATTGGCCGGCGCTTCCAGCAATATGGTGAGTTCGACACTGGCCGTGGCAAAGTGCTGCTGGTCGACGACTACGGTCATCACCCCAGTGAAGTGGCGGCCACTGTTGCTGCAGCACGCAATGCCTGGCCAGAGCGCCGGCTGGTGATGGCGTATCAGCCACATCGTTACACCCGCACCCGGGATTTATACGAAGATTTTGCCAAAGTGCTGTCCACTGTTGACAGCCTGTTGCTGCTGGAAGTCTACAGCGCCGGTGAAGCAGCGATTGCCGGTGCGGACAGCCGCAGTTTATGCCGCAGCATCCGCGCCCGCGGTCAGCTCGACCCGATTTATGTCGCAACGCCGGCCGATTTACCGGCGGCCTTAGCGGATGTGCTGCAAGACGGCGACGTGCTGATGACGCAGGGCGCCGGCAACATCGGTGCACTGGCCAAACAACTGGCTGCACAAAAACTTCATATCGAAACGATGAAACAATCCACAGGGAGCCAGTCATGAGCAGTAAATTTGGCAAAGTGGCCGTGATGTTCGGTGGTACCTCCGCCGAGCGTGAAGTGTCGTTAAAATCAGGCGCTGCGGTATTAAAAGCATTGCAGGCGCAAGGCATTGACGCCCATGCATTTGACCCAAAAGACCAACCGCTGAGCGACCTGGAAACTCAGGCCTTTGACCGGGTCTTTATCGTATTACACGGCCGTGGCGGCGAAGACGGCACTATGCAGGGCGCGCTGCAATTGCACGGCATGCCTTATACCGGTTCGGGTGTGCTCGGCTCGGCACTGGCGATGGATAAAATCCGCTGTAAGTTTCTGTTCAGCGCCCATGGTTTACCGACAGCACCGTTTCGGGTGGCACAAAAAGGTGAAACCATTGATTACGCCGCGATGCTGGCACAGCTTAATGGCAAAGTGATGGTCAAACCGGCCAATGAAGGCTCCAGTATCGGCATGTCAGCGGCCACGACCGCTGCAGAGCTGGAACAGGCTTTAGCACTGGCGTTTGACTATGACGACGCGGTGTTGGTGGAGCAGTGGATCAACGGTCGCGAATTCACTGTGTCGATGTTAGATGGTCAGGCGTTGCCGGTCATTGAAATGCGCACCCCGCGCGCTTTTTACGATTACGAAGCCAAATACCAGTCCAACAGCACTGAATATTTGTGTCCGGCGCCCATCAGCGCAGAACAAACGGCCAGTTTACAACAAGCGGCAATGGCGGCATTTAAAGCCGTTGGCGCCAAAGGCTGGGGCCGCGTCGATGCGATGCTCGACAGCGACGGTGAGTTCCGCCTGCTGGAAGTCAATACAGTGCCTGGCATGACCGAAAAATCGCTGGTGCCGATGGCGGCGCGGGCGGCGGGTTACAGCTTTGAGCAGCTGGTGGCAAAAATATTAGAGCAGGCGCTATGAGTGCATTGCGTCAGAGCCAAAAAACACCGTTCACTCCGGCTTTTGTCGGCGGAGTGGTGTTTTTCCTCTGCGCAGTCGCGTTAGTGCTGTGGTTTGGCATCAAAGTCAGCCAATGGGTGGCGCATCAGCAGACCGCTCCGATTAAACAGGTGAAGCTATATGGTGATTTTGGCCATATCAAGCCGCAGACGTTATACAGCAAACTGCAGCAACATCTGGTCGGCAATTATTTTAAGCTGGACGTCGATGAAGTCGCTGCGTTTTTACAGCAGCAGCCCTGGGTGCATCAGGTGGCAGTGCGTAAACAGTGGCCCGGCACCTTGGTTGTGGTTGTCACAGAGCACAGCCCGGTCGCCATCTGGAACAAAGAGTATTTGCTGAATAAACGCGGTGAAGTGTTCCGCGCGCCACTGGAGCAGCTGCAGGCAGCCTTGCCAAAACTGAACGGGCCTGAAGGTGCCGAGCAAGATGCGCTTAGCATGTACGGCAAAGTACAGGCACTGTTGGCATTGCATCAGTTTGAAGCGGAAGGCTTGTCGGTCACAGAACGCTTCGCCTGGGAAGTGCAGCTCAGCAATGGCATCGCGCTGAAGCTTGGGCGCGAAGATACCTTAAAACGGGTGCAGCGATTTATCGACCTGTACCCGGTCGTAGTGAAACATAAACCGGAAGCGATAGTACAAGTCGATTTACGGTATGACACAGGATTAGCGGTGCAATATGCGCCGCCGGTGATAACGGAAAAGAGAAAAGCATGACCAAGTCGTTAGATCGGGATCTGATCGTCGGGCTAGATATCGGCACCTCGCAAATTAAAGCCGTGGTCGGTGAGATCACCGCAGATAACCAGCTGGCGATCGTCGGCGTCGGTACGCATATTGCCCGCGGTATGGATAAAGGTGGTGTTAACGATCTGAATCTGGTGGTGCAGTCGGTGCAACGCGCCATTGATGAAGCCGAGCTGATGGCGGATTGCCGCGTGTCTTCAGTGTATTTAGGCATTACCGGTAAACATATCCGCTGCCAGAACGAAAGCGGCATGGTGCCGATTAATGACACTGAAGTGACCGCAGACGATGTGGCCAACGTGATCCATGCTGCGAAATCAGTGCCGATCTCCGCTGAACGCCGGTTATTACACGTGTTACCGCAGGAGTTTTCTGTCGACATGCAAGAAGGCATCAAAAGCCCGATTGGCATGTCCGGTGTGCGGATGGAAGCCAAAGCGCACATCATCACTTGTGCCAACGACATGGCGAAGAACATTGAGAAATGTGTCGAACGCTGCAGTTTACATGTTGATCAGCTGATATTCAGCTCGCTGGCGTCAAGCTTTGCCATCCTGACTGAAGATGAAAAAGAGTTAGGCGTCTGTGTGGTTGATATGGGCGGCGGTACTATCGACATTTCGATTTATACCAACGGTGCGCTGCGGCATACCGCGGTGATCCCGGTGGCCGGCAATCAGGTCACCAGCGACATCGCCAAAATCTTCCGCACGCCGATTGGCCATGCCGAAGAGATTAAAATTCAGTACGCCTGTGCGCTCAGAAGCATGGTCGGCAAAGAAGAAAGTATTGAAGTGCCAAGCGTCGGCGGTCGTCCGGCCCGTAGCATGTCGCGGCACACGCTGGCTGAAGTGGTCGAGCCGCGTTATCAGGAATTGTTTGAACTGGTGGTGGAAGAAATCCGTGCCAGTGGTCTGGAAGAGCAAATCGCCGCCGGCGTGGTGTTAACCGGCGGCACCGCCAAAATGGAAGGTGCCGTTGAGTTTGCCGAAGATATCTTCCAGATGCCGGTGCGGCTGGGCTATCCGGCCCACATCACCGGTTTAACCGAATATGTAAACGACCCGGCTTATGCCAGTGTGGTCGGTCTGTTATTGTATGGCAAAGATGCGCGTGCCCAGCAGAAAAAAGCAGTGGCGGCACGGGAGTCGGTTGGTGGTTTTGTGAAAAAACTGACCAGCTGGTTTAAAGGCGAGTTTTGAGTAAGCGTAAAACGGAGAGAGCAACATGTTTGAGTTAATGGAAAACCACAGCGAAGAAGCTGTCATCAAAGTGGTTGGCGTCGGTGGCGGTGGCGGTAACGCTGTCGAATACATGGTCGCCAGCAACATTGAAGGGGTGGAATTTATTGCCGCCAATACCGACGCGCAGGCGCTGCGTAATTCGTCGGCTAACGTCACTCTGCAATTGGGTGCTAACGTGACCAAGGGTTTAGGCGCTGGCGCTAACCCGGATGTCGGTCGTCGTTCTGCGGAAGAAGACCGCGACACCATTAAAAAGACCATTATGGGCGCGGATATGGTGTTTATCGCGGCCGGTATGGGCGGTGGTACTGGTACCGGTGCGGCACCAATCGTCGCACAAGTGGCTAAAGAGCTGGGTATTCTGACTGTTGCTGTCGTGACCAAACCATTCCCGTTTGAAGGCAAAAAGCGCTCAAGCTACGCTGACGAAGGCATCAATGAACTGGCGAAACACGTCGATTCTCTGATCACCATTCCAAACGACAAGTTATTAAAAGTCCTTGGTAAAGGCACCAGCCTGCTCGACGCATTCAAAGCCGCCAATAATGTACTGCTGGGTGCTGTGCAGGGTATTGCTGAACTGATCACCCGCCCGGGTCTGATTAACGTCGACTTCGCTGACGTGCGCACTGTGATGTCAGAAATGGGTACGGCGATGATGGGTACCGGCCGCGCCACAGGTCCGGACCGTGCTGAAGAAGCGGCCGAGCAGGCGATCTCCAGCCCGCTGCTGGAAGACATCGACCTGTCAGGTGCCAAAGGCATTCTGGTGAATATCACGGCCGGTTTAGACCTGACCATCGAAGAGTTTGAAATCGTCGGTAACGCAGTCAAAGCCTTCGCTTCTGAAAACGCCACTGTGGTGGTCGGTGCTGTGATTGACCCGGAAATGTCAGACGAACTGCGTGTAACTGTCGTTGCAACCGGTATTGGCGCAGAACGCCGTCCAGACATCAGCCTGGTACATGGCCATCACCGTGCAGAGCCTGTGCGTGGTGGTTACCACAGTGCGCCGGCAGCAGCTTTTGGCCATGGTGGCAGCGTGTACGGTCATGCTGGTAACACAGCGCGTGAAATGCGTGAAGCTCAGCCAGCAATGGCGGCAGTGGAAGCACCGCAAAGCAAGCCGCAGGCCGATAACAAAGCCAATATTGATATTTTCGACATCCCGGCGTTCCTGCGTAAGCAAGCCGACTAATCGAAAAAATCGCTGGATTTAAGCTGAATTTTTCAGCCATAAAGCCAGTCTGAAGTCGGACCTGTAGCATTGGCATTGTTGTTAACATATGCTATGCTGCGCCGCCGTTTGGGATTGTTCAGTTTTTGAACAGGAAAAAATGATGATTAAACAACGCACTATCACGAAGACCATCAGCTCCATCGGAGTGGGTTTACACAAAGGCGAAAAGGTTACGCTTACTCTCCGGCCTGCGCCCGACAACACAGGAATTGTGTTCCGTCGTGTAGATCTGAACCCGGTTGTTGACTTTAAAGTCGCACCAGAACTGGTGGGTGACACAGTGATGTGTACCTGTCTGATTAATCCTCAGGGCGTCCGGTTATCGACCACTGAACACCTGATGGCGGCTGTCGCCGGCCTCGGCATCGACAATCTGATTGTCGAAGTTGACTCCGCCGAAATTCCAATCATGGACGGCAGCGCCAATCCATTTGTTTATTTGTTACTTGAAGCCGGTGTCTCTGAGCAGAAACTGGCGAAAAAATTCATCCGCATCAAAAAAGCAGTGCGGGTCGAAGACGGTGACAAATGGGCCGAATTTAAGCCGCATCACGGTTTTCGCATCGACTTCGCCATCGACTTTGACCATCCGGTCATTGCCGAAACGCGTCAGCACATGAAAGTCGATTTCTCTGCCGCCGGTTTTATCAAAGACATCAGCCGCGCCCGCACTTTTGGTTTCCTGCAGGATATTGAATATCTGCGGGCCAATAACCTGGCGTTAGGTGGCAGTTTTGACAATGCCGTTGTGCTCGATGAATTCCGCGTGCTGAACCAGGACGGCCTGCGTTATGACGACGAATTTATCAAACACAAAATTCTGGATGCTATTGGCGACTTATATATGGCCGGTTACAGCATCCTCGGTGAGTTCAAAGCCTATAAAACTGGTCATGCGCTGAATAACCAGCTGTTGTGCGCGGTACTGGCGGATCAGGAAAACTGGGAATTTGTCACTTTCGACAAACCAGCGCAGCTGCCGATTTCTTATCTGGCGCCGCAACTGGCCTGATTGAACAGACCGAAATGAAAAAGGTGGCTTAGGCCACCTTTTGCTTTTTTGACACGTGCTATCGCTTATTCAACTTTTTTCCGTTGCTGCGCCAGTGCCGCCAGTTTGCGGAGTTTTTCGGCTAGCACCGGATCGGCATGTTCGGCACTCGCCAGCAGATAATTTGCCGCCTGTTCACTGATTTGCCGTGCCTGCGGCTGTGTGGCGCTGGCAGGTTCCTGCGTCTGATAACGTAAATCCAGGTTTGGATTGACCTCAATATCAATACCCATACATTCGGGCAGGACATTCTGACGGAATTTCGTTAGAATGTCGGCGTTCTGCATTTTCAGCCGCGTTGCCCAGCTGGCAGAGCTGCACATTATCTGTACCCGACCGGCTTGAACCCGGTTCACCTTACAGAAAGTCAGCTTTTCCAGTTGCAAGATCTGCATTAATTCGGTATTAAGATGTCGCACTATGTCTGCTTGCTGTTGCCCCTGATACACAGGGTTTTGTTGCAACAGCGTCATCAGGTCGACCGGTTTGCGCGAATAGCGGGCCATAACAAAAACACAGAAACTGAGGTCCCATGAGTCTAACAGTTTTTCCGGATGACCGACATCAACACGGTCGTTTTGGGACAACCGCCAGTCAGCGGTTAGTCAGTGCGGCTTTGCTGTTCTGTATTGCGGTTGGCGCCGGCGTGGCATTGGGCCGCATCTGGACAGATCCACAGTCCTATCCGTTGAACCCACTGCCACAGAGCACTGAAACTGCCGAAATTGATGCCATCCGTTTACAGGCTGAACATCAAATTGCGGCGCTGACTGCTAAAGTCGCCTCATTGCAGGCGCAGGTTAACCGGCTGAATATGGTCGGTGAACGCCTGATTGACGCCGCAGATTTGCCGGCAGACCAATTTAATCTGCGCCAGGAACCCCCGATGGGGGGGCCCGCTCAGACTTCAGTAGAAGACAGTTTATTTGCTGTGTCGGAAGTCCTGAGCAGAATGTCGGAACTTGAACAAGATCTGCAACATGAACAATCCCGCTTCAGCCTGCTTGAATCTCTCGATTTGAATCACCATATCGGTTTAAACAGTCAGTTGTCCGGCCGGCCTGTGGTCGCAGGATATCTGTCATCGGCTTTTGGTGTCCGTACTGACCCTTTCACCGGCGAACCTGCCATCCATCAGGGGGTTGATTTTGCCGGCGAAGAAGGCAGTGCAGTAATAGCGACCGCTGGTGGCATTGTCACCTGGGCCGGTGAACGTTTTGGTTATGGCCGGATGGTGGAAATTGAGCATGCGGGCGGTTATCGCACCCGTTATGCGCATGCGAAAGCAGTCAGTGTGCAGATTGGGCAGTTAGTGGACAAAGGCCAGCAGGTCGCCACTCTCGGTAATACCGGCCGTTCGACCGGGCCGCATGTGCATTACGAAGTACTGAAAAACGGTAAACAAATGAACCCGCAGGCTTTTATCGGCCCGCTCAATAACAGCTTATATGGCTCTGCCAGGACCGCGCTGCGGTCTCAACATTAAAATAGTGGTACCAGGACAATGTTAGGAAAGCTTTTTACCAAATTAATTGGTAGCCGGAACGACCGTTATCTGAAAAAACTGCGCAAAACGGTCGACCAGATCAATGCGATGGAAAGCCAGTATGTGGCGTTGTCAGATGCAGAGCTGCAGCAGAAAACTGCTGAGTTCAAGCAACGTTATGCTGATGGTACCTCGCTGGATGACCTGTTGCCTGAAGCTTTCGCGACCGTCCGCGAAGCCAGTAAACGTATTTTTGGCATGCGCCATTTTGATGTGCAGCTGATTGGTGGCATGGTGCTGCATCAGGGTAAAATCTCTGAAATGCGTACCGGTGAAGGTAAAACCCTGACCGCGACGCTGCCGGCGTACCTGAACGCCTTAAGCGGTCGTGCCGTGCACGTCATCACGGTCAACGATTACCTCGCCAAGCGGGATGCCGCAACAAACGAACCATTGTTTAATTTCCTCGGACTGACGGTTGGCGTTAACGTACCCGGCATGCAGCACATGGAAAAACAGCAGGCTTACAACGCCGATATCACATACGGCACTAATAACGAATTCGGTTTTGACTATTTACGCGACAACATGGCGTTTAGCATGCCGGACCGTGTACAGCGCGACTTAGCCTTTGCCATTATCGATGAAGTCGACTCCATTCTGATTGACGAAGCCCGTACCCCGCTGATTATCTCTGGCCAGGCTGAAGACAGCTCAGAGCTGTATCGTCAAATTGACCAGGTGGTGCCACAGCTGCAACGCCAGGAAAAAGAAGACGAAGAAGGTGAAATGGGCGATGGTCATTACACCATCGACGAAAAAGCCAAACAGATTTATCTGACTGAACGTGGCCAAATCCGCGTCGAAGAAATTCTGGTTGAACGCGGTCTGATGCAGCCGGGTGATTCGCTGTATTCAGCGACTAACATTACCTTGTTACACCACGTCTACGCCGGTTTGCGCGCGCACAACCTGTTTAAGAAAGATGTGGATTATGTGGTTAAAGACGACCAGATCGTCATCGTCGATGAGCATACCGGCCGGACTATGGAAGGCCGTCGTTGGTCTGAAGGTTTACACCAGGCCATTGAAGCCAAAGAAGGTGTGCGCATTCAGAACGAAAACCAGACGCTGGCGTCTATCACTTTCCAGAACTACTTCCGTTTGTACGACAAACTGGCGGGTATGACCGGGACTGCAGATACCGAAGCTTTTGAATTCCAGACTATTTATGGCCTGGAGACTATCGTTGTCCCTACCAACAGGCCTATGGTGCGTAAGGATATGCCAGATCTGGTGTATTTGACCGCGGAAGAAAAATATCAGGCGATTATCAAAGATATCGAAGCGACCCGTGCGTTGATGCGACCAATTCTGGTTGGTACTGCATCGATTGAAAGCTCTGAGTATTTATCTTCATTGCTGCATAAAGCGAAAATCCCGCATCAGGTATTAAACGCCAAGTTCCACGCCAACGAAGCACAAATTATTGCAGAAGCCGGCCGTCCGGGCACTGTCACTATCGCTACTAACATGGCCGGTCGTGGTACCGATATCGTGTTAGGCGGCAACTGGCAGTCGGATGTCGCTAAGCTTGATAATCCAAGCGATGAACAAATTGCCACGTTAAAAGCCGAGTGGCAACAACGCCATGATGCCGTTATTGCTGCCGGTGGTTTACATATTATCGGTACTGAACGCCATGAATCCCGCCGGATTGACAACCAGCTGCGTGGTCGTGCCGGTCGTCAGGGCGATGCGGGTTCCAGCCGTTTTTATCTGGCGCTGGATGATGCGTTAATGCGCATTTTCGCCTCAGACCGCATGGCCGGTATGATGCGTAAACTGGGGATGGAGCCGGGCGAAGCCATTGAACATCCACTGGTGAGCCGCGCTATCGAAAATGCGCAGCGTAAAGTGGAAGCGCGCAACTTCGATATCCGTAAGCAATTACTTGAATTTGATGATGTAGCCAACGATCAGCGTAAAGTGGTGTACGAGCAGCGTAATGAATTGCTGGCTGCAGAAGATATCACTGAAACTATCGCCGCAGTGCGTCAGGACGTGGTCGAATCTGTGATTAACCAGTATATCCCGCCACAGTCGCTGGACGAAATGTGGGATATCCCTGGCCTTGAAGCCCGTTTCCGTGCTGATTTTGCTATCGACATGCCAATCGCCAAATGGCTGGCTGACGATAACAAACTGTTCGAAGAAAAACTGCGCGAGCGTATTCAGGACGTCGTTGAGAAAACTTACCAGCTCAAAGAAGAGATGGTGGGCGCCCCAGTGTTGCGTCAGTTTGAAAAAGCCGTGATGCTGCAAAGCCTGGATACACACTGGAAAGAGCATCTGGCAGCGATGGATCACCTGCGTCAGGGCATTAACCTGCGCGGTTATGCGCAGAAGAACCCGAAACAGGAATACAAGCGCGAAGCCTTTGAGCTGTTCTCCAATATGCTGGACCAGCTGAAACTGGATGTGATTGGTGTGCTGAGCCGTGTACAGATCCGGGCGCCGGAAGATGTGGAAGCCGTCGAGGAACAGCGTCGTAAAGCCGATCAGGTCGAAATGGCGTATCAGCATGAAGAAGCTGAACATATCGGCGGTGAAGTGCCGGCTACGCCGCCAGGACCGGTATTCCGCGATGCGGAGAAAATCGGCCGTAATGACGCTTGCCCATGTGGCTCGGGTAAAAAGTACAAACAGTGTCACGGTAAGCTGAGTTAAGCAGCGACCGAGGAACAGCTAAAAAGCAGAGCTCGCTCTGCTTTTTGCATTTTCAGGCATAACCAACAGGGAAAAAACAAAGTGAAATCAATTCATGTTGCCGTCGGCGTGATCACCAGGGGCGAACAGGTCTTTATCAGCAAAAGACCAGATCAGCTGCATCAGGGCGGTCGTTGGGAATTTCCTGGCGGCAAAGTCGAACAAGGTGAAACCGTGTCTGAAGCCTTGCAGCGGGAATTATGGGAAGAAGTGGGCTTAACTGTGACTGAGGCAGTACCGCTGATGCAGCTGGAATATGATTACCCGGAAAAACGGGTATTACTGGATGTCTGGCATGTGGTCAATCCACAGGGCGAGGGTGAGGGGCGCGAAGGCCAGCAAGTGGCCTGGGTGCATCACAGCGAACTGGCGGGCTATCAGTTTCCGGATGCGAATGCGCCAATCCTGAGCGCAGTCGCGACCTTGTTTCAGTCAGCGGGCAACTAGTCTTTAAAAAACTGGTTGTCCTGCTGCATCAGTTCATCTTCCAGTGCCAGTAAATCTGCATCGCCAATGCCGGCTTCAATCGGGCTTTTATCGGCAATGCGGCGGGATTCACTGGCCCATTCCCCTAAATCAATCAGGCGGCAGCGGTCGCTGCAAAAAGGCCGGAAACGGGATTCAGGCTGCCAAATCACATCGGTCTGGCAGGTGGGGCATTTAACAATAGTTGGCGACATCAGAATTACTCAGCAGAGCTCAAAACAGGCAGTATTATACGGCTTAACAGCAGGCCAGCTCAAAGCCAATATGCTGATCCGTGGTCGCGCGGCCCTGGGTATCACACAGCTGCATAAAACGAATGGCATAACGATATTTATTGCCGCTAATAGTCGGGTAACAGCCGTAACTTAACGGATAACGCAAGCGCAGTAACTCAAACTGTTCGGTGTTGCTCTGGAAAAAACCATTTTCGGCGGTGACATGCTGGAATTGGCCACGTTCGCGGATAAACGTCAGCACAAAACTAATCGCCTGCTCCACCAGCGTCAGCTGTGTTATCCAGTCTTGTGCTTGTTTTTGTCGCGCTGACAGTTCCAGCGTATACCAGTACTGCAATTGCGGCAGGTCAAAATAACAAGTGCCACCCGGGATAAAAAACCGCTGTCGCAACGGTCCTAGAAATTTATCGTCTTTCAGTACGTTGGCAAACTTAGCACCACGCAGCAGTTCGCTTTGCAACCGCACAGATTTTTGCAGCATGCTGCTGAGCAGGTCATCGGAAATATGCGGATGGCGCGACCAATTAACTAACGCGCCTTCACAGCGCTCGACGTCTTTAATCAGGTCCGGTCGGATGTCATTGCGGTCCAACACTTCAATTAAGGCAAACAACGACGTGAAAAAGCCCAGCTGCTGCGATTCGTTGGCCAAAGCCAGCTGATGATGGACTTGTTGAAATAAGTATTCGACGCGCAGATAAGTACGGACTTTTTCGTTCAGCGGATGTTCGTAGACCAGGCAGCTGTCAGTCAAAAGTTCCATACTCCGTTTTAGGCAGACAATCAGTTTAAAATAAACCTAAGTCAACGATTTGGCTAGTTTTTCTTCAGCTAACTGCAGAAAGATCCGGTGCAGTTTCGCCACTTCGCCAGCCAGCATTGCCGGCGGCGCTTCGTTGTCTATCACATAATGTGCCGCAGCCAGACGTTCGGCCCGGCTGCACTGCGCGGCCATAATAGACTGTACCAGTTCGGCGCTGTTCTGGTCGCGCTGCATAGTGCGGCTTAACTGCGTTTCCGGCGACACGTCGACCACTAATACGATATCAACCAGCAGATTTAACTGATTTTCCAACAGCAGTGGCGCAACCAGAACGCTGTAGGGCGAGATGGCACTGTCCAGTTGTGCCAGCATGTGCTGGCGGATCCGTGGATGCAGCAGCTGATTCAGCCAGCTTTTAGCATCGGTATCCGCAAAGACAATTTCTCTTAATCGGGCTCTGTCCAGCTGGCCGTCAGCGCTCAGCACCTGCGGGCCAAAAAACGCGCTGATTTGCGCCAGCGCATCAGAGCCTGGCGCGACCACAGCTCTGGCGACAATGTCGGCATCAACTACTGTGATACCAAGCGCGGCAAAAGCCGCTGCCACTGTCGATTTACCACTGCCTATACCACCAGTGAGGCCAACGCGAAAATGGCTGCCGGTCTGCTTTGCGTGCATTTAAAGCCCGATACTGCGTAAATAGGCGTCGCTGATTTGACTACCCCATAACATTGCAATCCAGCCGGCCGCGGCGATATAAGGTCCAAATGGAATAGCCGTATTTTGGCCCTTTTTTTGTACCGCGAGCATCACACTGCCAATCACGGCGCCGACCACGGATGACAGCAGAATAATCAGCGGCAACTGTTGCCAGCCGAGCAGCGCTCCAAAAATCGCCATTAATTTAAAATCACCGTAGCCCATGCCTTCTTTGCCGGTCAGCAATTTAAAGCCCCAATACACCGACCATAACGACAGATAACCACAGGCAGCACCAATAATGGCTTGCTGCGGTGCGATGCCAATTCCGGCGGCTGAGGCCGCGAGCACCAACCAAAGCAACGGTAAAGTAATCTGATCCGGCAGCAGCATTTTGTCGATATCGATAAAAGTCAGCGCGACCAGACACCAGGTCAACACCAGCAGCAACATGCCGTAAGCCGTCGCGCCGGTTTGCCAGATCACCAGGCCTGACAGCACCGCCGTCAGCAGTTCTACCGCAGGATAACGTGGGCTGATTGGCGCTTTACAATAACGGCATTTACCGCCAAGACTCAGCCAGCTCAGCAGCGGAATATTATCCAACGCGCTCAGTTGAGTTTGGCAATTTTGGCAACGGGAGCGCGGTGTGGCCAGATTAAAAGTCTCAGCAGGTAGCGCCGGCTCGTCCGGCTGAAAATATTCGCGATATTCCTGCTGCCAGCTTTTTTCCATCATCACCGGCAAGCGGTAGATCACCACATTTAAAAAACTACCGACACACAAGCTGAACAACACGACAGTGCTAATCAGCCAGATCGGATTTTGCTGTAAAAAACTGACGATAAGTGAGAGTTGTTCCGGCATAGACATTATTTGATCACCGCACCCATTTGGAAAATTGGTAAATACATCGCAATGATCAGACCGCCGATCAATACACCCAGCACTGCCATAATCAGCGGCTCCAGCAGCGCCGTCAGACCGTCAACCGCATCGTCGACTTCCTGCTCGTAAATATTGGCAACCCGCGCCAGCATGTCATCCAGCGAGCCGGATTCTTCGCCAATCGACACCATCTGAATGACCATTTCCGGGAAGCGGTTGGTGGTTTTCATTGAGCTAAACATCTGGCCACCGGCTGAAACGTCAGCCCGCACTTCCATAATGGCGTTTTTGTAGATTTCATTGCCAGCAGCACCAGCGGCGGATTCCAGCGCTTCAATCAGCGGCACACCGGCAGCAAAAGTGGTCGATAAGGTGCGGGCATAACGGGCCACTGCGGCTTTATTCAGAATGTCGCCCACCACTGGTGCTTTGAGGATCATCGCATCAGCAGCGGTGCGAAAATTCAGGCTGGTTTTGTACATTTGGCCTATGACTTTAAAAGCAATGACAATAGCGCCGAGCACCACCCACCAATAGGCCTGCATCAGCTCCGACAACTTCACCACAAACAAGGTAAAAGCCGGCAATTCAGCGCCAAAACCGGCAAAGATTTCGGCAAATTGCGGTACGACAAAAATCAGCAAAATTGAGGTCACAATGAGTGCGACGATAATGACCGCCACCGGATAAAACATGGCTTTTTTGATTTTTGATTTCAGCGCTTCGGCTTTTTCTTTATAAATCGCGATGCGGTCGAAAATGCGGTCCAGCGCACCGGATTGTTCACCGGACTTGACCAGGTCGCAGTACAGGTCGTCGAAATACTTAGGTTGTTCGCGCAGCACCTCAGACAAGGGCAGACCGCCCTGAACTTTTAACGAAATTTTTTGCATCAGCACGCGCAGGTTCTTTTTTTCCGAGCCGGAGGCAATCAGATCAATCGACTGCACCAGCGGTACACCAGCTGCCAGCATAGTGGCAATCTGCCGGGTGACGATAGCGATATCGACCGGCACAATTTTCGGATCGCCGCCAAACAACGGCTTGGCTTGTTTGCGCACCAGCGATGGCGTGATGCCTTGCTGACGTAACAAGGCCTTGGCTTCCATCACGGAGCTGGCTTTGATTTCACCTTGAGTCTTTTTGCCGCGTCTGTTGATACCTTTCCAGTCGTAGACATCTAACTCTTTGATTTTTGGAGCCGCCGCCATAAAGTTTCCTTCCTGCTACGTCTGGTCAGACGTTGGTCACCCGGTTGATTTCGGCCAGGCTGGTGAGGCCAGCCGCCGCTTTCAGCAAGCCTGATTGCCGCAGGTTATTGACGCCTTCACGCTGCGCCTGTTGGGCGATTTCCAGTGAATTGGCACCCGCCATAATCTTTTCTGCGATCACACCGGAAATTGGCATGACTTCGTAAATACCGACCCGGCCTTTGTAACCACCGGTGCAATATTCACAGCCAATTGGTTTAAACAATTTCATCGTCGGTAATTGTTCAGCGCTAAAGCCCTGTTTCAGCAATTCCTGCTCAGGCAAATGCTCAGGCGCCTTACAGTGGTTGCATAAACGCCGTGCCAGCCGCTGCGCGATGATCAGTGATACAGAACTGGCCACGTTATAAGCCGGCACGCCCATGTTGAGCAAACGGGTCAAAGTCTCCGGTGCCGAGTTGGTGTGCAGTGTGCTGAGTACCAAGTGGCCGGTCTGCGCTGCTTTAATCGCAATCTCGGCTGTTTCGAGGTCCCGGATCTCACCAACCATGATGACATCCGGGTCTTGGCGTAAAAACGCTTTTAACGCGATGGGGAAGGTGAGGCCAGCTTTGGTATTCATTTGCACCTGGTTGATGCCGGGCAAGTTGATTTCAACCGGGTCTTCGGCGGTGGAAATATTGGTCTCTTCCGTATTCAGAATATTCAGACCGGTATAAAGCGACACTGTTTTACCGCTACCGGTCGGGCCTGTCACCAGAATCATGCCTTGTGGTTGTTCCAGCGCACTTAAGTAAAGTTTTTTCTGCGTTTCTTCATAACCGAGAATGTCGATACCCAGCATCGCGCTGTCGGAATCGAGGATCCGCATAACAATTTTTTCGCCCCACAGCGTGGGCAGACTGCTGACGCGAAAATCGATCGATTTTTTCTGCGATAGTTTCAGCTTAATCCGGCCATCCTGCGGCACACGTTTTTCGGCGATGTCGAGTTTTGACATGACTTTTAAACGGGCCGATAACCGGCCGGCGAGCGCTACAGGCGGCGAGGCGACTTCATGCAAAATACCGTCGATGCGAAAACGGATGCGGTAACTTTTTTCATAGGGTTCAAAATGCAAATCCGACGCGCCTTTGCGCACGGCGTCATGCAGCATTTTGTTGATAAAAGTGATGATTGGCTGATCTTCAGCTTCACTGCCGGGTTTTTCGTCGAGGTCGTCGCTGTCACCAACCCCCAATGACGACAAATCCCAGTCTGAGCCGGTGAAGCTGTCAGCATTTTTACTGTCAAATACCCGGTCAATCAGCTTCAGCAGTTTGTCGTATTCGACGACGATCAGTTCAGCATGCAGGCCGGTACTGAATTCAAAGTCTTCCACTGGCTGCATATCGGTCGGGTCGACTACGCCGAGGAATAAAGTGCGGCCGCGTTTGCCCAGTGGCAGCACTAAATGTTTGCGGATGAGTTTTTCGTTACGTTCCTGCTCAGGCACATAATCCAGATCATAAAAATCCAGATCAATCAGACTGTGCATGGTAAAAGCGGCAACACTTTCGGCTAAGGCTTTGGCACTGATGAGTTTTTCGCTGATAAGAAGTTCAGCAACGCTTTGATATTGATGGGATTTTTCCTGGATTAAGCGTTGGGCCAACCCGGTCTCCACTAAACCTGCCTGGCTCAGTCGACGCAGCAGTATGGATTGTGGGTTCAGTGCCATAAAAGCGGTCCTGCAAAACAGCAAAAAATCAGTATATCTCTGATTATGCCAACAAAATTAGCTGATTCAAGTTTAATTGCGGTGATTCGGCGGATAGCGGAATAAAAGCACAACTTGCGGACGGAATTCAGAAAAAATCTGCCTGATAAAAAGTAAAAAAGCCGCTTGAAGCGGCTTTTCCAATAGAGGTAGCTTAGCAGAAACCTGCTGCTCCACATGTACCGCTCTTGGCCCAGGTAGTCTGGCCAGCAGCAAAAGTAGGAGTCAGAATGTACGTTTCCCCATTCAGACCGTTAGCTACTTTTGCAGTTGCGGTAATAACACCGTTCGTTGTAGTCACGCTTTGTACATTCCCGTAGGCTGTTAAAGCAGCAATTTGGTAACCAGGACCCGTAACACCATCTGTACAACCAGCCACACCAGCTTTGTCTAGAGCACATAATTCAACAGCGGTTTTAAGAGCTGCGGTTGAATTCACGATTTCAGAGTATTTCGATTTGGCTGTGTAAGTTTGATACGCCGGCAGGGCGACCGCTGCCAGGATACCGATAATTGCAACAACGATCATTAATTCGATTAAGGTGAAACCTTGATTACGTTTCATAGTACATCTCCGTTTGTGTGTAGTTAACCCGGGGGGCTGTTTTCTATTCTGGACAAATTTACCCGATACGCAAGAAAAAAATTCGATTTTGTAATTATTTATTTTTTAAATGAGTAATATTCTGATTTATATAATAAAAATTACACTGGAACCCAAAATGAAAACGGATTTTTCCACGGATTGGTCTGATATTTGGATATATAGCAAAAATCAGGCCTTAAAAAATATATCATTGAATAGTAAGGTAAAAAATATTTTGTTAATAGAGTGGTGATTTTATGGGTGCAAGAATCAGCACTGAATGGTACTTGACAGTTTTTGTTTTACTTGTTCTCTAAAATGAAAAAAGCCAGCATCAGCTGACTTTTTCATGGTAACGCCGCACCTCGGTGTTGCAGGTATATTTAGCGCACCCGCAGCCGCATTGATAAATCAATAGATTGGACATTTTTGGTCAAAGCGCCGCTGGAAATATAGTCGACATTGGTGCTCGCTAAGGATTTCAGTGACTCCGCGGTGACGTTGCCCGACACTTCCAGCTTGGCTTTACTCTGGTTGATGGCAACGGCCTGCATAATGTCAGCGATATGGAAGTTATCCAGCATGATGATGTCGGCACCGGCGGCCAGCGCCTGTTCCAGCTCGGTCAGATCTTCCACTTCCACTTCCACCGTTTTACCCGGAAAGTTATGGCGGGCGGTGCTGACCGCATTGGCGATAGAGCCTGCGGCAGCGATATGATTCTCTTTAATTAAAAAAGCATCGTACAAACCAATGCGGTGATTTTTGCCACCACCGCAGCTGACGGCATATTTTTGCGCCAGCCGCATGCCGGGTAAGGTTTTACGGGTGTCTAAAAGACGGGTTTTACTACCGTTCAGCAGCGCAACATATTTGGCCGTAGTGGTGGCCGTGCCGCTTAAGGTCTGCAGGAAATTCAGCGCAGTGCGCTCGCCGGTTAATAAAATTCGCGCCGGGCCGCTGATTTCACAAAGTACAGTATTGGCGGTGACTTTTTCGCCATCCTGCACAAACCACTGGATGACGGTTTCATCAGACAACTGGGCAAAAACTTCGTCGACCCACTGTGTGCCGCAGATCACGCAGTCTTCACGGGTGATCACTGTGGCCGTTGCCTGCTGGGAGGCGGGGATCAGCGAGGCGGTAATATCGCCCTGTTGAATAGGTAAATAGCCTAAATCCTCGGCCAGCGCGTGGCTGACGCCGCGGCGGATTTCCTGCATCAGGCGTTCCTGATGGCTCAGTTCAGTATCAATATGTGACATAACATTCTTATCGTTGCAGAAGACGCAGTTGTTGCTGCTGTTTGCTGAATTCTAAATGGTTTAGCGCGCTCATTCCTAGCAAAATCTCCGCGCCAGCCAGATTCGGTACTATGCTGGCTTCCAAATCATAAAGCACGATAGTGCCCAGGCGCAGCTCGGCAATCCGGCTGCGATGCACTGTGATTACGCCATTGGCGGTGGAGCTTTGGTAAGGCGCGCCTCTTGGCATGCCGGTGCGCTCGGCGACCGCTTCAGACACTGCGACTGCGGTGGCGCCGGTATCCAGTAAAAACTCCACTGGTTGCCCATTAAGCTGCAGGGTGCCGACATAGTGCCCCTGGCGGTTGGCATCCAGCACCACGACACGCTCGCCGGCCGCGCCTTGTTCCTGGCGCAGTTGCTGGTTGGGATTGCGCTGCTGTGTCAGTACTCCGTCGAAAAACAGATAAATCAGCCCCAGCACCAGTAACCAGGCAATCCAGGCAAAACCACGGCCGAAACGGGCGGCGCTGTCCGGTGATGCCGGTGGCGGGGCAGATGAGGAGGGATCCGGAGCTTGCATTCGACAGCCATGACGCAGAGAATAATGCCACAGCATAACCAGTGAGGATTGGCTTTGCCAAGTACGGCTCCTACCAAAGCGGCAGACTGCTCTGCGCCATTGCCATCGCCTGAGATCACCAGACGGCCCTGCACACATTATGATGACAGGCCAGACCCGACAGATATCAGCCTGCTGGTGATCCACAACATCAGTTTGCCACCAGCCACCTTTAATACGCCTTATATTGACGACTTCTTTGGCGGCCGGCTGGATTGCACTGCACATCCTTATTTCAGCCGCTTAGCCGGTGTGCGGGTATCAGCGCATTGTGTGATCTATCGCGACGGCCGCATCTGGCAATATGTACCTTTTGACAAACGCGCCTGGCACGCTGGCCTCAGTTTGTTTAACGGCCGGGATAAATGTAATGATTTTTCCATTGGCATTGAGCTTGAAGGCGCAGACGATGTGCCTTTTACCGACGCGCAATATCAGGCGCTGAGCCGGCTCTGTCACTGGTTACTCAGGCAATATCCGACACTTGCACCAGAGCGGATCCTCGGTCACAGTGATATTGCCCCCGGCCGCAAAACTGACCCGGGGCCGGCATTTAACTGGACTTATTTTCAACAATTACTGGCACAGCAACAGGCAAGCTGTGAGCCACCTTCACCCGCAGCAGGAGAGCCCGCATGACCTTGTTAACCATGTTGATAGCCTTAATTGTCGAACGCCTGGCTGTGCGCGGCAGTGCCTGGCAACTGGTCACTTACTTGCGGCCTTATTTACAGCGCGGCCAGCGGGTGACGTTGCCGGGATTGCCGCAGCCTTATCTGATGTTGCTCTGGTGGTTATTGCCGGCCTTACTGGTGACTTTGCTTATATATAGTGTGCAATTCTGGTTGCTGCAGCTGGTGCTGAATACGCTGGTGCTGCTGCTGTGCATCGGTAGCTGGTCTTTCCGGCAAACTTACAAACAATTTTTAAATGCGGCGCAGCGCGATGATCAGGAAGCTGCTTTTTTGGCGATGCAACAAATCCGCACTGCACAAGGCGCGCCGGAACTCAGTTATGGCCAGCAGTTGATTTGGCTGAACTTCCGCTATTACGCCGCAGTGTTGTTCTGGTATGCACTGCTCGGGGCTTTTGGTGCTGTGGCTTATGCCTGTTTACGCCAGCTGTCAGAGCCTGGTGTCGCCGCGCAGAACAGCGTAGATGAAACTGCCGAGCCCGCCGCTGAAGATAGTCCGATCACTGAGTTTGCGTCGACTGCTACAGTCGCTGACGAACAGTGGCGGCGTTTTGCCGATGATCTGCTGCACTGGGCCGACTGGCTGCCGGTACGTTTGTTTGGTTTGGGTCTCGCGCTGGTGGGAGATTTCAGCCGTACTTCTGCCGTGTTATTGCAACATGCCGGCTCTTTTCAGATGCATGCGCCGGATTTACTGGCCGAATTAAGCCAGGCCGCCGAGCCTGTACCGGAAGAACTGCTGAATACACCGGATGCTGCTGTCAGTGCTGTGGCGCTCGCCAAACGCAACGTGCTGTTTTTTCTGGCATTAATTGCCGTCTTAACGTTAAGTGGCTGGTTGAGTTAACACATTTGGGGTCAGCTCTTGCGCCTTGTGTCTTTGATGCAAGGAGCAAGACCTGACCCCGATATGGTTAATGGTCTGACCAATTCCATTTTTTCCTTTACCCTTGCTATTTTTAGAGTTTTAACTCTAACTATTCTGCGCAAAAACCAACCACTGCCGCTTGCCCTGATTTACAGTGCAGGCCTTTTCTGCTAATTTGATGCGCAACAAAGTAAAATGGTCTTACCAATTTACACGATGTTGATGTTTCAATATCGACAATAACAGCAGTCTTGGACAGGAATGACAAACAGCGACGCTTTGCTACGCTGTTGAAGCCATGAAAAACGCACTGAAAATCAAACCGGCAAAATTGTCGGATCAAATTGTCGGACAGCTGGAGCAAATGTTGCTCGAGGGCAGCTTTGCGCCTGGCCAGAAATTACCGACCGAACGCGAACTGGCCGAACAATTTGAAGTGTCGCGCCCTTCGGTGCGCGAAGCGCTGCAAAAGCTCGAAGCCAAAGGGCTGGTCAGCCGCAAACAAGGCGGTGGCACTTTTGTCTGCGACACTTTAGTCGGTGGCCTCACAGATCCGTTATTTGAACTGATTGGCCGCCACCCTGAATCCCAATTTGATTTACTGGAATTTCGTCACGCCTTAGAAGGCATTTGCGCCTATTACGCTGCGCTGCGTGGCACGGCGAACGATTACGGGCAGATTAAACAACGCTACGACGACATTTGTCTGGCGCAGCAGCAACACGACATCAATGCCGAAGCTGCGGCGGTTGGAAGTTTTTATTCAGCAGTGGCAGAAGCATCACACAATGTGGTGCTTTTGCATCTGGTGCGCGGCTTAACGCCGCTGGTTGAGCAGAATATCCGGTTGAACCTGGAAATTCTGCAGCAGAAGGACGGCATTGTGGGCCAGCTGAATTCACATCGGCAACGGTTAATGGAAGCGGTGATCAATGGTGAGCCGGAACAAGCCCGGCAAGCCAGCAACAGCCATCTGGCCTTTATTGAAGAGGCTTTGCTGGAAGCCGACCGGGAACGCTCACGACTTGAACGCTCGCTGCGTCGTTCGCAACAGAACTGAAACAGCACAGCAGAACAATAACAGCAAGGTCCTGCGCGGCAGGACGGTTTGAAAGGAAAATTGATATGTCTGAAGTCAATAAGCTTGACGTCGACGTGCTCGAAACCCAGGAGTGGTTGGAAGCGCTGGAATCCGTAGTACGCACCGAAGGTGTCGAGCGGGCGCAATTCCTGCTCGAGCAGGTGCTGGAACAGGCGCGGCTGGAAGGTGTGGACATGCCAACCGGCATCACCACCAACTATATCAACACTATTCCGCCGCAACAGGAACCGGCTTACCCGGGTGATGTGAATCTGGAGAAGAAGATCCGCTCAGTCATTCGCTGGAACGCCATCATGATCGTGCTGCGCGCCTCGAAAAAAGAGCTGGAACTGGGCGGCCACATGGCGTCTTACCAGTCTGCTGCCGCATTCTACGAAACCTGTTTTAACCATTTCTTCCGGGCGCCAAATGAAAAAGACGGCGGCGATTTAGTTTATTACCAAGGCCATATTTCACCGGGTATTTACGCCCGTGCCTTTGTTGAAGGCCGCTTAACGGCTGACCAGTTGGACAACTTCCGTCAGGAAGTCGGTGGTGAAGGTTTATCGTCTTACCCGCACCCGAAACTGATGCCGGAATTCTGGCAGTTCCCGACTGTGTCGATGGGCTTAGGCCCAATCACCTCGATTTATCAGGCGCGTTTCCTGAAGTATTTACACGGCCGTGGCATGAAAGACACCAGTGCACAGCGCGTGTACGCCTTCCTCGGTGACGGTGAGATGGACGAGCCGGAAAGCCGCGGTTCGCTGTCATTCGCCGCGCGGGAAAAACTGGATAACCTGTGTTTCCTGGTCAACTGTAACCTGCAGCGTCTCGACGGCCCGGTGATGGGCAACGGCAAAATCATCCAGGAACTGGAAGGTTTATTCCGTGGCGCCGGCTGGAACGTGATCAAAGTGGTATGGGGCAGCGGCTGGGACAAGCTGTTGGCCAAAGACACCACCGGCAAACTGCTGCAACTGATGAACGAAACCATCGACGGTGATTATCAGACTTATAAAGCCAAAGACGGCGCTTATGTGCGTCAGCATTTCTTCGGCCGTTACCCGGAAACTGCAGCACTAGTTGCCGACATGACTGACGAAGAGATCTTCGCGTTAAAACGCGGTGGTCATGAGCCGTCGAAACTCTATGCAGCCTTTAAAGCGGCGCAAGAGACCAAAGGCCGTCCGACGGTGATCCTGGCCAAAACCATCAAAGGTTATGGCATGGGTGAAGCCGCTGAAGGCAAAAACATCGCCCACCAGGTGAAGAAAATGGATATGACGCATGTGCTGCAGATCCGCAAGCGTCTGAATCTGGAAGAATATCTGTCAGAAGAAGACGTGCATAGCCTGCCATACCTGACGTTGCCGGAAGGCTCGCCAGAGCACCAGTACCTGCATGCCCGCCGCAATGCGTTAAACGGTTACACACCGGTGCGTTTGCCGAATTTCACCAAGCCACTGACGCTGCCGGAATTGCCAGTGTTTGAAGGCCTGCTGGAAGAGCAAAAACGTGAAATCTCTACCACTATGGCATTCGTGCGTGGTCTGAACATTCTGTTAAAAGACCCGAATATCGGTCAGCAAATTGTGCCGATCATTGCTGATGAAGCCCGTACTTTTGGTATGGAAGGTCTGTTCCGTCAAATCGGTATTTATAACCCGCACGGCCAGACTTACACGCCGGAAGACCGCGCTATTGTTTCTTACTATAAAGAAGAAACTTCAGGCCAGGTATTGCAGGAAGGCATCAATGAACTGGGCGCGATGGCATCCTGGGTGGCGGCGGCAACGTCGTACAGCACCAATGACCTGCCGATGATCCCGTTCTACATTTATTACTCGATGTTCGGCTTCCAGCGCGTCGGCGATATGGCGTGGCTGGCGGGTGACCAACAAGCCCGTGGTTTCCTGTTAGGCGCCACGGCCGGCCGCACCACATTAAACGGTGAAGGCTTACAGCATGAAGACGGTCACAGCCATATTCTGGCCGGTACAGTACCAAACTGTATCTCTTATGACCCGACTTACGCCTATGAACTGGCCGTGATCATGCAGGACGGTATCCGCCGCATGTATGGCCCGGCGCAGGAAAATATCTATTACTACATCACAGTGATGAACGAAAACTATCATCACCCGGCCATGCCACAAGGCGCCGAAGAAGGCATCCGTCGTGGTATTTACAAGCTGGAAACGCTGACTGGTAACAAAGGTAAAGTGCAGTTATTAGGCTCAGGCACCATCCTGAACGAAGTGCGCCGCGCGGCGGAAATTCTGTCTGAAGAATACGGCATTGCTTCTGATGTCTATTCAGTGACGTCTTTCAACGAACTGGCACGCGATGGTCAGGATTGTGAACGTCACAACATGCTGCACCCAAGCGAAGCGGAAAAAGTGCCTTACATTGCACAAGTGCTGGGCAAAGAGCCGGCGATTGCGGCAACCGACTACATCAAAAACTATGTCGACCAGGTCCGCGCTTTTGTGCCGGCCGTGTCGTACAAAGTGCTGGGCACCGACGGTTTCGGCCGCTCTGACAGCCGAGAAAACCTGCGCCGTCACTTCGAAGTGAATGCCGGTTACGTGGTGCTGGCGGCGCTGCGTGAGCTCGCCAAGCAAGGCACTATCGACAAACAACTGGTCGCCGATGCCATCGTGCGTTTTGGCATCGACACCAATAAGCCGAACCCACTGTTCGCATAAGAGGAATGGCAATGACAATCGAAATTTTTGTGCCGGATATCGGCGCGGATGAAGTGGAAGTCACCGAAATTCTGGTGAAAGTCGGCGACACAGTCAGTGTGGACCAGTCGCTGCTGTCGGTCGAAGGCGACAAAGCCTCGATGGAAGTACCAGCCGCTCAGGCCGGTATCGTGCAGGAAATTCGGGTGAAAGCCGGTGATAAAGTCAAAACCGGCTCGCTGATTATGGTCTTTGCCGGTGCTAACGCGGCCGCTGCTGTGGCTCCGGCTGCTGCACCGGCACCTGTTGCTGCCACTCTAGCCGCTGCGCCAGTTGCAGCAGCTGCTACCACCGCCCCAGCGCTTACAGAAAGCAAAGACGTCAAAGTGCCTGATATCGGCGGCGATGCGGTTGAAGTCACTGAAGTGCTGGTGAAAGTCGGTGACGTGGTCAAAGCCGAACAATCGCTGTTATCGGTCGAAGGCGACAAAGCCGCGATGGAAGTGCCGGCGCCATTTGCCGGGACTGTGACGGAAGTCAAAGTCAAAGTTGGCGACAAGGTTCAGACCGGTTCGTTGGTCTTTGTCTTCTCGACCGGCGCGGCAGCGCCAGCAGCTGCAGTTGCGGTAGCGCCAGCTCCGGTTGCTGCTCCGGTGCCAGCTGCTGCGCCAGTTGCTGCGGCTCCAGCCCCAGCAACTCCAGCCGTTGCTGTCAGCGACAACGAAGTGACACAAAGCGCTGCTTTTGCTCACGCTTCGCCGGTGGTACGCCGCTTAGCGCGTGAATTTGGCGTCGACCTGTCTAAAGTGGCAGGCACAGCACGTAAAGGCCGCGTACAACGTGAAGACGTGCAGAATTACGTGAAAAATATTATCGCTCAGGTCACTGCCGGCAAAGGCAGTGCCACCAGCAGCGGCAACAGTGTTGGTTTTGATTTGATCCCATGGCCAAAAGTGGATTTCAGCAAATTCGGCGTTGTGGAAGAAAAACCACTGTCACGTATTCAGAAGCTGTCCGGTGCCAACTTACACCGTAACTGGGTGCGCATCCCGCATGTGACGCAGTTTGACGAAGCCGACATCACAGATCTGGAAGACTTCCGCAAAGAGCAAAACGCACTGGCCGAGAAGAAAAAACTCGGTGTGAAATACACGCCGCTGGTGTTTATCATGAAAGCCGCGGCCAAGGCGCTGGAAGAATTCCCGACCTTTAACAGCTCGTTATCAGAAGACGGCGCCAGCCTGATTCTGAAGAAATACGTGCACTTAGGCATCGCAGTGGATACGCCGAATGGCTTAGTGGTGCCAGTGGTGCGTGACGTCAACAAAAAAGGCATCATCGAGCTGTCGCGTGAGCTGCAGGAAATTTCTGTCAAAGCGCGCGAAGGCAAGCTGACGGCGGCGGATATGCAGGGTGGTTGTTTCACCATTTCCAGCCTCGGTGGCATCGGCGGTACCGCCTTTACGCCTATCGTGAACGCGCCGGAAGTGGCCATTCTCGGGGTGTCGAAATCTGACATCAAACCGAAATGGGATGGCAAAGCCTTCCAGCCGCGCCTGATGGTGCCGCTGTCGGTGTCTTATGATCACCGCGTGATCGATGGCGCCTTAGCGGCGCGTTTCACCGCGACGCTGGCGTCATACTTAGCTGATATCCGTCAGATTATTATGTAAAACGCCAGGCGGCAGCTTCGGCTGCCGCTGCTGTTGTCGCGGGGCAACAGCGCTGCCGATGTGGAGATGGCTGATGTTGATGTGGCTGAAAAGTTACGGGACATCTTTCAGGCAGGGTGCTAAAATCCGCCAACTTTTACGCTGTGCCACCGGCGCTGCCGTGGCAACCTACGAGCCCGAAGCAAGTAAAATTGCAAGCTAAAATAGCAAGGTAAAACAATGAGCAACGAAATCAAAACTCAGGTAGTAGTGCTGGGCGCTGGCCCTGGTGGTTATTCAGCTGCATTCCGCGCAGCAGATTTAGGTCTGGAAGTGACCTTGGTTGAAGCCCGCAGCACCCTCGGCGGTGTTTGCTTAAACGTTGGCTGTATCCCGTCTAAAGCCTTATTACACGTTGCCAAAGTCATCGATGACGCCAGAGAGATGGCATCTCACGGCGTTACTTTCGGTGCCCCACAAATCGATTTAGATAAAATCCGTGCCTGGAAAGACAAAGTTGTAGGTCAGCTGACCAACGGTCTGTCTGGCATGGCCAAAATGCGTAAAGTCAAAGTTGTGAACGGCTACGGCAAATTCACCGGCCCGAACACTTTAGTGGTTGGTGATACCACTATCACTTTTGACAGCGCCATCATCGCCGCCGGTTCTGAGCCAGTTGCACTGCCATTTATTCCAAAAGATGATCCACGCGTGATCGATTCAACCGGCGCGCTGGAACTCAAAGACATCCCAGGCGAAATGCTGGTATTAGGCGGCGGTATCATCGGCCTGGAAATGGGCACTGTGTACCGTGCTTTAGGTTCGAAAGTATCTGTGGTTGAATTTGCTGACCAGCTGGTACCGGCAGCCGATGCGGATCTGGTTAAAGCCTACACCAAATACAACAAAGACAATTACACCCTGATGCTGTCAACCAAAGTGACAGCGGTTGAAGCCAAAGCTGACGGTCTGTATGTGACTTTTGAAGGCAAAAATGCCCCGGCTTCACCAGTGCGTTACGACAAAATCCTGGTTGCAGTGGGTCGTCGTCCAAACGGCAATCTGTTAGATGCTGCTAAAGCCGGCGTCAACGTGGATGAACGTGGTTTCATTAACGTCGACAAACAACTGCGCACTAACGTGCCACACATTTTCGCGATTGGTGATGTGATTGGTCAGCCAATGCTGGCGCACAAAGCAGTGCATGAAGGCCACGTGGCTGCTGAAGTGATTTCTGGTATGAAACACTTCTTCGACCCGCGCTGCATTCCGTCTGTGGCTTACACAGATCCGGAAATGGCCTGGGTTGGTATCACCGAAAAAGAAGCCAAAGAAAAAGGCATCGCAGTAGAAACCGCGACCTTTCCATGGGCTGCTTCTGGCCGCGCTATCGCCTCAGCCCGCACTGAAGGCTTCACTAAGCTGATTTTCGACAAAGAATCACACCGTATCCTGGGTGGCGCTATTGTTGGTATCAACGCCGGTGAAATGCTCGGCGAAATTTGTTTAGCCGTGGAAATGGGCGCAGATGCCGAAGATATCGCACTGACTATTCACGCCCACCCAACGCTGAACGAGTCAATTGGCCTCGCTGCTGAGATTTACGAAGGTTCAATCACTGACCTGCCAAATCCAAAAGCGAAAAAGAAATAAGTTCGGATTAAACTGAACTAGACCGAACAAAGGCCGCAGCAGCGGCCTTTGTTGTATCTAGAGCCGTGCCAGATTCCTCATTCCGCCTGAACTGTTCCGGTTGTGCACCGACCAGCCGCAAATTCACTGCGATAGCTGATTCTTTACGGTACAATCGGCAGCAAATTCTAATGAAGCAGCGATTTGTTGTTTATCGAAAATAAATAATGATTTCGAATGCTTTCGATAATAATATATAGCCAATGTCCCAACAGGAGGCTTTATGCGCAATTCCGCGTTCCTCAGCCATATCCAACACCAAATTGATGACGTCAAAGCCGAAGGCCTGTACAAAGGCGAGCGGATCATCACGTCGCAGCAATTCTCTGATGTTACAGTCAACGGCGAGCAAGTGTTAAACTTCTGCGCCAACAACTACTTAGGCCTCGCTAATTCACCTGAACTGATTGCTGCGGCGCAGCAAGGCCTCGACAGCCACGGTTTTGGTGTGGCCTCAGTGCGGTTTATCTGCGGCACTCAGGATATCCACAAAACTTTAGAAGCGCGCATCAGTGCGTTTTTGGGTACCGAAGATACCATTTTGTATTCGAGCTGCTTTGACGCCAACGGCGGTTTGTTTGAAACCATCTTAGGCGCCGAAGATGCAGTGATCTCCGATGCGCTGAACCATGCCTCGATCATCGACGGCGTGCGGCTATGTAAAGCCAAAAGGTATCGCTACGCCAACAATGATATGGCGGAACTCGAAGCGCAGTTACAACAAGCCGATGCCAATGGCGCGCGTTTTAAACTGATTGCCACCGACGGTGTGTTCTCGATGGATGGCGTTATTGCTGACCTCAAATCCGTGTGTGATTTAGCGGACAAATACAATGCCTTAGTGATGGTTGATGACAGCCATGCCGTCGGTTTTGTTGGTAAAAACGGCCGTGGTACTCATGAATACTGCGACGTGTTAGAACGCGTTGACATTATTACCGGTACGCTCGGTAAAGCTTTAGGCGGCGCGTCCGGTGGTTACACGTCAGGCAAAAAAGAAATCATTGAGTGGCTCAGACAGCGCTCACGGCCGTATTTGTTCTCGAACAGTCTGGCACCGTCTATTGTCACGGCGTCGATTAAAGTGCTCGACATGCTGGCGCAAGGCGACGCGCTCAGAGCTAAACTTTGGGATAACGCGGCCTATTTCCGTGAACAGATGACGGCGGCAGGCTTCACACTGGCTGGCAAAGACCATGCGATTATTCCGGTGATGCTGGGCGATGCCAAAGTGGCCGGTGAATTTGCCCGCCGTATGCTGGAGCAAGGTGTGTATGTAGTCGGCTTCTCGTTCCCGGTGGTGCCAAAAGGCCAGGCGCGCATCCGCACGCAAATTTCGGCGGCACACAGTAAAGCGCAGCTGGATAAAGCCATTGCCGCTTTTATCCGCACCGGTAAAGACATGGGCGTGATTTCTTAAGGTAACAACATGAAAGCATTAGCAAAATTAAAAGCAGAACCGGGCATTTGGCAAACCGAAGTGCCGATGCCGGAAGTCGGGCCAAACGACGTTTTAATCAAAATCAAAAAGACTGCCATTTGTGGCACTGACGTCCATATCTACAAGTGGGACGACTGGGCGCAAAAAACCATTCCGCATGGCATGGTGGTGGGCCATGAATATGTTGGTGTTGTGGTGGGCATGGGCTCGGAAGTGCGTGGTTTTGCTGTGGGCGACCGCGTCTCCGGTGAAGGTCATTTAGTCTGTGGCCATTGCCGCAACTGCCGCGCCGGTCGGGTACATTTGTGCCGTAACACTATTGGTGTCGGCGTGAACCGTCAGGGTTCCTTTGCTGAATACCTGGTGATCCCGGCGTTTAACGCTTTTAAAATTCCGGACAATATTCCGGATAATATCGCCGCGATTTTTGACCCGTTCGGCAATGCCGTGCACACCACGCTGTCGTTTGATCTGGTCGGCGAAGATGTATTAATCACCGGTGCTGGCCCTATTGGCATTATGGCCGTGGCTGTGGCGCGTCATGTTGGCGCCCGCCATATCGTCATCACTGACGTGAATCCGTTTCGGTTGGAACTCGCCATGAAAATGGGCGCAACCCGCGCCGTGGATGTCAGCAAACAAAACCTCAATGACGTGATGACTGAGCTTGGCATGACCGAAGGTTTTGATGTCGGTTTAGAGATGTCCGGCGTGCCTTCGGCCTTCCGCTCTATGCTCGATACCATCAATCACGGCGGCAAAATTGCGATGCTCGGTATTCCGCCATCGGATATGGCGGTGGACTGGAACAAAGTCATTTTTAAAGGCCTGGTAATTAAAGGCATTTATGGTCGTGAAATGTTTGAGACCTGGTACAAGATGGCGAGCCTGATCCAGTCCGGTCTGGACTTAACGCCTATTGTCACCCACGAAATGCCGGTTGCTGAATTCCAGCAGGGCTTTGACATTATGTGCTCTGGCCAGAGCGGTAAAGTGGTGCTGAACTGGGAATAATTCCCGTTCGAACCAAATTTAAAACGCCGGGGATCACCCGGCGTTTTTGTGTTGCTGACCAAACATCAACAACCCTGGCTAAAAATGCCATTTCAGCAGGAAATTGACGTTATTCTCGTGGCTGCGCAACTGCGGGCTGTCGGTGACACCGAACTTGTGTCGCCACCAGACATATTCGACACCAAGCCAAACCTGGCTTTTGCCTTGCCACATGTCGCTAGCCAGCCACTTGAACTGCGAGGTCCAGTTAAAGTTGGTCTGCTGATCGATGCTGCCGCTGGCCCAGTCAATAAAACCGTCGTACAAAAACGCCTGCCCGCTTATACGAAAGGGCGCGCCCCACGCCAAAGTTGCCTGCCAGTTATCGGCGAGCTGTTCGTTGTTGCGCCGGTAGAAATTCAGCTGAGTAAATTTCATACCGGGGACCGCCAAATCAAGTCCAACGCCGTACAGTAAATTGGTACGTTGCGACGACATTTCGATATGGCTGGCCAGCAACACATCTTTGATTAAACCGCCGGGTTTGAGCTGCCAGCCGTTTTTACCGAGGCTAAAGCGGGGTTGCAGTTCGGCGTAGTTACTGTGCTGGCCATTGGCGTATTTCATATGGTCAAAGAAGAAGAAACTGTCGCCCCAGCTGGTGGCTGCGGCATGTTCAATCGTCAGCACCTGACGGTTCGGGTCGCCGAGCCGGTAATGGCTGCCGTTTAAATAGGTCAGGCGAAAGTCCTGCCAAAGTACCTCAGCACTAAGCGGCTGTGCACTGCATACAACAACACTAAGGAGCAAAATGGCTAGACCAGACATAAAACGGCCTGAGTTCATGGGGCTCTCCGTAACACCTTGATTGTTGCAGTATAGTCAGCATGCTTGTGCGCGCCATTTGCTCCGCTATGCTTCTGTTATTGCCGCTTTAAAAATGAGGTCTGTCATGCGTCTTTGGGTTGCCGGACTATGGTTATTCGCTGGAAGTTGGGCTGACGCGGCGCTGGCGGATAAACCGCTGCAGGTGTTGGTCGGTATGAACAAGCCGCCTTACATTCAGGTGGATAGTTCGGATGGCTATGAAATAGAGCTGCTGCGTGAAGTTGCCCGGGTGATGCAGTTGCCGGCAGAATTCACTTATGTACCGAACAAACGTATCTTCACTTTGTTGCAGCAGGGCATCGGCGACATTGCCACGCTACAAAAAAAAGCCGAAGGCAATCCAAAAATTTTCTACAGCTGTCCTTATATTCGCTACCAGAATGTTGCCGTTACGCTGGCGGCGAATCAAATTAGCTTAAACGACGTGGCCGATTTAGCACCATTCTCTATTTTGGCGTTTCAGAATGCGGTGCAGGTGCTGCCTGACGCTTATCAGCGCATCGCACTGACATCACCCAGTTACCGCGAGACCGTGGATCAGCGCACCCAGGTTGAGATGTTGCAGAAACAGCGGGTGCAGGTGGTGGTGATGGATATGAACATCTTCCATTATTACAACAACAAGGCCGAGCAGGGTGGGCAGGTACAAATTCATCCGCTGTTTGCGCCGACCTTTTATCGTGCCGCGTTTCGCAGTAAAGATCTGGCCAGTGCTTTTAATCAGGCGTTACAGCAAGTGCAGCGTTCTGCGGTTTATAGCCTGTTGCAGGAGCGTTATTTTGGTAATGCAACCGCCGCTGCGCCACCACCTTGTGAGCTGAACCCGCTGTAATTCAGTTTTGCGGCGGGTTTAATTTTGCGGTGGGCCGAGCACCAGCGTAATTTCCAGATGGCCTTGTTCAATCGGCAAACTCAGGTCGGTCTCCAGCTGGGTTTTGAGTTCTTCATAAGGCCGGTGCAGCGCCACCAGACCATAACCGCGGTTGCGGCCGTGCACTTTGCCCATGTACAAGGCCATGTCGGCCAGTTTCAGCGCTTTTTCCCAGTTCAGCTGGCTTTCGTCAACACCGGCAAATGGCAAGGTCAAAAAGCCGGCTGATGCCGTGACCGGAATGCTGCTGTTTTGATAGGGGACCGGTGTGCTGCCAATGACCTGTAAGGCCCGGTTGGTGAAATTGGTCAGGGCAGTCTGATTCAGATTGCGCAGTACTATTAAAAACTCTTCGCCGCCCCAGCGCAGCACCATATCGCCCTGGCGGGTTAACTGTTTCAGCCGCTGGCCGATTTCGATTAACACGGCGTCACCGGCAGCGTGGCCATGATGGTCATTGATATGTTTGAAATAATCGATATCAAGCAGGATAAAACCGTCGGTATTGGCGGTGGGCAATTGCCGACGCTCACCCTGTTCGGTGCGCTTTTGCATAAATTCGTGTAATGAACGCCGGTTCAGCAAGCCGGTCAGCGGGTCGTGCAACGAGTTATAAGCAAGCTGGTCGTTGGCCTGACGCAATTGCTGATTGGCATTGCGCACTTTGCGATACAGCAAATACAACAAAGCGGTGGCTAACAACACCACGAGGCCAAACAATAACATCACCCGTTGTTGCAGTTGCTTTTGTGCCAGTTCAGCGGTACTGAGTTTGTTTTGCTGTTCCAGACTTTCAATTTGTTTGGCTTTTTCTTTGGCGGAAAAGGCTTCCTGTAGCGCGCTGATTTCCTGGTCGCGGTCAGTCTTAAAGATATTCTGGCTCAGTACATTGTATTCGCGTAGCAGGCGGGCTTCGTCGGCATGGGCTTTGGCGATGCCATAAGCATCGGCCAGCTCACCGACATAACTCAACAGGTCGGTGTCAGGCAGTTGCAGCTCCCGGGCTTTTGCAACCATAGCCGCCATCTGTGCCAGACCTTCCTGTTGTTTGCCCTGTAAGACCTGGATATAACCCAGATTAAAATCTGCGGTCAGCACCATAGCTGTGTAATGCAGTTGTTCGGCCAATTGCTTTGCTTCGGTAAAGAGCGGTACCGCTTGCGCATACTGGCCTTGTTTAAGCCGTAAGTCGCCGATGTTATTCAGTAGCGTCGCAGCGGACAGCGTGTTATTGAGCTGACGCGCCCATTGCAAGCCCTGTTGGTTAGCTTGCTCTGCGGCTTTAAATTGCTGCTGCGATGCATGGTTTACGCCGAGCTGCAGGTATAAATCCGGCAACATAAAATTCAGCGCCGGTTCGCTTTGGGCCTGTTTAATCGCCGTCTGCAGCAGCTCATCCGCTTTTTGATATTGCGCCAATACTGTATTCAGACCGGCAATAGCGCCCTGCAGATAGATTTTACGTACCGCTGTGCGCGGGTGAGTGGAATTTTCAATGGCATGAAAAGCCTGATAATACGCCTGCAGCGCGTCGTCATAACGGTCTTCCGCCTGCAAAAAGCTACCCAGCGTATTGGCAGCGTAATAACGTACCCGCTCCAGATTGGCGCCACTCAGTGCTTCCTGCAACTGTGGAACCAGTGCGCGGGCTTTGCCTGGCTGGTTTTGCGCCCGGTATAACGCCAGCTGGTCGGTCAGTGCTTCAGTGCGGATATCTTCACTTTGGCTTTGTTCCGCCAGTTCGAGATTTAAATCGATATAGTGCTGCGCTTTGGCAAAATCCTGTTGTTCGCGGTAGTCACTGCCGAGATAGGACAACAGTCGAGCTCTGGTAATGGCCGCGGTGGACGGTGTCAGCTTCGCTTCCAAAGCCCGGATAAAAGCGGAGGCCTGTGCAGGTTGTTCGTTGGTCAGTTGCAGATAATTGTCGAGTTCAACGTCCAGCGGATCGGCAACGGCGACAGAGTGCAGCAGGCTGCATAAAAGAAGACAAGCACCAAACAGCGTTAACAATGGCTTCAAACGAGCTCCTCAGCGATTTCTTTTAATAGTAGTAGTGCTCTGGTAACCGGCACTTCGCATCTGCGGCTTTGTTGTTATCTTAGCCAGAAATAGCATCAAAGCGGTAGTGCCAAGCCCTTGTTTGCGAAAAATTTAGTTACAAATTTTGCCAGGCCGGAAATCTTCGCCCTGCGGTAAATCCTTCTGGTAAGATAAAGGCCTTTGCGGCTCAAGAGGTTTTTTGATGCAGGCCGTCCAGCATCTGTTTCGCCAGCTCCTGACTTTATCAGTGTTACTCTGCACTTTGGTGTTGTGTGTCGCCTGGTTATTGCTCGACCGTGCGCCTTTGTTAAACGAAACCGGCCAGCTAAATGCGGCAGCGGTGCGTAACAGCCAGCAATTGCTGAATAATCTGAACCAATCAATGCGAGACCCTGGTCAGCAGCTGGTGATCCAGACTAATGCTGACGAGCTCAATGCTGCTTTTACCATCGCGAGCCGCAGTTTGCCTGGCTTCCAGGGCAAAACGCAGATCAACGACAGCGGTTTAACCATTCTGATGACGATGCCTTTGCAGCTGTTTTCTTGGCATTGGTATGTCAACGCCCATTTACAGATTGAACCTTCGGTTGGTCCGTTGCAGTTAAAAAAAGTGCAAATCGGCAGCCTGACTTTACCGGGCGGCATGGCGCTTGGTTTATTGGGTTGGGTGGCTGATCAGGTGTGGGGACCGGGGCAAGGCGCAGAATTGCTGGCGAAAGTCCGCTCTGTCACTGTACAGCAGGATGCGGTGAAGGTGGAACTGAATAAATCCGCCGATTTCAGTTTCAGTGCATTAAAACATTCGGGGCTGAACCTGTATAAGCAATGGTTTCGCGATGAAGACCAGAAAGAGCTGATTGAGCATTATTATGCGCTGGCGCTGCAACACAGCCAGCAGTCGGCGGCGTCGCAAAGCCTCATTCATTATCTGCAGCTGTTGTTGCGTGAAGCAGATAAGCGTAGCGAGGCTAAACCTGAGCTGGCGGTGCGGGAAAATCAGGCCGTGATCCTTGCCTTGGCGCAGTTGCTGGGTGGGCGCAACCTGCAGCTGCTGGTCAACGAAGTCAAAGCCAATCCACAGGGCAAAACCCCAAGGGTGACACTGGCACGCCGGCCAGATTTACAACAGCATTTTATTTATTCAGCGACTTTGCAGGTGCTTGGCAGTCAGCGTTTATCGTCGGCGGTCGGCGAAGCAAAGGAATTACTCGATTCGTTAAAAGGTGGCAGCGGTTTTAGTTTTGTTGATTTGCTGGCGGACCGTGCCGGCATCCGCTTTGCCCGTCTGGCCGTTGCGACACCGGAATCGGCGCGGGCGTTGCAGCAGTTTTTTGCGACGACTGAGCGCACCGAACAAGAATTGTTTCCAAGTAAAAGCCGGCTGCCGGAAGGCTTGCCGCAAGAAATGTTTGAGCAGCAATATCAGTCGATCGATTCCGCGGTTTATCAACAGATGGTGGCAGAAATCGACCGACGTTTAAACGCCTTACCGCTGTATCAGCTGGGGCGCTGACGTTTGCGTCAGCGCATTAAGCCGTTCAGCTGGTCCAGTGCGTCCGACCACTCCGCATCCTGTTGATAGGCATCTTTCAGAAAGCTGGCTTGTGCCGGTGTCCAGAACTCTGCCTGATACAGATACTGGCCGTCATTGAGGCGATAATGCCGGGCAAAGCGTTCAATGCTGGCATCATCGCTGGGTAAACCCAGCTGGTCGAACAGGGTATACAAATTATGTTTGCTGGTATCCATGTCGCACCTCTACTGTCTTTGATTGAAACCTGTACAGATAATTTCTGACAGTATAGAGGTCTATCGGTTCCTTCGCTGCGGACGGGTTAACCGGTCGGCAAGCTGGGGCGACGAAGCCGTGCCAGCCGAAACCCCAGCAGCACAAAACCACCAAAGGTAAACCCCAGCGCACTGCCGGCACTGATGATCAGGAGCGGATGATTAAAGTCGCTGCGGTCCTCGTAATCCATGATATGCAGCATCCAGAAGAAATCGTACAGGCGCCAGGTGTCAGTGCGCACCCGCAACAGTTGACCAGTGACCGGATGGAAATAAAAAGCCGTGTGTTCGGCATCTGCAAACTGTACCTGCCACAATGGCGCCTTCAAGCCACGCACTTCAGCAGGCGCCAGCGTTAACCATTCGGCGCTGCGCACTGTGCCTGTCCCTTGGTAGCGTTGTTGTGCCAGCATCCGCACTTCAGCGTCACTCAGAGGTGCCAGCGCCTGACCAGACAAGGCGCTGATCAACAGCTGTTGGTCATCTTGCTGCAATTGATAAACAGGCTCAGCGCCGCGTTGGCTCAGGCTTAGCTGCGCATGTCGGAATTCCGCCGGCGCCTGCTGCAAGGCGCTGGCCGGTGTGACCAGCGCGTCATTCCAGTTTGCTGCCGGTGCAGGGGATTGCAAATGTTCGCCCCGGACTTGTTCAATTGGAAACCAGCTCATCACCAGACCACTGGCAAACCACGCCAGCAATTGCAAAGACAGCAGCAATCCGAAGTAAAAGTGCAGTTGGCGCCAAAAGCGTTCGCGGCGCAGATATGGAAAGACCATTGCTAAGACTCAGATTTTTATCAGAAAACTACTTTAACAGCGGCCTGGAAATAAAAAAGCCCCTGCGACATTAAGTCGCAGGGGCTTTTTTTGCACAGCTCAGGTTACAGCTTGCCCGCTTTACCCGCAAAACCAAGTACAGAAGCATTGGCCCAGTTGGCACAAACGCCGGGCTTACCGTTGACTGTACGCAGGCTCAGTAAACGAATACCACGGATATCCAGCTCTGGTTTCACCACAGCCGGCGCTTGTACCAGGCCTGAGTCGTACAGCAGCTTATCGTCGCCATAAATCTGGAATTGCACACCGCCTTTATCGCGGCAGCTGTCGTCGATGCCGACATCGGCCCGCAGCAACCGCCATTGTCCGGTCAGCTGGTAATCGATGCGGCTTTGCGCCGCGACGCCAAGGCCTTTGCGGAATTTCAGCCCGTTCATCGACATCACACTGCCATCCTTAGCTTGGTTGCCGCCATTGCTTTGGTTCAGCTCGACCGGTCCACTTGCGTTATCGCTTCGCTGCGTTTTTTGTTCGGCTAAAAACAGCTGAACTGGTTCTGTTTCCGGCTCCGGTTGTTGCAGCACGCGGAATTCGGAAATCGCAATCGGGCTTACCACTTTTGGCAACAAAGCGTTGTAGGCTTTGGCGCTGCCTTGTGCCGCGGCTGTCACCATTGGGTCTGCTTCGGCCTGATCTTGTGTGCTTAAGATCCGGAAGCGGAACAAACTGCCGGGCTTTGCTTCAAACTCGACCTTTTGTTTTTGCTGCAGTTTTTGCAAACGCCCACGCGCCACTGGCTCACCCCATTCGCCATTATTCTCGCCCAGATAAACCTCATAATCGGCGACCTGGCCATATTGCCAATGCTGGTCATTGCGTGGTGCTATTTCAAAGCCGTTTACCATCCGCCGTTCGCCCAAAGCCAGCGTGAATTCATGCGCGCCGGTTTTCAGCGACTGGTCGCGTTTGGTGCGAAACCAGGTGCCGGGTTTGCCGTCAAAAGCGTTTTCCAGCACATGACCCGATTCCTCCGCCGGCCGGTTCAGCACCAGAATGCTGTCGGCAGCGATTTCATTACCAAGATCCGGTGCTTTGGTATAACCGGCTGTTGTAACGAGGCCTAAAGCGCCGTTGATTTGTACATTGAAACTCAGCGTCTGGCGGATATCAGTTTTGGCGGTTTTGACATGTACCACGCCGTATTTTTCGTTGCTGAAATACCAGCCGCTGCTGGCTTTGGCAAAAGCTGTTGCGTCAGACAGCGCCGGCAATGGCTTGCCATTGAGCTGTACCGCATCGGGTTTGACCCGGCTATGCAGTTGCAGCTGATAAACCCGCGCTTGTTCCTGGCCCTTATACTGGCCGGCCACCGGCGCGATATCGACCTGAATATCGCCGGCTTTGCTGCTGGCAAAACTAGGCGCTTTGACACTGAATTGCTGCGTACTGAAAGCCCCTTGCTGATACTGCCGGCTGTTGCCGTCATCTTCATATAGCGTGAATTCGCTGTCGCCAAACGGGTAGATATCCAGTGTCAGCACATCTTTGGGTTTTTCACCGTCATATAACATGGCGTCATACATCGGAATAATGGCACCGGCGCGGACAAACAGCGGGATGGTTTTTAAATCGACCTGATAGTCCAGTTGCTGACCCGCAACAGGCGCGTCAACAACACGGCCATCCCAATAATCAACCCATTGGCCTTGTGGTAAAAACACGTTTTTGCGCCAGCCCTGACTAGCGGTTTGCGAGCGATAGACCGGCGCCACCAGCAGATCGCGGCCGAGTAAAAACTGATATTTATGCGCTTCGGTCAGGGCCTTCGGCGTGTGCGGATAATCCCACATCAGACCGCGCACTATAGGCGCGCCGGTTTGTTCGGTCTCACGCGCCAGCGTGTACATATAAGGCGTCAGGCGCATTTTCAGTTTCAGATAATCGCGGTTGATGCTGCGGTAGGGCTCGTCATACCACCAGGGGTGTTTGCGCGCCGCTTTCGACCAGCCGGACATGCCCATCAGCACCGGCGTAAAGGCTTTCCATTGTAAATCACGGGTATAAGTCTCAGGGCTGCCGCCAAAAATGGCGTCGACATCGCCGGTGGCGTACGCCTGACCGGACAAGCCGGAGCCAATCAGCGTTGGAATATGCCAGCGGATATAATCCCAGCTGGCGGACTGGTCGCCGGTCCAGGTCACGGCGTAGCGCTGCATGCCGGCCCAGCCCATCACAGTCCATAAAAATGGCCGTGAGTCCGAGTTATGCAGAATGCCGTCGGCGGCGGCTTTATTGGCATCTAAGGCAAACTGATAACCCTGACCGGTCCAGGCCACATCGAGTTTTTGCGCGCGGCTGCCGGCAGTGCCGACTTCCCAGGCGATTTTATCCACGCCGTTTTCAGTCCAAAGGCCGGTTCTGAAGCCATATTTGGCGAGACCTTTGACTACTTTGGGTAAATCGGTGTAACCGCAACCGTAGCCGTCGTTAGGTAAAATCCAGCCGCCCGGCATGTCGTGTTCGCGGTATTTTTTCGCAACAGTTTCAATGACATCCGGTGTGGTGCCAGTTGGGCCGTCAGTCCAGCCATCTGGCACTGTGCCAGGTTTTTTCACGTTGTCGCCGTCGTTGTAACAATCGGCGTCGCCATATTCAAAGGCCCAGCGCGGAATAAGCTTAGCGCGACCTGTCAGCTCAGTGTAATCGGCTAAGACGTCCTGGATGGAGCCGCCGGCAAAGAAATAAGCATCAAAGCGGCCGTCCTGATGCGATAAATTCAGGTACTCAGCTGAGCGGAAGTCGTAGCTGCCATTAGCCCAGCTGTTTCTGAGCACGCCGTAGCCTTTGCTCGACAGGTAAAACGGGGCCGGGCTTGGTCTGTCACCTTCTTCCCAGCCACCGGAATAGGAAATCTCCATACTTTTGCCTTTAAATTCAAAGGCACCATTTTGCTGACCACCGCCGTAAAAGCGCTCGTCCGGCGCGGTACTTAAAGTCTGCACGCTTTGCGCACTGCCTTTGCTGTCATTAAGTTCAAGCGGCTGCAGCTCTTGCACTATCAGCGTCTGGTTGTCGGCTTTATAGAGGGCAAAAGTCAGAGGCTTTTTATAGATACGCAGCGCCATGGCTTCGGTGCTGACCAGCTGATAATCACCCAGATCTTTGAGCTGATAAGGCACAGGCGCATAGTCGGTTTTAAGCACAATAGGCGCGGCTTTGCTGCCTTCGTCGGTCAGCGTGCCATTGAGGCCGGCGCGGATGCGCAGTAAATCAGGTTTTAACAGCTGAATTGTCACAGCGACATTGGCGTCGGTGGAAAGTTGTACCGAGCTTGCTTGTGGTTGCAGTGCGGTCAGATTGCCAACTGGTGCCGCGTTGGCTATGGGCGCCGTCAGTAGCAGCATAGTAAGCGCACCAGCAAGTGGGCGTCTTTTAAATTGGTTATCCTGCAGCAACTTAGCAGCCAATGTTAGCATTTTTCAGCATTCCTCAGATAATGTAATTCTATTGTATTTTTGAATAGATTAAATATAGCGTTTAACGTAAGTTTGATAAATGCCTAACTGTTGAATCGGCAATAATTATTGAATTGTATAAATTCAATCATGTTTCTTGATTTTATTTTTGATATTAGTTCTCTGGTGTGTGAGATTTCATTTTCATCAATCATGCTTAGAGCGGTTTCTGGGTTTTTCATTCTGCTTGTAAGCATTTTTAAGTATTCGTGTGGGTTTTCAAAAAGAGATTTTGCAATAAATATTTTGTTTGCGTTTATTTTGTTTTCGTCAATGCTGTAAGGGAATTTTTCTCTGTAAAGATGTCCTATTTCTATTTCGTTAATTAAGAAACACGTTCCTCCTTCAATGAATGTCTTTGCGCTCAGCAGTAATTCGTCTCCTCCCCAGTGCTGCAGGCCTTTTAATCCGCCTATTCTATTGTAGTATTCTTTTGACATGGCATAGTTTGCTCCAAGAATACATGGTATTTCATGTCTTTTTTTGTTATCTTCAAAGAAAACCGGAGTTAAAGGCTGGTAGATTGGTGAAGACTCAAATACGATATAAGCCCCGCGGAGTTTATTTTTATTTTCAATATAGTTAAAATTGCAATCTATTTTAACTGATGTGGTGCAGTAAATTCCTCTAGGGTTTTCTTTTATTCTTTTCTCGATTTTAGTGAGCCAGTTATCAGTGGGAAACTTCATATGGGCATCAGTTATGAAAACGAACTCGGTTTTGGCTGTTTCTATACCGAGTTCCCGGCTGGCTGCGACGCCAAATCTAATATCGTTGTTAATTAATGTAGCATTGTATTTATTGCATGAAACCTGATAATCCCAGCTATCGGTTGAAAAATCATTTACAACGATTATATCTGCGCCACTTCTTACCGAGCTTCGGAGGCTTTTCAATGTTTTTTCAAGATTTGGCCCTTCATTATATACGGTTATGATAAATGTAGTGCTATTCACTATTTTCTGCATATGTGCCAGTTCTTATTTTTGACGACATAAGATTCACAATCTATGCCCACTAATGACTAAATACTAAGTGCTTTAGGGTGGCTATGCATAGCCACCCTTTATATTTCTAACCGGCCGGTATACATGATCTCTGTACACTTGAAGGCGCCCTGAAAGCTACGCTACTGAACCTGCTTTTTTGGAATACTTGGGAGTTACCATTTCTGTCAACTATTGTTGCATAGTCTGAACTGAATGAACCACCAAGCCCACGGCTCTCAAAAGCAAATGTTATCTCTACAGTGGATGCCGCACTACTGAATCCGCTGATGTTAAGACTTATAACCGGGCCACACAATGTAGGGTTAAACAGTTGTTCGGATTTGTCTATTTGTTCTTGTGCGCCCTGGCGGCCCAATGTATCAATTAAAGACTTATAATCGTAATAGCTGATTATTATCTGTCTTAGGTCACTTACTGATATTTTCAAATGCTCAGCGATAATTCTTTCTTTTTCGTTTAATTTTTGAATTAGCTTTTCTTTGTATATGTGTGTGCTGATATTCTCTGGATGATAATTTTTCATGAACTCTTCATATTCATTCTCTTGGTTTAGTGGTGTAATGTTGAGTTCTGAGTATAAATTTATATCATTTGAAAGGTATCGTTCTAGTTGTTGATACTGCTCTTCATTCAGTCCTAAATGTGATGCAATCCCCAAGTCGATAATGTGCTTTGTTAATTGGATATTTTTTTCGGTTTTCTTTTCAAGGTGTATATCTTGGGCTGCGAAAATTGGACTGGATGCAAAAATCGCTAATGAGGCAAATAGGTATTTCATGTTTTACTCCTTCGTTGATTTCAAAAATTAAAATAATCAAAAAATTAACATTAGTCAAACACAAAAATAACAATAGTAAAATAAAATGCCACACTGCTGAATTAAATTAATTCTGAATAGCGAAAGGAGTATTATTTTGGTTGGTTCCTATACGCGGCAAGCAATTTACCATTGCCATTCAATAGCTGGACAGCAAGTATGTGAAGATGTACTCACATGCTTGCTGTCAGTGATTGCCGATTAGAAATTGCCGCGCGCGCCGACAGCAACCTGAGTACCAAAACGTTCCAGCCAGTTGACCTGATCCGGTTGTTTGACATAACCCCAATATCTTTCGTTACTGAGATTCGACGCTTCGGCAAACAGGGTCAGGTGTTTGTTCAAATCATAACTGACACTGGCATCCAGTTGACCGTAAGCCGCTATCCAGCTTGGGCCACCCCAGTCTTCCGCCAGTCGCAGTGATTTACCACGCCAGTTGTAAGCAAGCCGGGCCTGCAGAGCGTCTTTTTCATAATAAATCACTGCGTTATAAGCATTTTTTGACATGTCCTGGAATGGCAAATGCCGGCGTTTCGGATCGTCATATTCACTGTCGACCCAAGTGTAATTGAGCTGGAACCCCAGACCATCAAAGGGGGCACTGAGCAGCTGCTCCAGTGATTGGCTCCAGGCAATCTCTGCGCCTTTGACTTTCGCGCCATACGGCGAGTTTTTTGGTTTGTTGATGTAATAAGCACTGCCATAGTCATTACCGGCAACACCGCTGGTTTCTATAAAGGACTGAATATCTTTAATAAACAGGCCACCCGCCAGCTGGCTGCTGTCAGCGATATACCACTCCAGCGTTAAATCAGCCTGATTGGCCAGTTCAGGTGGCACATCCGGCTGGCCGGTGGTGAGCTGCGGCAGGCCATTTTTGCGGTTGGTGAAGTCCAGCGCGACCCAAGGTTTTAAATAGTCCAGGTTAGGCCGGCTCATGACTTTCGCTGCGGACAAACGCAGCAACAAATCGTCGCGCAAATTCAGTTTAAAGTTCAGGCTTGGCAGGATCTTGCTGTAATCCCCATCATGACTGACCGGCGTGGTTTGCCGCCAGGCGTTGCCAATTGGCTGGCCTTTATCGTCGAGCCGGATGGACGCCAGGTCCTGGACAAAACCGTCCGAGCTGACTGCAGTCTGACTGCCGCGCAGACCAAGGTTCAGCATATAAGGCAGGCCGGCCAGTTCCTGTTCGATTTTCAGCTGAATATAGGCGGTGCTGACGGCTTCTGTGATAGTAAAGGCACCGGCCTGATTCAGGCTTGGGACTATGTTCAGATTAGCAGCGTCTGCGTTAATGCTGCGGTAATAAGCCAGCAGGGCATCGTAATCAAAACTTGGCCACGGCGCTGGATGGATACCCGGTTCGCCATCGAGGAATTTACTGAAATTAGCCGGACGGAAGGCGCTTTGTGGGATCTTAAACAGTTCAAAATCACCTTGTTTAAATACCGTGCTGCTATCAAAGGCAAATTTGTTTTGCGTCAGGTAATAACCGCCGCGACTGAACATACTCGGATTTTTTGAGGCGTACTGCTGCTGACTTTTTTCCTGCCGGACATAGTTCAGACCAAATTCGAGTTTGCTGAACCAGCTGTCGGCTGGCGCAAACTCGGCAAACACTTTGGCATCGTCAATGCTGTCTTTCACGCCGGTGCCGGTATTGCGGCTGTAGTGTGCGCCGAAATTCTGATTGGCGTTTAATTCAGGTGCCAGTACCACGTCGGGGATTTTATTGCCGGTGTTGTAATTAATGGCAATAGAATCAACAAAGCCGCGCGCAACGATAAATTTATTATCGCCGTCGTTTTTATCCTGAGCTTCGGAATGCGATACATCAGCAACCAGTTGCCATTGTTCGCTCAGCTGCCATTTACTGTTGGCGCCCATCATCCAGGTATCCGTTTGTCGTGGTTCAGACAGATTCAGCAGCTCCACCATAGGTTTATTGCTTTGTTTGACGGATACAACCCGGCCATCTTCGCCAAACACGGCATCGGTAAATACCGGTGTGCCCGGCGTCCAGGATTCATCATAGTTCACCAGACCAATCTGATACTTGGCACCGTCAGTGGTGTAGCGGCTGTACAAGCCGTCGACTAATAATTCAAATCGGTCATTCGGCTGGTATTGCACTGCCAAAGTGGCACCGGTACGTTCGCGGACATCCTGTTCGTTGGAAAAATAGATATAACCCGGAATTTTCGACGGGAACAATTCATTCGGGCCAATATTGCCGTCTTTATTCTGATCAACACCAATGGTGGCTTCATCAGTGACATTTTCTGCCGGATCATAAAAGCCGGCAGCTTCATAAGTATCATTGCGTAAGGTTTTGCGCGAATAGGCGGCAGATAGCAACACCCCAAGGCTGCCGTCCTGATAAATATCGCCGACCAGCATCGAAGCGTGCGGATGCACGTCACTGGTGCGTGATTCATAAATACCTTTGGCGGAACCTGTCAGGGTAAAACCGCCTAAATCCAGTGGTTTTCTGGTCTGAACATCAATGACAGCACCAATACCACCTTCAATCAGCCGTGCTTCTGGTGACTTATAAACTGCCAGAGTATTCACCAGCTCTGACGCGATAGTATCGTAGTTAAAGTCGCGGCCACTGCTTTCAGACGCCAGCTTGCGGCCATTGATCGTGGTCACGTTATAGCCTTCGCCCATGCCGCGGACTATAACGTTCTGGCCTTCGCCACCGTTACGGGTGATAGTGATACCGGGCACGCGCTGCAGCGCCTCTGCCAGGTTTTCGTCGGGAAACTTACCGATATCTTCGGCGACGACCACATCGATCACCGACACCGCATTTTGTTTAATAAACAAGGCTTCTTTAATACTGCTGCGAATGCCGGTGACCTGAATTTTTTCGACTTGTTCAGTTTTGGCTTTTTTCTGCTTTTGTTTGTCGCTGTCGGCGTCTGCTGCGAAAGCTTGCTGCGGTGCCAGTATGGCCAGCATCACCAGCATCACCAGCTGCGCCAGCTTGTGATATCGAAATGTACCCTGTGACATAGTCCCTCCACGCTGTGGTTATTTTTTGTTTTGAATATTTCGAAAGCTGATATCGTCAGAACGTCAGTTGGCGTAAACTGCAACGAAAGCCCAGTTTGTCGGCTGGAGTAAACGAATGACAAATATCAAAACCTTTCGAGAATCTTTATAATCCTTGATTGAAAGTTATCGCAAGTTATATTTGGCTTTCGTTTAGAAGATTTTGCGCTAAAATCAGATTCGAATAGATCTGAAAGTTAGACCAGATCTTGTCTTTTTAAGTTTTTAAATGCCATAAACCATTGATTTAAATGCTTTGTTTAGTTTTTAATTAAAAATTAAACGCTGATAGTTCTGAAGAAGTCAGCAGAAATTCAGCAAAAGAAATAAATCGAAAGATATTGAAAGTTTTGTTTTAGCTGGTAAGGTACAACGCAACAGCCCGGCAGCGGGCAGGGAGACGAGGTGGAAGCCTTAAATACCATTGAACGGCAGCAGGAAATAGTCCGGCTGACCAACGCCCAGGGCAAAGTGTCGGTGGCGGAATTGTCGCAGCGCTTTGGCGTGTCTGAAGTGACGATCCGCAGTGATTTGGCGGTGCTGGACAGCAAACGGCTGCTGGTGCGCTCCCGCGGTGGCGCTATGGTCAACGATGACCTGAGCCGCGAGCTGTCGTTAAAAGAAAAGCGGCAGAAACACTCGGAACTAAAACAGCGGCTCGGCCGCGCTGTAGCCGAGCTGATCAAAGATGACGAACGCATCATCCTTGATTCCGGCACCACCACTGAAGAAGTGGCAGCGAATTTACGTGAGCATAAAAACCTGATTGTGATGACCAATGGTCTGAATATCGCGCTGGAATTGTCGCAGGTCGACAAAGTCGAAGTGATGATGACCGGCGGCACGCTCAGAAAAAAATCGATGTCGTTTTATGGTGCTCAGGCCGAGCAGGCGCTGAAAAACTATCAGTTCGACAAAGTGGTATTAGGGGTGGATGGTTTTGATTTAAAAACCGGCCTGTCGACCCATTTTGAAGCCGAGGCCACGCTGAACCGGCTGATGTGTGAAGTGGCGCGCGAAGTGATAGTCGTCACCGATTCATCCAAGTTTGACCGTCGTGGTTTTCATCTGATTTGTAGTGTGATGCAAGTGCATACGCTGGTGACCGACAGTGGTATTCCGCCGCTGTATGTCGAAGAGCTGACCCGGATGGGGGTGCAAGTGCATGTGATCAGTCCATAAGGAGAGGTATGAACGCTTTGCTTGAACTGCTTTGCGCCAATAAACAAGGCCAAAGCAAGGGGATTTACGCGGTCTGTTCGGCGCACCCTATGGTGCTGCAGGCAGCCATCCAACAGGCTAAAGCGGATCAATCGCTGCTTTTGATTGAAGCCACTGCCAATCAGGTCAATCAGGACGGTGGCTACACCGGTATGCAACCGGCTGATTTTATTGCCTTTGTCCACAACATGGCGGCCGAGCAGGGCCTTGCCGCCAACCAGCTGTGTTTTGGCGGCGACCATTTAGGCCCGGTGTGCTGGACCGCATTGCCGGCCCTTGCTGCGATGGCCAAAGCTGAAACCTTAATTGCGGCTTTTGTCCGCGCCGGTTTTTGCAAAATTCACCTCGATACCAGTATGCCCTGTGCTGATGACCCCAAGCCGCTGCCGGACGCGTTGATTGCTGCGCGTGCGGCGCGGTTGTGCCAGGTTGCTGAACAAACGCTGGCAGAACAAACCTTAGCTGAGCAAACGACAGCAAGCCGGTCAGCTCCGGCGCAGCTTTGTTATGTGATTGGCACTGAAGTGCCGGCGCCCGGCGGCGTCAGCAGCCTGGAACAACATCTTCAGCCAACGGCTGTGGGCAATGTGCAAAACACTATTCATTTACATCAACAGGCTTTTGCGGCTTTGGGTTTAGGCGCGGACGTCTGGCAAAAAGTCATTGCCGTGGTGGTGCAGCCCGGTGTTGAGTTTGATAACACCAAAGTACATTTGTTTGATGCGTTAGCAAGTACAGAACTGGCTGATTTTATTGCTGAAGATCCGCAGCTGGTGTTTGAAGCCCATTCCACCGATTTTCAGCCACAGAGCCGGTATCAGCAGCTGGTACAGCAGCATTTTGCCATTCTCAAAGTGGGCCCTCAGCTGACTTTTGCCCTGCGCGAAGCGCTGTTTGCGCTTTGTTATATTGAACAGCAACTGGTGCCGGTCGAGCAGCAGTCGCATCTGATTGCCGTCTGTGAGCGGGTGATGCAGTTACAGCCGGGTTATTGGCAAAAATTTTACCCCGGTAATGTGCTGGAACAACAGCTACTGCGCCAATACAGCTACAGCGACCGCATTCGTTATTACTGGCAGCAGCCGGCCTTACAGCAGGCGGTGAGCCGGCTACTCGACAACCTGAGCCAAAGCCAAATTCCGTTGCCGCTCCTCAGCCAGTTTATGCCGCAGCAATACCAGGCTGTGCTGAATGGCCAGCTGACGCCGGCACCGCAAGCGCTGATACAGCACCATATCCGCCTAGTGCTGCAGATGTACGCCAGCGCCTGTGGTCTGGCACATCCACTGTCTTTGCCTGCGCAAGCAGCCTGAAATCTGGTCCGGGAGTTATATTGTGGTACCTTTTTCTTTTACAGATACACCAACACTGGGCCTGAGTGCTGCGGCCTTACGTGAAGCGGCCGCCGAGTGGACGGCACGCGAAATTGGCCAGCAGCCGCAGGTATGGCAGCAAATTATCAGTCAAATCAATGCCGACAACGAACTGCGCCAATGGTTTGCTACTCAGCTGGCCGAATCTGGTCTGCGCATTATTCTGACCGGTGCCGGCACTTCGGCTTATATTGGCCAGGCCTTGTTACCGGCGCTTTCGGTCAGGCTACCGCATGCAACCCAGCGGCTGGAGGCTATCAGCACCACGGATTTAGTCAGCAATCCGGCGCAATACCTGCTGGGGCAATATCCGACTTTACTGATAAGTTATGGCCGCTCCGGCAACAGCCCGGAAAGTCTGAAAACCGTGCAGCTGGCGGACCAGCTGCTGCCGGACTGCCGGCATCTGATCATCACCTGTAACGCCGTCGGGCAACTGGCGCAATACGGCCAGGCGCATCACCAGAGTAAAGTGCTGCAATTGCCGGATGCTTGTCATGACCGCAGTTTTGCTATGACCAGTAGTTTTACCGGCATGTATCTGGCGACTTTATGGCTGTTTCAGCCAGAGCAGGCGCAGCTCGACAGCACTATCGACGTCACAGCACAGTTACTTTCGCAAAGTGCGGCAATCCGTGCCGAGGCCGAATTGCCAGCCGAGCGTGTGGTGTTTGTCGGCAGTGGTGGCCTGGCCGGCATCGCCCGCGAAGCAGCACTGAAATACCTGGAACTGACAGCTGGCCAAATCAGCAGTTTTTATGAAAGCAGCCTTGGCTTCCGCCATGGGCCGAAGTCGGTGGTGAATGCGCAGACCCAAGTGTTTATTTTGCGTTCGAACGACCCCTATACCGCAAAGTACGATGTTGATTTATATGAAGAAGTGCAGCGTGACCGCCGGGCGGCCTATTGCCGGCTGGTACAGCTGGATAACTGTCGCGGTGCGGCTTTATTGACAGACGCCTGGCTGGCCTTGCCACTGATTGTGTATTGCCAGACGCTGGCATTTTTTAAAGCGTTGCAGCTGGAGATCTCGCCGGATAATCCGTGTCCGACCGGCGAAGTCAACCGGGTGGTGCAGGGCGTGACTTTATATCCGTTTATCCCGACACTTACGGAGCGAGCCTGATGATTTATGGTCTGGATATTGGCGGCACCAAAATTGAAATGGCGGTATTCCGGCCGGATTTCAGTCTGGTGGAGCGCTGGCGTGTACCGACGCCGACCGATGATTATGCGGTGTTTTTGCAAACTGTCAGTGCGCAGGTGGCGCTGGCGGACCAGAAATTTGGCCACAAAGCCGCGGTGGGTATTGCTTTGCCTGGCGTGGTGGCGCCACAGGGACTGGTGACTTCATCCAATGTCGCTTGTCTGAATCAACAGCTGGTGGGCACTGATTTAACAGCACGTTTGCAGCGGCCGGTCGCCATTGGCAATGACTGCCGGCTTTTTGTGTTGTCGGAAGCTTTGCTTGGTGCTGGCCGCGGGCATCGTCGGGTATTTGGCGTGATTTTGGGCACCGGTGCCGGCGGTGGCCTTTGTGTTGATGGTGAACTCTATCAGGGCCGGCATCAGCTGGCTGGCGAGCTCGGCCATCAGTCGATTGCGGCCCGGGTGCTGGCCAAATATCAGCTGCCGCTGTATCGCTGTGGTTGTGGCCTGGACGGTTGTGCGGAAACCTATATTTCCGGCACTGGTCTGGCGCGGCTTTACCGGCATTTTAGTCAACGCGAAGTGACCACTTACGACTGGTTGCAGGCGCTGCGCGCCGGTGATGCACTGGCGCAGCAGTGTTTTGCCTGTTATCTCGATGCGCTGGGCGCGGCCTTAGCAGCACAGGTACTGGCTTATGATCCGGACGTGTTGGTATTGGGCGGTGGTTTGTCTGACATAGATGAAATCTTCACAGCATTACCGGCCGCGATCAGCCGCCATCTGTTTGCCGGGGTGGAAGTGCCGCCGCTGCGCCGCGCTGAGTTTGGCGCGGCCAGTGGTGAACGTGGTGCGGCGATTTTGGGTGCCCGCTTAGCGGCTGGCTGAATCAAGCGGCTTTGTCTGAGCGGCCACCAGTTCGTCAATCAGCTGCGCCAGCTCAGCGCTGTGGCTGAACATCAGCAGATGATTCTGTGCCGGCAAAGCGACAAACCGGCCGCCACTGTTTTTCGCCAAAGTGGCAGCAAATTCCAGCCCGTCTTGTCGCCAGCGCGCCAGACGGGCTTTGTCTTCTTTGGCCTCTGCAATCAAAGGCGCTTCAAAATCACTGTCGACCACCGACACCGGCACAGCACTCTGCTGCCAGAGTGTTTGGGTATAAGCCGCTAAATCAGCCTGATACTCAGCAATTTCTATCGCTCTGGCCTGTTGACGGTTCACTGGCAGGCGGCTGGCCTGCAGTTGTTGCAGATAGTCCCAGTCGGTCAGTGTTTGCTGTGCCGACGGCACTAGCTGGCGGATCTGCTGCAGTTCTGCACTGATTTTTTGGGCAGTTCTGTCGTTCCAGACGCCTTTGGCCAGTTCTGGCAGTAGTTCTTGCAGATGCGCCCGGTACCAGTCGGCCGGCGCGCCATTATAAAGTTCGAGTGCGGCCGGAGTGGGGACGTCCGGGTCCAGCAGTAACAGGCCGTGCAGCCGCGGGGCTATGGCCGGATCATCAGCCAGCAGACGGGCTGTGATGCTGCCACTGGCGAAGCTGACCAGCAGAAACTTTTTGGCCTGTAACTGCGGCAGCACCTGTGCTAAATCGCTGGCGAATTTACGGTATGACGGCGTGGTGGTGTCTGAGCTGAAACCACTGCTTTGCCGGTCCACCGCATAAGTGCGGTGCTGCTGCGCCAATACCGGCTGCAGCAAAGCAAAAAAACCACTGTCAGCAAAAAAATGTTCGTTCGGCCCGGCAATCAGCAGTACTGCAACATCCACCGGCTGTGTTTTCAGCCTGGCGGGCTCTAGTTGTCGGATATGTAAAGCGCCGTCTGGTAACGGGTATAACCCGGATCCATTTGGTAGCGAACTGGCCTGCAGCGCACAACTGCAGAGCAATAAACAACACAGCATTAATTTCATCACGGTGTCCCCGGCAATGTTTCTGTGCAGCATGCCGGTTGTAAACGTGGTCGCTGCGACAAAAGGGATAAGCAGGGGCCGAATTTATCTCAGCGGTGTTGACCCACTTTGGACATCACTTGCTCAAAATGCGCGTCAATCCGGTCCTGCTCACTGTGTCCACCGGCGCCACAGCCAACCACTTTCATACTGTGAATGTCTTTTCGAAGGTCTGCGCCGGGCGTGGCCAGTACACAACCTTTTCCCACCCGTACCAGCTGCGACCCATCGGGCAAGGTTTCCAGCACATCGGCGGCCGGGCCTGTGCCGGGTTTGATGGCTGGTCGGCGGACGGTTGTCTCAGGGTTGGTGAAAGTTTCAGCTTTGGGCGCGGTCAGTGCCGCGAGTTCAGCCGCTGACAGTTCACGTTGTGCCGTTCGCGCCGCGACTGAATGCAGCAGTGTGGCAATATCTGTGGCTGCGGTCGGTGGTGCTGTCGCTGTCGCGGCAGGCGCTGGTTCTGCCGCGACACCTTTGGTGCCGGCGGTTTTGCGCTGTTTGGCTGGTTTGGTGCTTTGGACCGCCACCGTGGTTTTACGCTCCGGCTGCACTGGATGAGCTGGCGGCTGTAGTCTGTCTGGTTTCACCGTATCTGCTTTTACTGTTGCAGTATTGGCTGGTGTTGGCGGCGCCGGTGCTGCTGACTTGCTGACGGCAAACACCGTGATGGGGGCTGGTCTTAGCTGCTTTACTACTGCTTTTGGCTGCTGCAGCAACACCAGTGCTGCGATGGCCAAATGGACCAGCAACGACAGTAAAATCCAGCGATAAAACGAGAAAATCTTGTGTTCTGACAACACCTTGCCTGCCAATCATCGAATACGTCAGCAGCTATGACCGGGCTGTGCTGCTGAGGTTCCGTGCAACGACTGGCCTATTTTAGCTTGGCTGTCCGTTGAGCTGATTTGTCCAACAGGTCGGTCGGACAGGGGCAACAAGACTGGTAGCTGCGGCGGGTCTGTTGTAAGGTAAATGGTGTCATTCAAAGCCGTCACGATTAACCAGGGAGCCGGTTCATTGCGAGCAATGTTATTGATTCTGGCTGTGTTGCTGTCGTTTGTCGCCGGGGCCGCACCTGCGCTTCGGGTGATTTATGGCAGTCCGGCACGTCAGCTGGAGTCGGTTGATCAGCGTTATCAGCTGCAATTGCTCAGGGAGGCCTTGCAGGCGTCCGGTGAGCCCTTTGTACTGCAACCGTCCGGGCAAGACATGGTGCAAAGCCGGGTGTTAAAAGAAATCGCCGCCGGCCAGGTCGATGTGTACTGGAGTATGACGTCCGCCGCACGCGAACAACAACTTCTGCCGGTACGGATCCCGCTGGATAAAGGTCTAAACGGCTGGCGACTGTTGCTGATCCGCCAGGGCGAACAAGCCAGGTTTCAGCACATTCAGGTGTTATCTCAGCTGAAGAAACTCACATTTATTCAGGGGCATGACTGGCCCGATACAACCATTTTGCAGCATAACGGTTTAGCCGTGCTGACCAGTGCCCATCCGCCGCAACTGTTTGACATGCTGCAAAAAAAGCGCGGGGATGCTTTTCCGCGTGCTGTGTTTGAAGCTTATGCTGATGCGTTGCGTCAGCCGGCGCAGTTTGCGGTGGAACCCAAGTTGGTGCTGGTGTACCCGTCCGCGGTGTATTTTTTTGTTAATCGCGACAATCAACGGTTGGCCAGTGCTATAGAGCGTGGTCTGCGCCAGTTGATTGCCAGTGGCCGGTTTGAATTGTTGTTTCAGCAACGTTATGGTGCAGCTATTGCGCTGGCAGGCCTCAGTAAACGCCGTCAGATCCGGCTGGTCAATCCAATGGCACCGCTGGATTTTCCGTTATCCGACAGCAGCTTATGGTTTCAGCCTGTGACGACTTCACCATAGTGCAGTACCGTCTTGTCCGGCGGCGCAATCATGAGTGCCGGCGGCTACGCTGACAACATCGCCGATGAATGTCTGCAGGCTGTCCTGCATCGCGGTTCATGCTATTGTCAGACCATTGCAGCGCGGAACTTTGGCAAACAGAGACGAATTTATTGGATCGGTGGAGGTCATGATGATCAGGCATTTACTCTGGATTGCAGACCCGGCGCCGGTGGTGCAGGTAGCATTACCACAAGGCTGGGACATCACCCAGACAGACCCGGCCGGAGCGCTGCAACTAAAGGAGTCACCGGCGCTGGTGATCACAGATTTGGTGCATTCGCCGCTGGTTGACGACATCGCCAGGCATTTTTCGAATAGTATCCGGGTACTGGCCGTGCCGGATTGTCAGGACGAGCAACTGTTGCCTTATCTGCAGCATTACCACTTGTTTTGTCTGCAGCCGGTGCCGCAAGACAGTATCCCGCGTCAGGTTGATGTCGCTGAAGCTTTGGCGACTCTGGGACTCAGCGAGCGTTGTCGCAATCAGCTATTGGCCTGCTCCCATTTACCCTTGATCCCGCCGATTGTCGGCCAGCTGCAACAACTGCTGCTGGACCCGGATGTGCGCATCGACAAGCTGGCCGAACTGATTGAACAGGACGCTGTGCTCAGTGCGCGCCTGCTGCAACTGGCCAACTCGGCTTATATGGGTTTTAACCAGGATACTTATTCGGTGCAAATGGCCATCAGCCGGCTCGGGCTGAGTTTGCTGTACGGCGTGGTGCTGGCGCTCAGTGTGTCACAGGACAGTGACCAGAGCGGGGGTTTAGCCGGGGTCCGGCTGGCCGGACATTGCCGACAGGTAGCGCAGTGGCTGGCACTGGATCAGACCGCGATGGAGCAGCTGATGCTGGCGGCGCTATTTTATCAGCTGGGACAGGCATTGCTGCGCACTGCGGATGGCGAAGTCGGTGCGCTGACACCAGCACAAGCCGGTGCCTTTATGCTGACCTTGTGGGGTTTTGCTGCGCCGGTGGCGAAGCTGTTGTTGGCGCAACAATCGTTGCAGCAGGCTGTAAAACACCCGGCAGCGCTGGCGCTTTATCTGGCCCGTTCCCGTCAGCCTTTGCGCGTTCCGGAAGCTGGCCTGGAAAAAGTCCTGCTGAAACTGGGGCTGCGCCAACACTGGCCGGCGTCATGAGCGCTGTCTTGGTCCTGACCGAGAAAGAACAGGCCGCACTTTACGCCGATCCCTGGTTTGCCGCGCTTGGTGAGTTACAACAGCAACAATTGCTGGGGCTTGGACGAAAACGCCTGCTGAGCGCCGGTCAACCGCTGTTTTGCCGTGGCGACGCTTTTTGCGGCATCTATGTGTTGTTGGCCGGCCAGTTATTGATTTCGGGTTTACACCAGTCGGGCCGGCAGGCGCTGCTGACCTTGCTGACACCAGGGCAATGGCTCGGTGAGATCGCCTTGTTTGACCAACACCCCCGCACCCATGACGCTGTGGCGTTGCAGGAGACGGTGCTCTGGCATCTGCCGAAAGCTGCGCTGCAGCAGCTGGTCAGCACAGATCCGCAGTGGTGGCAGGCTTTTGGTCAGCTGCTGACCAGTAAATTGCGCCAGGTATTTATCGAACTGGAAGACCGGGCTGTGCTGAGCGCGGGGCAACGGCTGGCCCGCCGGCTCTGTCAGCTCAGTCTGCAGCAGCCTGAAGTGCCGCTGCAGCAGGAACAACTGGGCCAGCTGTTGTCGTTATCCCGCCAGACCACTAATCAGTTGCTGCGCCAGTTGGCGGCACAAGGCCTGATCCAGACGCAATACGGTGGGATCACAGTATTAAACCGGCCGGCGTTATTGAAGCTGGCGCAAGGTTGAGGTGGCTTCAGGCAGCACTGCGATTTGCTGATAACAGGAAACTGTGCTGCAGAATGTCGGGTATCTGACAGAGTTTAACCGCGACTGGATTTAGATTAAACGACAACGCCTCTGACAATAAGGAATAACCATGCGGACTTTGCGTGAACAATTAAGCCAATATGCGCTGTACCATCGCGATCAGCGGAATATTCTGACCCATTTTGCCGGCATTCCGCTGATTGTGATCAGTGTGTTTGGTATGTTGTCGTTCCCGTTGTTTGGGACTGCCATCAGTGCGGCTGTGGTGTTGCTGGTGCTGAGCTGTCTGTATTATTTACTGCTGGATTTGAAATTCGGTGTGCTGATGCTGTTATTCAGCGCTGGCTGTTTTGCCTTGTCGCAGCAGCTGGTGCAGCTTTTTGCTGAACAATGGTTGTGGGGCTCGGTCGCAGTGTTTGCTGTCGGTTGGGTGCTGCAGTTTATCGGTCATTATTTTGAGGGCAAAAAGCCGGCTTTTGTCGACGATCTGATGGGGCTGCTGATCGGGCCTTTGTTTATCGTTGCCGAATGGGTGTTTATTGCGGGTTTTGCCACTGAATTAAAACAACAAATTGAAACCGATGCCGGTCCGGTGCGCCAGGGCAAAGCAGGCTGAAGATCGCTTCAGCCTGCTTTGAATTAAAGTGCTCTGAGCAGGCTGTAATAGAACTGCACGGCTTTAACCAGATTGTCCTGGCTTATCCGTTCGTTATTGCCATGAAAGCCGCCGAGTTCAGTCGATGTCAGTACCATCGGATTAAACCGATAACTGGCGCCGGCGACTTCTTCATAAAAGCGACTGTCCGTCCCACCGATAGTCAGGCCTGACACCACCACCAACGGCGTGCTCTGGGTGCCCGCCGCTGCGTAGGTACTTTGCGCCGCATTGCTGATGTGACTAAAACCCACGCCGTCTTTGGCGGCGACTTTGGATGCCGCCATCCCCTGCAAGACACTGAGTTCAACTCTGGGGTCATTAATCACATTCCTTGCATGCGCCAGAATCGCATCGACACTGTCGCGTGGGTGCAGCCGGAAGTTGACGACGGCGCTGGCCTGTTGCGGCAACACATTGGCTTTAATACTGCCGTTTAACATCGTTGGTGCTGTAGTGGTGCGCAGCATGGCGTTGGCTGTCGGCATTTTGCTCAGTTCATGTTCCAGCAAAGGGCCGAACAACCAGCGGTTGGCCAATAACATACGTTGCAGCCAGGCCATATGCGGGCCAAGCTGGTCATAAAAATCGGCGGTCAGGCCGTCGATGCCGCCCGGCACCTGTTGGTCGGTCAGGCGGGTCAGGGCGCGGGCCAGAATACTGACGGCAGTTTCTGCCGGCGGCATCGAGCTGTGGCCACCCGGACTTTGTACCGTCAGCTGCAGATTCAGAAAACCTTTTTCCGCAACATTGATACTGGCGATGTCGGCTGCCACACCCGGCACCATCTCCCGCAGCACAAAAGAGCCTTCGTCCAGCGACCAGGCCAGTTTCACGTCGCGTTGCTGCAGCAGGGCTGTGACTGCCGCTGCGCCTTCTTTGCTGCCGATCTCTTCATCGTGCGTCAGCGCCAGATACACGTCATGCGGCGGCTGATAACCTTGCTCCAGCAGCAGGCTGATAGCTTCGAGCATTGCGACTGCCGCGCCTTTATCATCCATGGCGCCGCGCCCCCAGACATAACCCCCGGCAATAGCGCCGGAGAACGGGCTTTGCTGCCATAATTTTTCGGTGCCGGGCGTGACCGGCACCACGTCATAGTGCGCTGATAACAGCATGGCGTCCCGCTGGCTGTCTTTGCCTTTCCAGCGGTACAGCAGCGTCAGTTCATTGACCGGCGTCAGCTCCAGCTGTTGCAGCTGCGGATAGGTTTGGCCGACCCACTGCATAAATTCGAGAAAACGACTTTTATTGCGTTTGGCGCTGTTGTCATAGGAAATAGTCTGGAACTGGATAGCTTCGGACAAATGCCGGCTGACCTTTTCAGTATCAACAGCCAGCGTGACCGGTTGAACCGCAGCGACTGGCTCGGGACTAAAACTGACAGTCCGGCCCACGACAATGCCGGTTAATAGCAGCAAAGCGCCAGCGCTGTATTTCAAGATGGTTTTAACCATAAATGTTCCCCACTGTAACTTAGTTAATATCATTGTTATTTTTCTTGTTTTCGCCGCAAATCGCCGATATTTACCTGCAATAGTGGCCTGATTGACTCTAAGGTTTTACTACAGCTCTGACCAGCAGTTTTTGTCAAAATGCCGCTGAACTTTGTCGCGAAAAGGTGGACGTCAGGCACCGCTGTGCTAATTTCAACAGTCAGGAGCTGCCGATTGCCGGCGTCAGGGATTATTGGGTATGACACAGCAACCTCATTGGACTGAACAGCAGACCACAACCACCAGATGGCCGTTGTGGCTCGCCGCTGTGATCCTGTTGTCAGGTATTGCTGCGGTGTTCGCTTATGCCCGCGCGCTGGAGCACGAGAACCATCAGCGCATGCTGCACGCATTAACCGATGCTGCAGAGCAGATAGTGCAACAGAGTAAAGACCGGCTGCAGCGTTATCAGTATGGCCTGCGGGGTGTGCGCGGCCATGTGCTGACCGCGGGCTCTGCACTCAGTGCTGAGACTTTCCGGGCTTATAGTTCAAGCCGGGATATTGCCAGGGAATTTCCTGGTGCCCATGGTTTTGGTTATATCCACCGGGTGAGCCCGGCGCAGCTGCCGCAGTTTTTGCAACAAGCGCGTCAGACCGGGCCGGCTGATTTTAAGTTAACAGTGCTGGCGCCTCATCCGCACGACCATTTTATTATTCAGTATATCGAACCGCTGGCGCGCAATCAGGCGGCCGTAGGTCTTGATATCAGTTCTGAATCCAACCGTTATGCGGCTGCGGTTGCGGCGATGCAAAGTGGCGAGGCCAGGCTGACTGCGCCTGTGACGCTGGTGCAGGCGGGTGGCAAACCGTTACAGGCGTTTCTGATGTTATTGCCGGTTTATCAGGGCTGGGTCACGCCGCAGTCGGTAGCGCAGCGCCAGCAGCTCTTGCAGGGGTTAAGCTACGCACCGCTGATTGCCGGTGAGGTGTTGCATGATTTATTAGTGCAAGGTGAAGGCATTGGGCTGGAAATGCGTGATGTCACCGGCGAGCCCGGTATGTTTTTTCAGTCCGGCTCAGCCAGGTCGCCGTCCAGGGAACAGGGCGACGTTGTGCTGGAAAGCGAAGTATTCGGCCGGCGCTGGCAATGGCATTTTCACGCGGACCAGCAGTTCAGCCAGCAGCTGGGCTTGCCGTCCGTGCAGCAGCAGTCTGCTATCGGACTGCTGCTGACACTGTTGCTGGCGCTGACTGCCAGTATGGGCATGCGGATTTATTTGTCGCGTCAGCAGTTTAATGAACATAAAAGCCGGCTGGCCGCCATAGTGCGCAGTTCCGGTGACGCCATCATCAGTCAGGATTTACAAGGCGTCGTCACCAGCTGGAACCAGGGCGCAGAACAGATGTTTGGTTACAGTGCGGCAGATGCTGTGGGTCTGCCGTTGGCCAAACTGATTATTCCGCCGGAACTGAAATCACAGGAAGAGCAAATCCTGCAGCAAATCCGTCGTGGCGACAGTGTGAAGCAATTTGTCACACAGCGCCGGCATCAAGGTGGGGGCATGTTGGACGTGCTGGTCAATGTGTCGCCGGTCTACGATGACAAAGGCCGTATCATCGCTGCCGCCAAAACACTCAGGGATATTGGTGAACTGGTCGCCAGCCGGCGCCAGCTCGATCAGGCGCTGCGTCAGCATCAAACCTTGCTGGCAACGATCAACGCCCAGTTTTTATATGTCGAAACCGACCCGTCCGGTCGGATCCTCGATGTCAATGCCGTGTTCTGTCAGAGCCTTGGCTACAGTCGGGCTGAGTTACTGGGACAGACGCATCAGCAGGTCAACTCCGGCGTACATCCGGCGGTGTTCTGGCAGCAGCTCTGGGGGCAAATCAGTCAGCAACAGGCCTGGCGCGGGGAGATTTGCAATCGTCATCAAAATGGCAGCCTGCGCTGGTACGACACAGTGATTATGCCGCTGCTGAACGCCACAGGGCGCACCGAACGTTACATTGCATTATCCAGCGACATCACCGACCGTAAACAAGCCGAATCGCACCGTGCCGAACTGCACCAACTGATTGATACCGTGCTGCGGGCCGCTTCAGAAGTGGCCATTATCAGCCTCGACAAACATGGCGTGGTGCAGCTGTTTAACCGTGGCGCCGAGCTGATGCTGGGTTATCAGGCGGTGGAAATGGCCGGGCAGGCGCAGCTGACCGCGTTGTTAAGCAGCAGCGAGTTTGTCAGTCGTAGCCGTGAGATGGGGCTGCCCGGTGAAACGCAGGCCGATTTACTGACGCATCTGGCACAAACCGGTGCGCCGGAGACCTGGCGCAGCCAACTGACCTGTCAGGATGGCAGCCAGTTGCCGGTGTTGCTGACTTTAACTGCGATCCGCGATACCAGTTGCGAACTGCTGGGTTATCTGCTGATTGCGCTGGATTTCAGCGAGCAGCTGCAATCCGAGCTGGACTTAACCATGTTGCGCGACCAGCTCAGTATTGCTGCAGAAGTTGCGCATATGGGCGTCTGGACCTGGCAGCCGGAAAATAACGAATTATGGTGGAATGGCCGGATGTTTGATATTTACCGGCAAGACCCGGTGCTGGCACAGTCCGGCCTGCGTTATCAGCATTGGCGGGAGCGGGTGCATCCGGAGGATTTGCTGGCAACAGAAGCTGCGTTGCAGAAGGCTCTGGCCGGGACCGGCCAATATGAGCCAATCTTTCGTATCGTCACCCCGGACCGCGGTGTGCGTTACATTCAGGGCGCGGCCACTGTCGAACGCAAAACTGACGGCACGCCCTGGCGTATGACCGGGATAAATATCGATATCACTGAGCAGCGTGAACTGGAGATGCAATTACGTCAGGCTAAAGAACAGGCCGACAGCGCCAATCAGGCCAAGTCGCAGTTCCTGGCGAATATGAGCCATGAGATCCGCACGCCGCTTAATGCGGTGCTTGGCATGTTACAGCTGCTGCAACAAACTCCACTCAGTGATTTGCAGACTGACTATGTCGGCAAAACCCAAATAGCCGCCACCGCGCTGCTGGGCCTGCTCAACAATATCCTCGATTTCTCGAAAATTGATGCCGGCCGGCTGGAGCTGGATCCAGCCCCGTTGGAACTGGCCGGTTTTTTCCACGATGTCGCTGTGTTGCTGGGCGCAACCCATCAGAATCCACATGTGGAACTGCTGTTTGATTTGGCGCCGGATTTACCGGCCAGCATTGTGGCCGACCGTCTGCGGCTGCAACAGGTGCTGGTGAATTTGGCCGGCAATGCGCTGAAGTTTACCCAGCAGGGTTATGTCCGGCTTTGTGTCAGCCGGCAAACGGCAGCGCCAGGTAAAGCGCTGTTGCTGTTCCGGGTCGAAGACAGCGGCATTGGTATTTCGGCGGAGCAGCAGCAACGGTTGTTTAATGCTTTCACTCAGGCGGAAACCTCGATCAGCCGCCGCTTTGGCGGCACCGGCCTTGGCCTGGTGATTTGTCAGCGTCTGCTGGCATTAATGGCGGCCAAGCTGCAACTGGACAGCACGCCGGGGCAAGGCAGCTGTTTTAGCTTTAGCGTCGAATTTCCGCTGGTCGCCGAGCAGGCGCCGGACTTACTGCCACAGCCGTTGAAAGTACTGGTGGCGGATGATCAGCCACTGGTCCGCCAAAGTCTGACCGCCAGTTTGCAGCAGCTTGGTTGTGCTGTGACCGCAGTCGAAGATGGTGAAGCTGCGGTACAAGCGGTGCGACAGGCGGCTGATGCTGACAATCCGTTCCAGCTGGTGTTGCTGGACTGGCGGATGCCGGTGCTGGATGGGCTTGCCGCTGCGCAGCAAATGTTGCAGCAAAATCAGGGCCGCGCTTTGGCGAACGCTGTGCCGATGCCGATGCTGATGATGGTCACTGCCTTTGAGAGCGAAGTGCTGCAGCAGCTGGCGCGCCAGCAAGACCAGCCGATCCGCGACGTACTGATCAAACCTGTCACACCACAGCAACTGGCCAGCCGCATCCAGCAAGCGTTGCAGCCGGCCACTGCCAGAGTGCAGACGCAGGTGATCATGCCGGATAAACCCCTGACTGGTTTGTCTTTGCTGGTGGTTGAAGACAACGCGCTGAACCGGGAAGTTGCCGAGCAGTTGTTGTTGTCGGCCGGAGCCCGTGTCACGCTGGCGGTCGATGGTTTTATTGCGGTAGCACTGGTACAACAGCAATATTTTGATTTGGTACTGATGGATTTGCAGATGCCGGGTATGGATGGACTGACGGCAACCAAACAAATCCGGCAACTTTATACGGCGGCGCAGTTGCCAGTAGTGGCAATGACGGCGAACGCAACAGCCGATGACCAGATCGCCTGTAAAACGGCCGGCATGAATGCGCATATTGCCAAACCGATTGATTTAAAAACGTTGTGCCCGCAATTGCTGGCGTTATGTGGCCGGGAAATGCCGGTGCCGCAGGCGGAAGTGCCACAGATGGACAGCCTCGGTCAAAGCGGCAGCCCGGCACCTGCCAGTGCCGGTTTATTGCAGCCATTGCCGCAGTTATTGTCACGCTTTGGTAGTAACAGTCAGCTGTTATATCAGGCCTGGCAACGCCTGCCACAGGAATGGCATCAGCAAAGTGAGATGTACACAGCGGCTGCTGATAATAACGCCCGCCGTGCTGTACTCCATACCTTGCAGGGGGTGGTCGCAACGCTTGGTGCTGTGCAACTGGCGCAGGCATTGCGGGTGGCAGGGCAACAGCTACAGCAGGGTTTACCGGCGGATATTCAGGCGTTACAACCGCTGCTGGAGCAAAGTCTGCAGCAATTCAGCCAAAGCTGGGCCGAGTTTTCGGCGCAGCAACCGGCGCTGGCCGCACTGAACCCCGGGGCGTTGGCGCAGTCTGAACAGCCAGGGCAGGCTGAACTGTTGCAGCAGCTGGAGCTCGCTTTGCAACAACAACATTTATCAGCATTGGATTTGACCGCCCGTTTACTGGCGGCAGATAAACGTTATCAACAACTTAGCGCGCAGGTCGAGCAACTGGATTTTTGCGCTGCGCTGAACACGCTCAGACAATTGGCAAGGAAGGTAATTTGATGTCGCACTATACCCAGTGGTATGCCACACCCGGCGCGCAGCCGCGTCTATTGCTGGTGGACGATCACCAGCTGAATATCCGGGTGATGTATGAGATTTTCCGGCATGAATTTGATGTGTTTATTGCGCTCAATGGAGAGCAGGCACTGGAAAAATGCGCTGAACTGCATCCGGACCTGATCTTGCTGGATGTAGTGATGCCGCGGCTGGACGGGTATGAAGTCTGCCGTCGCTTAAAAGCCGATCCGGAACTGGCAGATATTCCGGTGATTTTTATTACCTCGCACTTTGATGAAGCCGATGAAGTGCGCGGTTTTGAACTGGGCGCTGTTGATTTTATTCACAAACCGGTGAATCCGATCATCACCAAAGCCCGGGTGAAAACTCAGTTACAGCTGAAACAACAAACCGATTTATTAAGAGCCATTTCGCAGATAGACGGCCTGACCGGTATCGCCAACCGCCGGCGTTTTGACCAGCAACTGGAGCTGGAGTGGCGCAATTGCTGCCGCGCTGCTGAGCCTTTGTCGCTGCTGATGCTGGATATCGATTATTTTAAACAATACAACGACGAATTTGGTCATCTGGCCGGCGATGAATGTCTGCGCCGGGTCGCCATGGCGATGCAGCAGGCGATTGGCCGGCCTTATGATTTACTGGCACGTTTTGGCGGTGAGGAATTTGCCGTGTTATTACCGCGCACCAACAGTCATGGCGCGCAATTTCTGGCACAGAATATCTTACTGAAAATCCAGCATCTGGCCTTGCCGCACCCATATTCGCCGGGCGGCATCGTCACGCTCAGTGCCGGGCTTGCGACTGTGGTGCCACAGGAACACACTCAGGCCCGCCAGTTGCTGCAACGCGCTGATGAAATGCTGTACAAAGCCAAACAACAAGGCCGCAACCGGCTGTTGGTGGACGAAAGCCTGATCTGATTTGTCTTAATACTGTCATATTGCCTGCATAGACTGCGAAGATAATTCGGAGAAGTTTATGCAGCGTCGTCCCGCTTTAGTTGCCAGTCTGGCAACTGTTTTTATTTTCGCCATCATCCTGCTGGTGGCTTTTTATCTCGGGCTCAGTAATCAAAAAACCAGTGAAATCAAAGCCAGAACTGTAGCGCAGCAAGTCAGTAATGCGCTGGAAATTATGGCGGCGGACCGGGTGCGGGCGCTGGATGATTTAGTCGGGCACTGGCCGGTTGCGGCCGCCAACGAAATTGACTGGTTTAATGTCCGCGCTGTGACGCTGGCGAAGATGCTGCCAGGCCTGCGCGATCTGGCATTGCTGGATCAACAAGGGCGGGTGATGTGGTCGATTGACCCGCTGTGGCGCAAACAACTGCTGCAACAACATTTACCGACCTTACTCGGCGCGCCGCTGCTGGACAAAAGTGCTGTGCTGCATCCGCCGCAGCAACCGCAGAGCCTGGTGGTCAGCCGCGCTATCAGTATGCAGGGCAAACCGCATGGTTATGTTGCGGCTTTTTTTGATATCACCACCATTATCGGGGTCTATACCAGCGAGCTGGAAGCGGGCGGGCTGAGCTTTCGGATGCAGGATGGCGCACGGGTGTTGCTGCAAAGCGGCAGTTTTGCCGCCTCGGCGCCGCAAGTGACGCAGCCCTTAGTCTTTGCTGGCCGGCAATGGCATTTTACCGTGCAGAGTCAGACCGATATCTGGCAAAGCGCCTGGTGGATAGCCGGGCTTGGTTTTGTTATTTCCTGTGGCATCGGTGTGTTGTTGTATCGCCAGTTTGCCAAAGAGGCGCAGGTGCGGCGGTTTCAGCAGTTATATCAGTCGGCGGCCGATGCGTCGCTCGATGCGATGTTATTGTGGTCGCGTCAGGCGGATGCTGCCGCGGGTGATTTTTTGCTGCAACAGAGTAATAAGGTCGCAGCCCAGCTGTGTGATGCTGCCCTGTTGTTGCCGGGGCAATCGCTGGCGCTGCTTTGCCAGCAGCTGGATGCGGAATGGTTATTACGCCGTTGCCTGAAAGTGGACCAGACGGGGCAGCCTTATGAAGCAGTGCTGGCGCAGCCGTCCACGCTGATTCATGCGCGCTGGCTGCGCTTGCAGGTAGTGAAATCGGCACAGGGTCTGGCCATGACTTTTCGCGACGTCAGCCGGGAGCAGGCGCTGCAACAACAAATCCGCTATCAGGCCGAACATGACCAGCTCACCGGTTTATTAAACCGCTACGCCTTTGAACAACGCCTTGCCGGCCTGCTGCAACAACCGCAGGCTGGCGCTTTGTGTTACATCGACATGGACCAGTTTAAGCAAATTAATGACAGTTGTGGTCATCTGGCCGGCGATGAGCTGTTGCGCCGGGTCGCCAGCCTGCTCAGCACAGATTTAACCGACGCTGATGTGCTGGCGCGGGTGGGTGGTGACGAGTTTTGTCTGGTGTTAACTGGTCGCGATCTGACGGCCGTCAGCCAGCATTTGCAGCAGTTATTGCGTCAAATCGGCGTTTTTCGCTTTGACTGGCAACAGCAGATTTTTACCATAGGCGCCAGTATCGGTGTGGTGGCGCTGGATGGTTATCAGGGCAGCCTGACTGATTTGATCAAAGCCGCTGACAGTGGCTGTTATCTGGCCAAACATCAGGGCCGCAACCGCTATTTTATTGTCGATACTGATGGACCAGAACTGAATCATCTGGCACAGCAGCGCCAGCTTTTATCGCTGCTGCACAAAGCGCTGGATGAAGATTTGTTTGAACTCTATGCCCAGCCGATAGTCCCGCTGTCGGTGGCAGGGCAGGGATCACAGCTGGAGGTGCTGCTGCGGCTGCGCGACAGCGACGGCCAGATGGTCAGTCCGGCGTTGTTTATTCCGCTGGCAGAACAGCAGGGCCTGATGGGTTTGATTGACCGCCGGGTGATCCGCCGCGTGCTGCAACAGCTGGCACAAAGCCCGTTGCAGCTGGAGTTGCTGGATAAAATCGCCATCAATCTGTCCGGGCCGTCGCTCAGTGACCCTGAGTTGCTGCCCTATATTCAGCAGCAGCTAGGGCTATACCGTATTCCGGCTGGCAAAATCTGCTTTGAAATCACCGAAACGGCGGCCATCACGAACATGGCTGCCGCCAAACGTTTTATCGACAGTCTGCGCCAGATTGGCTGCAAATTTGCGCTGGATGATTTTGGCGTCGGCATGTCGTCTTTTGCATATCTGAAACACCTGCCGGTGGATTACCTGAAAATTGATGGCTCTTTTGTTAAAGCTATGACGCAAAATGCCACTGATGCGGTGATGGTGCGTGCGATGGCCGATATCGCCCGCAGCCTGCAAATTCAGACCATTGCTGAATTTGTGCCGGATGAAGCCACATGTGTGCTGCTGCGCAGTATCGGCGTGCATTATGGTCAGGGTTATGGTTTGGGCATTCCGGCGCCCTGGGCTGATTTTTTCAAACGCTGACGATGACAAAACCTGCCGGCAGACAGCGCTAAATCTACGATGTTGAGAGCTGTCCGGTGACGGATCAGGACCAATAAAAAAGGTGACGTCGGCAGACGTCACCATTCAGGCCCCAAAAATTCGGCAAGGACCAAGGACAAGGATACACAACAACCCAAAACGGGGTGGCCACAGGAAGAAGCCGCGAGCATCTTGCCAGCGCGATGCGGCAAATTTCTGACAATTCCGTGAAAGATTTATGGCGTGGCACTGCTCCGGTGCGATGCTGCCGCCAACGTCATCAACCGGTCATTTTCTTCACGCAGACTGGCGTAAATACAGCCGGAGTCTGATATGAAGCAGTGGAGTCGTCGCGAGTTTTTAAGGTTGTCCGCCATAGTGGCTGCAGCCGGTGGTTTTAGTACTGTCAGTGGTTGTGTCAGCGCGCCTGGTGCAGCGCTGGGGAGCGCTGAGCCTGAGTTCCCGCTTAGTTTTCTGCATGGCGTCGCCAGCGGCGACCCGTTGTATGACCGGGTGGTGTTATGGACGCGGGTGACGCCAGCCGGCCCGCTGGCTCAGGTGCAGCTGCGACTGGAAGTCGCCACAGATGCGGCTTTTCACAACTTAGTGGTCGCCGCCAATTGTGTGGCGCATGCTGACCAGGATTATTGCGCGAAAGTCGATGCCGCCGGTTTAAGCGCCGGTCAGGTCTATTTTTACCGTTTTTGGGCCGGTTCGGTGTCCTCACCGGTGGGACAGACCCGCACGCTGCCACAAGGGGCGTTAAGCACCGCCCGTTTTGCTGTGGTCAGCTGCAGTAATTATCCGGCCGGTTATTTTCATGTCTATCAGCAACTGGCTGAGCGCACTGATTTGGACGCGGTGATCCACCTTGGTGATTATCTGTATGAATATGCCGCTGACGGTTACGCCACAGAACGTGCCGCTGAGTTTGGTCATTTGTATGCGCCGGATAACCGCTGTGAATTGTTGAATCTGCAGGACTATCGCCGGCGTTATGCCTGTTACCGCGCTGATGCAGCGCTACAGCAACTGCATGGCCGTCATCCGTTTTTACTGGTCTGGGATGACCATGAAATTGCCAATGACACCTGGATCGGCGGCGCCGAAAACCACAGTCCTGGTGAAGGTGATTTTCAGGCGCGCAAGCTCGCGGCGCTGCAAGCGTATTATGAATGGCTGCCGATCCGGCCGCAGGTGCAGCAAGGTGAGCCGCTGTATCGCAGTCTGGCTTATGGTGACTTAGTCCAGCTTTATCTGCTGGACACCCGGGTGTGTGCCCGCAGCCAATGGCTGGATTTCCCGCAGTTTCAGCGCGATGGCAAGCTGGATGTCGCGGCAATGACCAAAGCGGTGCAGGACCCGGCGCGGACTTTGTTAGGGCCGGCGCAGCTGGACTGGCTGAGCCAGGGCCTGAGTCAATCCGCCTGCCACTGGCAGGTGCTGGCGCAGCAGGTGCTGATGGCGCGGATGGAACTACCGGGTGAAGCCTTGGCCGCGCTCGGTAAACCCGGCCCGGAATTATTGCCGCAATTGCAGCAACTGGCCGATTTAAAAACGCAGCCAGCCGAAAAACTGACGGTAGCGCAGCAGCAGCGGCTACAAGCTGTGATGCCGTACAACCTCGATGCCTGGGACGGTTTCCCGGCCGAGCGTGAGCGCTTGTATCAGCGATTGCAGCAAAGTGGGCGTCAGGTATTGGTGCTGGCCGGTGACACCCACAATGCCTGGCACAGTGAGCTCAGAAACGCCGCGGGCGAGCTGGTTGCAGTTGAATTGGCCACGGCTTCGGTGTCATCACCTGGTATTGAAGAGTATCTGCAGCTGGATGCTGTGCAGGCCGCGCAGCTATCGCGTTTGTTACCGCAACTGATTGACGAATTAGCCTGGTGTGAGTTGTCGCGGCGCGGTTATTTATTGGTTGAGTTTAATCAGCAGCAATGCAGTGCGCAGTGGCATCAAATCGCCTCAGTACATACCACGAACGCAGAGTGGCAGGCCCCGCATCAGCTGGTGATCCCAAAGCGCTGATATCTGTGGGTTGCAGCCGGAGTGAGTGTCATTCCGGCTGCGCTTCAGCAAGCTGCTTAGTCTTTGTTTTGTTCCAAACGTGTTTCAATGCGTTTGAGCCGTTGCATCAGTTCGCGTTGTTCTTCGTCGGTGAAGAGATGTTTGTCCTCGACCAGATGCATAATGATATTGGCGACAATCATCGGGATCACCACAAATATCCAGAAATGACCAAACAAAATACCGACAATCCGGCCGGTTGGGGTGAGCGGGGTTAAATCCCCGTAGCCGATGGTCAGTGAGGTGACAGTGGCCCACCACAAGCCATCGGCGAACGACTTCTGTTCCAGCGCGGCAAAACACCAGGCGCCGGCCAACAGGCTGCTGGCGTATAAGGCGATGATTAGCCAGAGCCGGTTTGCGATATATATCAATAACTTCTTCATCAACTTTCCCTTTGTTATACAGACGCTTACCGCAGCATAACAAAGGGCTGAAGGCAGTCCAAGCCGCCGCGTTCAGTTAAAGCGAATGAACATTTAGCAAAGCGCCAGCGCCTGATCCAGTGTCGCTTTATCCGGCGGCTGACAACCGGCTTTGGCAATGTTCAGGCTGGCAGCGAGGCAGGCACGCTTTAGTGCGCTCTGGCACACAGTTAAATCTAAATCGGTAAGCAACTGATTTACCGGATGTAACTGCAGCAGCTGCACTAACAGATTGGCAAAAAAGGTATCACCAGCGCCGACGGTGTCGATAAAAACTGTCGGTTGAATAACGGCTTGGGAAATGACCTGAGTACCCAGATACAGGCTGGCGCCTTCGGCACCACAAGTCAGTGCCAACAGCGCTGACGGTGCCAGAGTGCGGATTTTTTCGACGGCATTTTGCAGGCTGAACGCCGGATACAGCGCAGCTAAATCTTCATCACTGGCCTTGATATAGTCGGCAAGCGTCAGCACCTGCTCAATGACAGCACGGTATGCATCAACATCAGTCACAAACTGCAAACGTACGTTGATATCGACACTGAGCCTGATCCCACGATGTTTGGCGGCCAGCAGCACTGGCCACAATTTCGCCGCATCCTGTGGCTCTAACGCCAGCGACCCGGTGTGCAGAATACGACAGTCCGCCGGCAGTGCTGCAATCAGCTGCTCTGCAGTGTAATCACGGTCAGCAATCCCCTGACGATATAAGCTGTAGCTGGGCTGCCCCTGAGCGTCGATGCGGACAAAAGCCAAAGAACTGGGGGCTGTGGATGGATGCGGAAACCCGGCGCTGACGCCACGGCTTTGTAGCAGCTGGCGGAAAGCATCACCAAAAGCATCCGACGATAACGGCGACAGGTAGCTGACCGGCACTTGCTGCAAAGCACAGGCGATGGCCAGATTTAATGGCGAGCCGCCGGTTTTCGCCACAAAACGGCCGTCTGCTTCGCTGAAAATATCAATGACGTTCTCGCCAATCACCGCAATCATGTTGTTCTCCTCGGATTTTGTTCACAGGCAGCTTAATTAATCACACGCTGTTATTAAAGAGGCCGCTTTAAATATTTTTTGTTTTGCGAAACAGATCACCACGGCAGCGCGCCCACAGTATTTTTTCTCGAAGCTAAGCAACTGAAAAATATAATTTTGGCCAGTATCGTAGCCATGGATCGGCATTTAGCATTCAAGTTTAGCGGCCGTACTCCGATACAGCAGTATCAGCAGTACAAGTAAGGACCTTCATCATGACCGAGCATCTTCGTTTACAACGCATCCGCGACATCGGTTTCCGCTTACAGGAACTGCAGTTAATCCGGGTGCAGGCTGGTGCTTCTTATGCAGTGTCCACGCTGAATTTTCTGTTTCAACTTTATCGTTTACCAAAACCTACAGGACTGACTCTGGAGCAGGCGCTGAGCCAACTCGGGACTGCAGTCATCGCCAGACATCAGTTACCTTATGCCCGCCTCAGTGTGGATGGTGTGCTGCAATTTTTCAGTCAGCGTTTTCAGGTCAGCCACAGTGCCCTGCAGCATCCGAGTTATCGTCGTCGTGACCGTCAGTCAGCGATGCTGGCTCAAATCTGACTGGTCAGCAGACGCCTGAAGGCGTAGACTGCTGAAAAAAACAACAGGGATATATGCGGTGCGCAGTCATAGGGTGAAGCGGGGCCTGGCCTTGGTTGGGCTGTTTCTGGTCACAACAGCTACAGCTGCCGCAGAACGGGTGCTAACTGCTGTCGATGGCGCCTTTATTACTCCTCCGGCCATTATCCGCGCCAAAGATCCGCTACAACAATCCGGTTATCTCATCGATATTTATCGCGAACTGGGCCAGCAACTGGGCATGCAACTGCAGTTAAAATCGTTTGACCGCGCCGCCATTGCCGGTGCGTTGCTGAAAAGCGAAGCCGACATCTATTGCCGCGCTAATCCGGCCTGGTATCCGGAACCGTTATTACGCTGGAGTCCGCCGTTGTTTGCGTACGCCGATGTGGTACTCAGTGAAAAGCCCTTGCCGGATTTAACGGCGCTGAGCGGTCCAGATCGTGTTATTGCGACAGTTGCCGGTTATAAGTACCCGCAATTAGAACCCTTGTTTCGCAATAACAGCCTCAAACGAGCCGATTATCTGTCCCCGGAGGAAGCCGCAGCCGCTTTTTTGGCTGGTAAAGCGGATGCGGTGGTGATGTCTGAAGTGGAAGCGCATTATCTTTTGCCGGTGAACCGGCTGCAGCAACTGGAGCTGGCGCATTATCAGGTGCATTGTGTGTATTCACCACGCTTAAGACCCCTGCAGCGCCAGCTGCTGGATAACTACATCAATGCCCGCGCCAGCCAGGGCCAGTTTAAGGCATTGTTGCAGAAATACAGCTGGCAGCTCAGTGTCAAACAGCCAGCAAAAACCGGCTTATAACACGATGCCTGCGGCAAATTGCTGATATAAACCAACCATCTGTTGATAGTTCGCCAGACTGAGGCGGGCGGCCTGATCCCGGGCACTTAGTAGCTCACGCTCAGCATCCAGTAACTGCAGAAAATCCGCCATACCACTCTGGTAGCGTAATTGCGTCAACCGCACCGCTTCGCTGCTCGCCGCGAGCTGTTGCTGCTGTAGTAACTGGGCGCGCCGGCCCTGGTTGTACGCATCCAGGCTGCCTTTGAGGTCGCGCACGACATCAAATACCTGAGCGCGGTATTGCTGCAACGCCACTTCAGCACCAGCGGTGCTGGCGTCGATGCGGTCGGCCACAGACCAAGGATCGGCCGCCGGCAGGCTTAAACTCGGCGCCAGACTCCAGCTTTGCTGCTCAGTGCCGGTTTTGACACTACCCAAAGAGACAAACCCAAGAAAACCCTGCAGCGACAACTGCGGATACCAGGCGGCTTTATCAATCGCCAGCTGGGTATGCGCTTTGGCCAGCTGCCGCTCGGCAATCGCTAAATCGGGCCGTTTCGCCAGCACGTCCTGCCACTGCGACAGCGCCAGCGGTTGGCTGAATTGCGGCAGGCTGCGTTTGGTCAGCCTCACTTCTGTTTGCGCGGTCAACGCAGCCAAAGCCAACTGCGCCCGCGATTGCTGTAAGTAAAGCGCCGGCAATCCTGCCTCAACCTGGTAGATCTGCGCCTGCAAGCGGGTCAGTTCCAGCGCCGACGCACTGCCGGCATCGAGCTGCGCCTGCACTATGCTGCGGGTTTTCGCCAGATTGGCGAGATTCGCCTGCGCCACATCAATTTGCAGCTGGGCACCCAGCCAGTCGCCATAATGCCGGGCGACCTGAGTCAGCACCGCCAGTTGCAGTTCCTGCAGACGCAACACGGCGATGTCGCGGTCCTGCTGTGCCGCTTGTTCAGCCAGTGCGACCGCACCGGACAAATCCAGTTGCCAGGTAACACTGACGCCTTGTTGATAGCGGCTCGACACCACGCCATCTTTGCCTTGCTGCGAACGTTCCATGCCTGCCGTTGCGGTTGGCTTTGGCAAATCATTGTCGTCGGCATCACTTTGCAGTGCGGCATAACGTTTTACATTGGCACTGGCGGCCAGCAAGCTGGCGTTTTGCGCGCCGGCCTGCTGTAACAGAGTCATCAGTTGCGGGTCGTGTAGTTGTTGCCACCAGTCAGCTGGCTTTGCCACCAGCTGATACTGCGCTGGCAACGGCTGCTCAGCAGTCAGCTGCGCCGGGGCCTGATACTGGCTGCTGACACAGCCACCGAGGCTCAGGCTGAGCAGCAAGGCAAGGGCAGATGGACGAAACAGCTTAGTCATGAGTCACTCCAACATGGTTTGGCAGGTTGATCTGCTCAGAAGTTTGTTGCGGTTTTTTGCCAGCTAGCATGGTGTAGAACAGTGGCGTCAGCAGCAGACCGAATAAGGTCACACCAATCATGCCGGCGAACACCGCCACGCCCATGGCCTGACGCATTTCCGCGCCGGCACCGCTACTGAATACCAGCGGTACTACACCCATTACAAAAGCAATCGACGTCATTAAAATTGGCCGTAAACGTAAGCGGGCCGCTTCCTGCACCGCTTGCAGCGCGGTCATACCGTGTTGTTGCTTTTCGCGGGCGAATTCAACAATCAGGATGGCGTTTTTGGTGGCAAGACCAACCAGCACAATCAAGCCGATTTGGGTGAAGATGTTGTTGTCACCACCAAAAATCCACACGCCAATCATTGCGGAGAGCAGCGTCATCGGAACAATCAACAGGATAGCCAGCGGTAAACGCAGGCTTTCATACAAGGCAGCCAGCACCATAAACACCAACAGCAATACCAGCGGGAACACCAGATATTCAGCATGACCGGCCAGAATTTGCTGATAGGTCAGCTCAGTCCATTCATAGCTGATACCTGGTGGCAGGGTTTCAGCCAGAATTTTTTCAATAGCCGCCCGTGCTTCGCCGCTGCTGTAGCCCGGTGCCGGGCCGCCGTTGATCTCGGCGGTGGTAAAGCCGTTGTAATGCATGACGCGATCCGGGCCGGCGCTGTAATTGACATTGACGAAGCTGCCGATGGGCACCAGCTCACCTTGCCGATTGTTCACTTTCAGGTTGGCGATTTGTGCCGGATCTTGCCGGAAGGCTTCATCCGCTTGCACATTCACCTGATAAGTGCGGCCAAACTGGTTAAAGTCATTGGCATAAGTGCCGCCTAAATAACCCTGTAAAGTTGCAAACAAATCATCTAACGACACGCCCTGTGCTTTGGCTTTGACGCGGTCGACATCCAAATCCAGTTGCGGCACATTGACCTGATAACCCGAGAATACACCGGCAAGCTCAGGCGTTTGCCAGGCTTTCATTTGCACCGCCATCGTCACTTTGTACAGCTCTTCGTAGCCGAGGTTGGCTTTATCTTCCAGCTGCAGGCGGAAACCGCCGATAGTGCCCAAGCCCTGTACCGGCGGTGGCGGGAAGATGGCGATAAAGGCGTCCTGAATACCGGCAAACTGGGCGTTTAAGTCGGCAGCAATTGCGCCGGCTGACAACGACGGATCTTGCCGTTCACTGAAGTCTTTCAGCGGGGTAAACACAATGCCGGCGTTCGGGCTATTGGTAAAACCGTTGATAGACAGGCCAGGGAAGGCGACTGAATGCGCCACACCAGGATGTTTCAGCGCGATTTCCGACATCTGTTTAATTACAGCTTCAGTGCGTTCCAGCGAGGCAGCGTCCGGCAACTGGGCAAAAGCCACCAGATATTGTTTGTCCTGCTGCGGCACATAACCTGTTGGGGTATTGGCAAAAATACCGCCGGTAAGACCCAGCAAGCCTAAGTACAACACGCCAGTCAGACCACCAAAACGGATGATTTTGCTGACCGCTTTGCCATAACGCTCGCTGCCACGGGCAAACAGCCGGTTAAATGGCCGGAACACCAGACGACCGAATAACTTATCCAGCAGCACTGTCAGTTTATCCGGCGCCGCGCCATGCGGTTTTAACAGCAGGGCGGCTAACGCCGGGCTTAACGTCAGCGAGTTCAGTGCGGAAATCACCGTCGAAATAGTAATGGTCAGGGCAAACTGTTTATAAAACTGGCCGGTGAGGCCGGTCATAAAAGCGGTTGGCACAAACACCGCAGCCAGCACCAGCGTGGTGGCAATAATTGGGCCTGTGACTTCTTTCATCGCTTGCTGAGTCGCGGCAAGTGGCGACAAACCGGCTTCGATATTGCGTTCAACGTTCTCCACCACAACGATGGCGTCGTCGACGACAATACCGATGGCCAGCACCAGACCAAATAAGCTCAGCGCGTTCAGTGAAAAACCAAACAGGTGCATAAAGGCAAAAGTACCAATTAATGACACCGGCACTGCCACCAGCGGGATAATCGAGGCGCGCCAGGTTTGCAGGAACAGCACGACGACCAGCACCACCAGTAAAATGGCTTCAAACAGCGTTTTCACTACAGCTTCAATCGAACCGCGCACAAAGACAGTCGGGTCATAGACGATGTCGTAACTCAGACCTTGCGGGAAATTCTGCGCCAGTTCAGCCATGCGCGCACGCACATCATCAGAGATTTGAATGGCATTCGAACCAGACGCCTGAAACACCGGAATAGCAATCGCGTCTTTGTTATCCAGCAAAGAACGCAGCGCATAAGAGCTGGCACCTAATTCCAGTCGCGCCACGTCTTTGAGGTAACTCAGCTCGCCATTGGCACCGGTTTTGATGATGATATTGCCGAATTCTTCGGTGGAGGTCAGCCGGCCTTTGACGTTAATCAACAGCTGAAATTCACTGCTGCCGGACGGTTGCGCACCCAGGCTACCGGCCGCAGCTTGTTGGTTTTGCTCGCGAATCGCATTGACGATTTGCGGTGGCGTAAGACCTAGCGCCGCGACTTTATTCGGATCTAACCAGACGCGCATGCTGTATTCGCTGGCACCAAACAAACGCACAGCGCCGACACCGTCAATCCGCGCCAGTTCATCTTTGATGTTTTGCGCGGCATAGTTCGACAGATACAACATGTCATAGCGGTTATCCGGCGAAGTTAAATGCACCACCATAGTTAAATCCGGTGAGGATTTCTCCGTGACAATACCAAGCCGCTGCACTTCCTGCGGCAGCCGTGGTTTGGCACGGTCGACCCGGGCCTGTACCTGTGACTGCGCTTTGTCGACATCGCTGCCGATGGCAAAAGTGATGGTCAGCGTCATGCGGCCGTCGCTGGTTGCCTGCGAGGACATATACAGCATGTTTTCCACGCCGTTAATTTCCTGCTCCAGCGGGCTGGCGACAGTGTCAGCGATGACTTTCGGGTTGGCGCCCGGATAAGTTGCTGTCACCACCACTGTGGGGGGGACCACTTCCGGGTATTCCGTGATCGGCAGTTGCCAGACTGCAATGGCGCCGCTGATGACAAACAGCAGCGACAACACAGCGGCAAAAATAGGCCGGCGTAAAAAATAATTCGATAACATAGATGATGCCCCTGTTATTGGCCGGCGCCGCTCACGCTACCGCTGCCTGAGGTGGCAGCAGGTTGCTGTGCGATGCGAAAGGGTTGTTGTTCACTGGCAAGCGCGGCCAGCTGCTGTGGCGTCGCCATTTCGACCCGGTTCGGTTCAATCACGACACCTGGGCGTACCCGTTGCAGGCCATTCACCACCACTTGTTCGGCTGGTTTCAGGCCCGATTTGATGATGCGCAGGCCGCCGGTTTTTTCACCGAGTGTGACCGGGCGATATTGCAGCGTACCTTTCGGGTCGACCACCAGCACAAAACGGCTGGCCAAATCAGTGCCAATGGCTTTGTCGTCGACCAGTACGGCCTGATAAGGCGCGCTGCCGGTCAGTTTCAGCCGGGCGAACAGGCCAGGCAGCAGGCCGCCGTCATTGTTGTCAAAGCTGGCGCGGATACGGATAGTGCCGGTCGCGGCGTTTAACTGGTTGTCGATAAAATCGATAGTGCCCTGATGACGGAACTCAGTGCTGCCGCTTAAAGCCAACAGCACAGGCCGCTGTTGTTGCTGCAGCTGGCTGGCGGTACCGCTGGCACTGTCCAGGCCCAGATAACGCAACAGGCTTTGTTCGTCGGCATCAAACCAGGCGTAGATGCGACCACTGGAGACCAGGCTGGTCAGCACCGATTGACCGGCGTGCACATAGTTACCGGCCGTGATAAAGGCGTTCGATACCACACCGGCGATTGGCGCGCGAATTTCGGTATAAGACAAATCCAGCTCGGCTTTTTTCAGCGCGGCAGTCGTGGCGGCCAGCTGTGCTTTGGCTTGTTCAAACCGGCTGAAGCGGCTGTCGAGTAATTCGGTCGCAATCGCATTTTGTTTTTTCAGGCTCAGTGCGCGCTGATACTCACGTTCGGCCAGTGCTAAAGCACTTTTGGCTTCGCTCTGGCTGGCACTGAGGCGCGCCACTTCGGCGGCAAAAGGCGCATTGTCGAGGCTAAATAACAAGTCACCGGCAGCAACCTTTGCACCTTCGCTGAAGTGCACTTTGGCGAGGTAACCGGACACCCGTGGCATCAGATTAACCGATTCCGGCGCCTGTAACCGGCCGGTGTATTCGTCAGTTTCGCTGATTTGCTGGCTGAGCACGGTTGCCACATCCACTTTGACCGCAGCCGGACCGCTGGCAGCAGGTGCTGCGGGTTGGCAGGCAGCGAGTACAAGGGCCGCCAGGCTGGTCAGCAGCAGGCGACGGGGCAGTTTTAACTGGGGTCTGGCCATGATCGGTAATTCCTCTTATTCAGGGTCGGTGGCAGGAAGGTTTTGGCATTACACGCTGTGGAAGTCGGTATTTGTTGACTTCTGTACTGATTGGTATAATGTGCTGACCGGTAAATATATAGAAAAGCATTACAGAGTCAATTTAATTTTGTACTGATTGGTAAAATAGTTTGGAACTTTTTCGCAGGGCAGCGATTCTGTTGGTTATAAGCAGAAAATAAGCTGTCAGTGAATAAGCAGTGCAGCCAAGGTGGAGCGTCCGCTGTTTCGGTGTTAAAGCCGGACTGTGGACCGCAGTGTATACTGCAGTGTTTACCAGGCCGGGCTGCTGCGTTATTCTCTGGCCCATGCAGATAAAGGGCGGTTGCGATGCTGACTTCAGGTCGTCGCAGATGCCGCCACAGAGGTAGTGATGAGTGCAAACACGCTAAACAGCACCACATGTAATAACAGCGCACCGGTCGGCCGGCCGCGCGCTTTTGATTTGGAAACAGCGCTGCAAAAAGCGCTCGAAGTGTTTTGGCAAAAAGGTTATGAAGGCGCGTCTTTGCCTGATTTGACTGAAGCCATGGGCATTAACAAACCCAGCCTCTATGCGGCATTTGGCAATAAAGAGCAGTTATTTCTCAAAGCCATTGAACGCTATGAAAACCGCCCAAGCGCGTTTTTTTATCCGTCGATGCAGGAGCCCACGGCTTATCGGGTGGCAGAGCGGATTCTGCTGGGCGCAGCGGCAGAACACAGTAATCCGCAGCATCCGCCCGGATGCCTGATGGTGCAGGGTGCTTTGGCCTGTAGTGACAGCGGTCAGTCGGTGAAAGATGCCTTAATTGCACGGCGTAAAGCCGGTTTTGAACAGTTAGTGCAGCGGTTTGAGCGGGCCAAAGCAGATGGTGATTTACCTGCCGATGCCGATCCGCAGGGCCTGGCGGGTTTTATTATCACGGTGTTACAGGGGTTATCGGTTCAGGCGACCAATGGCGCTTGTACCGATCAGCTTCACAACATTGCCCGCACTGCGCTGAAAGCATTTCCACAGACGCAAGCTTAAGCGCTGACTGTGCCGCAATTGGCAGTTGTTTGGGGGCAGTTGTTAGGATGGTGGTTGCTTTAACACACGACAACCGCCGTCCAGATAAGGCCCGCTATGCCGGACCCAGCCTGGCCCGGGGTCAATCTGTTTGCAGATATATTTGCCGGTTTTGACACTTTGCCAGCGATACCAGAGTGCGGGTTCGGCACTGGGCCTGAGTGGCAGCAGCACCAATATCAACAGCAGTGCCAGCACATCAGGTCGCAGACTCATCTTTTTCAGCTTCATCTCCATCCACCTGCATGTCGCCGGTCGGGCATTATAACGTGCAGTGTGCCGGATTGACCGGCCAGTTGTCGACAGGTACAGTCTTTGCGTTGATGTAATAACATCAGAGCCACGGAGAAACCATCGATGCGTGCGTGCTGGCTGAGCCTGATTGTTTTCCTCTGGTCGTGGACCGCTCAGGCTGATCCTGTGTTGCTGCAAGGCGCGGGTTGTTGCGACCCGCGCCAGGATATCCGTGTACTGTCCGACCCTGGCGGTGCACTGAGCTTCAGTCAGGTGCGCAATTTGCAGGCTGATTTTCAGATGCCACTGCGGGAAGATCTCAGTTATGGCTATCGCAGCGGTGCTATCTGGCTGTATTTACAGGTAAAATCAACTGAGCGCGCCCGCTGGTGGTGGCTCTTTACCTATCCGTCGCTGGACCATCTGACGCTCTATATTGAAAACAGTCATGGCATCCGCCAGTTCGACAGTGGCGATATGGTGGCGTTGTCATCCCGGGCCCTGGTGCACCGGCAAGCGGTATTTCCGCTCGATTTGGCCGCTGATGAGGTCACGACTTTGTGGCTGCGGGTGGAAAGTCAGGGCAGCATGACGCTGCAGAATCAACTCATCAACAATGACGAATTTATCAGCCTGACCGCAGACGCTTATCTGGCGCCTGCTTTGTACTTCGGCGCTTTGCTGGCGCTGGCAGGTTATAACTTGTTGTTGTTTCTGGTGCTCAGAGAAAAAGTTTTTTTGTGGTATGTGTTGTTTGTGCTGTGGTTTGGCGTCGGTAGTGCCTCGCTAAACGGCATCGGCGCTATTTACCTGTGGCCCGGTGCGCTGGAACTGTCGAACCGTTTGCTGCCGCTTGGCTTTACCGTCGCAGCCCTGATGGCGGTGTTGTTTACCCGGGCTTTCCTTGATACGGCACGGTTTAGTCCGGCCTGGGACAAATTATTGCGTCCGCTCAGCACTCTGATGTTGGTTGCGGTTGGATTTGCTGCCTGGATGCCAGTGCAGCAAGCGCTGATTGTGATGTCGCTGATTGGCATTGTTGCGGTGTTAGCGCTGACTTTGTGCGCTATTCAGAGTGTGCTGAACCGGGCTCCAGGTGCGCGCTTGTTTGCGCTGGCCTGGGCCATGTTGTTGCTCGGTACTATTGTAATGTCACTGCGTAATCTTGGCTTGTTACCGTCAAACTTCTTTACTATCAATGCGATGCAGCTTGGCTCAGCTTTGGAAATGCTGCTGGTGTCTTTTGGTCTGGCTGCCCGGTTTAACCAGCTGAAACTGCAGCACAGCCAGGCTCAGCAGCAGGCGCTGGATGCACAGCAGCAACTGGTGCAACAATTACGCGAACATGAAAATCAGCTGGCGCAGAAAGTGGCAGAGCGCACCGCTGAACTGGAACAGATGAATGAAAAACTGCAACGGCTGGCGACTACAGATCCGCTGACTGGCCTGGCCAACCGCAATGCCATGTATCAGCAGCTCAGTCAGGCGATGGCGCGGGCGAAACGGCAGGGTTCCAGTCTGGCTTTGTTGTATCTGGACCTCGATGGCTTCAAAACGGTCAATGACCAGTTTGGCCACCTGGCTGGTGACAAAGTGTTGTTTGAAGTCAGCGAGCGGCTGCGCGATGCAGTGCGGGAAACCGATCTGATTTGCCGGATTGGCGGGGACGAGTTTTTACTGATTTGTGAGGGGCTGACGCAAGGCGCGATTCTGGTTCAATTAACGGAACGGCTGTTACAGCATGTGCAGCAGCCGTTTTACCATGGCACGGCGCAAATCAGGCTTGGCGTCAGCATCGGCGTGGCAATTAGCAGCGCCGGTGAAACCGCGGCCGAAGCGCTGATTGATGCCGCAGACCGTGCCATGTACGACGCCAAAGCGGCCGGCAAAAATTGTGTGCAGCTGGCCAGTGATTTTGCCTGAACCTTTGGATAATAAAAAAGCGGCAACAGCCGCTTTTTATTGGATAAACATTCGCTTAGGCAGTTGCGGCTGGTAAACGCGCGATCAACACACCGATACGCTCCAGTGACGTGAAATGTGCGTAAATTGCTGGCAGGACACCAAACTTACGTAACTGCAGGAATTGTTCGTCGCTTAATGCTTCGAATTTTTCCCGGTCGATCACATGGAAACCGTTCAGGCGGCGCTCGTTACCAGCCAGATCACGATATTGCAGACCATCGGCTTTAAACAGACCCATCTCGGTGATTTGGCTCAGGATATTGCGGCTGACGGTGTTAGCATCGATGTAATCTTTGAAGAAAGAATTAATGCCGTCGAAGAATTCAGTAGCTTTGCCTTCTGCATCAAACAAGGCCTGGCCTTCAGTGCGGCTGACGTTGTCGGCTTGTTCGTTGACACACAGCACTAACTGGTCGTCATTGGCCTGAGCCAGCGTGAACGGGTAAGCGCGGATGCCGGCAGGAATATATTCACCTTTCCACTCGCCATCTTGCAGGAACAGATTCTGCGCTTCCTGCAGACCAAATACTGCGACCGGGTTATACACGTCGGCGTCGCCGGCTTTTAAGAAGAAAATTGGATAAAACGGCGCAGCGGCAGTGAATTCCTGCAGCATTAACGGCGCGACGTGACGGTTTTCCAGGATTTCAACGGAGAATTTTGGCAGGATACGGAGATCTTTGTGTTGGTCCTGGGTCAGGGCGACTGGTTGAGCGAGCATGTTACTACTTCCTTTGGATCTTGTCTGAGGCCAGCATTGGCGGGCGTCCGCCGGTGGCCGGTTTTTATAAAGTCGCAAGCACCATACTATAAAAATATGACAGAATGCCAGCGCCGTTCTGCAGAAAAATGTTAGCAATTTAGCAACGCCAGACCTGCACTGTGGCGACTGGTTGAGTAACAGGCTGAATTTATGAATAATGCCGCCGTTTTCTGCGAATTTCGCTGCTGAGCTGTGACGAGGACTTCTTCCCGCATGATAAAAAAACTGCCGCAGAGCCAGTCACTGGCCGTTGTCTTACTGCTGAGTTTATTGCTGCTGTTGTTATCACCGCAGTGGCTGGTGCTGCAGCGTGGACAAGACCTGAGTCTATGGTTGCGCTTTGGGCTGCTGCCAGCTGCATTGCTGTTGCTGCTGCTGTTGTCGTTACAGCGTTCGCCCGGCCGCTCAGTCTGGTTGTGGTTGCCGCTGGCGCTGTTAGTGCCGCAGGAATGGTTTTATCAGCTGACTTACGGCAAGGCGACTGACGCGCATGCCATGGCGATTATCTTTGAAACCGATTTGGCCGAAGCTGCGGGTTATCTGTCCGGTATTGGTTGGTTGTTATTCGCGGCTTTGCTTGGCATTTTGTTGTTATTTGGCCTGACCAGCAGTGTGCTGCTGGCGGCGCAATTGCACTGGCCGCGGTTCTGCCGGCCGTTGATTTGGGGTTGTACCCTGGCGGGACTTTGCTGGGTGGCGCTGCAGGAACGTCAGTATGCCATTGATTATCCGCTTGACCCGCAAGCCGACGCGACGCAAACGGCGTTAAGCCGGCGGCCTCTGCCGCAAAGCCACAATCTGTTTTATCAGAGTTTTCCGCTCAATCTGCTGCTGGCCGGCAATGAGTTCCGTGTGCAGCAACAGGCGCTGAGTGCAGTCGCGGCGAAAAGCCGGAATTTTAAGTTTGGCGCAGCGCAGCCGGAAGTGCAGGGCGAGCGGCAAATCTATGTGCTGGTGATAGGCGAAACTCTGCGACCGGACCGGCTGCAGCTCAATGGTTATGGCCGCGTCACCACGCCAGAACTGGCCAGTATTCCCGGCGTCATCAGCTTTCAGGATATGGTCAGCCCCTGGGCCTGGACGCGGATGTCGGTGCCGGTGATTATTTCGCGTAAAACCGCCGCCAATCACAGTTATTTCTTTGATGAAAAGTCCTTAGTTGCCGCTTTTGGCGAAGCCGGCTTTCGCACTTATTGGTTGTCGACGCAAAGCCCGCTCGGCGTGCATGACTCTTCGGTGGCTTTACATGCCAGCGAAGCGGACGAAGTGCAGTACTTAAATCCGGTTGGCTACAAAAAAGAAGGCTTTTATGACGAAGTGTTGCTGGACGCATTTAAAAGAGTGCTGGCAAAACAAGAACAAAAACAACTGATTGTGCTGCATACGCTCGGCAGTCATTTCAGTTACACCGACCGTTACCCGTCAGCCTTTGACCGCTTTTTGCCCTCAGGCAAAGGCCAAAAGATTGGCATGCATGACAAGGCTAATCGTGAGCTGCTGAGCAATGGTTACGACAACACTGTGCTGTACACCGATTTTATCGTCGCCGGTCTTATCCGTCAGTTACAGCAACAGCAGGCTATCGCCAGTCTGTTACTGGTGTCTGATCATGGCGAAAACATTTTTGATGGTGACTGCGATAAAAGCGGTCATGGTCACAATACCGAATTTGATTATCGGGTTGGGGCTTTGTGGTGGGGTTCAGAGCTTTTCAGCCAGCAGTTTCCGCAGAAAACCCAGCAGCTGAGCCTGTCTGCCCGGCAACCTTTACTGACCAGTCAGACGTTTCATACCATGCTGCAGCTGGCAGATATTCATTATCCAACGCAGCAGAGCGAACTGAGTTTTGCCAGTGCGGCATTTAAGCCACAGCGACGATTGCTCTGGACTGGCGTCGATTTTGACCAGGCCGCTAAAACTGGCCAATGCCGGCAGCTGCCGCAAGGACAGCTTTCTGCAGACGCAACGAATTGACTGTCATATTGTTGTCATAAATAAGCCATAAAATAGCCATCCAACCGACATGACAACGCCATGAAAAATACTGAAAAACTTCATGAAACTGTCATTGCGTCATAAAAATACCTGTTTTTACCTCTTCAATCCTTGCAATTGGCTGGCACTGTTTATACTGAAGCCAAACTGTTGCAAAGAAAGATGTTCTTCATAAAAAAGAAGGATTTAACCATGTTCGCAAAAAAAGCTGTGGTCGTTGCCATGTTGTTGGGTCTGGCGGGTGTTGCACAGGCTGATCCACTGACGGTGTACGGTAAAATCAACGTATCGGCGCAAAGTTCGGATGATGGCGCCGGCCGCTTTTCCGAATTAAAAAGCAATGCCTCCCGTTTTGGCGTCAAAGGTGATTACCAGCTGGAAGATGACCTGACGCTGATTTATCAGCTGGAATGGGAAGTTGACCTGACCGACGAAGCCAATGAAAAGAATATCAAAGGCCGCGACCAGTTTATTGGTCTGACCGGCAGCTTCGGGACTATCAAAGCCGGCCGCAACGACACCGCGCTGAAATTGTCACAGGGTAAAATGGACCTGTTCAACGACTACGAGGCCGATATCAAAACCTTGTGGAAAGGCGAAAACCGGATGAATAACTCGCTAGTGTATATCACACCGAAGTTTGCCGGTTTCTCCTTGCTGGTGACCCATATCATGGAAGACTCAGAGAAAGGTCAGGACGGTCAGTCTGTGGCGCTGATGTATGGTGATGACAGCCTGAAAGACAGCCCGATATTTGCGTCAGTGTCGATGGATAACGACGTCAATGGCTACGACAGCAGCCGCTTATTTGTGCAGGGCAAAGTAGCCAGCATCAAACTGGGGGCCGGTCTGCAGCAGCAGGAAGTCATGACAGGCGGCACTAAAGAAGACGGTTACCTGTTAAACGCGGCTTATCCGCTGAAAAAGTTTGAGTTAAAAGTGCAATACCAGACGCTGGAAGATCATGACGGCTACAGCCTGGGTGCGGATTACAAAATCGGCAAAGAGACCAAGTTATTTGCCTGGTACAGCAGCTTTGATTTCTTCAATAAAGCCGATACCGATTATCTGGCAGTGGGCATCGAACATAAATTCTGATCCTCATTCACACACAAAAAAACCGGCTTTTGCCGGTTTTTTTATGTTCAGAGCCAACCTTTTCGCTTAAAAAACAAATATGGCGTGATGCCGGCGAGTAACATCAGCGCCAGCGCCAGCGGGTAACCATAGGTCAGATTCAGCTCCGGCATATGCGCGAAGTTCATACCATAGCTGCTGGCAACCAAAGTCGGCGGCAGGAAAATCACTGACACTACCGAGAAGATTTTGATGATGCGGTTTTGTTCGATATTGATAAAACCCATCGCTGATTGCAGCAGGAAGTTGACGCGCTGCGAAAAGGATTCGTTGTGCGGCAGCAGCGACTCGACGTCGCGTAACACGTCGCGCGCCTGCTCCAATTGATCAGCCGGTAACCGTGCTTTACGCAGCAAAAAGCTGATGGCACGCTGGGTATCCATCAGACAAAGCCGTACTTTCCAGCTCATATCCTCAAGCTCAGTCAGTTTCGACAGCGACTCCTGAAAGGCTTCATTTTGTTTGCCCTGTAAAATCACCTGACTGATAGCTTCCAGTGCCAGCGAAATTTCTTCGATACTGTCGGCCAGTTGTTCGATTTTGACTTCAAACAAATCCAGCAGCAGCTCAAAGGCATTGCTGCTTTGCAGGTGTGCGTTGCGTGCGCGCATCCGGTACAGCCGGAATACCGGCAGTTCGCGCTCGCGCAGCGTAAACAGCCGGCCGTCGCGAATGGTAAAAGCTACTGTGGTGGTGGCTGCGCGCTCTTCCTGATAAAAAAACAATGAGTGCACATGCAGGCCGTCTTCATCTTCGAAAAAACGCGCTGACGCTTCGATATCGTCCAGTTCGGCGCGCAAAGCAAGCTGCTGGCCAAACTGGTCGCTGATAAAACTTCGTTCGGCGTCGTCCGGTTCCTGCAAATCCAGCCAGATGGCCTGCTGCACCTGCTCGGCGCTTTGCAGCTCAAGCCGTTCCAGTTTTTGTTGTTGTACGGTAAAAATCCGCAGCATCAGGTGACTCCGTTAATCTAGCCGGAAGATCCCGGAACGACACAGCGCGAGAAAATACTTTGTGGTGGCGATACGCCGGTCAGACTGCAACTGACCCGGCAAAACAACAGGGGAGAGGCGGCAGACTGATTTACAACAAAGAAGGTCGACTGGGTATGTCCAAGGAAATGCAGCCTCTGGCAAAAAGTGATGTTGATCTTAAAGAACCCGCATAGCTCAGGTCAAGGTAAAGCTGGTCAGAACAGCTATCTTGCCCGCTACAAAAAAGCAGAACCGCGGGGTAGCGTCCTTGCTAACCTCCGCGGTTCTCCAACCGGTTCAGTGTAACTCTCAGGAATTCTTATCAGAACTTCTGACTGTAACTTAAGCCAACACTGACGCCTTCTTCGCGTTTTTGCAGAATTTCGCCTTGCTGCAGAATTTCGGTTTCTTCATTCAGCAGGTTTTTCACTGAGAACTTCAGGTTACCTTCTGGCAGCACTGTGTAGCTGTAAGTGAAATCTAGCGAGTTAAACGGCTGCTCGTAGGCGTCGTCTTTGCCGTCAATGCCGGCGAAAGCGATGCGTTTGCCAAACACGTTATACGTCAGCGTTGCGGTGTGGTCTTCGTTGTCCGAATCGTAGCCGAGCTGGAAGTTCACCACGTATTTGCTGTGGCCAGTCAGTGGCCGCACCAGATTGGTCAGGTTTGACTCACCGAGCGCCTGCATTTCGATTTCAGACTTACTGAAAGTGACGTTGCTGTTGATAAAGAAGTTATCAACAAACTGGCCAAAACTGCCTTCAAACATATCCAGTTTTTGCAGCGCTTCGGCTTCAATGCCGTACACTTCACCGGCTAAGGCATTGCGGAATGACATCAACAGGTTACCGTCTGAGCCTTTGAGTTCAATGGCTTCAATCGGGTTCACCATGTCTTTGTAAAACAGACCGATGCTGTAGTTGCTGCCAGAATCTAAGTAAGATTCAAAGCGCATGTCGTAGCCTTTGATGTCGGTGCTCTTCAGGTCAGCAAAACCCATCACTTTAAAATCAGTTACCGGGTCGATAAACAGCACTGGTGTCACTTCACGTAAATCCGGCCGCACCACAGTCTCACTGAAACCAAAGCGCAGTTGGGTTTCTTCGGTGCGCATCCAGGTGACCGACAGGGCAGGATATAAATCATCCTGCTCGATCAGCATCTTGCTGACATCACCCTGCGCTGCACCGGTGGATGGATTCAGCGGCACTGACACCTGACGGAAGTCCTCGTAACGCACACCCAGGTTCACCCGCCAGGTGTAGTCGTAAGTGGCTTCCATCGCGACATAAGCCGCATCAATCATCTGCGCCGCTTTGTAATCGTCCGCATCACCGGTTACGTCCGAAATCTGGAAACGCTTGGCGGCGTTTTGGATGTTGGTGTCGGCAAAAATCTGGCTATAGGCCTGACTTAAGTCAGCATTACTAAAACCACGGGTATCAAACTTATAACGCGCAGTTGAGGCGTCGCGCTGGCGTTCGAAGTAGCTGTAACCGGTGCTGAAAGACCATTCGGTTTTTTCGGTCGACAGCGGATATTTGGCGTTCCAGCTGACGTTTTCGGTGTTGTCTTCCATGTTGCCGAACTGATAAATCACCGCGTTGTCGCTGCGGCGCATGGTTTTGCTTTGCAGCGCACCAGCGTCGTCCAGCGAGCGGACATACAGATACTCGACTTCACCCGGCGCGCGGCGCTCGGCTTTAGCGTCGGTGTATTGCCAGTCGATATTTAAGTCACCGGCCCAGTCCAGCGTATGTTTACCGCGGATCTGGTTGCTGAGCATCGAACGCTCTTCGTACAGGATGTTGTAAAATTCGTTTTCGCGGTTGGCTTCGTTGATGGTTTCAATCGAATCACCGATTTTACGTTTGATACGATCTTTGGTGTCCTGCAGATAGATACTGGAGGTTTCAAAGCGGTGGTTGTTGTCCCACTCAAAACCAAAGTTCAGCATGCCGGACAATTTCACCTGATGCTCGGTACGCAGAATGTCGTCGTAGCGGTTCAGCGGCGTCAGTTCACTGCCGGTGGTGATGGAATAATAACGTTCCTGATCTTTGCTGTTTTCGCTGGACTGGTCATAGCTGACGCCAGCCATCACGCCAAACACGCGCTCGCCGATATCAAAACGGTTGCCCCAGGACATGCTGGCATCATAAGCCGGGCCTAAGCTTTTCTCGCGCACATCGAGGTCACGGTTCATTTCCAGACCGAGATTGCGGTTAATCAGCTCGGCTTTGGCCAGATTGTCGGCGTTGACGCCACCCAGGCCCTGGGCAATCTTCACCAGATCCAGCGAGCCATATTGGTCTACTGCGGCACGGAACGGCTCTGATAAACTGCGGGTGCCATCGTCGCGACCACGCCAGTCATCACCGCCACCGCTATATTCGAGGCCTTTGTCGCTGCTGAGGCTGTTGTATTCAGTACCGACTGAGAAGCTGAATACCTGGTCGAGCGGAATACTGCTGGTGCGGATATTGATATTACCGCCACCAAAAGCGGCCGGTAGTTCCGGCGAATACGACTTCTGCACCACCATGCTTTCGATAATGCCGGCCGGGAACATATCCATCGGTACGACGTTACGCGTCGGGTCCGGGCTTGGCACCTGGGCGCCGTTTAACAAGGTTGATGAGTAACGCTCACCAAGACCACGCACATAAATAAACTTGTCTTTGACCAGCGTCAAACCTGTCACGCGGCGCAGTGCTGCGGCAGCGTTACCGTCGCCGGCGCGGGAGATCTGGTCCATGCCCAAAAGTTCTGCCACAAATGGCTGCTGCCGGCGCTCTTCTGCCGTAGCGGCGGCGGAACTCAATAACCGGCCTGACACGTTAATCCGTTCAACGGCCTGCGTTTCGCTTGATGTTGCCGCGTTCGGGGCAGGTGCTGTCACTGTCTGGGCTGCTTCCTGAGCAACAGCCGCAGACAACGGCAGGGCTGCGCTGGCAGTTAAGGCCAATAAAACTGCGCGGGTGACGCGGTTCGGGTTTAATTGCAATGGGCCAAATGGGTGCAAGCTACTCATTTTTCTGGATCCTGTCGGCTGTTCATTTCAGCCAGAGTTTTTATCTGCCCGGTTTTGGCCGGGTTCTACGCAAAAGTGGTTGTCAGCACAAAGCCGGCCTTTGCCTCAGCAAAAGCCGGCTATTTATCATGCTTAGTTGCCTAAACCAGTGGTCCAGCCTTTAGTCCAGTCGTTGGCCGCATCCATGGCGCCGACAAAGGTGGTCTTGGTGAAGAAGCTGTCCACTGCGGCCATGTCTTTGGCAGCTGTGGTGTCGATGGTGTACAAGCCGTTCAGCACTGCAGCCTGGTCGGCCGCTGTTTTGTTGCCTTGCTGGCCTTCAAACCACTGTTTGACTGTCATGGTTGATGACACAGTGCCTTTGAACGGTTCCGGGCAACCCAGTACTGAGTGCGTCATCACCAGCCGTGCGCTCGCTGCTAAAGCCTGAGATTGCGTTGATTCAATTTCCAGACACTCACCCATAGCGCCAGTGTCAGTTTTTGGCCCGGCGATCAGGATGTTATGCAGCTTGGCTGAAGTACCGGCGCGCAGCAGGATGCCTTCTGAGTCCATGTCGGCCGACTTAAAGGTGTTGCCGATAATGGTCATGTTGGCAATGGTCGGCTCAGACAGTGGCGTCGCAGAGAAATTAGTCGACTGGTTGTCGGCTTCGATACCGCGGTTAGTCACAGTATTGGCGGCATCATGTTTCACCAGCAGGAACTGCGCTTTACCGTTCCAGCCGTCTGTCCAGTCCAGCGAGTCGTCTTCGTTACCGGTCAGCACCACATATTTGACGTTGACAGTACCGCCGAACAGTTCCAGACCGTCGTCGAGGTTTTTGTGGATTTGGATGTGGTCAACCACAGTGCCTTTACCCACGCCTGCCAGTGTCAGACCGTTTAATTCGTTGTCTTTGATCACTTCATAACCGGCGTTGCGGATTTGCACGTATTTGATCACACCAGAGTTATCGTCGGCTTTGTAACCGCCGTATGGGCCGGCGTTGCCTTCCGCTTCGATAGAACAGGTAGTTGCCGCCTGGTCACACTTGTTGCTTGGCGCATTACCCAGCACCACAATTCCGCCCCATTGGCCGGCGTGGGTGGCGGAGCCAATCACGTCCTGCAGCGAAGTGAACACGATAGGCGCAGTTGGTGAACCTTCCGCCATCAGTTTGCTGCCGCGGGCAACCACTAAGTAATCCTGGCCAGATTTACCGTAGATACGCACACCCGGGTCAATGCTCAGTGTGGCTGATGTGGTGTTATCGCCACCGACTGTCACTTTGCCGTTTAACACATAATCAGCACCAGCTTTGAGTGCCACGTTGCTGGTTAATGTGCCTTTGACTTCACAGTTCAGTTTGCCGGTCAGTGACGCAACTTCTGTAGTACCAGCCGGGCAGGCAGTCAGGGCTGCATTGCTGGCATGTAAACCGTGGGTCCAGCCTTTGGTCCAGTCGGTGATGCCGTCAAAAGCACCGATATAGGTCACGTTGTCGAACCATGGGTCAACAAAGTTTTGCATGTTGTAGCCTTTGCCAAGCGCCGGTGAAGTGGCCGCTGGCATGTAGCCGCCTAATAACGGGTCGGCTGTGCTGTTGTCTGGCTGAGCGGCAAACCATTTCGCCACGTCTAACAGGGTGTTACCGGCGGCATCTTTTGGCGATTTGAAGTTTTCCGGGCAGTTGACAATAGAATTACGGAAAATGATTTTGCCGCTGTTCGCATTGGCAACAGATTCAGGTGTTTCGATTTCAAAACACTCGCCCATGCCTTTTGGTCCCGTGATGATGGTGTTGTAAATCTCACCGGCAGTACCGGCGCGCAGCAGGATGCCTTCAGAATCGGCCGCGGCTGAGGTAAAGGCGTTACCGATAATAGTCATGTTCGAAATGCGTGGTTTTGACACTGGGGTCGCGTCAAATTTCGATGACTGGTTGTCGGCTTCAATCGCGCGGTTGGCTTCGAGGTTATTCGGGTTGTGACGAATAAGCACGTGCTGTACACGGCCGGTCCAGCCGTCAGCCCAGTCTAATGAATCGTCGCGGTTACCGGTCAGCACTAAGTGTTTGACGTCGACATTACCGCCGAAGAACTCGACGCCGTCGTCTGAATTGTTATGCACTTGCAGGTAATCCACAACAGTGCCTGAGCCGACACCAGCGAACGTTACGCCGTTTAATTCGTTGTCTTTGATGACTTCATAACCAGCGTATTTAACCTGAACAAATTTCAGGATACCGCTGCTGTCAGTCGGACGGTCGCCGCCGTATGGGCCGGCGTTGCCTTCGGCTTCAATTTTACAATTGGCCAGCGCTGCCGCGTCACACTTGTTGGTTGGCGCTTTACCCAATAACACGATACCGCCCCATTGGCCGGCTGACGCGTCATTGGCGGTGCCAATCATGTCGTTGACTGAGGTAAACACGATAGGCGCGTTGGCAGAGCCCACTGCGCTGATTTTCGAACCGCGGGCGACCACTAAGAAATCGGCGCCAGATTTACCGAACACAGTGGTACCAGGTTCAATGGTCAGGGTTGCGCTGTTGGCGTTGTCGTTACCGACCTGCACTTTACCGCTTAACGCCCAGACGATACCTGAGGTGAAAGTTGCGTCGGCGGTTAAAGTGCCGCTGACTTCACAAATGGTTTTGCTGATGCCACCGACCGCTGCGCCTTCTTTGGCAAAGCTTGGACATTTGCTGGTTGGGGTGGTCGGTGTAGTTGGGGTTGTCGGCGTGGTCGCGCCATTTCCAGTGCTAATCACAATGTCGCCGCCGCCACAACCGGCCAGGAATAAAGCAGTCGAAATTGCGCTTAACTTTAAAATCTTACCAAAAGCCATCTTAATCTCCGTCGATGCAGTGGGTCATAAAAAACTGCAGAGACGGTAAAGCGCTGGCGTGACTGTTTTATGACAGAATGTTGGCAGGCAGATGACAGTGTTGATAGCAGCAAGCGTGGCGCAGGCTGGCGTGGCTTCTGTCAAAAAAGCTTCAGAAAACTGTCACGGAACTGTCTTGCCAGTTCGTAATATTTTGACGCCGGCACGCGGCAGCCTGCTGAGCTGCCGTTGGTGGAAATCGCTGATAGCGCTGGCTATATGCAAATGAATTGTGACAAAGTCAGCACCGGACTGCTGTCTTTCATAAAATTGTCATAATAAGGCGGGATACTGCCAACAGTACCCAAAACCTCGGATGATGGTAACAGGCTATGTCGAGACGAATTCTGATAGTGGAAGATGAAGCACCAATTCGCGATATGTTGTGTTTTGTGCTGGAACAAAATGGATATCAGGCCAGCACTGCGGCTGATTTTGACAGCGCTATTAACCAACTGGTGGAACCTTATCCTGATTTAGTGTTGCTGGACTGGATGCTGCCAGGTGGCAGCGGCATTCAAATTGCCAAAAAAATGAAACAACATGAACTGACCCGCAGTATCCCAATCATTATGATCACGGCGCGCGGCGAAGAAGAAGACAAAGTGCGGGGGCTGGAAGTCGGCGCCGACGACTATGTGACTAAACCATTTTCACCGAAAGAGCTGATGGCGCGCATCAAAGCGGTGATCCGCCGCGTGGCACCAACCAGTCTGGATGAAGTGATTGAAGTGCAGGGGTTAAAACTGGACCCGGTGTCGCATCGTGTCACTGCAGTGGACCAGCCACTGGATATGGGCCCAACCGAATTCCGCCTGCTGCACTTTTTTATGACGCACCCGGAGCGGGTTTACAGCCGTGAACAGTTACTGGACCACGTCTGGGGCACCAATGTTTATGTTGAAGACCGCACGGTAGATGTACATATCCGCCGGCTGCGTAAAGCGATTTCACACGGGGGTCACGACCGCCTGGTGCAAACCGTACGTGGCTCCGGCTATCGTTTTTCGGTAAAATAACCTCAGTCCGCCGCTCGGCCTGTCCCTGACAGGCCGTCGCAACCAAGTAGGTACTATGCGTTTATTACTGTCCAAACGGGCTATCGTCAGTCGTCTGGCTGGTTTGTTTTTGCTGGCCGCAGCACTGGGTTGGCTGTTTGACCTGACCAGTGAGTTCCTGTTGTTGCTTGCGCTAGGTATTATTGCCTGGCATTACAAACATCTGTTTTTACTGGATAAATGGTTATGGCGTGACCGCAAGTTATCGCCACCGGCCGGCGATGGCAGCTGGCAGCAGGTGTTTGACGGTATTTATTATCGCCAGCGCAAAGCTCGCAAGAAAAACAAAGATTTACGCGCATTGGTGCGGCGGTTTCGCGATGGCGCTGAAGCTTTACCAGATGCCATTGTGGTACTGAGCCTCGACTGGACTATCGTCTGGTGCAACAAACTGGCGCAGCAGTTGGCCGGCCTGAGATGGCCGATGGACGAGCGTCAGCGCATTGATAACCTGATTCGTAACCCCGAATTTCAGCAATATCTGCAGCAGCAGAATTTCGAGCAAGCCATTGAGTTGCCTTCGCCACTGACCGAAGATCTGACGCTGGAATATCGCGTGCTGCAATATGGCGAAAAACAGTATCTGCTGATCATCCGTGATATCACCCAGCTCAAACAGCTGGAGCAAATCCGCAAAGATTTCGTCGCCAACGTGTCACACGAACTGCGTACGCCGCTGACCGTGCTGCAGGGTTACCTGGAAATGATGGAACCTGAGCATCTGCCACAGCAGGCGATTTGGCAAAAAGCCCATTCGGTGATGCTGGACCAGACCAAACGCATGGACAATCTGGTACAGCAGCTACTGACCTTGTCGCGAATTGAAGCCGCTGCCAAAGTGCAATACGACGACAATGTTGACGCGCCGGCCATGCTGGCGTTGCTGGAGCAGGAAGCACAGAGCCTGAACCGCGAGAAACAGCACCACATCCAGTTTGCGATTGACCCTGATTTGCGCGTCAATGCCATCACCGAAGAGCTGCGCAGCGCCTTTTCCAATCTGGTGACTAATGCGATTAAATACACCCCGGATGGCGGCGAGATCAAAGTCAGCTGGCGGCGTGAACATCACAAAGCGGTGTTTACTGTGACCGACAACGGTGAAGGTATCGCGTCACAACACGTCAAACGTTTAACCGAGCGGTTTTACCGGGTCGATCAGGCGCGGGCCCGCAACACTGGTGGCACTGGCCTTGGCCTGGCCATCGTGAAACATGTGCTGTCGCGGCATCAAAGCCGGCTGATGATCTTCAGTGAACCGAAACGTGGCAGTTCGTTTTCTTTTGCGCTGCCGCCGGAGTTGGTGGTCGGCGAGCTGACGGCAATCCAGCCGAAGTTACCGAAGAAGCTGAAATAATCTGACAACATGGCCACAGCAATCTGTTGCTGTGGTCATGTTGTTCTCTGTACTACTTCAAAGCCGGCGCTTGCGCCAGAAAATCTGCGGCTAACCCCGCCAAAGCCCGTACGCCATTTTCCATCGCCGGTTCATACACGCGGAAAAACGGTGAGTGATTCGGAGCGGTTTTATCCAGCGGCTGGCCTGGTTCGGCAATGCCGAGGAATAAAAACACCCCCGGTACTTCCTGTTGGAAAAAGGAAAAATCTTCCGAAGCAGTGATAGGTTTGATTGGGCTTACACCGGCTTTGGCACCGGCCCAGTTCAGCGACGGCATAGCCCATTCAGTCAGGCCGGCGTGGTTCCAGGTTACAGCAGCAAAACTTTGCGAATGGAAATGCGCCGTGGCGCCGCTGGCCGCAGCGATATGTTCGCTGGTGTGCTGCATTTTGCTGATGAGCTGCTCGCGCATCGCCGGGTCAAAGGTGCGGATAGTGCCGCCAAGTTTGACTTCATCCGGGATAATGTTCCAGCGCACCCCGCCGTGGACCTGACCAATCGACATCACTGCCGGCGCTTGTGTGACATCGAGCTGCCGGGCCGGAATTTGATGTAAAGCGGTAATGAGTTGACCTGTGACTGCAACCGGGTCAATGCCGCGCCACGGGCTGGAGCCATGTACCTGCACGCCTTTGACGGTAATTTCGAAACTGTCCGCTGCCGCCATAATGCCTTCAGGTTTGACCTGTAACTGTCCGGCAGGACCTGGCCAGACATGCACGCCAAAAATCGCATCGGGTTTGCGTTTAGCAAAAATCCCTTCTTTGAGCATCAGCTTGGCGCCGCCTTCTTCTCCTGGCGGTGGGCCTTCTTCGGCCGGCTGGAAAATAAACATCACATCACCGGCCAGCTGCGCTTTGTGCTGGCTCAGCACCGTCGCTGCACCCAATAACATCGCGACGTGTGCATCGTGTCCACAGGCATGCATCACACCAACCTGCTGACCGTTAAATTCAGCCACTGCTTTGGAGGCAAAAGGCAGGTCCACTTGCTCTTTAACCGGCAAAGCATCCATATCGGCGCGCAGCGCTACTAATTTTCCCGGTTTGGCGCCTTTTAAAATCGCCACTACCCCGGTGTGGGCGATACCGCTTTGGACTTCGAGGCCGAGTTTTTTCAGTTCAGCCGCCACCAGTGCGCTGGTGCGTTTTTCCCGGTTCGACAGTTCCGGATGTTGGTGTAAATCACGACGCCAGTTGATCACTTGTGGCATCACGGCACTAATTGCCGGCGTCAGGGCCGTTTTCACATCGGCGGCTTGGGCCTGCGCGGTCAGTGCGATGGTCAGGGCGGAAAGCAAAAAACGCATATCAATTCCTGATAGAAGAAAAAAGGGACAGCGTTAACTTAGCGGGAAATCAGCCGCTTGCCAACCGCCAGACAACCGCTGCGACGGATAAATCCGGCGCTCAGTCCGGGGTTTACAAAGTAGCCGGATTTTTAGCTAAAAAAATGTGAATTTAAAGAAGTTTAAAAGTTGAGCTCGCCGAAATATTCACCTATGGTGATGCCAGCACTGGCAAAAAGGAGAACAAAAATGTGGAAAGCTTACCTTGTGTTCGCGTCGCTGACAGTGCTGTCCTGCGCGGCAGCTGCAAGCGATTTTGTGTTACCGGAAGCCTGGCAGGGCGAAGCCCAGGATTCTACCATCACCATTAGTTACAGCGACCTGGATTTTGTACTGGATTCTGCAGTGCTGATGTCTGGCCCGCCAAGCCGGAAGAAATCCAAAGCTTCATCTGCAACTGTCAGTACCCGGCTGAAAAACAATTACAACACTTTGACGACCAATGCCGGCAACCGCATCATGTTCGAAGAGTTTAAAAAGAAACCAGAAATGGCGGCGGTAGTCAGTAAAATCCGTGCCAGCCTGGAGTCAGTTCCCGCAGAGATCCCACTGAATTCGCTCAGTAAAAAAGAACAAATCGCCTTTTGGCTGAATTTATACAACGTGGTGGTGATCGATGAAATCAACAAAATCTATCCGAAAAAAGATTTGGAGGATTTTGTCACTGGTAAAGACGGTTTATTGACCCGCAAGCTGGTCAACGCTGGTGGCGTACAACTAAGCCTCAATGACATTCAGTACGGCGTATTACAACAAAAATACCCGGATGATGTGCTGGTGATTTATGGCTTGTATCAGGGATATATCGGCAGCCCCAGCATCCGTAAATACGCCTACACCGGTGCCAATCTGAACCGTTCGCTGCAGTTTAATGCCAATGACTTTATCAATACCAACCGCGGCACTTATCCCAATGGCAAAACCTTCCGGGTTGCCGGTTTTTATCAGCGCAACGCCAGTTATTTTCCCGATTTTGCCACCGATTTACGCAGTCACTTAAGAGAATACCTACGGGAAGATGAGATTCCGCTGTTGGACGAAGCACAAACGCTGGTTGCTGACATTAACGACTGGACTGTGACGGATATCTATGGCACCAGCCGTAATTATGGCGGTGGCGCAGCGACGAACGATGCAGCTTTGTTAGGTGCTTTCGCGCAGGGCGAGACAATGGCGGGCTCGGAGGAAGTTGCCAATCTGGAACTGATGGCAAGCACGGTACAGGCGAAATCTGTGACTTATGGCCGCTTCTCTGCTGATCAGGTGCAAAAGCTCAAAGAGTTGAAATTTAATCATGAAAACCGTGGTGGCGTGGTGACAGTGACGGATTTAACCGAAGCAGAAGCGGCGAAGAAAACCGAGTCCGGGCAAAACAACGATAAATCCGGGCAATAAATTATCTGTAATAAAGCATTGGAAAAGGAGTTTCAATGAAAAGAGTGTTGTTGATTGCCAGTTTGTTCAGCGCAGTGGCCAGCACTGCGCTGCCAGCGGCGGAATTGCCGGAGCATTGGTTTGGCTCGGACGAGCAATCACAAATCCAAATCCGCTACGATGATGTGGACCACCTGCTGCAACAAGCGGTGCTGATGTCGGGCCCACCGAGTCGAAAAAAGTCTTCCGCCTCAACTGCCACAGTAAATACCCGCCTAAAAAACAATTTTAATGTGCTGACCATCAACGCCGGCAATAAGTTGTATTTTGAAGAATTCCATAAAAAACCTGAACTGCGCGCTGCAGTGACCGAAATCCGCAAAAGCCTGGAAGCCATACCAGCCAGTATCCGGCTCAATCAGTTAAATCAAAAGGTACAACTGGCGTATTGGCTGAATCTGTACAATCTGGTGGTGATTGATGAGATCAATCAGATTTATCCGCGCAAGAACCTGAAAGACTATGTACTGGCGCCGGATGGGCTGCTCGCCCGTAAAACCATGCAGATTGAAGGGGTAGCGCTTAGTCTGGATGATATCCAGCATGCGGTGCTCAAGGTTAATTTTCCGGACCAGCCACTGGTGTTATATGGATTGTATCAGGGCTACATTGGTAGTCCCAGCATTCGCAAGCACGCCTATACCGGCGAAAATGTGATGCGGGCTTTGAAGCTCAATGCTTTTGATTTTATTAACTCGAACCGTGGGACTTATCCGGATCGCAACAGTTTCAGAGTCGCCGGGTTTTATCAGCGCAATGCCGGATATTTTCCCGATTTTCAGTCTGACCTGCGTGAGCACATCAAAGGCTTTTTGCAGGATGCTGAACAGCCTTTGCTGGCCGAAGCTGAGCTGCTGGTGACTGATATTAACGATTGGACCGTGACTGATATTCATGGCAGTAGCCGCAGTTATGGCAGCGCTGCGCATATCAACAGAGCGGCCATTCTGGACATTCGCAATATGCCAGATGCCGCGTCAAGCTGGATTGGTAAAGTGGATGATGTAGGATTGTATTCGTCAGACCAGCTGCAACGGATGCGCGAGCTGCGGATTAATCACATCAACAGGGGCGGTGTGGTGACAGTCAGCGACTTGCCGGCGGACGCGGCAACAACGAACACCACAACAAAACCATAACAGCAAAGGCGGGCTGATCTGCAGCCCGCCCTGCCCAAAATTATATCCATTATTAATTGTCTTCGGTCAGTTCCGGCAGTCCCGGGCACTGCAGCGTCAAACCAGCGCGTTTTAAGAATTGCTGTTCAGTGCGAAGGTCCGCGGCGAGCACTGTGTGCTGCTGATACCAGCTTTCTGGCAGTAGCAATGTCAGCTCGGCCGGTTGGGCGATACAACTGAATGTCGGCACTATGTCCTCGCGGCGCTTTTGATTCAAAAGCACGGCCAGGCGGAAAATCGTCAACGCATGATAAAAGTCGGCCTGCTGGTACAAATAAAACGCCGAGACATCGTCTGGTTTAATCTTGCGCCGGTGATAACGCACTAAAGACGCCAGCACCCGCTGCTGTTCCTGATTAAACCCGGGCAAATTGGCGTTATTCAGAATATACGCACTGTGGCGCTGCACGCTGGACGAATTAATCTGCAGGCCAATCTCATAGACATAACAGGCAAATAACAGCAGTTGATGCCACTCTTCGCTAAGCTGCCAGGCGGCATGACATTGTTGCCACAAAACCTCCACGGTCTGACTGACCCGGCCAGCCTGTTCAGTGTCGATAGCGTATCTTTTAATCAGGCTCTGGATGGTATGCTGGCGGATATCCTGATGCTGCAGGCGGTCACTCATTTCATACAACACACCTTCACGCAGCGCAGCATCGACATAGACCATCTCATCAATGCCAAGCATCCGGAAGGATGCCAATAAAATCGCAAGACCAGGTGCCAGCAGTTGTTTGCGATCTTCAGTCAGGCCAGGCAGATTTAAATCTTCACATTGCTCTACCTGCAGCAGCAGTTGTTGCAGTTTTTCCAGGTGTTCCAGCCGAATCACATGCGGATGCCAGCCGAGACCACTGACGATGTCTTTAATGGTTTTGATGGTGCCGGAAGTGCCAACCGCTTGCTGCCAGCCGGTGGCTTTGTAGCCGGTGTAGATATTTTCCAGTTCCTGTTCGGCCAGTAACAAGGCGCGCTCAAAACGCTTTGGACTGATTTTGCCTTTTTGGAAGAAAAACTTGGCAAAACTGACACAGCCCATATTGCGGCTTGCCAGTTTCAGCGGCTGAAAATCCACGCCGATGGCAAATTCAGTGCTGCCGCCGCCAATATCGATGACCAGGCGCTGACCGGTATAAGTTTCGAAGTGTGCCACACCCTGATAAATCAGCCGGGCTTCTTCCTGACCGGCGATGACTTCAATCGGAAAGGGGAAAATAGCCTGGGCTTGCTGTAAAAAGCGGGCACTATTTTTGGCGCGCCGCAGGGTGTAGGTGGCAATCACCCGCACTGCCTGCGGCGGCATATCTTTTAACGTCTCGGCGAATTGGCGCAATACACTGAGGCCGCGTTGCATCGCTTCGTCGCTGAGCATTTGTTGTTCATCCAGCCCATCGGCCAGCTGCACTTTTTGTTTTTCCCGGTGCAGCAGTTGTAACGCGCCGTCGACGATACGCGCTATCACCAGATGGAAACTGTTCGAGCCAAGGTCAACAGCCGCGATGAGTTCTGCGGCTGACAATGCATTGGGCGTCAAATGGGTCATAAATCTGCCTGAATAGTCGGTCCCAGCTGCTGACTGGCGAGATAGTCATAAATCGCCTGCTGAGACCTGATACTTTTTTTGTTGCCCCTTTTGACATAGGGGTTGCTCTGATCGCTGTCGATAAGCCGGGCTTTGACATTGTCATTCCACTGCAAATCCAGGATCGTCATAATTTGTTGTTTAATCCGCGCATTATAGATCGGCACGCCCACTTCAACCCGCTGTTCAATATTACGCGTCATCCAGTCGGCCGATGACAGATACAAATCAATATCACCGCCATTAAAGAACTGATAGACCCTCGCATGTTCCAGATAACGGTCTAACACGCTGATAACCTTGATATTGTGACTTTTACCTGGGATGCCCGGAATGAGTGAGCACATGCCGCGCACAATAATACGCACCTTAACCCCAGCCTGGCTGGCTTTATACAGCATCTCAACAATAGGGTCATCGACCAGATTATTCAGTTTTAACAGGATCTCTGCTTTGCGCCCGCTCAAAGCAAAGTCTATTTCCCGTTGGATCAGGTTATTCAGCTTAGGGCGGCTCCAGGTAGGTGACACAATTAAGTGTTTGAATACAAATGGCTTATAGCTGTATTCGACAAACTCAAACACCTGATCGACTTCGTCACAAATCTCCGTGTGGCAGGTAAACAGACTCATATCGGTATAAATCCGGGCAGTTTTTTCGTTGAAATTGCCGGTGCCGATATGGGCATATTTGACCAGACCGCTTTTTTCTTCGCGGCTGATAATGCAGAGTTTGGAGTGAATTTTCAGTGTGGTCAGGCCAAATACTACCTGGACGCCGGCCTGTGTCATGCGTCGTGCCCACTGAATGTTGTTTTCTTCGTCAAAGCGTGCTTTGAGCTCAACGACAACGGTGACTTTTTTGCCGTTGCGCACAGCATCCAATAACGAATGGATCACGCGGGAATTTTTTGCCACCCGATACATGGTCATTTTGATCGACTTCACTTTCGGGTCAAAAGACGCTTGCCGGACCCATTCGGTGAAATAGGTAAAGTTATGGTAAGGGTAGTGCAGCAATACATCGTGATTACGGATAGCGTCAAAAGTGGTGTTGTATTGCTCAAAATCAGGGCTTGGCAACGGCGGCAGCGGTGGAAACTCCAGGCTGGCGTGGCCGGTATAAGGGAAGCTGATAAAATCTTTAAAGTTGCGGTAGCGCCCGCCCGGGATCAGCGCATCTAAGGTATTAGCGCCGAGCAGTTTGCGTAAAATCTTCAGCATATGTTCGGGCATCGAGACGTCATACACCAAACGTACTGGCTCAGATTCCAACCGCTGCCGGATGCCGTGCGACATTTTGTCGAGCAGGCTCTGGTCCAGCGATTCACTCAAGTCATATTCGGCGTCTTTGGTCAGTTTCATCGAATAGGCCTGAATGTCGCAGAAATCAAAGAAACCGGCGAACAAATCATGCAGGCAATGAATGATCACGTCATCGAGCATCATAAACTGATGCCGGTAGCGGCCTTTGCGTTTGGTGCGGTTCAGCGCGATCGGCAGCTCCAGGAACCGCGACACATCATCGGTCGGCACCTGCACTATGGCGTATTCGGGTTTGCCTTTGCCGGTCATTTCGACCATCAGATAAGTCGCATTATCTTCCAGCCGTTTTGACAGCTGCAGATGTTCATTCGACAGCAGAATAGGTGAAATATGCCGCAGCACTTTTTCTTTGAAATAGGATTTTACCCAGGCGCTTTGGGATTCATTCAGCTTATGCTGGTCGATAAATTCGATATTGTGCTTGCGTAAACCCAACTGCAGGTCCATGTGGATCGCATTAAACTTTGCGCCTAAACGTAAGACAAATTGCTGAATTTGCTTTAATAAATGTTCAGTCTGGCTGGCATCTTCTTCATGGTATTTCTGTAGCATGATGCGACGTTTTACGTCCGCCACCCGCACCCGGTAAAACTCATCCATGTTATTGGAATAAATCCCGAGAAAGCGCAGCCGTTCAATCAATGGGTTACGTTCATCAGCCGCTTCCTGTAACACACGTTCGTTAAAGGCGAGCCAGCTCAGTTCTTTCGGGAAAAAATGAGTCGGGTGTTCTGCATTGCTTTGTAATTCCATACCAATTCCATCACAGCGGGGGAGGGTCTGCGCTTAATCTATGGCAGTTTGATGAAAGATTTATGAATAAGATAGCCCGTCACGTCTGAAGATGCACGGGCTATTGCGGGCACAAAGCGGGTCAGTTCAGATTTTCCACATCGACCATGACGTCAGACGCTATATCTTCCAGCGCCCGTACTACTTCATCTTTGTTCAGCCCTTCCGGCAATTCAACTGTGGCAATGGCATTAAACAAAGGCACGCCCCAGTTTGGCGCACTTTGTTTTGAACTTTCAAAATGAATGATGTTGGTGCCTTTGTGTTTGATCACTGATGACAGTTCGCGCACTATGCCCGGTCTGTCGTTGCCGGTGATGACAAAACGCAGCAGTTTTTGCTGATTAACGCGGGAGTCCACCCCATGCTGTACGCGGATATCCAGATCCTTCATTTGCTGCAAAGCTGCGGTCAAGGCCGCAACATGTTGTTCTGCCACTTCAACCTGTAAAATCCCGGCGAAGTAACCCGCCAGGTGGCTGAGATTACTGGCCGTCCAATTGCCGTGATATTCGGCAATTAACGTCGCAAGCTGTTCGACCAGGCCGGCTTTATCCTGACCAATCAGCGTTAAAACCAACTGCTTCATAGCGCATTTCCTTGTTATGTACATCGCTGTTAACGAGATTCAGCGTGAAATATATATCATTAAAAAATATAATTTTTGTTATGGAGCGGGCTTGACCCTGCTACGAATTGAAATCCGTCCGGGCGCCCAGCCTGCCAAAACTATAGCCAGTCGCCTTAAAAACACAACACCACTGACCGATTTTCCAGGAATTTGCGCCGGGTATTTTTTCGTCATAATAGTGTCATATTTACGCCATATGATGCGAAGCGTGAACTTCAGGCACAGGCCTGCGAATGCCAACAAGAGGACTTTAAGGTGAAAACTTTTAAAATTTTATCGACTGCGGCGCTGGTTGCTGCAACATTCAGTTTTCAAGCCGCCGCGGTGACTAAAGTCGACCCGGCATTACCTGAGTACCAGAAAGCCTCTGGCGTATCAGGCAACATCTCCAGCATCGGTTCAGACACGCTGAACAACCTGATGACGCTGTGGGCTGAAGATTACCGCAAACTGTACCCAAATGTGAACATTCAGATCCAGGGCGCCGGTTCTTCAACTGCACCAACAGCGCTGACTGAAGGGACCGCAAACTTCGGCCCGATGAGCCGTGCCATGAAGCCAAGTGAAATTCAGGCATTTGAAGCTAAATATGGCTACAAGCCAACAGCAGTGCCGGTTGCAGTGGATTTACTGGCGGTTTATGTCAATAAAGACAACCCAATCAAAGGCCTGACCATGGCGCAGGTTGATGCTGTGTTCTCTGCCACACGTAAATGCGGTTACAAAGAAGACGTGACCCGCTGGGGCCAGTTAGGTCTGGACGGCGCCTGGGCAAACCGTGACTTCACCATGTATAGCCGTAACGCAGTTTCAGGCACTTATGGTTATTTCAAAGAACACGCGCTGTGTAAAGGCGACTTCAAATCCAGCATCAATGAACAGCCGGGTTCTGCATCAGTAGTACAAGGCGTCAGCGAATCGATCAATGGTATCGGTTATTCAGGTATCGGTTATGTCACCTCTGGTGTACGTCCGCTGCCACTGGCGAAAAAAGAAGGCCAGCCATTTGTTGAACCAACAGCTGACCACGCGTTAGATGGTAAATATCCACTGTCGCGTTTCCTGTTTGTTTATGTGAATAAACACCCGAACAAAGAGCTGACGCCGATGGAACGCGAGTTCATCAAACTGGTGTTATCAAAACGCGGTCAGGAAATCGTGGTGCGTGACGGTTATGTGCCGGTACCAAACAAAGTTGCGGCCAAAGTACTGGCTGAGCTCGGTATCAAATAAATATCAGTTGTTGCCAGAGGCGCCTGCGGGCGCCTTTTCTCTTTGGGCTGATAGCCTGAGTGCTTGCTCAGCATCTCAGCAGTAAAAGCCTGAATATTGCCAAATTATGACAAAAAATCTCTTTGTAATATTTCTGACATAAAACTCATCTAAGCTTTGCAGCATCCGAAAAGTCAGTCCTGGATGTGTAAACATGCAACAGACCTCCACGTCAGCCCCAGTCACTGCAAGGCAATCTTTATTGCCAAGTGGCGAGAAACGGGCCCGTCTGCGCCGTTGGCGCAGTTTTAAAGACAAAATGTCCAAGTACGGCATCGCCTTTGCCGGCATCAGCGTAGTCGCAGCCTTTGCGACTATTTTCATTTATCTGTTCTCCGAAGTCGGACCGATTTTTTCTTCGGCCAGTGTCGAACCGGAACAGAGTTATCAAATCAACAGCGATAAACCGCTGTATACCAACTTGGAACGTTACAGCGAAGTTGGCTTAAATGTTTCAGCCAGCGGCGAGTTGCAGTTCTTTGATGCGATGACAGGCGCTGCCGGTGAAAAAGTTCAGCTGGCATTGCCTGCCGACACGACGATTTCGGCTTTTGCCCGTGGTGAGCCACGCTCTGGTTTACTGGCGCTGGGTTTGTCAAATGGTCAGGCGCTGGTGATTAAACACGAATACAACCTGAGCTACCCGAACGACAAACGCAAAGTAGTGCCGGTGGTGACTTATCCGCTTGGCGAAGCGCCGTTGGATTTAAATCCGGGCCAGGCGCTGAAAAGTCTGGCGGTGCAGGAAGGCAGTGCCGGCACTGCGCTGGTTGCTTTCAGCGCCGACGGCAAGCTGAGTTACCATGTGTTTGAAGCCCAGACCGAGTTTATGACCGGTGAAACCACGCTGGTGCGCACTGATTATCCGCTGCCGGATGCGCCAAAAAATGTCAGCCGGATTTTACTGGATACGACGTTACACAACCTGTTTATCGCCGAAGGCAACGAGAAGATTCACTATTACGATGTCACAGATCCGGCGCAGGCGCGTTATGTTGAAGCCGTCAATGCGGTGGCAACAGGTCAGCAGGTCAGTGCAGTGGAATTTCTGGTTGGTGCTGTATCGCTGATTGTCGGCGGTTCAGATGGCAGCCTGAGTCAGTGGTTCCTGGTGCGCGATGAACATAATAATTTCCACTTAAAACATATCCGTGATTTTGCACAGCACCCGGCGGCCATTCGCCAGATCGAACCTGAGTATTCGCGCAAAGGTTTCCTGGCACTGGATACCTCAGGCCATTTGGGTATTCACTACGGCACTTCCGCCCGCACCTTGTCGCTGGAACCACTGGTGGAAGGTACAAGCTTTGAACGCATTGCTATCAGCCCGATTAACACGGCGTTACTGGCTTTTGCCGGCGACGGCAAAGTGCAGCGTTTTGCGCTGGAAAACGCCCATCCTGATGTCAGCTGGAAAGCGATGTGGAATGAGGTCTGGTACGAAGGCCGTGGCGAAAAAGACTATATCTGGCAGGCGTCTTCTGGCTCTGACGAGTTTGAAGCCAAAATGAGCCTGGTGCCGCTGGCACTGGGTACTTTAAAAGCTGCGTTGTTTGCGATGTTGTTCGCCACGCCGCTGGCCATCATGAGCGCACTGTACACCGCCTATTTCATGACGCCGAAACTGCGCGGCAAGGTCAAACCGACGATTGAAATTATGGCGGCACTGCCAACGGTGATCCTGGGTTTCCTTGCTGGTTTGTGGCTGGCGCCTTTTGTCGAAAAATACTTAAGCGCGGTGTTTGCCATCCTGCTGTTGTTGCCGCTGATGATGGTGCTGACGGCGTATTTGTGGCGCTTTGTCCCGCGCAGCTGGCGCGAGCGGTTTGGTCTGGGTTGGGAAGTTGTGATCCTGATCCCGATGATCATCGGCTTTATCTGGTTGTGTGTCAGTTTAAGCCCGGCGGTTGATCAGCTGTTTTTCAACGGCAGCCTGCGCCAGTGGTTTACTGACAACGGCATCACCTATGACCAGCGCAATGCTCTGGTGGTTGGGATTGCCATGGGATTTGCCGTCATTCCGAATATCTTCTCAATTGCCGAAGATGCGGTGTTTAACGTACCGCGCCATTTGACCCAAGGCTCGTTAGCGTTGGGTGCTACACCTTGGCAAACCATGATGGGCGTGGTGTTACCAACTGCAAGCCCTGGCATTTTTGCTGCTGTGATGGTGGGTTTTGGCCGCGCCGTCGGTGAAACCATGATTGTGTTGATGGCGACCGGGAACAGCCCTGTGGTCAACTTCAATCTGTTTGAAGGCATGCGCACCTTATCCGCCAATATCGCAGTGGAGTTACCGGAAACAGCTGTAGGCAGTACCCACTTCCGCGTCTTATTCCTGGCGGCGTTGGTGCTGTTTGTCTTTACCTTTATTTTCAACACGTTGGCTGAAGTGATTCGTCAGCGGTTACGTCAACGCTTCAGTAATCTGTAATTCGGAGTGAACGGCATGAGAGCTTGGTTTAAAACGGGAACTCCGTGGATTTGGTTAAACGCCGGCGCAATCGCTTTGTGTCTGGTGATGGTGATTGGCGTATTGGGGCTGATTGCCGTGCAGGGCGGTAGCCATTTCTGGCCGGCGGATTTACAACGGGTTGAAGCGGTACAGGCCGATGGCAGTAAAAAAACGCTGTTAGCAGAACATGTCCGTACTGAATTAGTCAGTGCGGTCACGCTAAAAGATTCAGGCGTTGCACTGCCGGACAATGCCGAAAGTTATGCCCGGCATTTACTGAAATTAGGTAACCGCGACGTCTATGGCCGTGATTTCGCCTGGTTTTTGGACCACGACCTGAGCGGTTGGGAAAAACCTGCCAACGCCATTGTGATTGAACGGCGCGAGTGGGGGAATTTCTACGGCTTCCCGCAGCAATTGTTGCAGCAGGATAAAGTGCTGGCTGAAGGCGAAGCCTTATGGCCGGCGTTACAAGAAGCCATGGCACGTGCCAATGATTTACATGATGAGATCACCGATATCGAAAAAGGTGATATCGGTAAAATCAACAAGGCACTGGAAGCGCTGCGGCTAGGCAAACGCACCATGGAATTACAGGGCGCGAGCGCAGCCGAAATCAGCCAGTATGCGCAGCAGGCTACAGAAGAACAGGCCGCTTTGGATGCGCAGTATGCGCAGCTGCAGCAAAAGCTGGAAGATTTGTACGCACAGGCCAAACGCGACAGCTTGAAAGTCGTTACTGCCGAAGGTAAAGAGCTGACTATCAGTCTGTCCAATATTGTGCATGCCCATATGCCGAACCAGATGTCGTTGCTCGACAAATCGGTGCACTACGTGGTGTCTATCTGGAATTTCCTCAGTGACGACCCGCGTGAAGCCAACACTGAAGGCGGTATTTTCCCGGCGATTTTCGGCACTATCACTATGGTGATCCTGATGTCGATTATCGTCACGCCATTTGGTGTGCTGGCGGCGATTTACCTGCGTGAGTATGCCAAACAAGGCACTATGCTGAAAATTATCCGCATCTCGGTTTATAACCTGGCCGGTGTACCTTCGATTGTGTACGGCGTGTTTGGTTTGGGCTTCTTTGTCTACATCATGGGCGGCAATATTGATGCGCTGTTTTACCCGGAAAAATTACCGGCGCCGACTTTTGGTACGCCAGGTTTGTTCTGGGCCTCGCTGACGCTGGCGCTGTTAACGCTGCCAGTGGTGATTGTGTCGACTGAAGAAGGTTTGTCGCGAATTCCAAGTACCATCCGGATGGGCAGTCTGGCGCTGGGTGCCACCAAATCTGAGACTTTATGGAAAGTGGTAGTGCCGCTGGCGACGCCGGCGATGATGACGGGGCTGATTTTGTCGATTGCCCGCGCTGCCGGTGAAGTGGCACCGCTGATGCTGGTGGGCGTGGTGAAACTGGCACCGACTTTACCGGTCGACGCTACCTTCCCATTTGTGCATTTAGACCAGAAAATCATGCACTTAGGCTTCCATGTTTACGATGTTGGCTTCCAGAGCCCGAACGTTGAAGCCTCGCGACCACTGCTGTACGCCACGGCCTTAGTGTTGGTGCTGCTGATTGTGGTGCTGAATATGGCGGCCATTCATTTGCGCAATAAACTGCGGGAAAAGTATCGCAGCGAATCTGACTAGCATCCAAAGATCCGAGGGGTGCCGACAGGCACCAGCCGGCGGGGCGCAAAGCGTCCCGCTCAGAACCAGAACCGAATATTAAGAGTGAACTGACGTATGACCACACAACAAATTCTGAACGGCTACAGTGAGCTGAATCTGGCAGATGAAAAAATCAAGCTGGAAGTCAATGACTTGCGTCTGTATTACGGTGAATCGCAAGCGCTGAAAACCATCAATATGCAGATCCCGGAAAAACGCGTGACGGCCTTTATCGGCCCTTCAGGTTGTGGTAAATCGACGCTGTTGCGTTGCTTTAACCGGATGAATGACCTGGTCGACATCTGCCGCATCGAAGGCAAAATTTTATTGGACGGCCAGAACATTTATGACAAAGCCGTCGATGTTGCCGAGCTGCGTCGTCAGGTAGGCATGGTATTCCAGAAGCCAAATCCATTCCCAAAAACCATTTATGAAAACGTCGCTTATGGCCTGCGCCTGCAAGGCGTTAATGACCGCCGTGTGCTGGACGAAGTGGTGGAAACCTCGTTAAAAGGTGCTGCGCTGTGGAACGAAGTCAAAGACCGTCTGCACGACAACGCCTTTGGTTTGTCTGGTGGTCAGCAGCAGCGTCTGGTTATTGCCCGCGCTATCGCGATCGAGCCGGAAGTATTGTTACTGGACGAACCGGCTTCAGCACTGGACCCGATTTCGACGTTAAAAATTGAAGAGTTAATCAACGAACTGAAAGAGCGTTTCACCATCGTCATCGTCACCCACAACATGCAGCAGGCTGCGCGGGTGTCCGACTATACTGCCTTTATGTATATGGGCAATCTGGTGGAATATGATGCGACCAACAAGATGTTTACCAATCCGTCGCAACAGCAGACTGAAGACTACATCACTGGCCGTTTTGGTTAATCACCCGACTTAAGCAGAGGTTTTTATGGATAAACTGAATTTAACCAAACATATTTCCAGCCAGTTCAATGACGAAATTGAACAGATCCGTAACCACATTATGGCGATGGGTGGCCTGATTGAGCAGCAGCTTTCTGATGCACTGAATGCGATTGCCGGTAGCAATGCCGAACTGGCGCAGCAGGTCATAGCCAATGATTTGCTGGTTAACGACTGGGAAATCAAAATTGATGCTGAGTGCACGCGCATCATCGCCAAACGCCAGCCGGCCGCCAGTGATTTGCGGTTGATCCTGACGATTATCAAAGCAATTTCTGACTTAGAACGCATTGGTGATGAAGCAGAGCGGATTGCCAAAGTGGCGCTGGAATCTTTCAGCAGTGCGCAGCAGGATTTGCTGGTGAATCTGGAGAACATGGGCCGTCATGTCGCACAGATGCTGCATGATGTGCTGGACGCTTTTGCCCGGATGGATGTTGAAGCAGCGCTGGCGGTTTATAAAGAAGACAAAAAGGTCGACCGGGAATATGAAGCTATCACGCGACAGCTGATGACTTACATGATGGAAGACCCGCGTTCAATCCCCAAAATCATGAACGTGTTGTGGTCAGCCCGTGCGCTGGAGCGCATTGGTGATCGCTGCAAAAATATCTCCGAATATGTGATTTCGTTTGTGAAAGGCCGGGATGTGCGCCACAGTGATGAAGACAGTCTGGAGCAAAATGCCCGGAGCTGAATTTTCGCTGAATAAGCGCTGATATTCGCAGAAGTCAAGCCGGCAGGGTGCAAAATAACTGCCGGCTTTGGCGTTTTATCTGCATGATCGCGTTTTTATTACCGTTGTGTTGCAGTAAAATACGCGCCGACTTTCGTCCACTACAAAACCAAGAGGCAAAGCTATGCCAAGTGCATTTTTGGCTGTTTTCGCAAAATCTCCAATTAAACCAATTGAAGAACATATTCGTAAGGTCCTGGCGGCCAGCGAGCAGTTACTGCCGTTTTTCGCGGCGGTATACATCAAGGATTGGACTACTGCAGCGGAAGTAAGAAAAGTTATCGTCAGCTTAGAAAAAGAAGCTGACAATTTAAAACGCGACATTCGCGTACACCTGCCAAGAGGTTTGTTCTTGCCGGTTGATCGCACCGATATTCTGGAGCTGGTCTCTCAGCAAGACAAAATCGCCAACAAAGCAAAAGACATCACCGGCCGTGTGTTAGGCCGCGAGCTGGAAATTCCGGCTCCTATCCAACAAGAGTTCAATGCCTATCTGCAACGTTGTATCGATGCAGTCGCTCTGGCATGTGAAGCAATCAACGAGCTGGACGAGCTGCTGGAAACTGGTTTCCGCGGCCGTGAAGTAGACCTGGTGGTCAAAATGGTCGAAAAAATCGACGAGATTGAGCACGACACCGACCAGATGCAAATCAGCCTGCGTAAGTACGTGCGCAAAGCGGAAGACACGCTGAATCCGGTCGATGTGATGTTCCTGTACCGCACTTTGGAATGGGTTGGCGATCTGGCCGACACTGCCCTGCGGGTAGGTTCACGTCTTGAAATCATGCTGGCTCGTTAAGCGTAAAGGGTAATCAATCATGGAAATTCTGGCTCAATATGGCCAGGTGCTGGTGTTTGTCGCCGCACTGTTTGGCTTTATCATGGCATATGGCGTGGGCGCGAATGACGTCGCCAACGCAATGGGAACATCTGTTGGTTCCAAAGCATTAACAATTAAGCAAGCAATTGTTATCGCAGCTATTTTTGAATTCACTGGTGCGTTTTTTGCCGGTGGTGAAGTGACCTCAACCATTCGCAATGGCATTGTTGATTCTGCAGTGTTTGCGCCTGTGCCTGAACTGTTGGCCTACGGCATGATCGCGTCATTGCTGGCGGCCGGTACCTGGCTGTTAGTGGCTACTTATTACGGCTGGCCGGTGTCTACCACGCATTCAATCGTTGGTGCTATCATCGGTTTCTCTGCCGTCGGTGTTGGTATCGAATCGGTTAAATGGGATGAAGTCGGCGGTATCGTTGGTAGTTGGGTGATCACCCCAATGCTGGCAGGTGTATTAGCTTACCTGCTGTTTATGAGTGCCCAGCGCCTGATTTTTGATACTGACAATCCGTTGGCTGCAGCGAAAAAGTTTGTGCCTTATTACATGGTATTTGCTGCCTTTATCATGGCTTTTGTTACCGTGACCAAAGGCCTGAAACACGTTGGTCTGCACCTGACCGACACTGAAGGTTTCCTGCTGTGTATCGCTATAGCTGTGGTTGCCGGTCTGATTGGTAAATTAGCCATCAGCCGGGTCAAAATCGACCCGGAAGCGGACAAAGAAATGCACTTTAACAACGTAGAAAAAATCTTCGGTATTCTGATGATTTTCACCGCTTGTTGTATGGCTTTTGCCCACGGTTCTAATGACGTTGCTAACGCCATTGGTCCTTTGGCTGCTGTGGTTGGTGTCATTGAATCCGGTGGTCAAATTCTGGATAAAGTGTCGCTGGCCTGGTGGATACTGCCGTTAGGCGCCGTCGGTATCGTGATTGGTCTGATGACCTTTGGTGCCCGGGTTATCGAGACCATTGGCTCTAACATCACGCACCTGACACCAAGCCGTGGTTTTGCCGCTGAAATTGCTGCAGCCAGTACTGTGGTGATTTCATCTGGTTTAGGTTTGCCTATTTCTACTACTCAAACGCTGGTGGGTGCAGTGTTAGGTGTTGGTATGGCGCGTGGTATTGCAGCACTGAATTTAAGTGTGATCCGCAACATCTTTGTGTCCTGGGTAGTAACACTGCCAATCGGCGCTTTCCTGTCGATTGTGTTCTTCTACATCATCAAACTGATTGTTGGCGCGGCATAACGTTGCTGTGCCGAAAAAACCGCCTCCGGGCGGTTTTTTATTTTCGGCCCTAAACCACCTACTTCCACAGGTGGTTATCAGACACAACGCGTCGTGTTGTTAAAAAATGTCGGGATTGATCCAGACCAAAGTATCAGCGGTATCCGGCGCATTTAGGTTGCAGCATGCCGGGCGCTGGACTAGCATCGTCATCGCTATCTTCGCAGATAATTCAATCGATATAACGGAATTTATGATGAAACGACTGCCCAGTGTCAAACAACTGCAATATCTGTTAGCTCTGCACGAACATCAACATTTTGGCAGGGCGGCAGACGCCTGTTACATCGGCCAGTCTACCTTAAGTGCGGCGATTGCCAATCTGGAAGAAACCATCGATGCCCAGCTACTGGAACGTGATCACAAGACTTTTATCTTTACTTCATTAGGTGAGGATGTGGTGCGTCAGGCGCGTTATATCATTGAACAATGTGAAGAATTAGCTGATTTTGCCCGCAATCAGGGCAAGCCAATGACCGGGCAATTCCGCCTCGGTTGTATTCCGACTATTGCGCCTTTTGTGCTTAGTGAAGTGATGGCGCTGAGCCGCCAGCGTTATCCGGAGCTGCAGCTGTTATTGCGCGAAGACACTTCGGAAAATTCGCTCAGGGCTTTAACCGAAGGCCGGCTGGATATGGTGCTGCTGGCGTTGCCTTATGAAACTGGTGCTTTGCATACAGAAGTGCTGGCGCAGGACGCCTTTAAACTGGTGCTGCATAAAGACTGGCAAAACCGCGGTTTTAGTCAGGATATTTCACAGTGGCCTGATGAAAGTATTTTTTTGCTGGAGCGTGAGCATTGCCTGACTGGTCATGCGGTGAAAGCTTGTGAGCTGGAGGATTCGCGCAAAGTAAATCCGTTTTTTGCCACCAGCCTGCATACCTTAACGCAGATGGTCAATAACAAGCTTGGTGTGACTTTTATGCCGCAGATGGCAATTAACAGCGGTTTGTTGCAGGGCACTGAACTCATTACTCAGGCACCGTCGAATAACGGCGCAGCCCGTGATATCGGCGTCGCGTGGCGGCCGACATCCAGTAAGTCCCGCAACTACCGGTTGATGGCGACTTTGATTGCTGAAGTATTGCAGCAAAAATGTGCTGACAACACGGCGCTCTGAAGCCAACAGACGCTATGGCCGCTGACGGAACTTACTGAAATATAAAGGATGTTCTGCCAGCCGCCGGTCTGGCAATAACAACAGCAACATCAGAGCAAACAGATTAAAAACCGGCAACAAACCGGTCGACGCAAACAGACGGGGTGAATAACCTTTTTCTCTGGCCAGCTGGTAACTGTACCAGCTGAGGATGAGTTGACTGGCGGTGAATAAAATCAGACTAAACCAGATATCCATCTTGACTCCCTGTATGTTCAGATGTGCTGTATAAGCGCGTCCTGCGCCAGCTCCGATTATAGAACAGCATCGCCAGTGTGCACCGCGAAATTGCCTTTATTTCTGTAAGCCAAAAGCCTCAGCGCAGCGATAAACTGAAGGCGCTGCTATCAGCTTTTTAACCTCATCGATGCTCCCGGTCATTGAGAAACAGCGACCGGATCAGTAGACTGTGCGGCCGGGCGCGCGCCCATCAATTCCAGAGTTTGTCAGTAAAGCGGACCTGCTATGCAAAAATCAGATTTTTCTTTTGAGCTGCCTGAGCAGCTAATTGCCCGTTTCCCACAACCAGAACGTTCTGCCAGCCGGCTGCTGAAGTTACAGCGCCAGAGTGGCGCCATTGAGCATACGCAGTTTAAAGCTGTGCTGGATGCCATTAATCCGGGCGACCTGCTGGTGTTTAACAATACCCGGGTGATCCCGGCGCGGCTGTTTGGCCAGAAGACTTCCGGTGGCAAAGTGGAAGTGTTGGTCGAGCGGCTGCTCGATGACAAACGTTTTCTGGCGCATATCCGGGCCAGTAAAGCGCCAAAACCCGGCAACCGTTTAGTCCTGGAGCAGGATGCTGAAGTCGAAATGACCTGCCGCCACGGTGAGTTATTTGAATTGACGTTGTTGTCCAGCGAGCCGGTGCTGGCGATGCTGGAGCGGCTCGGTCATATGCCGTTACCGCCTTATATCGACAGACCTGATGCTGAAAGCGACCGCGAGCGTTATCAGACGGTCTACAACGCCAAACCTGGCGCTGTGGCAGCGCCAACTGCCGGGTTACACTTTGATGAGCCATTGTTGGCAGCACTCAAAGCCAAAGGCGTAGAGTTTGCTTTTGTCACTTTGCACGTCGGCGCTGGCACTTTCCAGCCGGTGCGGGTTGATAATATTCTCGAGCATCAGATGCACGCCGAATATATCGAAGTGCCGCCGGAAGTGGTGGTAGCGGTCGAGGCCTGTAAAGCACGCGGCAAGCGGGTGATTGCTGTCGGCACTACCTCAGTGCGCTCGCTGGAATCGGCGGCCCAATTTGCCAAAAAGGCGGGACAGCCGTTGCTGCCTTATTATGGCGACACACAGATTTTTATTTATCCGGGGTATCAGTTTGCCGTGGTCGATGGGCTTATCACCAATTTCCATTTGCCGGAATCGACGCTGATTATGCTGGTATCGGCGTTGTGTAGCCGCGATATTATTATGCATGCATACCAGGAAGCCATCGCCGAGCAGTATCGGTTCTACTCTTATGGCGATGCGATGTTAATCCTCTGATTGCTGCAGGGTCGGGCTGTCAACATCAGGCCGGCTTTCTGTTACAATCGGACGTTTTTTAAAAGGCTGGACTGTTTTTCCGGCCAATGAGGTCACAATGAAATTTGAATTAATGAAAACCGACGGCAAAGCCCGGCGCGGTCGTATGACATTTGCCCGTGGCGTGGTTGATACACCAGCCTTTATGCCGGTCGGTACTTACGGCACAGTCAAAGGCATGACGCCGGAAGAACTGGCCGATACCGGCGCGCAGATTTGCCTCGGCAATACCTTTCACCTGATGCTGCGCCCCGGCACCGAAATCATCCGCAAACACGGCGACCTGCATGATTTTATGCACTGGGACAAACCAATCCTGACTGACTCCGGTGGTTTTCAGGTGTTTAGTCTCGGTGAACTGCGCAAAATAAAAGAAGAAGGCGTGACTTTCCGTTCACCGCTGAATGGCGAAAAAATTCAACTGACGCCGGAGCGCTCGATGCAGGTGCAGCGGGATTTAGGTTCAGATATCGTGATGATTTTTGACGAATGTACGCCGTACCCGGCGACAGAACAGCAAGCAAAGAAATCGATGGAAATGTCGTTGCGCTGGGCCAAACGCAGTAAAGACGCGCATGGTGACAATCCATCTGCGCTGTTTGGCATCATTCAGGGCGGCATGTATCCGAACCTGCGTGATGTATCGTTAAATGGCCTGGAAGACATCGGTTTTGATGGTTACGCTATCGGCGGTTTGTCGGTCGGCGAACCGAAACATGAAATGATCAAAATCCTCAATCACACCACTGACAAAATGCCGGCACATAAACCGCGTTATCTGATGGGCGTCGGTAAACCGGAAGACCTGGTGGAAGGCGTGCGTCGGGGCATTGATATGTTTGACTGCGTGATGCCAACCCGCAACGCCCGCAACGGTCATTTATTCGTCAGTAACGGTGTGATTAAGATCCGTAACGCCAAATACAAAGACGATATCGCGCCTTTGGACGAAAATTGCGACTGTTACACTTGTAAAAACTATTCGCGGGCATATCTCCATCATCTCGACCGTTGTAATGAGATATTGGGCGCGCGGCTCAACACTATTCATAACCTGCACCATTATCAGAAGTTAATGCAAGGGTTACGCAATGCGATAGAACAAGGCACACTGGATGCCTTTGTGACCGATTTTTATGCTCGTCGTGGTCTGACAGTACCAGCGTTGGACGCTCCGGTGCCTGTCGTTGAAACCACAGCGGCGGTCAGTGAATAAAATTTAAAATTAAGCTTTAAAAACTAAGGGGATAACAATGAGTTTTTTTATTTCTGATGCACAAGCACAAACTGCAGCTGCCGGTCAGCCTGGTGGTGGTTTAGATCTGGTGATTATGCTGGCCGCTTTTGGTCTGATCTTTTATTTCATGATTTTCCGTCCGCAAAGCAAACGGATGAAAGAGCACAAAAACCTGATGGCGTCGCTGGCCAAAGGTGATGAAGTGCTCACGCAAGGCGGCCTGGTTGGCCGTATTGCTAAAATCGCTGAAGACAAAGATTTTGTCGTGATCGCGCTGAACGACACGACAGAAGTGACAGTGCAAAAAGGCTCGATCAGTGCCGTACTGCCGAAAGGCACGATGAAATCGCTGTAAGCAGCCCGGAAGGAATTTACTGTGTTAAATCAAAACTCAATCTGGCGTTATCTGCTGGTGGTAGTGGTGATGGTGGTCAGTTTTATCTACGCCTTGCCCAACATTTACCCCAGCGACCCATCGCTGCAAATTAATGCGACCCGTGGTGCTGAAGTCACTGCTGAAGTCGTGGAAAAAATCAACACTGAGCTGACTGCCAAGCAAATCAGCAGCAAAAGTGTCGTGCTCGAAGACGGTCAGGTACTGGCGCGTTTTCTGACCACTGAAGACCAGTTAAAAGCCCGCGAAGTCATTGAACAGCTGCTTGGCGACAAATACGTTACGGCGCTGAATCTGGCCCCGGCCACACCGGCCTGGATGGACAGCATCGGTGCGTCACCGATGAAGCTGGGTCTGGACTTACGCGGTGGTGTGCATTTCCTGATGGAAATCGACATGAAAACCGCAATGGACAAAAACGTCAACGATTTGGTCCAGAGTTACCGCTCCGATTTACGTGAAGCCAAAGTGCGTTACCGCTCCGTCACGGCTGATCTGCCGAAACAAGCTGTGGTATTGACCTTCCGTACACCGGAAGACGTGAAGGCTGCGCAAAAAGTACTGTCAGAAAAAGACCGTGACATGGTGTACACCGATGCGCCGGACAACACGCTGATCGTCAGCTTCTCAGAAGCAAAAGTCAAAGCGCTGCGTGAAGACGCAGTGGCGCAGAACATTACCATCATTCGTAACCGCGTCAATGCGATTGGTGTGGCAGAACCACTGGTGCAACGTCAAGGCGCTGAGCGTATTGTCGTGCAATTACCAGGGGTGCAGGATACGGCCCGCGCGAAAGAAATTCTGGGTGCAACCGCGACCCTTGAGTTCCGTTTAGTGGACGAAACAGCAGATGCAGTCAGTGCTGTCGCAGGCCGCGTGCCTCCTTCCTCACAGCTGTTTTATGACCGTGCCGGCAACCCGGTGGTGCTGCAAAAACGCATCATGTTAACTGGTAACCATATCGTCGGTGCCAATGCTGGTTTTGATGAATACAGCCGGCCACAGGTCAATATCGACCTGGATGCCAAAGGTGGAAACAGCTTCTCTGCCGCGACGAAAGATGCGATTGGCAAGGCGATGGCCACAGTCTTTATCGAATACAAACCAACCACGCGTAAAGATGCAGATGGCAAAACCATTCTGGAGAAAAAAGAAGAAGTGGTGTCTGTTGCCACTATTCAGGCCCGTTTAGGCCGTAGTTTCCGCATCACTGGCCTGGATGCGCCGGGTGAAGCACAGAATCTGGCGGTGTTACTGCGCGCCGGTGCTCTGATTGCGCCTATTCAAATCGTGGAAGAACGCACCATTGGTCCAAGCCTGGGCCAGGAGAATATCGACCTCGGCATGAACGCCATTCTGTGGGGCATGCTGGCTGTGGTTGGTTTTATGGTGTTCTACTACAAATGGTTTGGCGTGGTGGCAAATATTGCGCTGGCCTGTAACGTGGTGTTGCTGGTCGGCATGATTGCGATGATCCCGGGCGCTACGCTGACGTTGCCGGGCATGGCGGGTATTCTGCTGACGGTCGGTATGGCGGTTGACGCCAACGTGTTAATTAATGAACGGATCCGTGAAGAGCTGGGCAATGGCCGCTCGGCGATGCAGGCTATCCATGAAGGCTATGACCGCGCTTTTGCTACCATTGCCGACTCCAACATCACGACGCTGCTGGTTGCGTTAATCCTGTTTGGCGTAGGGACTGGTCCGGTCAAAGGCTTTGCGGTGACGCTGGCACTTGGCATCCTGACTTCAATTTTCACGGCGGTTGTGATCACCCGTCTGATCGTCAACGCCGTGTGGGGCCAGCGCCGCGGTGCTGAGCTGCCAATTTAAGGAGTTAAAGATGCTACGGATTTTTACCTATAAACATGCACTGAACTTTATGCGGTTTAAGTGGCATGCGTTGATTTTCTCCACCATTCTGGTGCTGGGCTCGTTATTCAGTCTGTTCACCAAAGGGCTGAATCTGGGGCTGGACTTCACCGGCGGCACTGTGATTGAAGTTCAATTTGACCAACAGGCAAATCTGGACAAAGTCCGGACGGCATTGGGGGAAAGCGGCTTCCATGACGCACAAGTTCAATACTTCGGTAGTAGTCAGGATGTGATGATCCGGATTGCGCCGCGTGCTGGTGTTGAGCAAAAGGTGATTGGTCAACAAATCCTGGAAGCCGTGAATAAAGCTGCGGAAACTCCGGTCACGGTGAAAAAGGTTGATGTGGTTGGCTCGGCTGTCGGTGATGAACTGAAAGAAGACGGCTTCCTCGCGGTGCTCGCGGCGATGGTCGGCATTCTGATCTATGTTGCCGCCCGTTTTGAATGGCGTTTTTCGGTCGGCGCCGTCGCTGCGTTGATGCACGATGTCATTATTACGATGGGTGTGTTTTCGATTACCGGTAAAGAGTTTGATTTGACGGTATTAGCGGCAGTGCTGGCGCTGATTGGTTATTCCATCAACGATACTATCGTGGTGTTTGACCGCATCCGGGAAACCTTCCGTAAAGTGCGGGATCTGACCACTGATGAAGCAGTCAATGAGGCGATTACCACGACGTTGAGCCGTACGACTATGACATCGTTCACCACGGCTTTGACCCTGATGGTGTTGTATGCCATTGGCGGTGCCATGATCAACGGCTTTGCTTTTGCGCTGCTGTTTGGTATCGCGATTGGTACTTACTCTTCCATCTTTATCGCATCGGCATTGTCAGTGATTTTAGGTGCCAGCCGTGAAGATCTGATGCCAACGGTGATTGAAAAAGAAGGTGCGGATACGCCATCGATTTAAACCAAACCAAGCCAGTCCAGTGACTGGCTTTTTTCTGCGGGGTGTTCAATGAGTAAACAACATAATACCGGCTTTCTGGCGATGGTCGATGCAGCAAAAAGCCGGGTACGGGAAATCACCATCGAGCAATACAATGCGCATCAGGCACCTTGTGTCCTGATTGACGTGCGGGAAGATCTGGAATGGCAAAAAGGCCATTTACCGCAAGCGATGCATATCGGTAAAGGCGTGATCGAACGCGATATCGAAAGCAAAGTGCAGGATAAACAACAAACTTTAATCCTGTATTGCGGCGGTGGTTTTCGTTCAGCCTTAGCGGCTGATGCACTGCAGCAGATGGGCTACAGCGATGTGCTGAGTCTGGCTGGTGGTTACACGGCCTGGGTCAATGCCGGTTTACCTGTTGTGCAGGATTAAGCGCTAAAAAACTGAAAATCGCCACAAATTGCTCCTGCATTTGCGGCGTACCGTACATCCTGTACATAAAAAACGCCGGCAAATGCCGGCGTTTTTAATGGTGATACTTAGCGCATCAGCGATTCAGGCAGGTGCGGACGCATGCCTTTTAACATGGCTGCCAGCACTTTTGGGTTACCAGCCACCACGTTGCCGCTTTTCAGTTGGTTATTGCCACCAACGAAGTCGCTGACCAGGCCACCGGCTTCGCGCACAATCAGTTCACCTGCAGCGATATCCCATGGTTTTAAGCCGATTTCCCAGAAACCGTCTAAACGGCCTGCGGCGACATAAGCTAAATCCAGCGCAGCTGAACCGGTGCGACGGATGTCCGCAGCAGTGGTGAAGAAGGTCTTAAAGGTTTCGGTGTAAGCGTCCAGTTGATGTTTTTGCTTAAACGGGAAACCGGTCGCCAGGATAGTACCGCTTAAATCTGTCGCATTGGTCACGCGGATACGGCGGCCGTTTAACTGCGCACCACCACCACGGCTGGCAGTGAAAACTTCGCCACGCAGCGGGTCGTAAATCACTGCCTGATCGAGCTTACCATTGTGGCGCAGCGCGATAGAGACGGCGAAGTGGGGGATACCTTTGATGAAGTTGGCGGTACCATCGAGCGGGTCGATGATCCATTGGTATTCACTGTTGAAGCTGCCGTAATCGCCGCCTTCTTCACCGATAATATCGTGAGTCGGGTAAGATTTACGCAGGATTTGCACTATGGCCTGTTCTGCTTCTTTGTCGACGTTGGTGACAAAGTCGTTGGTGCCTTTCTGGCTGGTCTGAACCATGTCAAGTTGACCACAAGCCCGGGCGATGATATTGCCTGCGCCACGCGCAGCACGAACAGCGATGTTTAACATCGGATGCATAGGGTGAATACCTTATTGTATAAAGAACAGTCAAAAGAGCGGCGCGTATTGTAGCCGCTGGGCGGTAAAAGTAAAGCAATTTTGCGCAGCTGACGGCCTGCTGCGCAGAGGGCTATTCTGCCTGCTCGGGCACTTTCACACCTACTTTGCGGATTTGCTGACCGTCAAGCTCTGCCACTATCCAGCTCATGCCGGACCACTGCAAAGTGTCGCCGACCACAGGTTTGCCGCCGAGTTTTTTGCCGAGATGATCAGATAAGGTGACCGCATCGCCGCAGGTGGATAAATCCAGCGCGTAGAACATAGCTAAATCCTCCAGCCGCGCAGCACCATCCAGCATAAAATCGCCGAAAAACTCGAAGTCGAAATTACGTTGCGGTGTTTCACTGAACATCCGGCCTAACACCGGTAGATCGGCGTCGTGGCCAATGATACAAAGCACGTCGCCGGCCATCAGCTTACTGCTACCGGACGGATGCAGCAGTTGATTGTCGCGGAACAAAGCGACAATGCGGGTATTCTCCGGCATGTTCAGCTGTTTTAATTCACTGCCAATACACCATTTATCCGGGTTTAGTTTGTAGACAAACATTTCCCACTGGCTGGCGAGTTCTACCTCAATACCGGCGCGGGACACCGGCGACGGCATCGGTGGCACCACCACATGGGCTTTCTTCGCAAAGAACCCCAAGGTGGTGCCTTGTAACAGCAGTGACACCAACACGATGAAAAACGCTACATTAAAAAACAGCTGGGCATTGGGCAAACCAGCCATCAGCGGGAACACCGCCAGAATGACCGGTACCGCACCGCGAAGGCCCACCCAGGAGATAAAAGTACGCTCGCGCAGTGTAAAGCTTTTAAACGGCAACAGGCCGATAAACACTGATAGTGGCCGGGCAAACAGAATCATCCACAGCGACAGCAACAGTGCCGGCACCGCAATAGGCAGCAATTCGCTTGGCGTTAACAACAAGCCAAGCACTAAGAACATACCGATTTGGCTGAGCCAGGCCAGGCCATCAAACATATGCAAAATACCGTGGCGGTTGCGGATGGGCTGATTGCCCAGCACCAGACCACAGACATAAACACTCAAAATACCACTGCCACCAACCGAGCCGGACACCGCGTACAGGAACAGGCCACCACTGACAGCCAGTAACGGATAAAGGCCGTCAGCGATATGAATGGTGTTGATGAGTTTCAACAGTACCCAGCCGCCGGCGAGGCCCAGCAGGATGCCGACGCCAAATTGCTGAAATAAACTGACAATGACTTTCCACTCGAAGTGGGTCTGGCCTGCTGCCAGCATTGAGATCAGTGTGACGGTTAAAAACATCGCCATCGGGTCGTTACTGCCCGACTCGATTTCGAGCGTGGCGCCAACCCGTTCGTTCAGGCCTTTGCCATTGAGTAAATTAAACACCACGGCCGCATCAGTAGAGCCAACAATAGCGCCAATTAACAAGCCTTCGAGCGTGGTTAAATCAAACAGCCAGGCCGCGGCGAGGCCAGTGAGACCCGCCGTGATCACCACACCAACAGTCGCCAGTGACAAAGACGGGCCTAATGCTACGCGGAAGCTTTTTACATTGGTGCGCATGCCGCCATCAAGCAGGATCACCGCAAGCGCCAGGTTACCGACCAGATACGCCATGGAATAATCATCAAACACGATGCCGCCGGGGCCATCCACCCCGGCAAACATCCCGACGGCGAGGAAAATCACCAGAATAGGCACGCCGATTTTGCTGGCCACTGAGCTCATCATGATGGCTGCAGCAATCAGGACAGCACCCAACAGGAATAAATTATTGATGGTCGTAGCATCCATGAGGGGGCTCCTGTACTGGCTCTAAACTTGGTAAAAATGCTCGCAGCATTAAAAATGCAGGTGTTAGGCGGTAATTTCAACCGATAATTCAGTATTTAATTAAATAAATATTTTTTATTGTTTTAAAACAAATAGATAGATTGGATATTTTTTTAGTCTTGTCTGGTATAAAGCACTGTTTCCATCGATTGCGATACGGTGACAGACCGGTTTGCTGCTCTCTACGCCTGATTCTGCTGATTCTGCTGATTATTACGCAATTCAGGCTGATTCAGTCTGCTGTATTCACCGCGTCCTGCTGCACTAAGGCTATCAATGCGGATATATCCGGGGCATTGATTTTACTGACACAACATTGCTGTTGGGCAAAAAAATGGCGCTGTACCCGTAAAGTCAGCTCCGTGAGCGTCCAGACAGGTCCGGTCTGACGGAAAGTGTACTGAGTGTCAAAAGTCCACTGCAGCCCCGCGCTATCGATGAAGCAGTCTGCGCCGAATAACAGCGCCTGCGGCTGCTGCAAAAATTGTTGCAGTGCAGGCAGGCTGGCAAGCGGCAGCAGCTCGTCACAGCCAGAATAAACAAATAAAACCGGAAACCTGATGCTGGTCATGTGCTGTGGGTACCGCGCTATGTTGCATTGTTGATTAACTTAGCGAAAACGCCAGCTGCTGTCGCGACAATCTGTTTTTGTCAGATGCCGATGATGGCCTAAATAATAACGGCAGCTAAAGCTGCCGTTATTTTGTATCAATGCAGGGCTAACATCTGTTAGTGGCGGAAATGCCGCACGCCGGTGAACAGCATCGTCATGCCGTGTTCGTCTGCAGCCGCAATGACTTCAGCATCACGCATGGAACCGCCTGGCTGGATCACGGCTTTGATACCAGCTGCTGCCGCGGCGTCAATGCCATCGCGGAACGGGAAAAACGCATCAGAAGCCATCACTGAGCCTTTGACTTCCAGGTTTTCGTCGGCGGCTTTAATCCCGGCGATTTTGGCGCTGTACACGCGGCTCATCTGGCCGGCGCCCACGCCAATGGTCATCGAGTCTTTGGCGTACACAATGGCGTTGGATTTGACGTATTTCGCCACTTTCCAGCAGAACAGCAGGTCGCGCAGTTCTTCCGCTGTAGGCTGACGCTTAGTCACGACTTTTAAATCGTCGAGGCCAACCATCTTCTGGTCGCGGTCCTGTACTAACACACCGCCGTTGACGCGTTTGATGTCAAAACCTGTGGTTTTGTCTGACCACTGGCCACATACCAGCAGACGCACGTTGGGCTTTTTCGCCACGACTGCTGCGGCTTCTGCAGTAGCGGTTGGCGCGATAATCACTTCAACAAACTGGCGGCTGACAATGGCTTCGGCCGTCGTTGCATCTAATTCGCGGTTAAAAGCGATGATGCCGCCGAAGGCTGACGTTGGGTCGGTTTGATAAGCGCGGTTGTACGCGGCCAGAATATTGTCGCCAATCGCTACACCACATGGGTTAGCGTGTTTCACGATAACACAGGCTGGTTCGGCAAATTCTTTCACGCATTCCAGCGCCGCATCAGTGTCAGCGATATTGTTGTACGACAGCTCTTTGCCCTGCAGCTGCGTGGCGCTTGCGACTGAGGCTTCCTGAATGCTGTTTTCGACATAAAATGCCGCCGCCTGATGGCTGTTTTCGCCATAACGCAGGTCTTGTTTTTTGGTGAACTGAGCGTTAAACGTGCGCGGGAATTTGCTTGGTGCAGCTTCCGGGGTGTCGTAAGCCGGCAACATTGCGCCGAAGTAGTTGGCGATCATGCCGTCATACTGGGCGGTGTGTTCATAAGCGCTGATGGCGAGGCTGAAACGGGTGGCGTGGGTGGTCGCGCCATTGTTGGCTGCCATTTCCGCCAGCACTTTGTTGTAGTCGGCGGCGTTGACCACAATAGTCACGTCTTTGTGGTTTTTCGCTGCAGCGCGCACCATAGTTGGGCCGCCGATGTCGATGTTCTCGACTGCATCTTCCAGTGTGCAACCGGCTTTCGCCACTGTTTGCGCAAATGGATACAGGTTCACTACGACTAAATCGATTGGCTTGATGCTGTGAGTGTCCATCACACCTTCGTCAGTGCCACGGCGACCTAAAATACCGCCATGTACTTTTGGATGCAGGGTTTTGACCCGGCCGTCCATAATTTCCGGGTGACCGGTGTAGTCGGATACTTCAGTGACGGGGATACCGGCATCGGCCAGCAGTTTTGCCGTCCCACCGGTTGACAGCAGTTCAACGCCCTGCGCATGTAAGGCTTTGGCAAATTCCAGCATGCCGGTTTTGTCAGATACACTTAACAAGGCGCGGCGGATAGGTAAATTTGAGCTCATCGTTAGTCTCTTCTGTTAAATAAAAATCCGGGTCGGGACAGCCAGGGGTTGCAGAAGAATAGTCGGGGAAACCTGGCTTGTCCGCTGAAAGCAGGTTGCAGCATGAACCTGGCTTCCAGAAACAAAAAAGCACCCGAAGGTGCTTTCTGGCGGGACTCCTCCCGCGGGGGCATTAACTCATGCCGTATTGTTTCAGCTTCTTGCGCAGCGTGCCGCGGTTGATGCCCATCAGGTTGGCGGCCCGGGTCTGGTTGCCGCGGGTGTATTTCATCACTTCTTCCAGCAGAGGGCGTTCCAGCTCTGACAGGACCAGCTCGTACAGGTCGTTGACGTCCTGACCGTTCAGCTGTTGCAGGTAATTCGCCACCGCTTTTTGTACCGCGTTACTTAAAGGCTGCGGTTTTTCCTGAGTCTGTACATGGGCGTTGGTGATAAATGGCGAAGTCACGTTTTGATTAAACATTGCCTAGTCTCTTTTACGTTAGGTTGCTGCTAGTTGTTCGAAATACTGATTTAAAGCATCGATTTGCTGTAACGCGTCCTCAATGCCATTAAATTCACTGCGAAACAGTCCTGCGCTGTCTTGTTCGGCCAGATACCATCCCACATGTTTGCGGGCGATTCTTGGACCTAACACATCACCATAAAGCTGATGCAGACCGCGGACATGTTCCAGCAAAATCTGCCGCACTTCCTGCAATGCAGGCGGCGGAAGTTCTTGTCCTGTGGTCAGATAGTGCACCACTTCCCGGAAAATCCAGGGCCGGCCCTGTGCCGCACGGCCAATCATAATGGCGTCGGCACCGGTATAATCGAGCACAAACCGGGCTTTTTGTGCGCTGGTGATATCACCATTGGCTACCACCGGAATAGACACCGCCTGCTTGATGGCGCGGATAGTGTCGTACTCGGCTTCACCTTTATACATACAGGCTTTGGTGCGGCCATGCACCGCTAAAGCCTGAATGCCGTTGTCTTCGGCAAGCCGCGCAATCTGGACACCGTTTTTGTGTTCCGGGTCCCAGCCTGTGCGGATTTTCAGTGTAACGGGCACATCCACTGCCGCGACCACTGCCTGAATAATCTGCTCTACCAAATCCGGGTACTGTAACAGTGCCGAGCCGGCCAGCTTCTTATTCACTTTCTTCGCCGGACAACCCATATTGATGTCGATAATCTGGGCGCCATGTTCGACGTTAAATTGGGCTGCTTCCGCCATCTGCTGCGGATCTGCACCTGCAATCTGCACCGACCGTAAGCCGGTTTCATCTGCATGTGACATCCGTTTTAATGACTTTTCGCTTTGCCAGACCAAAGGGTTGCTGGACATCATTTCTGATACAGCTAAACCGGCACCAAACCGGCGGCACAGCTCACGAAAAGTGAAATCTGTTACACCAGCCATCGGGGCGCAAATCACATTGTTGTCAAGTTGATAAGGACCGATGCGCACCGCTTCATCTCTGGGGTCTACCCTCAAGGGGCGCTAAGTTTACGGATTTTTGCCCACAATGCAAAGGCTAATATTTAAACAAAAATATAAATTTATCCGGGGTTGGCGGGTTGACAATCGCTAAACGGCTGAAAATTGGACTTATCGGTTTCAGGAATGCGGGCTGGCGTGGAGATTTGTCGCAGAAAATTGTGCCGCTGTTGAATTTGTCACCACTGAGGTGTTGCCAAATATGGTGGATTTATAAAAAAGGCACCTGAATTTACAGGTGCCACAGGCAGAAATCCCAGGAACATGGTTTGGGGTCGACAAGAGCTGAATGTGCCTGCTGGTACAGCTCATATTGTTATAGTATAACATTTCTTGTTGTGGCGACAGGTATTGTGAGTCGTCTGCGATTAAAAGGTGATATTTCCGGACCAATGGCAGCTGTGGCTGTCCCCGAACCAGTCCCTTAACTTGTGACAAACCGCTGTGTTTTTGTCATTTGAGCCCACAGGCCGGTCTTTTGTCTGACATATCCGCTGCACCAACATGAGGCATGGTGCTTTTTCTGCATTCGTTGGTCATTTCGCCGCAAAGCGTGAAAATCCGATGAAATGACACTGGAATGGAGCCAGTTGCAACATAGTCCGACCGGTGATTTTACGTCACTGTTAACTTGATGTTATCAAATAAATATCAAACATAAATAACTTTGATGTAAATAAAACTGCAAACTTCCCTCGTAGCATGGCCGCCACTTCGTCAGTGACTGTGGTTATTGGGGCCGTCTTCCCAAACCTTTAGTTATAAGCCACCGGGCTTTATCAAGGTTTTATCCAGTCCGCCACAGCACTGACAGATCTTTCACAGCGCTTAAACAAGGATTCGGCGATGAAACTGGCGGGCATTTTTTCGGGCATGGGGTCGCAATGGCCACAAATGGCTGTGTCCCTGCAATCTCATTTTCCCATTTTTCAGCAGGAACTGAAGAAGTTAGACCAACAGGTCCAGCAGCAGTTTGGCTGGTCGGTGTTGCAGTGTTTACAGGAGCCGGACAGCAATCTGCTGGCCCAACCTGAGGTCGCTAATCCCTGTATTTTTGCGGTACAGCTGGCGCTGTTCCGGCAGTTACAGGCGCAAGGCCTGCAATTTGACATGGTACTGGGCCACAGTACCGGTGAGTTTGCCGCCGCCTGTGCTGCCGGTGCGCTGGATGTATCGCAGGCTCTGGCGCTGATGCACAGCCACAATCAGCTGATCCAAAGAGCCAGTGCGCAAACCGGTTATGCCATGGCTCAGCTGAGTATCACCCTGGCTGAAATCAGCGATAGCCGTGTGGTAACACCTGAGCTGTGGCAGGGCGTGGTGGTGTCGGCAGAGAACAGTCCGTCGATTCAGATTGTCAGCGGGCCTGTGGCACAACTGCAGGCACTGGTGGCACAGCAGCAGACACAGCAAAAATTTGCCCGGCTGTTAACGGGCGCAGTGCCATTTCACAGCCCGTATTTGCCGGAAGGTGACGCCGACACGCCGCAGGGATTGCCAAAAGCCTCGTCTGGTGACGATGCTCCCACACTCTACTCCAGTCTGCGCGGCGGCTGCATCAGTGTCGACGAGCTGACGACAGACTATTGGCAACAGCATATCCGACAGCCGGTGCGGTTTTACCCGGCTGTGCAGGCGATGCTGGCTGCTGGCGCTGATACTCTGCTGGAAATTGCGCCGCATCATATTCTGCTGTTTTGTCTGCATGAGATTGCGAAAACCGCGGGACGCCCGGTGCAGGTGCTGCCGACCCTGAAACGCGGTGAAGACTGCCGCAGCAGTTTACAGCAGACGCTGGCGCAGCTGGCTGCGGCTCAAAGCCCGGCACAACTCACTGCTCAACCCGAACCTCATATCAACACCCAGACTGCAGCAGCGGCCGGCATGCACGCCCGGCGCACGGTCGCAGCCGTGCTGGCTGTGATTATCGAGCAGCTGCAGCCGTTGCTGTCACTAGCTCCAGACCAGCCGGTCGAGCCGGATCGCGGCTTTTTTCAGTTGGGGCTGACGTCAGTACAGGTGATTAGCTTTAGCCAGCGTCTGGCGGCGGCCTTGCAGTGTGAAGCAGATCTGAGCTGGTGTTTTGACTATCCGACACCATTGCAGCTGGCCGCCGCGCTGGCTGACATTGCGGTAACGCCACAGCGACGGACAGAGCTGCCAATGCCAACATCAACGTCGGGCGACATCGCCATTATTGGCCTGGGTTGCCGTTTTCCGGGCGGCGCCAACGACCCCGATTTGTTCTGGCAACGCCTGGTACAGGGCCATTCGGCTATTCGGGAAGTACCGGCAGAGCGCTGGCAGGCTGATGCTTATTATGCATCGGACGACCAGCCGGGTAAAAGCCGCTCCAAATGGGCCGGTTTTTTACAGGACTGGGACCCGCAGCAGTTTGACGCGGCGTTGTTTGATATTTCTCCGGCCGAAGCCAAAGCGCTGGACCCGCAGCAGCGGCTGTTACTGGAAGTCAGTCTCGAAGCCATCGCGCACGCCGGTCTGGTGCCGGGCCGCACTTTAGCCCGGGATACCGGTGTCTTTGTGGGGATTTCGACCGACGACTATAAAGCGTCGCAGCTGTATAGCAGTGACTTGCGCCGGATCAGCACTTACACCGGCTCGGGTTGCATGTACAGCGCAGCGGCCGGGCGCCTGTCGTATTGGCTGGGGCTGCAGGGGCCAAACAAAGCGGTGGATACCGCCTGTTCGTCATCACTGGTGGCACTGCATGACGCCTGTCAGGCCATTCGCCATGGCGAATGCAGTACGGCACTGGTCGGTGGCGTCAATCTGTTGCTGACCCCACATTTATTCGTTTGTTTCTCCGCGCTGGGCGCTTTATCACCCGACGGCGTTTGCCGGGCTTTTGCTGACGGCGCCAATGGTTATGTGCGGGGCGAGGGCTGCGGGGTGCTGGTGCTGAAGTCGCGGGCGCAGGCCGAAGCGGATGGCGACCAGATCCTGGCGCTGATCGCTGCGAGCGCAGTCAATCAGGATGGCATGTCCAGTAATCTGACCGCACCGAATGGCGCTGCGCAGCAGCAGGTGATCCGCACCGCATTGCAACGCGCCGGCATCAGCGCGGCTGACGTCAGTTATGTCGAAACGCATGGCACCGGCACGCCGCTGGGTGATCCGGTCGAAGCCAAAGCGCTTGGCACTGTGTACGGTCAGGCGCCGCAGCGGCAGGAACCGCTATTGATCGGTTCCGGTAAAACCCAGTTTGGTCATCTGGAAGCGGCCGCCGGTATTTTGTCAGTGATTAAAACCACCTTAATGCTGAACCGGCAGCAGCTGGTCGCCACGGCCAATGCTGACCAGCCCAGCGCACTGATTGATTTCGCCGGGCTGAACCTGCAAGTGGTGCGGGCCAACGAACCGCGCGCTGTGCCTTATGCCGCTGTCAGTTCTTTTGGTTTTAGTGGTACCAATGGCCATATTATTTTAAAAGCGCCGGAACCGCCGGCTGCGATTTCGGCGCCTGTAGTTCCCGATGCAGCGCCGCAGCTGCTGACGCTCAGTGCCCGCGATCCGCAGGCGCTCACCGCGCTGGCCCGGCGTTGGTTAACTTTGCTGGCGGCAGGGCCTGAGCGCTCATTTGCGGATCTGTGTCGCGCCAGCTATCTGCAACGCCCACATCTGCGTCAGCGGCTGGCCTTTGTGGCGACCGATGCCACCGATTTGCAGCAGCAACTGAAGCAGTATCTGGCCGGGGCGGCTGAAGCTCAGGCCCTTGCGCTGAGCCAGAAAATCGCTGCCATGAGCCGGCAGTTTGCTCCGCTGAGTACGGCTGATGCAGATAATTACTGGTCGTTGTTGCAGCCGTCAGACAGCCTGCCGGCAGATTTGTTGTTGCCACTCTCTGCTGAGCTCAGTGCGCGCTGGCAGTCGTACCTGCAGCAGGCAGAGCTTTCAGCCGTACAACCGGCTGCGGCCGAATTATTACGCCAGCAGCTGGCGGCGTTGTTATTAACTGAAACCGGTATCGACACCAGCGCGTCTGAGTCTGTGGCTGCGACGACGGATCTGCCACTCTGGCCAGACCGCTACTGGCTGCTGACACAAATCGCCAGTGCTTACCTTCAAGGTGCGGACATCCACTGGCCGGCGCTGCAGCGTTGGTGGGGGGCGGCTACTCCGGGCACTGCGGCTTTGTTGCCACATTATCCGTATCAGAAAAAAAACTTCTGGCTCGACCCGTTGCCAGATCAGCTGCGCCAACCGGCACAGCACGCTGTGCAGCAGACCGACACGCCAGCTTTAATGAATCACGTGCAGCAGCTGGCCGCGATGCCACAGCTGCGCTGGTACAGCCTGCAGTTTGACCGCTCGCAGCAGTTTCTGGCCGAGCACCTGATTTTTCAGACGCCGATTTCACCGGCCGCCGCCCATCTCGCGATGTTGTTAACGGCGGTTGCCGATGTTGCGAGCGCGCAGCCATTGTCGGTCCGCCAGCTGGAATTGCATCAGCCGCTGGTGATGAGCACTGTGCAGCGCGCCGTGCAGCTGAGCTTACAAGGGCCGCTGCTGGATCACAGTGGCGTGCAGGCGGTGGCAGAACTGCGTAGCAGCAGCGAAGCCGGGGCGGTCGCCGCCGACTGGTTGCTGCATGCCCGTGCCGACATCATAGCGCTGCCGGACAGTCTGTATCAGCAACAACAACAGCGTCTGCAACAACTATGGCCGCAGCAGGCTAAAGCGCTGGCAAACTGCAGCGCCACAGCGGCTGCACCCTGGTATCAGCATCTGACGGGGCTGGGTTATCAGCTTGGCAACGGCTATCAGCGCATTCAGCAGATTTGGCACAGCGGCCCGCAGCAGGCCTGGTGCCGGGTTGATGCTCTGGCAAATCAGGATAGCGCCGGCGCCGTGGTAGCGCCCGGACTGATGGATTCACTACTGCAGACGCTGATTTGTACCGTACCGGACCTTATCAGCCAGATGCAGCAAGGCGGCTGGATTTATATTCCGTTCAGCATCGGTGAAGTGACGCAGTTTGCGCCGCTGGACCAACCTTATTATTGGTGTCTGAGCGAAAGTCAGGTGCAGGGTACTTTACTCAGCGGCCGGGTATTGGTGTTTGGCGCCGATGGCCAGCTGAAACTGCTGGTCGACGAGTTTGCTGTCAAACAAACCAATCAACAGGCGCTGCTTGGTAAGTTCCGGCCCGCGCCAGCGACATTATGCTGGCGCACCAGATGGCAACCCGTTTCACATCCGGCCGATTTGGCGCAGCCGCCGGCCACCAGTACCGCAATCAACGCCATGTGTTATGGCGTTGCACCGGGCGCGTCGCTCCCGGCGTCCTGGCAGCAACTGTTGGCTGTGTGGCCGCAGGACACTGCAGTAACCGCGGAAAAACAACTGTTGCTGCTGCCGGCATTGTCGCTGAATGACGAGCTGGCCGATGCGCTGCAAGCGCAGGCGGACTGGCTGCGCCAGCAAATCCCGGATGTATTGGCGACGGGTCGGCAGCTGCAACTGCTGGTGCTGGAGCAGGCCAGTGCCGCCGCAGCGGAGTCAGTCGCTGCGAACCCGCACAGCGCGGCGATCATCGCGTTGCAGCAAGTGCTGCGACTGGAATATCCGGGTCAGATCGCCGACCTGCTGCTGCTGCCGGCAGAGGTGCCGGTCGCGGCTCAAGCAGCGCTGACGCAAGCGTTGACACAGGCGATGACGCAGATGGGCACGGCACCGCTCGGCCAGGTCCGGCGTTGGGTCAGCACTGCGGATGCAGGTCAGTGGCTGAAGCCTGTCTTAGTGGCGGCAGATACCGAATTTCCTGCACCTGCCACAGCGCTCACTGACAGCGCGCAGCTGGATAGCACAGTGCAGCTAAATAGCACAGTGCAGCTGGATGGCACCGCGCTGCTGAGCGGTGGTCAGAGTGCGCTTTCTGCCGTGGTGTTACCGCAATTGTTTGCCCAAGGGGCCAGCGCCGTGGTGATCTGCAGTCGCCGCGTTAAGCCTGCTGATTTCACCGCCTGGCTGGCGTCGATATTACCCGACCCGCAGCTGCAACAACGGGTGTATTGGTCGCACACCGATGTCTGTGACGCCGGGGCGCTCACGCAATGTCTGCAATGGATAAGCGCTCACTTGCCGCCGTTACAAGCGATTTGGCACTGCGCCGGCCAATTGGCAGATGTCAGTCTGGCGCGGATGAGCGCGGCGCAACTGGCAGACGTACTGGCACCGAAAGTGCGCGGCAGTCTGAATCTACATCAGCTGAGTCTCGATTTGCCGCTGCGCCAGTTTGTGCTGTTCAGTTCAGTGGCCGCCGTGTTTGGCAATTTTGGTCAGGCCAACTATGCGCTCGCCAACGGCTTTTTGAATGGTCTGGCACAGCTGCGCAATACGCAGGGATTGCCGGCGGTGGCGCTGTGTTTTGGTCCCTGGCAAAGCGTCTCTGTCAATGGTGCCGCGGTCAAGGGCGCCAGTGGCGGTATGGCGCAGGCGCAGGCGGCCAGTATCAGTGCCCAGGGCTATCAGTGGCTGGATGCGGACCTGCTGCAATCACATTGGGCCCGGCTCGTGGCGGCGCAGGGGCAAATCGTCGTGGCGCAGGCCGACTGGCCGCTGCTGTCGACGCGCTTGCAGTCACAACCCTTGTTACAGACACTCGCTGCGGCCAGCACAGAATCTTCAGTCGCAGACCGCGACTTGCAGAGCAGCCAGCAGAACAGTTCGCAGCAGGTTGACTTGAGTTACTGGCGACAGCTGCCACGACCTCAGGCGGAGCAGGCGATGCAGCTCTGGCTCAGTCAGCAAGTTGAAGCTATCACCGGTCTGACCGTCGATGCCGACCAGTCACTGATGGCGCAGGGCGTTGATTCGCTGGCTGCTGTGACTATCCGCAGCACACTCAGCCAACAACTCGGGCTGCGCCTGCCGGTCAGCCTGCTGTTTAACTTCCCGGCCATTACCGCCCTTGCCAGCGAGCTGTGTTTGCAGCTGTTTGGTGCCGCACCGGCCCCGGCCTTGTCTGCGTCGGCAACTGAGGCCACCACTAACCCATTTCATTATTTAGAAGACCTGTCGGAAGCAGAGCTGAACGCGCTGATTCTGCAGGAATTCAGTGCTGTTTAACCCGATGGAGACGGAGTACCTATGAGCGAACATAACCAGACCCGGCCTGAAACAAATACGTCAGCTGAGGCGATGAAAAAACTCTTTGTGGAATATAAAAAAGCTCAGGACCAGTTGCAGCAATTGCAGCAACAACGCACTGAACCGCTGGCGATCATCGGTGCCAGCTGCCGTTTTCCGGGCGGCGCCAATGACCTGCAACAATTCTGGCAAGTGCTGGCCGATGGCATCAATACCATCACGCCGGTCGACCCTGCGCGTTGGGACGCCGGGCATTATTACGCGGCCGAACAACAAGCGCCCGGTAAAATGTACACCACCCACGGCGGTTATCTGCAGCTGGCGCTGGACCAGTTTGACCACCAGTTTTTTGCCATCTCACCGAAAGAAGCCAAAGCGCTGGACCCACAACAACGGCTGTTATTAGAAGTGGCGTGGGAAGCGATGGAAGTGGCGGCACTGGACCCGCAGCAGCTCAAAGGCTCTGCGACCAGCGTGTTTATCGGCATGTCGAGCGACGACTATGCCCACGCCCATTTAAAATCCGGCGATCCGGCCACTATCGACGCGTACAGCATGACTGGCGCCACCCACAGCACAGCGGCCGGGCGGTTGTCTTACACCTTTGGTTTTGAAGGCCCGGCGGTGACCGTCGATACCGCCTGTTCCTCATCCAACGTGGCGTTACATCTGGCCTGTCAGAGCCTGCGCAGCGGCGAGTCGGATTTAGCGCTGGTCGGTGGGGTCAACCTTATTCTGACACCGTTGGCCCATATCGCTTTTACCAAACTGCAGGCGATTTCGCCGCATGGCATAGTGCGGACTTTTGACGCCGACGCCAGTGGCTATGTCCGCGCTGAAGGCTGTGGGCTGGTGGTGGTGAAACGGTTGTCGGACGCTGTGCGTGATGGCGACCCAATCATGGCGCTGGTGCGCGGTACTGCCGTGAATCAGGATGGCCGCAGCAATGGTTTCACCGCGCCAAGCGGTCTGGCGCAGCAAAAAGTTATTCGTCAGGCGTTAGCCAATGCCGGCTTGCAGCCGCTTGATGTCGATTACGTCGAAGCGCATGGCACCGGGACGCCGCTGGGTGATCCGATTGAAGTTGAAGCGCTGCAAAGTGTCTATGGTCAGGGCCGGCCAGCGACGCAGCCGTTGAAACTCGGTTCAGTGAAAACCAATCTGGGCCATCTGGAACCGGCGGCGGCGATTTCTGGTTTGATTAAGTTATTGCTGTCGCTGTCGCATCGTCAGTTGCCGGCCAGTCTGAACTTTGCCACGCCTAATCCGCATATCCACTGGCAGGGCGCGCCAGTGCAGGTGATTAACCAGTTGCAGGACTGGCAGGTCGGCGCTGCTGCGGAAGGCGGTGTGCGGCGTGCAGGCCTGAGTTCATTTGGTTTTAGCGGGACCAACAGCCATGTCATTGTCGAACAGGCGCCGGAGTTGTCGCGCCAGCTGCACAGCAGCAGTGCGCAGTTATTGCTGTTAAGCGGCCGTAATCTCAGTGCGCTGCAGCAACAGGCCGAGCGTTATGCCGATTTTCTGCAGCTGCACAGCGTGGAACTGGCCGACCTGGCGTATACCTCAGCCTGTGGCCGTAGTTTATTTCAGGAACGTCTGGCGCTGGTAGTCAGCGATAAAGACAGTGCGGTCAGCGCGTTACGGCAAATTGCCGATGGTCAGCTGCAAGGCACTGACCGCGCCCGTTGCAGCAGCCATGAGCATAAAGCGCAGTCGCTGGCGTTGTTATTTACCGGGCAGGGTTCGCAATATGTCGGTATGGCCCGCCAGCTGTATCAGCAATTACCGGTGTTCCGCCGGGCGCTCGATGAAGTGCTGGCGCTGTTTGCGCATGAGCTGCCTTTGCCACTGCAGCAGGTGTTATGGCCGGATGAACCTTCGGAGCTGATTAACGACACCGCTTACGCCCAGCCGGCGATTTTTGCCGTGCAATATGCGTTGGCGCAGCAATGGCTGGCTGATGGCGTGGCGCCGCAATATGTCGCCGGCCACAGTATCGGTGAATATGCCGCGGCCGTGGTGGCTGGTGTGTTCAGCCTGGCTGATGCCGTGCGGCTGGTGGCGGCACGCGGCCGGCTGATGCAACAGGCGCCGGGTCAGGGCGGCATGACTGCGGTCTTTGCTGCGCGGCCGGCGGTGGATAGTTTATTGCTGGGTTACCGGGGCCAGTTGTCAGTGGCGGCAGTCAATGCGACGGATGTGACTGTGGTGTCCGGTGCGCTCGATGCGATGGCGCGGTTTATCGCCGATTGCCAGGCGCAGGAGCTGGAAACCCGGCCTTTAGTGGTGTCGCATGGCTTCCATTCACCGTTGATGGAGCCGGTGCTGGCAGACTTTGCTGCTGTGGCGGCGACTGTGCAATACCATGAACCGACAATCAGCTTTGTCAGCGCGCTGACCGGCCAGCCGGAGCGCAAAGCGCTGACCCGGCCGGATTATTGGGTTGCCCATGTGCGCGAAGCTGTGTTGTTCCTGCCGGTACTGCAATACCTGCAACAGCAGCAGGTGCAAGTGCTGCTGGAAGTCGGCACCACGGATACGCTGACTGGATTGGCGCGCCGGCTGTTGCAAGCTCAGCCTGCGACATCCGGGCAAGCACCGGCACTGCTCGCCAGTCAGAAACGTGACCAGCCGGGTCTGCATACCTATCTGCTGGCCTTAGGGCAGCTGCAGTTGCGCCAGCCTGTGCCGGGTGTAGCAGCGTTTTATCAGCAACAACAGGCGCGACGTATTGCCATTCCGACTTATCCGTTCCAGCGTGAATCGCATTGGCTGCCGCTACGCTATGACCTGTTGCAGCCCGGGCTTGCCGAAAATGGGTTTGTACAACCTGGGCTTGTAAAAAACGGCCAGGCGCCATCAGGCGTGGCAACCGGCAGCCCGCTAGGTCTTAGCAATCAACATGCGCTGCTCGGTCAGCGCCTGGAAACGCCGGCGCTCGGTGGTCAGATTGTTTATGGTCGCGAATACAGCGCCAATACACCGTATTTTATGGCCGAGCATATCGTTTATGACACGCCAATTTCACCGGCGGCAGCCCATGTGTCCTTGTTGTTATCAGCGGCGCGTGATGTGCTGGCGCAGGACGTGGCGGTGCTGGAACACATTGATTTCCTTGCCCCGTTAATTGCCAGAGATCACGAGCGTCGCGCCGGTCAGGTGATCCTGACGCCGGATGCGCAGCAGAGCGGCCAATATCAGTTTGAACTGGTCAGCCGGGATGCGTTGCAGGCCGGTAGCGAATTTACCCGCCACTGCAGTGGTCGCGTACAAACAAGCGGAGCAGACAGTGGGGGCAGGATGCAACCGGCGCCACTGGATTTACCGGCACTGCGTCAGCAATTTCGCGATGAAGTGGATGTCGGCGCTTTTAATCAGTTTTTTGAAGGGCTTGGCTTTAAACTCGGCGACGGTTTCCGCCGCATTCAGCAGGTCTGGAAAGGGCATAACGAAGGCCTGTCACGTTTAACCTTAAAAGCTGATGTACCGGACAGCGACATTTACCTGATTTATCCGGGTTTAATCGACTCGTTGTTCCACACGTCATTGCCGGTGTCGGCTTTGGATTTTAACCAGTTACAGCAGGACCGCCGGGCTTTTATTCCAATTTCGGTCGGGCGGGTCTGCCTCTATGCCAGCACTATCCCGGCCGAAGTCTGGGCCTATACCTGCGATCACGACGTGCGGCAGGGCTCGGATGTGATGACCAGCGATATCACTGTCTGTGCGTTGGACGGCACTGTGCTTCTGACCATCGAGGGCATCACCGCCAAACGCAGCGCCGAATCGGTGTTATTGCGTAATCTGCAGGTCAATACCGCGCCGTTGTTGTATCAGCAGGACTGGCTGCCGGTTGCATTGCCGCAACCGCAAACCCCAGCACAAACCCAAGCACAAACCCAAGCACAAACCCAGGCCCAACATTATCTACTGCTGGCAGATCGGAACGGCGTCGCCACCCGGCTGGCCGAAGCGCTGCGCGCTGCCGGCCATCAGATCAGCATGATCTGGCCGACTGTCAGTGAGCTGCAGGTCGCGCAGGCGGCAATGCCGGGGCTGCATCATCTGCAGCTCGACCTGACGTTGGCTGCCGACTATCCGGCGTTGTTTCAGCATTGTCTGGCCACAGGTGCCAGTGCTGCGGCGCCGGCACAGCTGGTATATGCCGCCGCGCTCGATTTGCTGCCAGCGTCGGCCGAATTTGCCGCAGAGCTCAACACGCACTACCAGACACTGCTGACGCTGGTGCAGCAAATCGCGGCCTCGGCCCAACCGCTGCAACTCTGGCTGTTGCTGGACCAGCAGGCTGAAGTCGCGTTGGCGCAATCGCCGTTACTTGGCCTTGCCCAAGTCATTGCACTGGAACATGCCGACTTGTGGCGCGCCAGCGTGATAAGCGCCGGACTCACCTCTACTGAAGTCAGCACTGCGGTCGATGCTACAGCCGAGAACAGCAGTCAGACGCAACAGCTGGCCGCCTTGAGCCAGCTGTTACAGGCGGCACCACAAGCGACTGAACATGAACCGCTGTGGCGTTTGCAACAGGGCGAGGCGGCTGTCGCCCGGCTGCAACGTTTACGTTTGCCGGCGCTGGCTGCTTATACACCGCAGCCAGATCGGACTTATCTCATCAGCGGTGGCCTCGGCGCATTGGGGCGGCAAGTGGCCGAATCGCTAATCCAGCGTGGTGCGCGTCAGCTGGTGCTGACCGGGCGCAAAGCGCCGGACGCCGCAGCACAGCAGTGGTTGCAGCAACTGGCCGACGACGCTGTCGAGGCTGTCAGTGTGCGTTATCAGCAACTGGACATGGCCGATGCGGCGGATGTCACGGCGCTGGTCGCCGAACTGCCGGATCTCGCCGGTGTCTTCCACTGTGCCGGCTTGCTCGATGATGGCCTCATCGCCGACCAAAGCGCTGCACGTTTTCAGGCGGTATTTGCCGGCAAAGCGCTCGGCGCCTGGCATTTGCATCAGGCCACACAACACCTCACGCTGGATTGCTTTGTGCTGTTCAGTTCCGTCACGGCGCTGTTTGGCAGCCCGGGACAAAGCAATTATGTCGCCGCCAATCAGTTCCTCAATGCTTTAGCAATGCTGCGCCGGCAACAAGGTCTCGCCGCGACATCGGTGAACTGGGGGCCATGGCTCGAAGGCGGCATGGCCAGTGATGACGCCAAACGCGGCGACCGGCTGGCCGCCCGCGGTATTCATGGCTTAAACCCGGCGCAGGCGATGGCGGCGTTGTGGCAATTACTGACCCAGCAAGTGGCAGCACCAGCCGTGGTCGAGATGGACTGGGCGCGGCATCAGGATTACGCCGCACCGGCGCAGCGTTATGGCCTGTTCAGTGCTCTGTTACCACAGCAAGCGTCGGCCGCTGCAAGCGGTGCTGCTGGCGTGGCCGCGCCAGCCTGGCTGGCGTTGTTGCAACAGGCTGAACCGGCGCAGCGCCTGCCGTTGCTGTTAGCGCAAATGACCGCTATCACCGCCAAAGTGCTGGGCTACAACCCGCAGCAAAACCTGGACCCGGACCTGCCGTTGATGGACCTCGGCGCCGACTCGCTGATGATGGTCGAAGCGCGCAGTCAGTTGGCGAGTGCTTATCAGGTGAAATTGCCGGCGTCGTTTTTCTTTAACTATCCAAGCTTGCGTAAAGCCGCTGACTATTTATTGCAGCAGGCTTTGCCTGACTTACTGCCGCAGCAAAAGGCAGCGGACAGCAGTGCCGACGTGCTGGCGGATATCGCCGCCTTGCTGGATTAAGCGGAGCACATGATGGATACATCAACAGAACAGAAATACAAAGAAGCGCTGCGCCGCGCCGCCGGTCAAATCCAGAAGCTGGACGCTGACCTCAAAGCCAGTCAGGCGCAGCAGCAATCGCCAATCGCGGTGATTGGTGTCGGCTGTCGTTTTCCGGGCGGCGCCAATGACGCGGACGCTTACTGGCAGCTGCTGGCCGACGGCATCGATGCGGTCGGACCGGTGCCGGCCAGCCGTTTCGCTGCTGAGCAGTGGTTTGACCCGCAGCGCCAGCCGAAAAAGACCGGTCGCAGTTATGTGCGTCACGCCAGTTTTATCGACGATGTGGCCGGATTTGATGCGCGTTTTTTTGACATCACGCCGGTCGAAGCCAAAGCACTGGACCCGCAGCAGCGCCATTTGCTTGAAGTCAGCTGGCAGGCGCTGCAACACGCCGGGCTGGATCCACAGCAGTTACGTGGCAGCAAGACCGGTGTTTTTGTTGGCCTCAGCAGTAACGATTATTTTAAAGCCCATATGGGCTCACTCGATGCCGACAAAATCAGCGCTTATGCCCTGACCGGTGTGCATGCCAGCACCGCTTCAGGCCGGCTCAGTTATTTTTATGACTGGCATGGCCCTTGTTTTGCCGTGGACACGGCCTGCTCATCATCGCTGGTAGCGTTGCATCAGGCGGTGCAGAGCCTGCGCGCCGGTGAATGTGATCTGGCATTGGTGGCCGGGGTCAACCTGATGTTGACGCCGGAGCCTTTTGTCGCGTTTTCGCAGCTGGATGCACTCGCACCGGATGGGCGTTGTAAAACCTTTGATGCGCGCGCTGATGGTTATGGCCGTGGTGAAGGTTGTGGTGTGCTGGTGTTAAAACGTGAAGCCGACGCGCGCAAAGCGTCGGATGACATTCTGGCGCTGGTCTGTGGCAGTGCGGTGAATCAGGATGGCCGCAGTAACGGCCTGACGGCGCCGAATGGGCTGGCGCAGCAGCAGGTCATTCGCCAGGCGCTGCAGGCGGCCGGCGTGCAGCCGGCTGAAGTGGATTATGTCGAATTGCATGGCACCGGCACGCCGCTTGGCGATCCGATTGAAGCGCAGGCGCTGGCCGAAGTGTTTGCCAGTGTCGACCAGCCGGTGCGCATTGGCAGTGTGAAATCGCAAATTGGCCATCTGGAAGCGGCTGCCGGCATCGCCGGCCTGATTAAGCTGGTGTTGTCGATCCGCGCCCAGCAACTGCCGGCCAGCCTGCATTTTCAGCGCGCTAACCCTCTGATCCAGCTGGAGCAGCTGCCACTGCGGATGCAAACCGCGCTGGAGCCGGTGACACCGCGCAGTGGTCGCCTGACCTGCGGCATCAGTGCTTTTGGCTTTAGTGGCAGCAACGCCCATGTATTGTTACGCGCGCCTGTCTTGGCTCCATCGGACGACAGCGCCGACGTCCCGGCGCCAGCGGCAGGAGCGCCGGGCTGGCAGCTGTTGCCGGTGACGGCAAAAAGCCCGGCGGCGTTGCAGCAACTCTGTGTTGCGTACAGCAAACGGCTGACGGCGGAAGCCGATTTAAGCGCCTGGTGTGCCAGCGCCTGGCAGAGCCGGGCTGGGCTACCGCTGCGGTTACCACTGCTGGCCGACAGCAGCGCCAGTCTGGCGGAGCAGTGCCGGCAATGGCAGCAAACACCACAGCTGCCGGCAAAACGCAATAATCTGCAGATGGCCTGGTGTTTTAGCGGGCAGGGCAGCCAGTCGTTGCAGATGGGGTTGGCTTTATATCAGCAGTATCCGCTGTTTTGCGCGGCGCTGGACCAGGCAGAAGTTTATCTGACGCAGCAGCAGGGCTGGTCGCTGCTGGCACTGCTATACCCGGCGGAAGGGCAGGCGCAAGAAGCGCAGCAGATGCTGGCGCAAACCCAATACACCCAACCAGCCATTGTGGCGCTGCAATGGGCACTGGCCGCGTTATGGCAAAGCCTTGGTCTGATGCCCACGCAGCTGGTCGGGCATAGCATTGGTGGCATTTCTGCTGCAGCAGTGGCTGGATTTTACACGCTGGAGCAGGCGCTGGAGCTGGCGTGTTTGCGCGGCAAGCTGATGCAGCGCTGTGGTGAAGGCCAGATGCTGGCGTTGCAAATGCCGGCAACGCGCTGGCGTGACTGCCAGGCCTTTGTTGGTGCAGAGGCTCCGGACGCGATGTTAGTGCTGGCCGCTGATAATGCCAGCAGCAGCATCACCCTCAGTGGTGACAGCACGGCGATTGCGTTGGCGCAGCAGTGGGCTGAAGCGCAGCAGGTCCGGGCTAAATTGCTCGATGTGACGCAGGCTTTCCATAGTCCGGCATTTACCGGCGTCACGGCAGAATTTGCCGCGGCTATTGCCCATATCCAGCCAGCGCCAGGGCGCTTGTCCTGTATTTCTGATGTGACCGGCGAGTTGCTGCAGGCCGCAGATCTGACACCCGCTTATTGGGCTGCACAAATCACCGCGCCAGTGCAGTTTCGTCAGGCCGTGGCGGTTGCGGCGGCGCAGTGCGGCATTTTGCTGGAACTCGGCGGGCACGCCACGTTAAGTGCGCCGCTTGGCACTGATTATCCTGATCAGCTGGTGCTGTGCAGCTTACGCAAAACCTGGCCGGCCGACCGGGCCTGGCTCAGCGCCGTCGGCGCCTTATGGCAAGCCGGGCTGCCCATTCGCTGGCAGGCACTGTTTCAGCTACCGGACGGCGCCTTGCTCCGCCGGCCTTTACCGCCCTATCCGTTTGACCATAGCCAATATTGGATCCCCCTTAATGACCACACCGCGCCTGTTCGGCCGGCACAGGAGTCTGTGATGCCATTTTCCGAATCCGCCGGCGCAGCCGCCATGACCGCATCTGCTACGTCCACAAACCACAATCAGCTGTTGCAGACGCAATTGCAGCAGATGATTAGTCAGATCTCCGGCCTTGCGGTCAGTGAGATAGCGCCGGGCGCGCATTGGTTTGAACTGGGGCTGGACAGCCTGATGGTGGTGCAGCTGCAACAACGACTGCAGCAGCGTTATCAGCTGGAGCTACCGGTAGAACAGTTGTTCCAGACGCACAGTTCTGTTGCGGCGTTGGCCAGCTTTTTACTGAGCGACTATCCGCAGCAGATGTTGGCGCAGTTGCAACCGCAAGCACAAACTCAAACGCAGCCGGTTGCAGTCAGTCAGGTCGCGCCGGCTGTTGCCACGCCGCCGGTTTTTGCAGCTGCTGTTACTGCGTCCTCTGCTGTCACACCCTCTGCCACCACACCCTCTGCCACCACACCAGCTGCGGCATCGCCACAGCTGGCATTTGCGGCCGAGCCTGAGCCGGCGCTGGCGCAACTGTTACAGCTGCAACTGGCGCAAATGGACCAGATGAACCAGCTGATGGCGCAGCAGCTGCAATTGCTGACACAGGGTGATGGCCTGCTGCAGACGCCGGCTGCCAGCACTGCGCCGGTCGCCAGCACAGCACCAATCATCACCGCAGCGTCTGCAGTACCCGCTGCAGTGAAGCCACAGCCGGTGGTCACAGCAGCCCCCGCGGCAGCCGCTGGCAATCAGGCGCGGGGCATGAGTTTTAACCGTGAAGGCCTAAATCCGCAGCAGCTGGCTTTTGTCCGTGCGCTCATCGACAGCCATGTGCAGCGCACCGCCAAATCCAAAGCCTATGCCGGCCAATACCGGCCGGTGCTGGCCGACTGGATCGCCAGTCTGAATTTCAGCCTGACGTTAAAAGAAATGGTTTATCCGCTGGTGTCAGCCACATCTGCCGGTGCGCGTTTTAGTGATATCGATGGCAATGATTATCTGGATATTTCCGGCAGTTATGGCGTCGGCTTTTTTGGCCACAATCCGGCTTTTGTCCGTGACGCTATCGCTGCGCAACTGGCGCTGGGGCTGGATTTAGGACCACAGAATGCCTTGGCCGGCGAAGTGGCGACCCTCATCAGCGAGCTGACTGGCGTCGAGCGCGTGGCTTTTTGTAATACCGGCTCCGAGGCCGTCACTGTGGCTATCCGTATCGCCCGCACTGTCACGCAGCGGCCAAAACTGGTGATTTTTAAAGATTCTTATCACGGCACTTATGACGGTGTGCTGGCCGACAGCGGCGAATTCGGCACTGTGCCAAGCGCACCGGGTATTCCGGCCGGTATGGTCGAGGATGTTTTGGTGCTGCGTTACGGCACTGATGAGGCGTTGGCGACTATCGCGGCGCACGGCAGCGAAATCGCCGCAGTGTTGGTGGAGCCGGTGCAAAGCCGCAAACCAGGGTTGCAGCCCAAGGCATTTTTGCAGCAGTTGCGCAGCCTGACCGCGCAGCAGGGCTCACTACTGATTATCGACGAAATCATCACCGGCTTTCGCACCGGGCCACAAGGCGCACAGCAGCATTTTGACGTGCAGGCTGACCTGGTCACTTACGGCAAAGTACTCGGCGGGGGCATGCCGCTTGGCGTGGTCGCAGGTAAAGCGCAGTACATGGGCTGCATCGACGGCGGCAGCTGGCAGTATGGCGACGATTCAGCACCGCTGCAAAAAACCACGGTGTTTGCCGGCACTTTCTGCAAACACCCGCTGACGATGGCGGCGGCCCATGCCGTGTTACTGCGCCTGCGCGACAGCGGCGGTCAGTTACAGCAGCAGGTCAATACGCTGACCAGCGAGCTGGTACAGGCGCTGAACCAATATTTCAGTGCCGACAATGTGCCGCTGCAACTGAGCCATTTTGGTTCTTTGTTCCGCTTTGAGCCTTGCGGTGGGGTCGACTTCCATCTGCAGGCGCTGCAACAGCAGTTGTTTTTCAGTCTGCTGCTCAAAGAAGGCGTTTATGTCTGGGAGCGCCGCACTTGCTTCTTGTCCGTCGCGCACAGCCGGGCGGATATCGCCGCCTTATTAACAGCCTGTCGCGAGGCCGTGTTGCAGCTGCGTCAGGGTGGCTTCGCTTTTTACCGCCAGCGCGTCACATCCGGGCCTGCTGTTGCGGCTATTCCGGTGATATGAATTAACCATCTGATTAAAGGGAGTTTTGTATGCGAAAGTCCTATACCAATGTGCTGATCACCGGGGTCGGTGGTCTTGGCAATATCCTGTTGACCCGGCTGACCGGCATGGCGCTGTATCAGCGCCATCCGCGGGTGATCACCTCAGAAGAGCGGGGCATCGCCCAGCGCACCGGCAGTGTCAGTGCTGTGGTGCGTGCTGGCCGGGAGATTGAAACCTCTTGTCTGTATTCGCAGCATACGGATTATCTGCTGGGGCTGGAACCTCTGGAGGCGCTGCGCAAACTGCCGTTTTGCCAGCGCGGCACTGTGACCTTGTTGTCTGATTTGCAGTTTCCGACCGGCCGTAGTCTGGAGCGCCAGCGGCAGTACCCGGATTTTCAGCAGATTGTGCAGGCGTTTACCGCGCACTGCAGTGTGCTGGTGATCCCGATGCGCCAGCTGCTGAGCCGGGAGCAACTGACCGACAAATTCAGTTCGGCGGTGATGTTTGGTGTGTTTTGCGCCAGTTACGGCTTTTCGCATAGTTTTGCCCTGCAGTTACTCAGCGAAACCGTGGCGCCGGCTTATCTGGCATCGAATCAGCGCGCTTTGGCGGCCGGTTTTGACTGGCTGGAGCAACAGGATTTACCGGCAGCGCCTGAGCACGAACTGAAACGGGCCTGATGGCAGCTATGGGCGCAGGTGTTGAGTACACAAGGACAAAAAAATGCTGAATTATCACTCAGGCTGTGAGGCCGTGGCATTTGGTGCCTGGGAAGCGGGCGTGCAAGCGCTGTATTCCTATCCGGGCAGCCCGGTCACAGAGATTGTTGAAGCGATGCAACGCTTGCCAGAGGTGAAAACCAGCTGGGCGACCAATGAAAAAGTCGCGATGGAAATGGCCGCCGGCGCCAGCCACAGTGGCGCCCGGACGCTGGTCGTGATGAAACATGTCGGGCTCAATGTGGCGGCCGATCCGTTTTTTAATCTGGCCTACACCGGTGTGGTCGGTGGGTTGGTGGTGGTGGTCGGTGACGACCCCGGTGCCCGCAACTCGCAAAACGAGCAGGACACCCGCCAGCTTTGTCTGGCCGCCGGCGTGCCGGTGCTGGAACCTGCGACAGTGCAGGAAGCCAAAGCTCTGACCGCGCTGGCATTTGCACTGTCTGAGCAATTTGATTTACCTGTGGTGCTGCGGCTGACTTCCAGACTTTGCTACAGCAAAGACAAGCTGGACCGGCTTGAACGTCAGCCCAACAGCAAGCCCGGCGCTTTTGCCACGCCGATTCAGAAATATCTGTTATTACCGGCATTTGTGCCCGGTTGCCATGAGCGGCGCAATCATAACTTACAGGCGCTGGCGCAAAGTAGCACAGCCGACAACCTCTGTGTCCGCACTTTGCCGGACAAACTGCAAAACCGTTATCCGCTTGGCATCATCAGCAGCGGTTTTCCGTCCGGCGTGGTGCAGGAGCTGCTTGGGCAGGACCTGCCGCTGCTGCGGCTGCAGCTGGTGTATCCGTTGCCGGCCGCGCAGATCCATGCTTTTGCTGCGCTGTGTGAGCGGGTGCTGGTGGCGGAAGAATCCTCCGGTTACCTCGACCAGCAAGTGCGTAGTCTGGGCATTCAGACGCTGGACAAACCGGATTATGACGGCGTTGGTGAATTCAGTCTGCAGATGCTCAGAAGCCCACAAGCACCGGAGCTCGAACCTTATATCCGCGCCACCGCGCCCGGCACTATCGACATCCGCTGGCTGGATAATCTGCCGCCGCGTTTACCCGGCTTTTGTGGTGGCTGTCCGCATACCGGCATTTTTCAGATTTTACGCGACCGCAAGCTTTACGTGGTGGGCGACATCGGCTGCTCGACACTCGGTTCACTCGAGCCGTTTAGCGCCCTGCACACCAATTTATGTATGGGCGCCAGTCTCGGCATGTTGCAGGGGTATCTGGATGGGCTCGGGCCGCAGGCCGCCACTGAATGTGTGGCGGTGCTTGGTGATTCAACTTTTTTCCATTCCGGCATGACCGGCATGATGGCGCTGGCGCGCCAGCAATGCCCCGGCACAGTGATCATTCTGGATAACAGTGGCTCGGCGATGACCGGTATGCAATACACCAGTTTGTCACTGACCGCGCCCAAGTGGCTGGATTTACTGCGCAGTCTTGGTGTCGAGCACTGTCAGGTGCTGCCGTCGCTGGAGCCCAAAGCTATTGAACGCTGGCTCGACCAGGAACTGGCGCGGCCGGCGTTGTCGGTGCTGGTGCTCAAAGGCAGCTGTGTGCAGGAGCTGAATATCAAAGAAGACACGCCGTTTCGCTACACCATTCTGGAGTCGGTCTGTACCAGTTGCGGCGATTGTGTGCGTGAGACCAACTGTCAGAACTTTGCCGTCACTGCGCTGGAACAGCAACAGGCGCAGATTGAGATCAGCAGCAGCTGTATTGGCTGTGGCCTCTGTAGTCAGCTGTGTCCGGAGCAGGCGATAGTGCCGTTGTCCGTCAGCCTGCTGGTGCCAAAGTCCGGTCCGTTGGCGCGGCCGCTGGCCAAAGTGGCCGGACGCTTGCCCTGGGCGCGCATTATTCGCCAGCTGAACCAACAAACCTGGTTGGCGCCCGGTTTGCATTGGCTGGAAGTGAAACTGCAGCGGCTGTTACAGCGCCGGGCGGCAAAAACGGCAGCTGCCAGCACCGCCACAGAGCCGGTGCAGTTTTATCCGGCTGAATAAGCTCAGTTGCCGTAGTGGCGACTGAACTGCAATTAGCGCTGACGACTGGTTATTTGTGATGAAAAACAGGTTAAATGCAGTGAAAATCAGGGAAAATATCAAAAAATTAGCAGGTTTTTTCGCGGCGTTGTCATTGTGTTTCAGTGGCGGTTTTTTATCTTGAGGGCGCCTGTCACCGGACAGGCTGGGCCTGGCCCACAGATCAATTCAACGAAGGACCATGAAGATGAAAAAACACCTGCTGACGCTGGCTTTGACGGCCACTCTGGGAATGACACTGTTAAGCACCGCGCAGGCGGCGGATTATAAATATGTGCTGCTGCATGGCTTCCAGCCGTCGCAATTACAAAGCCGGCCGGATGCCGCGGCTGTGACAGCCAATGGCGAAAAATACTGGCAGGAATTTTGGTTACAGCACGCCAGCGCCCGGATTGACTGGCCATCGCATGAACGCATCGAAGGCAAAATCGCCACCGACTATCTGTGGCCAAAGTTGCAGCAAATGTCGCGCGATAATCTGTGCCAGAGCGGCTGTGTGCTGGTGACGCATTCGACCGGCGATCTGGTGGCGCGTTACCTGCTGGAAAATCAGGCCAACTGGTTACGCAATGCTGGTTTACAGCCATTAAATATCATCGCCACTTTTGACTTCGCCGGCGCCGGTGGTGGTTCTGAGCTGGCGGATGTGGCGTTAAATGTCGCCGACGGCAAAGCCGGCACTCTGGCGAAAAAAGCCGTGCAGGCCTGGCTGGGTTTTGAGCCAACCCGGGCTAATGTCGGGGTATTAAACGACTTGTCGGTCAATACCGCCCGCGCCTTGGTCAGTGCGCCGCAAAACCGCGTGCCGCGCATCCGTTTTGTTGGCGGTGGTACAGATTTTTACTGGGTGACGGACAGCTTCCTGCCGGGCCAGGATGACGGTGTGGTGGCGAGCCATTCGTCTTGTGGTGCGGCCAAAGCCGGTGCTTTTGTCAGTTGCAGCAATCGGGTTGATCTGGACGGTAAAGTTGGCGCGACTGCCGATGCGGTGACCAGCTTTTTACCGAACCACGTGCCGCTGCTGATGGCGCTTGGTTATTCCCATTCGGCGCTGGTTGGTAATAAAACCGCCGGAAAATACACCACAGCCAGCAACAGTGTCAGTTTTGGTGCCGGCCAGCTCAGCATTGCCAGCAAAGACGAAAAAGCCAAATGGCCATTTAGCGGCACTTACCGTTATGTGGTGGATTCTGCCAGCACGCCAGTATCGGCGCTGGTGCAGCGTAAAGCGTTTTAACGCGGTTTAAAACATTACCGTCTGATGCAATCAAGGCAGCAACCGCGGTTGCTGCCTGTTGCCGCTGCCGGTATTTAATTCAGCCAGGGAGTCAGGATGAAACTGAAAATTTTTTTGTTATTGGCCAGTGTGGGCCTGTTATGGGCCGTGCTGAACAGTCTGAAGCCTGGCGTCAGCCAGCCGGCGTCAGGCCTTGTGGTGAATCCGCCTGTGCCAACACCAGCCGCCAGTGCGTCAAAGACCCAGCTACCACCGCCTGCTGCGGCAGCGCCACTGCAGCAATTCAGTGAACAGCTGCTGAGCCCGCCTTATTCGCAACCCGTCACCGCGATGAATCTGGCACAAACTGAAGCGCCGTCTGTGGCTGCGGTGACAGTGCCGCTGGATGATGGCATTGTCTGGTCACTGCAACCCGGCCAATTTCGCTTCAGCTACCCTGAACCTGTGACCGCCACTGTGCAAATCAACGGTGAGCAGCCGGCGCTGGTGCGCTACCGGCTGCGCAGTACTGCTACAGCAGAGCTGCTGAGCAGCGGTGAGCTGGCTGCTGACGCCGATGGACTGTTCCGGCTGTCGATACCAGGGCAAACTGATTTTCCTGCCGAACTCGAGCTTGTTGTCGACAGCGAACCGGGGCACGGCGCGTTGGCGCTGCTGCAATACCATCAGCCAGTGGCGTGGCTGGGGCAAACGTTGGCGCTTCGTGCCGATGACAGTGATTTAGTGCTGCCGCTACAGCTCGAAGTGCAACAACGTGGTTTATACCGGGTGCAGGCAGTATTAGGCTTGCGCCAGGACCAGCACCAGAACGCAGCGAAGCCGCAGGCCATTTTACAGGGCGAATTTATGCTGGAAGCTGGTACTGCCACTATTGAACTGCGGGCCCATCACTCGGTATTACCGGCCGAACCTTTTGACGCCGAACTGAGCCGGCTGCAGCTGGAACTGGCGCCACCAATGCCAGGCGCGGCAACCGGCTACGGTCGGCCTTTGAACGCGCCGGTGGCTTTAGGCGATTTTGACCCGCGGGCATTAAACCGCACGCCCTATCAGCCGGACGCGCAGGCGCTGCAGCGGGTAGAGCTGTTACAACAACTTGGCCGTTAAAGGCAACGCAGTTGTCGGCAGGATTTTCAGCGCGGCTTGCAGCGTCTGCACCAATGGTTTTAATAATGCTGGCGCATGCTCAAAAATAAAAAAATGGTCGCCCCGGCAAAGCTGTACAGCGGTTGGATTGGCAAAACACTGCTGCCAGGCTTGCAAGTCGGCCGCGCTGATATCAGGGTCCTGATCACCGCCAAAAATCCAGCACGGTGGGCCTGCGAGCGGCGGCCGGTCCGGCAGACTGCGGTACTGTTCGACGTGGGCAAAATCACGTTGCAGCATCGGCAGAAACAGATCCAGTAATTCATCGTTTTGCAGGATCTCGGCCGGTGTGCCATTCATCTCACGCAGCAATTGAATAAACGCCGCGCGATCCTTGTTGGCGACATCCCGAGTGGTGGGCGGTAAAAACGGTGCGCGGGCGCCGCTCAGCACCACAGCCGCCGGTTGCAGGGCGACCGGCAGCAGATGCAGAATTTCAAAGGCGATACGCGCCCCCATGCTGTGGCCGTACAGCACCCAGGGCCGGTCGGTGATGAGTGCCGGTAAATCGGCCGCAATAGCCGTCGCCATTTGTACAATCGATAAGTCATTACGCTGATGAAACCGCCGGCCACGGCCCGGCAGCTGCACCGTCTGCATTTCCAGCCAGCTGGGTAACAGCGGCAACCAAGGCCGGTATACATGTTCGTTGCCGCCGGCAAAAGGTACCGCCAACAGCAGGGCTGGCTGGCGGACCGCGGCAGTCGGATGCTGCGGGCTGAACCAGCAGCTGTGTGTCTGCGGCGCCTGCATCAGCTGCGGCTCAGGCTCAGTACTTTGCTGGCGTCGATCACCGCCAGAAACGACTGACCGGCAGTGGCCTGACACAGATCCAGCGCTTTGCCGTTAATGCTGAATTCGCCTTTGCAGTTTTGCAGGCTGAACCAGTTACTCGGCTGACCTTTTTCCAGCAATTGCACAGTGCCGCCGGCTTTGACTTCAATGCCGCTGGCGGTGGCAAAAAACCGCACCCGGTACACACCACTCTGGTCACTGCTGTGTTTTTTAAAGGCGCTGATACGCGGCGCTTTATTGTCCTGCCAGGCCACGACTGTCTGGTCATCGTCATTTTTCACGTCATAAACCAGATGATTGCTGCCGCTTTTATCCAGTCGCTGAAAACTCTGCACTGACACACGGTAATCGATATTGTCGCGCCGGACTTTGGCACTGCTGGCGTCCTGACCGGCTTCGAGGCTGCCGGCGCGGTATTTGCTGTCACTGATATTCGGCGCTTTGCCGGTATAGTCATGGGCGCCGATGTGGATGTCGACCGGCTCGCTGCTGGCATTAATCAGCTGATAAGTATTTTTGTAGTCGTAATCTTTGATAATGTCGCGCACTTTACTGACTTTACAGCCTGCGAGTGTCAGCACGGCGATAGTAGATAACGTCATGACTTTACGCATATTTTAACTCCTGTTTCCTTACATTTGTTTAAACTGCGCCGCAAAAGTGCGGCTCAGCGGTAACACATCCGCGTGTTCTTTTAAGTGGATCTGATGGCGGCCAAACAGGTCCTTTTCGACATAAGCGACAGCGCGCAGACTGACGATGTAACTGCGGTGCACCTGGGCATACCACTGGCTGTCGAGCTGGCGAATCAGCTCTTTGAGCGGGGTGCGGATCACGTGACGCTCATGCGCTGTGACCAGTTCGGTGTATTTGTCCGAGGCCTGAAAAAATAACACTTCATCCAGCGCCACCAGTCGGGTCTGATTGGCGAGGCCAACATGAAACCAATGCAGTTTGTTATGCTGGGTCTGCAGACTGGCCAGGCATTTGGTAAGCAGTGCCGGGTCGGGTTGCAGCTGCTGGCGCAGCCGGTCTATGCATTTTTTTAAGCGCTCATCGGACACTGGTTTCAGTAAATAATCGGCGGCCGCCCGTTCAAAGGCGGCTACGGCATATTCATCAAAAGCGGTGACAAATACCGCCCGGGTCTGATGCAGGCTTTCGGCGACCTGCAGGCCATTCAGACCTGGCATGCGGATATCCAGAAAAGCGAAATCCGGTTTGTGCTGATGCACCAGGCTCAGCGCTTCCACGCCATTGCGGGCGGTGGCAACCAGTTCCAGTTCCGGCCACAGATGGCGCAGCCGGTCACACAGATAATTCAGCAGCAGGGGTTCGTCGTCAGCGATTAATGCAGTTGGCATACAGCTATTACTCTTGGTTAAAGGCGGCACGGGGGGAGGATGGCTCTGCAGGTGGTGCTTCCTGCAATAACACGGCCGGCGGCGTATCGAGCGCAGCCAGTGGTAAACACAGTTCGCTGATGCAGCCATGCGGCGGATTGTCGAAGAGCGCCAGCCTGGCTTTGTCGCCATATAAGTGATGCAGGCGGTTGCGCACATTGGCGAGACCAATACCGCTGGTTGACTGCAAGGTCTGGGCTTCAAGCCCGACACCGTCGTCTGTGACTTTCAGGCACAGCTGCTCGTCATGCAGTTCAGCATGCACGCGGATATGGCCTTTGTGCAGCGAAGGCTCGATACCGTGCGCCAGCGCATTTTCCACCAGTGGTTGCAGCAGCAGCGGCGGCAGCAGTTTGCCGTGTAGTTCCGGCGCGATGTCGATGCAAAATGACAACCGATCGCCAAGGCGGATGCGGGCAATTTCCAAAAGTTTTTCAATGAGTTCTAACTCATGCTGCAAAGTTGACAGCGGCCGGCGGGTACGTTGCAGGCTGGCGCGCAGATAACCGTTAAAATGCGTCAGCATGGTTTGCGCCTGCTGCGGATTAAACATAATCAGGCTATGCACGTTAGCCAGAGTATTAAACAAAAAATGCGGTTCAATCTGCGCCTGCAAAAACATCAGCTGCGCCTGGGTGTCGGCCTGACGATATTCGGCCAGCAGCCGGCGCTCGCGTTCCAGCTCGGCGCGATAGACCTGGCCCTGATAACGCACCAGCACAAAGCTGGCAGCGATGATAGCCACCACCAGCGGCAAAATCAGACTGCGCCAGCCGATGTCCGGATTTTGCTGCATAAACTGAAAGACGTCGGGTGAACCCAGCACTGCAGCGATTTTCAGCCCCAGATACAAACCCGGCGGCACGGCCAGCAACTGGATGAGCCAAACCGGCAAACGCTGGCGTGCTACCAGATGGCCTAGTTGAGTCAGACCCCAGATACAGCCACCGACCGCATTGGCATAAATCAGTTTCACCGGCCAGCTGGTGCTGTCGTCGAGCAGATACATCAGACTGGCAATGACAAAGTTAATCGCCAGTAAAATCAGGATCTCACGCAGCCAGTGGCGCAGATCTTTCGGGGCAGCGGGTGCAGGCATCAGTTCAGCTCATGTTAAAAGTAAGAACGCCACAGCAGCTGCAACTGGCTGCCGACAGCACCAAAGTGGCTTTGGTCCGGGCCAGGCGCCCATTGCCATTGCAGCACTATGTCATACTCAGGTTTAATCCATGTTAATTCGGTTAATAACATATCACTGTTATCTTGCAAATCATGTAACCACAAGGCGGACCAGTCAAAACCTGCTGACCACTGCTGACTTTGTGCCTGCAGCAGTAAGGTCTGACGGGTCGGTAACTGGCCCTGACGCTGCTGTAAATAGTGCTGCCAGTCGGCTGGTTGTTGCAGCAGTTGTTGCCAGGCCTGCTGGCTGAGGCCTGCTGCGTCATACTGCCATTCCAAAGTCAGCGTCATTGGCAACGTCAGGCTGTAACTGACACCTGTGGCCAGACGGTTGCTGTGCTCGGTCCCGGCTTGCCAGCGCGGCTGGCTGCCGCTCGCGGCTTCGAGGTGATACAACCAGCGCTCATTCAAAGCGCCGCTCAGGTTCAGACCATATTGCCGCGCCTCGCCTTGTGCCTGATATGCTAATAGCCCAAGCGTCCAGCCTTGCCAGAGCTGCTGCTCGGCACTGAGCTGCCAGCGATCAGTACTGTTGGTGCGGGCCCAGTCGGGCGCGAGAGTAGCGTCGTCTGCCGTGCTGCTGAGCTTGGGGCTGAATAAAAAACTCAGCGATTTTGCATCGCCCAGCCATTGCTGGCGCAGCATCAGGCTGCCAAGCCGCTGTTCGCGCAGCACGGCCGGTTGCTGTGAGATTTGTGCCCGCACGGCCGCTGCGGCAAAAAAATCGGTTGGATTAAAACCACGAGCCACGCCGTTTTTTTGATTAATACGGCCAAACTCGGTGAGCCAGCTGTCATTCCAGCGATACCCGGCGTACAGCTCTTTCCATGACAGTACGGTGCTGCTGCCCGCGCCCGTGCTGCTATCAAAACGGTCAATCCGGCCGTTCCAGCGCAGATTCCACGATTGATCGGCGCTGGCCTGACTGAATCGGCTGTCAAGCGCCAAACGGCTTTGCCATTGTTGCTCTGTCGCACCAGGCAGCGTGTTGCTGGCCAGCGCCAGTTCGCTGCTGAGCTGCCAGTCTGGCGCTGTGGCGGGGGCGGTGCTGCTGTTGTCGGCCAGCGCAAAGGCTTGTTGCATAGGATCAGTGCCTGCAGGCGCCATCAGCAGCGGAGCCGGCAATGGACCGGGCAATGGACCGGGCAACGGAGCTGGCAATAGATCGGGCAGCGCCGGGAGCAGGCTGAGATACAGCAGCGGCCACATCACTCAGCGTCCGTTAAAATTTTCCAGCGCCTGGCGTTGCAGCCACTGCGCCGGTACGTCCATCGCCTGATGATCCTGACTTTGGATCACCGTCACCAGCTGCGGATTTAAGCCATCGATGATGATGGTTTCAGTCGGCCGCAGTTGCCCCAATGCCGGTTTGTAATGGCGAAACCAGGCAGTTTTCAGCAAAGTACCGCTTTGGGCATACAAGGCGGCTTTAACGGACTGACCGTTTTTCGGGTCAAGCCACAGCTGCATGCGGGCGTAGGTAACATCCGCACGGCGGGCGCTCAGGTCAAGTTGGATGGTATCCCGGTTTTGCCCTTCGGCGTCCTGCAGGGTGGCGCGTCCGGCCTGGATTGCACTGTAATCACGGATGAGGTCGGTGGTCACCACATCACCGTTGGCGGCCTGGCCCAATAAACGTTGCTGTGCTGAGATCCGGATGCTGGCCTTGCCGGCCGGGTCGTAAAACCACAGGTCGGCGCCGTCTTTAAGCAGCAACTTGCCGTTGTCGCGCCGGGGCTGCAAAAAGCGGATCAGGTTGCGAAATTGTTGGGTGTCTGCGTCATAACGGGTAAAAACGGCCAGCTGATTGCGGCTGATTTCTTTGCCGTTGCGATATTCAATTAACGTCGAGGTCACCCGGTACGACTGACGTGGGTTTCTGACGTCATCGGCCTGTTGCAATAAGGTGTGGGCGGCGTCGTGATTGTTTTCATGCGCCTGCGCTGGGGCGAGCGGCGTCGTGGCTGCACAGAGCAGCAGGCCAAACACCAACAGTGGGCGCAGGCCTGTGAGATGGCGGAGTGCTTTCATCAAATCACCTTTGAATTTAATAGACTGATTTCAAATCAGACATAACGCAGCGCATCGACCACGTCCTGCTGCGCGGCACGCCGTGCCGGCCACCAGGCGGACAGCGTGGCTACCAGCACCACGGTCAGGCTGATGCTGAGCAACATCTGATGTTCGCCCCAGAGCCGGATAGTGATCGGCACCGGATTGCTGCTGCCAGGCGGCAACCAGGCAAAACCGGCCTGATTAATCAGGCCGGCCAGCAACAGCGCCAGCAGGGTGCCGAAGATGGCGCCAGTCAGGCCCAGCAGCAGGCCTTCGCTGACAAACAGCCGGCGGATGCCGCTGCGGCGCAGGCCCAGCGTGCGCAAAGTGCCAATTTCCACCGTGCGTTCCAGCACCGCCATGCTCATGGTGTTGCCGACCGTAAAGAGCACAATGGCGCTGATCAGGATGGTGATAAAACCAAAGATGGCGGAAAACATGCCGGTGATCTGGCCAAACGCCGGGTTTAGCGTCTGAAAGTCATGGACTTCCAGCGGTTGTTGTTGCCAGCGGCTGTCGATGAGTTGCTGCAGCCTGGCCTGGGCTTTTTCGAGATCCGCCGTATGGCGTAGCTGAATTTGCAGCGCGGTGACGCGTTGGCCGGCCTCGCCATACAGCAGGCTTTGTGCCTGACTGAGCTGCATCGCCAGATAAACTTCATCCAGCTCTTTGGCGCCGGTGGTGACGGCCCGGTTAATCTGCAGGCGGCTGACGTTCGGCGCGCCGCCGGTGCTGGCCGCCAGCAGCTCCAGTCTGGCACCGGTCTGGCCGGCATCAGTGGTTGTAGATTGTTGGGCTGCCAGCGCGGCAAGATCAGCGGACAGGCTGTTGCTCTGGCCGGATTGGGTGCCCGATGTGGTGTCGGTTTGCGGGCAATCTTTCAGCGCCAGCTGACTACACAGTTGCAGCATCCTCGCGACGCCGATGCCAATCTCGGCTTCGTCCGCTGCAGCTGGGTTCATGCTGAGTAATTCCGGCGTGATGGCCAGCTGATAGTCGTTCCATTGCCGCATCTGGTTCTGCCCGGCAACATCGACCCCTTGCACTATCACCAATTTGGACAGCCCGGCGTCAAAGTTGCCGGCAATACCACCAAACTGCAGCACCGGCGTGACTACCTGCAGCAAAGGCGCCAGCTCAGGGTCCTGCTGAATATCGCTGATGAGTGCCTGATAATTTTGCAGGCTGTATCCTTGTGGGTCGCCGCTGCCAAACCAGAAATAATCTTTACGCTGCAGCTGCAGGTGGCCGCTGCGGCCAACAAAATCAGTTTCCAGGCCGTAATACACAGTGCGGCTGTAGCCACCAAATAACAAAATCGACAACATGCCGATCATCATCGCCAGCAAAGTCGTGGCGGAGCGGCGCTGATTGCGCCACAGGTTGCGCAGGGCCAGAGCGATCATATGGCCTCCTTTAAGGGTTGTGGCGATTGCAGATGGCCATCTTTTAACAACACCAGATGGTCGGCACTGGCGATCACTTGCGGATCATGCGAGGAAAACACAAAAGCGGTTTTATGCTGGCGCTGCAGCTCACGCATCAGATGGATGATTTGGGCGCCGGTCTGGCTGTCGAGGTTGGCGGTTGGTTCGTCAGCCAGCACCAACAGCGGCTGATGCACCAGTGCGCGGGCGATGGCGACGCGCTGGCGCTGGCCGCCAGACAGCTGATTCGGCCTGTGCTGGCTTTTGTCGGCAAGGCCCACGGCATCAAGCAATTCCAGCACTTTTTTGCGGCGCTGCGCTGCCGGTGTGCGGTTTAACCGCAGTGGATACTCGACATTCTCAAAAGCGGATAACACAGGTAACAGATTGAAATTCTGAAAGATGTAACCGATGTGCCTGGCACGGAAATCGGTCAGCGCATTGTCGCTCAGTTGCTGCAACGACTGACCGGCGATGCACACATCCCCCTGGTCCGGCCGGTCGATGCCGGCGATCAGATTCAGCAGCGTGGTTTTACCGCTGCCCGACGGGCCGGACAACACGGTAAAACAGGCCGGCTGCAGCAGCAGGCTGACATCTGTCAGGGCCTGCACCCGCAGCTGGCCAAGGGCATATGTTTTCGACAAATGTTGCAGTTGCGCCAGACTCATGCCGGGACTCCTTCAGGCAAAACAGAGATGCTTAGCCTGCTGCTTTTGCCGATGACTGGCTGTGAATTGTGATAAAGCGTTGTTTTTTGGCGCAAAGTGCGCTGGGGGAGGATAAGAAGCGGCTGGGTTTTTGGTTGCGGTTTTCTGGCGGGCTTCATCAGATAAAAATAAACATTTCATCAAGTCGGTGTTAACCGTTTGTCATATTGTGGCGGCACTTTGGCAGGGCAGCCACTGTCGGTTTTGTTGACCGGGTGGGACTGCTCTTAATCAGGAGTACCTCATGTCCGGACCTGCTTTATCCGCATTGGCCGCTGCGCCGGTGTTTCCAACGCTTGGGCGGCTGGCGTTGCCGATCATGTTGTCGCTGGTATTTGGCGCGCTGGCCAATGCCGTCGACATGGCGTTTATCAGCCAATTCAGTCAGAGCGACCGCGCTATTGCTGCTTTGTCGGTGATTTTTCCGCTGCAGATGTTAGTGGCGGCGCTGGGGACTGCGCTCGGTGGCGCGCTGGCCAGTGTATTAACTCGGGCGCTCGGTGCCGGCAAGCCGGTGACCGGCCGCAAAGCGATCTGGCAGGCCACAGTGTTGACGATCTGGTTTGGGCTGTTGCTGACTCTTGGTCTGTGCGTGCTGTTGCCGGCGCTGCTGGCGTTGCTGCAAACACCAGCCGATGTGCTGCCGATTGCACTGGATTATGGTTACCCGGTGCTGCTGGCCACGTTGCCGGCCTTGCTGGCGCAGGTCTGGTGTGAAGTGTTCCGGGCCCAGGCCAAAGTTCGGCTGATGGTGCTGGTCGTCGTCAGCAGCTGTCTGCTGAATGTGCTGCTGAATACATTGTTGATTGTAGGCCTGGACTGGGGCGTGTTTGGCGCGGGTGTGGCGACTGCCATCTCTCAGCTGCTGGCTGCGCTATTGGCCTGGTGGCTGCTGCAGGGACCGCGCAACCGGCTACAGCTGTGGTGCTGCGGTGCCGGCAAAGCCGCAGACAGTGGCTTGCGTTGGTTACGCCGCCGTGCCTTACCCGGTGTGAAACGTGAATTGCTGTTGCTGGGGCTGCCGCTGTTTTTAAACCAGCTCGGCATCGGCCTGATGGTGGCGGCGGTGAACAGTCAGTTGGCCTCGACCGGTGGGCTTAGTCAGGCCGACGTCCTGCTCGCCACTGCCGCTTTTGGCCTTTTTATCAAAATGATGGTGATAGTGGTGATGCCGTTGCAAGGCTTAGCGGCGGCGTTTCAGACGCTGGCGGCTTTTCATGCCGGGGCCGGCGACCAATCGCGCTTGTGGCGGACTGTTTATGCCGCGCTCGGCTGGACGCTGGGCTACGCCATCATTGTTTATGGCCTGATGTACCTGCAGCCGCAATGGCTGTATGGCGCTTTTATGGCGCCGGCGGCGGTTAATACTGCGGCTATTACTATCACGCAGGCCGCGTGCCTGGCATTTCCGCTGTATGCGCTGTTTTTTGTCTCGGCCGGTTTTTTCCTGTCGACCGGCCGGGCCGGCCTGGCACTGCTGATTTACCTGTCGCATAACTATCTGTTTTTCTTGCCCTTTGTTTTCTTGTTTCCGGCCTGGTGGGGCGACAGCGGCATTTGGTGGGCTTTTGTTGCCACCGATGTGGCGGCTGCCGCGCTGGGTGCTTTGTGTCTGTTACTGGCGTTATGGCGGCCGTTGCCGCGGGCGCTGTCTGCACCGCAGCGCCAGGCTATTGCCCCGGCTGCGACTGAGCCAGCCAATCCCTGTTCTGATGCGGCCTGACCGCCCCCTGATGTGATGAAAAGGAGTGATGTGTGAAAACTTCCCAACCAGGCCGCAGCCGTCATCCGGCCCTGCTGGCAATTTTTAAGCAGCAACTGGCACGGATGAGTCAGATGCAGCAACTGATGTCGGTGCAGCTGCAACAGTTGCAGGCGCAAACCGCAGAGCGCAGGAGCACGGCTGCTGCGCCTTCTGCCGCGGCGCTTTCAGCCACAGTGATACCGCAGTCTTTTACCGCTGCAACTGAGTCGCCTCCTGTTACTGCATTCGCTGTGAATACATTGTCGCAGCAAGTGCTTGCTGTGCCAGAGGCGCAGCCCGAATGGCTGCCGATGACTTCGGCGCAGCGGCGGCTTTATCTGCTCTGTCAGCAGCCGGACGCGGAATTGTCTTACCACATCACTTCATTAACTGAACTGCAGGGCCCACTGGATTTGCCAAAGCTGCAGCAAACGATGCAGCAGCTGGTGGCGCGTCATCAGGTGTTGCGCACCACTTTGCATCAGCAAACAAGGGATGGTTCGGACGAACTGTTTTGGCAACAGATTTTGCCGGCGGCCGATTTCGCCCTGCAATATCAGGATTGGCAGGCGCATGATCACCACAGCTTACCCAAGGCGTTACGGGCGCTGCTGCAGCCGTTTGAGCTGACGGCGGCGCCGCTGGCACGGGTCTGGTTGTTGCAGCTGGCAACTGATCATCATGTGTTGCTGACCGATTTTCATCATGCGATCAGCGACGGTTTTTCGTTGTCAGTCTTTGTCCGCGAATTATTGCAGCTGTATCAGGGCGAGCCTTTGCCTGCGGTCAGTCAGCAATATGCGGATTATGGACAATGGGAGCAGCAATACCGCCAATCCGCACGTTATCAGCAGGATGCCGAGTATTGGCAGCAGCAACAGCTGGCCACACGGCCGCCGACTGAACTGCCGCTTTGTCACAGCCGGCCGGCGCGTCAGGCGTTCAGTGGTGGCCGGTTGTTCAGTCAGCTGGATGCGCCGCTGACCGCCGCCTTAAAACAGACTGCGCGCCAGCATCAGGTCAGCCTGTTTATGTTGTTGCTGGCCGGTTGCCAGCTCTGGCTGTCGCGGCTGTGTCGTCAGCGCGAAGTGCAGTTGGGTGTTCCGGCTGTGGTGCGCGGCAATGAAGCGGCCGAGCACACCATGGGTATGTATACCAATACGCTGGTGTTGGCACAGGACATTGACGAGCAGCAAACGCTGGCGGAGCTGCTCAGACAAGTGCGCAGTTGCTGTGTTGGCGCTTATCAGCATCAGGCCTTTCCGTTTGAAGATTTGCTGGGGCACAGCACAGGCCCGGGGCAGACCCTGGCGCGGAACCCGTTGTTTGATGTGATGTTTGTCTATGAAAACGCCGACGACCGGGTGCTGGACCTGCCTGGGCTGCAAGTGCGGGATCTGCCGTTTGACCCCGGCGTCAGCAGCTTTGATTTGTGTCTGGAACTGATTGAACAGCAAGGGCAGGTGGCGCTGAACCTGCATTATGCGTCGGCGTTGTTTGCCAGCGACATTCTGCAGCACTGGCTGGACGCGTTATTGGCGCTGTATCAGCAGATGGCCATGCAGGGGCAGTCGCAGGTGCGGCCGGATGTGCAGCTGAGTGAACTCGGTTGGCTGTCAGCTTCCCAGCAGCAGCTGTTACAGACATTTCAGCAACCGCAACCCGTGGATACGACAACTGCATTACCGCAGCACTGGCGCGACTGGCAAATTCAGCAGTGGGTGGAATATCAGGCGCAGCAGCAGCCGGATCAGATTGCTCTGGTGTATCAGCAACAACAGCTCAGCTACGCCGAACTGGACCAGCAAGCGAACCAGCTGGCGCAGCTGTTATTGTCGCATGGTGTTGCTGCACAGCAGCGGGTGGGCATCAGTCTCAACCGCGGGCCATTACAGGCGGTGGCCTGGCTGGCTGTGCTCAAAGCCGGTGCGGTGTTTGTGCCGGTGGACCCGGATTACCCGGCGAGCCGGATTGCACATATTCTGACTGACAGCGCGACCAGCCTGATGCTCAGTGAAAGTTCCGTCGCGCTGACGCTGCCGGCAAGCTGTCAGCGGCTGGATTTGGACCTGCTGGCGCTGGATACTGCGCAAGACGTGGTGGTCAGCAAACCGCCGTGTAACGGCGATCTGCAGCAGCTGATTTATCTGGTCTACACCTCCGGCACGACCGGTTTGCCTAAAGGCGCGCAACTGCACCATTTGGGGGTGAACCGGTTATTGTGGCAACAAATTCCGCAGCTTGGGCTGGGCCCCGGTTGCCGGGTGCTGCAATTTGCTTCTTTTAGTTTTGATGCCGGTCTGGCCGAGTTTTTCCTGGCATTGTGCAGCGGTGCCACTTTATATCTGTATCCGCCGGCGGTGGTGCGGGACCCGGCGGCGCTGGACGAAGCAGTGGCGCGTGATCAGTTAACCCATGCCTTGCTGACGCCGGCTTTGTTGCCTTATCTGAATGTAGAGGCCTGGCGTAGTGTGCAAACACTGCTGATTGGCGGTGAAGCCTGTCCGGACGCTTTGGCACGGCGCTGGGCACAAGACCGGCGTTTACTCAACAGCTATGGCCCGACCGAAACCTCGATTTATTGTACTCAGGGCCAGTTACAACCCGACTTCCCACGGATGCAGATGGGCGGCAGTGTCGCCGAAGCGCAGCTGTATGTGGTGGATTCGGCGTTAAAACCTGTACCACCGGGTGTACCGGGTGAGCTGCTGATTGGCGGGCCTGGTGTCGGCGCTGGTTATTGGCAGCGGCCTGAACTCAACAGTGAAAAATTCATCAACAATCCGTTTGCCGCCGGTCAGCTGTATCGCACCGGTGATTTAGTGCGCTGGTTGCCGCAAGGCCAGCTGCAGTATCTGGGCCGGATTGACCTGCAGGTCAAGCTGCGTGGTTTCCGGATTGAACTGGCAGAAATTGAAGCGGTATTACTGGCACAGCCCAACGTGCGCGAAGCCGTGGTGCGGGTGGTTGGCAGTGGAGCGGCGGCCGAGCTGATTGGTTATCTGGCCGCGCCAGAGACAGTGCGTGAACAGGTGCGTCAGGCGCTGCGCGCGGCATTACCGGATTACATGGTGCCGGCGGCTTTGGTGCTGTTGGATAAAATGCCGCTGACTGCCAATGGCAAACTGGACAAACAAGGCTTGCCGCTGCCGCAGGAACATGATTATCAGCGCACACTGTTTATCGCGCCGCTTGGCGGGACCGAACAGACGCTGGCCGGCTTCTGGCAAGAGGTGCTGCAAGTGGCGCAAGTCGGCCGGCAGGACAATTTTTATGCGCTGGGTGGTCATAGTCTGCTGGCCGCACGCTTATTGGCGCAAGTTCGCCAGCACTGGCCTGTCCCGGTCGGGCTGGCCGAGATAGTCGGCAGCAGTGATTTAGCCGACATGGCGCGGCGGATTGATGCTGCTCAGCAAGCCGCCAGCCAGCCCGGTCAGATCACAGGTCTGCCGCCTCTGCAGGCATTACCGGCGCAGCCGCGTTATCCGTTGTCGGCATCGCAGCAGCGGCTGTGGTTTGTTGAGCGCTGGACGGCGGGACAGAGCATGTACCATGTGCCGCTCGTCTGGAAAGTGGACGGGCCATTTGACCATCAACGCGCCGACCAGGCCTTGTTGGCGTTAGTGGCGCGGCATCAGCCGCTGCATTTTGGGCTTTATGAAGATGACGCCGGTTTGCTCTGGCAACAGCCGCAGCCGCTGCCAGACACCTTGCTGCAATACTCGGATGTGACTCATCTCAGCGCCGCTGCCTTACAACAGCGGGTCACGGCGTTATTGGCGCAGCCTTTTGACCTGGCTACCGATTTGAAACTACGCGCCTGGTATCTGCAAAGCGCGGACAACAGTGGGCTGCTGGTGCTGAACCTGCACCATATCGCCACCGACGGCTGGTCGATGGCGGTGCTCGCCAGTGAATTTGCCACTTTGTATCAGGCATTGGCCACATCACCGTCTGCGGATGTGCTGAGCCCGCTGCCGCTGCAATACACCGATTATGTGTTATGGCAACAGAGTGAGGCCGTGCAGCAGCACTGGCAGCAACAACTGAGTTTCTGGCAACAGACGTTGGCCGGAGCGCCGCCTGTGCATCAGTTGCCGCTCGATTTTGACCGGCCGGAGCAACAGAGCCAACAGGGCGGCTGGCTGGCATTTCAGCTTGAGGTGGAGCAGGGCCAGGCCTTGGTGCAACTGGCCCGCCAACAGCAGGTCAGTTTGTTCACACTGTTATTAACGACCTTTTATCTGTTGCTGGAAAAATACAGCCAGAGCCGCGACCTGGTGATCGGCACGCCGGTGGCCAACCGCGCGCAACCTGAACTTGGCAATCTGGCCGGTTTTTTTGTCAATACGCTGGTACTGCGCCAACCGCTGGACCCGGCCTGGTCCGTCAGCAGCTTGTTGTCACAAGTGCAGCAGCAGGTGGCGCTGGCGCAGCAGCATCAGGAATATCCGTTTGAAAAACTGGTCGAAGCGCTGCAGCCGGTCCGGCAAAGCCAATATTCACCGCTGTTTCAGATCATGTTCAGCATGGACCCGCCGGGGCTGGCAGATATGCAGCTCGGTGATTTACAGCTGCGTAAAGCGGCAGGCAGCGAGCAACAGGCGCGTTTTGAGCTGACGCTGGAAGTCAGCACTGAAAGCCCTGCCTTTGCATTTGCTTTTGAATACAACACTGATCTGTTCAGTCCGGTCAGCATCGAACGCTTCGCCGACAGTTATCAGGCGCTGTTGCAGCAGTTGTTGCAGGTACCGCTGGCCAACACGTGCTGGACTGAGCTTGATGCGTTAAGTTGCGGGCAGCGCGCTTTGTTGTTGAGCGGCCGTGGCGAACTGCTCACGGACACCGCACTGTTGCCACCGACAGAGCTGACGCAGCCAGCGCCAACTGTAATGACGCCCACTGTGCTGACACAGCTGGCGTGGCTGGCAGAACATCAGCCCGATCAGGCCGCCTTAGCCCACGGCAGCGAATGCCTGAGTTATCAGCAACTGTGGCAACAGAGTCAGCTAGTCGCTGCAGCGCTTAAGCGCGAAGGCATCAAAGCAGGTGCTGTGGTGGCGCTGTGCCTGCAGCGTTCGGTGCCGTTGTTAGTCACTGTGCTGGCGCTGCAGCGGCTGGGTGCCATTTATCTGCCGCTTGACCCGGCCTATCCGGATGCGCGGCTACAACAAATTGTCGATGATGCCGAACCGGCGTTAATCCTGACGGAGCCGGCGCAGGCGGATCGTTTTGACGTCGGCGCGACAGGACGCTGCCTGGTGCTGCAGCAATGCTGGTTGCAGTGGTTCAGCCCGGAGTTGTCGGCAGAACTCGCTACTGCGCCGCTGCCAGCGGTGCAGCCGGATGCAGACGTCTATCTGATTTACACCTCAGGCTCGACCGGTACACCGAAAGGCGTCTTGGTCGCACAGCCGCAATTGTTACATCTGGCTCAGGCGATGCAGCAGGTTTATCAGCTGGTGCCAGCGGACCGGGTGCTGCAGTTCAGCAGTATCAATTTTGATATCTCGATTGAAGAGATTTTTGCCAGCTGGTACAGCGGCGCTTGCCTGGTGCTGCGCGAAGCCGATTGGCTGGACAGCCCGGCGTTATTCTGGTCTAAAGTGCAGGACGCTCAGCTTAGCGTACTGAATCTGCCGACGGCGTTCTGGAGCGAGCTGACCAGTGCCTTGCCGGATGCTTTTGCTGAGGCGCTGCGGTTGGTGATTATCGGCGGCGAAGCGGCACCACTGCCGCAGGTGCGGCGCTGGTTGCACAGCAGCGCCGGGCATATCAGGTTAATCAATGCCTATGGCCCAACCGAAACCACAGTCACTGCGACCTGCTACCCCATCACTGAGTTGGTGCCGCGCCAGCATCAAATTCCGCTGGGCCGGCCGGTTGGCGCCAACCGTTGTTATATTCTCGATGCAGAGCGGCGTTTGTTACCGCCAGGCGCCATTGGTGAGTTGTGGCTAGCCGGGCCTGGTGTCAGCCGTGGTTATCTGCGCCGGCCGGCACAAACCGCCGCGGTGTTTTGTCCGGCGCCGCTGCCAGATGCAGATGAGACCGAGCTGTGGTATCACAGCGGTGACCTGGCGCGCTGGAACAGCGGCGGTCAGCTGGAGTTTTTCGGCCGGCAGGACGACCAGGTCAAAATCAATGGCTTTCGCATTGAACTCAGCGACATCGAAGCGCAGATCCTGCAATTTCCGGCGGTCGACAGTGCGCTGGTGCTGGCGGATCAGCCGCAGGGCAGCTGGCGCTTGTTGGCCTATCTACGTGCCGCACAGCCGATAAATACTGAACAGCTGCGCCAGCACTTAAGCCGCAAATTACCGCAATTTATGTTGCCGTCGGCCATCCAGCAACTGGCGGAATGGCCGTTGCTGCCCAATGGTAAAATTGATCGCAAAGCCCTGCCACAGCCTGATGAGCAGGCCTTTGCCCACAGCGCAGGTGAGCCACCGGCAGCGGGCGTTGAACAACAACTGGCGGCGCTGTGGCAGCAGTTGCTGGGCGTCAGCGTACAAAGCCGGCACAGTGATTTTTTTGCGCTCGGTGGCCATTCGTTGTTATCAATCCGCTTACTGGCACTGATCCGGCAGCAGTTTGGCCGCGAGCTGCTGGTGCGGGATATTTTCCGCCACAGCAGTCTGGCGGCGATGGCTGCGTTATTACAGGAACAAACTCAGCAATGGCCAGAGCTTAGCGCGCAGCCACGCAGCAGCGATGCGCTGCTGCCGCTGTCGTTCAGCCAGCAGCGGCTGTGGTTTATCGAGCAACTGCAGCCGGGCTCAGCGCAATATCATATCAGTGCGACCATTCAGCTCGAGGCACCGCTGGACGGCGCATTGCTCGAACAGGCGGCCAGGCTGCTGACGACACAACAGGAAATCCTGCGTACTGTGCTGCTGGAGCAGGACGGCCAGAGCTGGCAGCGCGTGCTGCCGGACGTGCAGTTCCACCTGCAACAGCTGCAGGTGGCGAATGTGCCGGAATTACGCAAAGTTGCGGCTGAGCATGCGCGCCGGCCCTTTGATTTGCGACAAGATTTATTGTGGCGGCTGGCGCTCGTGCACTGCGAACAGCAACAATACCTGCTGTTTAATCTGCACCATATTGCCGGTGACGGCTGGTCGGTTGATTTACTGATTAATGGCCTGCTGCAGTGTTATCAACAGTTACAACAGCAGGCTGCTGTGACAAAACCGGCTTTAACGCTGCCGGCGTTGCCGCTGCAATATGGCGATTATGCGTTGTGGCAACACCAGCTGGCCGCTGCCGGCTATTTTGCTGCGGCTGAGCAGTATTTCCGTGACAGCCTGGCGCAGTTACCGCCGGTGCATGCGTTGCCGCTGGATTTTGTCCGGCCGCCAACACCGGATGACCGCGGCGCCAGTGTCAGCGCTGCGCTGACTTTGGAAGAGCTGCAGGGGCTGCAGCAGTTTGCCCACAGCCATCAGGCCAGTTTGTTCTCGCTGTGCCATGCCGCCTTTGCCCATGTGTTGGCGCGCTGGAGTGGTCAGCCTGATATTGTGATTGGCACGCCGGTACTGAACCGTACACAGGCCGCATTGCAAGGGCTGGTCGGATTTTTTGTCAATACGCTGGTATTACGGCTTCACTGCGATCCGACGCAGCATTTCACCGCGTTGCTGGAACAAAGCCGGCAACAATTGCACAGTGCCCAGCACTATCAGGATTATCCGTTTGAACTGTTGGTGGCGCTGCTGAATCCGCCGCGGGAAGCGGCGATCCATCCGTTGTTTCAGGTGTTTATGTCGATGGATGTGTCGGACGACAGCGCGCTGACCGCACAAGGCCTGAGGTTATTGCCGCCGGATACAGTGCAGGCGCGATTTGACCTCAGCCTGAATCTGCAGCAACAACAACAGCAACTGCTGTTGCGGCTGGATTATGCCTGTGCCTTGTTCCGTCCCGAGACGGCGCAGGCGCTGCTCGATGCGCTGCTGCTGACCTTAAGACTGGTGCGCACTGAAGCCTTGCGGCCACTGGAGCGCTTGCCGCTGCTAAGTGGTGCCCAGCAGCAACAGCTGTTGGCGGCACAACCGGTGTTGACAGAAGACAGAACCAGTTTTGCCCGGCGGGCTGATTTTCTGGCGCAGTGGCAGCAACAACAGCTGCGTTATAGCGACGACATTGCGGTGGCAGATGCGCAGCAGGCGCTTAGTTATCAGCAATTAGACACTGGCGCAAATCAGCTGGCACACGCCTTAGCTGAAACCGGACTGCAGCCCGGGCAACGGGTCGCACTGCTGATGCGGCGTGATCATCAACTGCCACTGGCGATACTGGCGCTGTGGAAACTCGGTTGTGCTTATGTGCCGCTCGACCCCAATCAACCGGCGGCGCGCTTACAAGCCGTGCTGGCGGATGCTGAGGTGGCAGTGACGCTGGTCAGCAGCTGTTATCAGCCGCTTGCCGAGCAAGCCGGCGCAATAGCGCTGTGGCTCTGTGATACATCGGAGCAACAGCGACGGGTGCGACAACAAGCCGTCAGTGCACCAATGCTGCAGTTGCCGGACGACCCGCTGGCGTATCTGATTTACACCTCCGGCTCGACTGGTCAGCCCAAAGGCGTGCAGGTGTATTTAAGTTCGGTGGTGGAATGCCTGAATCAAATGGCCGCCCGGATTGGTTTCCAGCCACAGCAGGCGCTGCTGGCCATCACCACTGTGACTTTTGATATTTCGGTGCTGGAACTGTGGCTGCCGCTGTTGTGGGGCGGCCGCACTGTGCTGATGCAGACTGAAGATGCCCGTGATCCGCAGTTATTGCAGCATTGGCTGGACCGCTATGACATCGGCTTGCTGCAGGCCACTCCGGCCACCTGGCAAGGTTTGTTGTTGTCGGGTTGGTCCAGCCGCCCCGGCCTGACCATGTTATGCGGCGGCGAAGCGCTGAGTCAGCCGCTGGCGCTGCAGTTACTGGCCGGCGGCGGGGCTTTGTGGAATGTGTACGGGCCGACCGAAGCGACGATTTGGGTGTCGGCGGCGCCTGTTCGCAGCGCGGCCGATTTTGCTGGGCAAGGCGTGGCGCCGGTGGCAGATTTATTGCCCGGTATCCGCAGTTATGTATTAAGCCCCGCCGGGCTGTTGCAACCGCCGGGCGTGGCCGGTGAGCTGGTGCTCAGTGGTCCTTGTGTCGCCGCCGGTTATCGCAACCGGCCTGAGCTGACCGCGCGGCACTTCCTGCCGGATCCGTTTTTACCGCACAGCCGCACTTTGGGGCAACAGATGTACCGCACCGGCGATCTGGTGCGGCAATTGCCGGGCGGCCAGCTGGCCTTTTTGGGCCGGCTGGATCATCAGGTGAAAATCAACGGTTTCCGGATAGAGCTGGGCGACATTGAAAGCCAGCTGCGCCAGCATCCGGCCGTGGAACAGGCGGTAGCTGTGGCGCTGACCGTGCGCGAACAGCCGCAACTGGTGTTGTACTGGCAGCGCCGCACTGCGGCTGAGGTCACTGAGCAGGAGCTGCGCAACTATCTGCAACAGCAGTTGCCGGCCTATATGCAACCGGCCTATTGGCTGGAGCTTGAGGCCTTTCCGCTGAACAGCAACGGTAAAATTGACCGCAAAGCCTTGCCGTCCCCGCAAGCGCAGCAGCAACAGCAACAGCCGCCGCAGACCGCGACTGAGCGGCAACTGCAGCAGATTTTTCAGCAGGTGCTCGGCGCTGTTGTGGACGATGTGACGGCGAGTTTCTTTGATCTTGGCGGCCATTCCTTATTGAGTATCTCGCTGATGCAACAAGTGAATCAGCATGGCCGTGCTGCGGCATGGCCGCAGCTGAGTCTGGCGGATCTGTTCAGTCATGCCGATATCCGTGCTCTGGCAGCACTGATTGATGCCGGTGAGCGACCAGCAGATGCTGACCCTGTTGATACGGTGCGTTGGGTGGTGCTGGAGCCGCAAGCAGGATTGCCGGACTGGTGGCTGATCCCGGGCGCTGGCGCCGTGAGCGCGGCCATGTTGCCTTTGGCGCGCCAGCTGCGCGGCCACGCCCAGGTCTGGGTGGCGGAGCCACAGGGACGGTTGGGAATGCTGACGCCGCATCAGGACTGGGCAACGCTGACCGCAGACTATCTGGCTGCACTGCGCGCGGTAAAGCCAAAGGGGCCTTATCGTATCGCCGGCCATTCGCTCGGCGGCCGTATCGCTTATCAGCTGGCTTGTGCTTTGGAGGCTCAGGGTGAAGAGGTGATTTTGTGCCTGCTTGATGTCGATTTACAGCCGGTGGCCGCCAGCAGTGCAATGGCCGACGCGGCGACTGAGATGTACCAGCTGTTATGCCGGGCATTGGGTCAACCAGCGCAGAGTTTTAGCGCGCCGGCGCAATATCGTGTGGCGCTGGCGCAGCTGATGCAACAGGCTGGTTTGTTGGCGCAAACCGGCTGGCAGACTGAGCTGGATGCTTTGCTGGCGGTGGCGACAGCGCAGGCCGGGTTGTACCAGCAGTTTAAGCCGGGGCCGAAGTTTGCCGGGCAAAGCTGGCTGATTTATGGCGACGAATTTGCCGCAGTGCATCCGCGCGCGCAATTACGCAAGCAGCTGAAGCGATATCTGCAAGGCAGTCTGCAGCTGCAGCAAGTCGAAGGGGATCATTTGGCTATGTTGTCGGCGTCTGCGCTGTCGGCCCGGTTAGCCGCATTGTTGTAAAGCTGTTGGCTGAGAATGCCCGGCGGCGTGGTGGCGCCGGGCACTGCAGCTTTAAGCAAATGCACTGTTGTATCAGCCGGTTCGCCCCAACGGATTGGCAAAACCGCGCAATAAAAAACCCGCCATTTGGCGGGTTGTGCGGGCGTAAATAACGGGGTCAGAAGCGATACACCAACAGTAACATCGCGTCGATGCTGCGTTTTTCGTCTACCAGCGGGCTTTGCTGCAGATTGTCAGCCAGTTGCGTGACACCGGCACTGCCAAGCAGCACGGTCTGGGCACTGAGTGGATATTGCACGCGCAGGTCCAGCCGGTAATTGACTTCAGCTTCCGGCTGAAACACTGGCCGGCCGACGCTGAGATTCTGATTGCCGGGTGCCACGCCATAAATCCGCTGGGTGTAATCTTCATTCATCCAGCTGGCAGTGGCTACCGCCATCAGGCGAAACCCTGAGCTGTGCTGATAAAGCGGCAGTTCCAGTGCCAGATCTGCGACCTGCGCATTGCGGTCTTCGTTCAGTTGCTGCGCCAGCTGTACTGAGAACCAGTACCAGCGCATGCCGATGGAACCGGTGATCTCGGTGTCAGGGGCCTGATAGCCGTTAAACACCGGGTCATCAGATAGTGTGGAGCTCAGGCTGGTGTCGGCGTCGTAGCCGTTGTCGCGGATGCCGGCGCCGGCGTAAAGGCGGAAGTTTTCATCCTGGACGAAGCTGTAGCTCACCAGATTGCCCTGTTCAAAGCCGAGGCGCCAGGCGCCGTTACTGGCAATAAAATATGGGATAGCACTGGTGACAGCCGGCATTTTTTTCCAGACCTGTTGCTGGCTGATCACACCGGCACCGGCTTCAAATTGCCATGGGTCGGCGAGTGCGACAGCAGAGGGCAGACTCAGCAGCAGCGCGGCACATCGGGTCAGTAAACGGGCCTGCAGGCGGGAAGGGCGACATAACGCAGACATAAAAGCTCCTTGTCAGAATAAGGGTCAGGGAGCCTTACTTTACCGAGCCATGGCAAAGCCGGCTTTGTTATGTGATTAATGGTATTCACAGCCGACAGACCGCCGACATTGCGGACGGGTGGCGGTCCGTTTCAGCTGCAGTTCAACATGGGAACAACAATGGTTATGCAATGGTTTGACGAGCTGCAGCAATGGCAGTGGCGGAGCTGGACTTTATGCCGGGCCGGTTTTGGGGCGCTGCGGCGAGCGGCTGATTTGCCGCAGCTGGCACAGGATACGGGTGTTGTGTTGCCGGCCTCTGTGTTGCAGGCGGTACCCAAACGTCAGGCGGAATATCTGGCGGCGCGGCTGTTATTGCGTCAGCTACAGCAACAGCTGGGGCTTGGACTCGCGCAAATTCTGCCGGGCGCTGACCGCAGTCCTTGTTGGCCTGCCGGTCAGCAAGGCTCGGTGTCACATAGCGGCGAGCGGGTGCTGGTCGGGCTTGGGCATGCCGGCAGCAGCACCAGCAACAGCACGCTGCGTCTGGGCGTGGATCTGGAGCAATGGCTGACGACGGGGCAGTGCGCAGAACTGACGCCAGCCATTTTATCGGCGGAGGAGCTGCGCTGGTGTCAGCTTGAACACAGCAATATTCCGCTGCCGCAGCTACTGACGTTAATTTTTGCCGGCAAAGAAGCGCTGTATAAAGCTTTGTATCCGGATTGCCGGCAAATCATGGAATTCAGTGCCGCCCGGATTATCGCGCTGACCGCTTCGCAAATGTTGTTGCAACTGACACAAGACTGGTCGGCAGCATGGTGCGCCGGTACCGAGATTTGGCTGGATTATCAAACTGATACATATGGCGTGCAGGTGCTGACCGAAGTCAGCAGCCGCACAGCTATGCCTTGTAGCCTGGTTTAGGCTTTTTTCCGTGCACTTAAGCGCACCCATTCGTCTTTGACGGCGACCGGGTCAAAGTCAAATTCTGCGCTATAGGCATCTATCACCGATTGGGCCTGGCTTTCCAGAATGCCGGATAATGCCAGCAAACCACCGGGACGGACATAAGCGCTGATGATTTGACTGAGTTCCGCCAGCGGGCCGGCGAGGATGTTGGCGACCACCACGTCTGCTTCTAACTTCGGCTGGTCTTTGGGTAAATACAGTTCAATCTGGCCGGCGACATTGTTACGCGCCGCGTTGGCGGTGCTGGCTTCAATCGCCTGCGGGTCTATATCAATGCCGACCACACGTTTGCCACCGAGTTTCAGCGCGGCGATACCTAAAATGCCGGAGCCACAGCCAAAATCGACCACCAGGCTATCTGTTAAATCCTGCGCATCCAGCCATTCCATACAAAGCGCGGTGGTGGGATGGGTACCGGTACCAAAAGCGAGGCCTGGGTCCAGCATCACATTCACTGCGGTTGGGTCGGGTATCTCCCGCCAGCTTGGGCAGACCCACAAGCGTTTGCCGAAGCGAATGGGGTGGAAGTTGTCCATCCATTCGCGCTCCCAGTCTTTGTCTTCCAGCTGCTCTAGTTTGTACTGCACACCCTGTTTAAACAGGCTGACTTGTTCGAGCTTGCGGATCACTTTGTCCATCGGATGTTCGGCGTCAAACAGCCCAACCACCACGGTATTAGCCCAATAAATCACTTCGCCTGGCATCGGCTCGTAAATCGGGGTGTCGTGTGCGTCGACAAAACTCACCGCTTGGGCGCCCCAGCTCATCAGCATGTCGCTGACGGTCTCAGCATGTTTTTCAGTGGTGTTTACGCGCAGTTGGATCCAGGGCATAGCGATTTCCGGCAGCTGTCAAAACGGCGGATTATATCAGTTTGCACGCGACAGCGGCAGGCGCACTGGCGCTTAAATCAGATTGCGGTTAGGTGATTGGTTTTTTACACAAACAAACAAATTAATTAACTTTTTATCTTTACAAATATTTATCAAAATATAACCTATGGCGGTTTTCCTGTTTTGGGACTATCCATCGATGAAGTTATATCTGATTTACCGCCAGTTCTACCTGCCAGAGACTGCTCAGCTGCACCTCGGCGGCATTGAAAATTACATCCTCGCCTTAAGCGAATTGTTCCTGCAGCAAGGTTATCAGGTTATTGTGTTGCAGCCGGCCCGGCACAGCTTCAGCGCCAGTTACGCTGGCATTGAGATCCGGGGCATCGATTGTCGTGGTTATCGCGGCAACCGGAAAAAATATGCGTTGTTTCAGGCAGCCCGGCAGGATTTCGACCCTGCCATTGATTGGCTGATTTTTGCTACCGACAGTTATTTTGTTCCCTCAGATTTACCCCGCACCATCGCTATCCAGCACGGCGTGTCCTGGGACAAACCCGGTAAAGGTTCGGGCCTGCTGGCGATTGTCAAAAGCTGGTTGTCGCAACGCAAGTATTTGTCCTACGTGCGGCAGTGCCGCGACCTGGTCTGTGTTGATCATAACTTTATTAACTGGTATCGCACCTTGCGTGATATGAGCCCGCTACAGCGCTGGACGGTGATCCCGAACTTCTGTCTCGAATTAGCCGGCGCGGCGCAGATCCAACGAAAATGGCCGGCAACAGGGCCGGTCCGACTGTTGATCGCCCGCCGTTTTGTTGATTATCGCGGTATTCCGCTGGCCAGTCGTGTGGTGCAAACGCTGTTACAGCGTTATCCGCAGCTGCAGGTCAGTTTCGCCGGTGACGGGCCTTTGTTGCCGGCACTACAACAGCAATTTGCTGCTGAGCCACGCGTCAGCATTTTCTGTTATGAACCGGCAGAAAGTCTTGCTGTGCATTTACAGCATCATCTGGTGTTACTACCATCCGTCGGCTCTGAAGGGACGTCGTTAAGCCTCGCCGAAGCGATGGCTGCCGGCTGTGCTGTGGTCACAACCAACGTCGGTGGGCTCAGCAATATGGTGTTAGACCAGCATAATGGGCTGATTTGTATGCCTGATGAAGCTGAGCTGGTGCAGCGACTTAGTCAGTTGCTCGACGCGCCGGATAAAGCCCAGCAGCTGGCGTTAATGGCCTGGCAGAGTGCGCAGCAGAGTTTCAGTAAATCACGCTGGCAGCAGGACTGGCTGCAGCTATTGGCAAATATCCGTAAGCGTTCCGCGGGAGTTTTAAGCTAAATCAGCGGGATAAAAAAGCCAGTCTGCACAACAGACTGGCTTTTTTCTGGCATCAGGAATGCTTATTTGATACCGAGTTTGTGCTCAAGATAATGAATGTTGGTGCCGCCCTGATTAAAGTTGGCGTCCGTCATAATCTCTTTATGCAGTTCGATATTGGTTTTGATCCCACCGACCAGCAGCTCGCCGAGCGCATTGCGCATCCGCGCAATGGCGATAGCGCGGTTCTCACCATAAGTGATGAGTTTGCCGACCATTGAGTCATAATTTGGCGGCACTGTGTAATCGGCATAGATATGCGAATCCCAGCGCACACCATTACCACCTGGCGGGTGGAAACGGGTGATAGTACCTGGCGACGGAATAAAGGTTTTTGGATCTTCCGCGTTGATGCGACATTCCACGGCATGGCCGCGAATGACGATGTCGGATTGTTTAATCGACAGCGGCATGCCAGAGGCAATACGCAGCTGCTCTTTAATCAAATCGACGCCGGTGATCATCTCAGTGACCGGGTGTTCGACCTGAATCCGGGTGTTCATCTCGATAAAGAAGAACTCACCGTTTTCATAGAGGAATTCAAAAGTACCGGCACCGCGATAGTTCAGGTCGATACAAGCCTGCACACAACGGCCACCGATAAAGTCACGCTGTTCTTGCGTGATGCCAGGTGCCGGCGCTTCTTCAACCACTTTCTGGTGACGGCGCTGCATCGAACAGTCGCGTTCGCCCAAGTGGATAGCTTTGCCCTGACCGTCGGCTAATACCTGAATTTCGATATGGCGTGGGTTTTCCAGGAATTTCTCCATGTACACCATGTCATTACCAAAAGCGGCTTTGGCTTCGGCTTTGGTCATTTCAATTGATGACACCAGCTCATCTTCACCGCGCACAACACGCATACCACGACCACCGCCGCCGCCAGCGGCTTTGACGATGATTGGGTAGCCAATGCGTTTAGCGATAGCTTTGTTAGTGTCGGCGTCGTCACCGACCGCACCGTCAGAGCCCGGTACACAAGGTACACCGGCTTTTTTCATCGCTTCGATGGCTGACACTTTGTCGCCCATCAGGCTGATCGATTCCGGACGTGGGCCAATAAAAACCAGACCACTTTCTTCGACTTGCTGGGCAAAATCAGCGCGCTCGGCGAGGAAACCATAACCCGGGTGAATAGCCTGGGCGTTGGTGACTTCGGCGGCGGCGATTAATGCCGGAATATTCAGGTAGCTTTGTGGTGATGGGGCAGGGCCAATACAGATGGTCTCGTCCGCCAGCAGCACATGCTTGAGGTTACGGTCGACGGTGGAGTGCACCGCGACCGTTTTGATACCGAGTTCTTTGCAGGCGCGTAAAATACGCAGCGCAATTTCGCCCCGGTTGGCTATCAGCACTTTTTCTAACATGTGTCGGCCTTTTCGGTTATTCGATCACAAATAAAGGCTGGTCAAATTCAACCGGCTCGCCGTTTTCCACCAGAATGGCCGTGATAGTACCGGCTTTGTCTGCCTGGATCTGGTTCATCATTTTCATCGCTTCCACGATACACAGCGTATCGCCGACTTTGACGCTTTGACCCACTTCAGCGAAGTTCTTCGACGTTGGTGAAGCGGCACGGTAGAAAGTCCCGACCATCGGTGAGCGCATTTGATGACCCGTCACTGCCGGAGCCGCTGCGGCCGCTGGTGCAGCAGCAGGCGCTGCAGCAGCTGGTGCCGGAGCTGCAGCTGGTGCTGCGGTGTAGTGTACCGGCGCATATTGCTGGACCGGACCACCGCGGCTGATGCGCACAGATTCTTCACCTTCAGTGATTTCCAGCTCGTTAATGCCGGATTCTTCCAGAAGTTCGATCAGTTTTTTAATTTTTCTAATATCCATGACGTTTGCGCCTGACTTGGTTGGAATTTATGGGTTAAGAGGCGTGCTGGTCAGTGTTTTGACCGCTGCGTCCAGTGCATAACGATAACCGTTTGCACCCAGACCACAGATCACACCCTTTGCGATATCGGATAAATAAGAATGCCGGCGAAATGCTTCGCGGGCGTGAACATTCGACAAATGCACTTCAATAAATGGCACTGCCACCGCCAGTAAGGCGTCGCGGATGGCGACACTGGTATGAGTGAACGCGCCCGGATTGATAATGATAAAATCCTGCTGGCCCAGACTCTGTTGGATTGCGCCCACCAGTTCATGCTCAGCATTGGACTGCAGATGGGATAATTCCACCTGCATTGAAGTGGCAGTTTGCTGCAGATCGCTGACAATTTGCGCCAGCGTTTGCGCGCCATAAATATGTGGCTCGCGTTGCCCCAGCATATTCAGGTTCGGACCGTTTAACAGCAAAATCCGTAATTTGGCAGTCATTTGTCGATTATTCCGTTGATAATTCTGGATCTGCTTCCATCCTGCCAAAGGTCGGTGAAAAAACAATCTTTTTCAGCGGAAATCTGGCGGGCATTTGCAGATTTGCGCCTCATTATAGTGAAATCGCAGCAAATGGCAGCAAAATACTGGTCTTATCAGCAGATGGGAACTTTTCGCCGCTGTTGTTGTAAAGGCAGATTAAGTAGTGAGGCTACGTGGTCTGAGCAGTTTCCCAAACCACGCCAGTCGGGTGCTGCAGCCTTATTGCTGCAGCTGGGTAAGATGCGCTTTGAACGCATCCGGCCCCATAAAACCCGTGATGCGGGATGTCGTTAATTCGCTGCCGTTCGGTGCAAAAAACAATAAAGTTGGTAAACCCAGCACCTGAAACTTGTCCAAAACCTGCTGATCCTGCTCAGTGGCTTTAGTCACATCGATGCGTAACAGGCGAATTTTCGCCATTTCGGCTTTGACGCCGGTGTCAGCAAAAGTGATGTGCTCAAATTCTTTGCAGGCGACGCACCACTCGGCGAATAAATCCAGCATCACATATTGGTTTTGTGCTTTGGCTTCTGCCAGCTGTGCGTCCAAATCGGCCAGAGTTTTAATGTCGATAAACTTGCCAGCCTGCTGGCTGTCGGTTGCGCTGATTGCTGCAGGCTGTGGCTGCATTGCCGGTGCCAGCCATTGTTGATAATTCGCCAGCACCACTGCACAGACCAGCAGCGTGGCAACCAGCCAGCATAAGCTTTTTGCCACAGCAGTTTTCAGCAGTTGTTGCACTTGCTGCAGATAAAGCGCAAAACCGAGCGCTAACAAAGAACCCAACACTAACAGCACTTCCGCTGCAACAATGCGCGATATCAGCATCAACGGCACTGATAACAACAGGAAACCGAAAATCGCTTTAATCACGTCCATCCAGGCGCCGGGTTTTGGCAGCCATTTGCCGCCGCTGCTACCCAGGATCAATAACGGCAGGCCCATGCCGAGGCTCAGGATATACAGCACCAGCGCGCCATAAGCCAAATCACCGCTTTGGGCGATATACAACAGCACACCGGTCAGCGGCGCTGTGGTGCAAGGCGAGGCGACCAGACCCGATAAAGCCCCCATCACCAGCGCGCCTTTAACGGAACCGCCTTGCTGGCGGTTACTGGTTGCAGTGAGTTTTTCTGTCCAGCGTGCTGGTAGTTGCAGATTAATCCAGCCAAACATCGCGCCGGCGAGTAACACAAACAGCAGACTCATGCCGACTAACACCGCCGGGTGCTGGAACGCGGCCTGAAATTTCACGCCGGCGCTGGCCACCACTAAACCCAGAGCCGAGTAAGTCAGTGCCATGCCCTGTACATAAGCAAAAGATAAACGAAACGCGCGGCCGTGGCTCAACTGCTGGCCCTGACCCACAATAATGCTGGTCAGAATCGGGTACATTGGGAACACACAAGGCGTGAACGCCAGGCCTAAACCGAGCAGGAAAAACAGGCCTAAAGTCAGCAGGCTTTTATCACTGCTTAATCGCTCGGCCAGACCAACCTGGCTGGAGACCGGCGCTGCCGACACTGCAGCTGTTGCTGTGGGCTCACTTGATGCCGCTATGCTGCTGTCCGGTTTGATTGAACCAATCAGCGGAATTTCGCGGGTTTCCACCGGATAACACAGGCCGGCATCAGCGCAGCCCTGATAACGAATCTTTAATTTGGCGTCGGCATCGATATTGGCCAGCTTGACGTCAAATACCAACTGATGGCGGTAGATTTCGGTTTTGCCAAAATATTCATCTTCATGCGGTAAACCGGCCGGTAAAACCGGATTGCTGAAATTCACCGCCACACCGGCAATTTTCAGCTTGTGTTTGTACAGGTAATAACCGTCGGCTATTTGAAAGCTGATACGCACCGATTCGCCACTTTGGGCAAAATCCAGCATAAAGGCCTGATCGACGGGTAAAAACTGCGGCTGTTGCAAGGCTGCCAGAATATTTGGCGCCGCAATCGGATTTTGGCTGGCGGTTGTTGGTTCTGCGGCTTGTAGCGGCATACAGACCCACAGCAATAAGGCATACAGCGTAGTGACAAAGGAAGGGCGGTTATTCATTCGGTGAGCATTCCTCATTGACCCGGTTAAGGCAAAAAGCCCTGGCTGAGCGGGATGGCTATAATTTCCGGCACGCTATACGGATGCAAGCGGCAAATGGTCTGGCAGACAGTATCAAACAATCGTATCAAACGGTCGCATTACGAATATCGCGCTAATGTAACGCAATCTCGGCTGTTGACACCAGACCGGTGCAACCGGCACTTTCTTTCAGCATGCTGGAATGTGACAACCTGACCATGACAAAAACCCGGCATAAAAAAACTTCCACCGATACCCTTGGTTTTTTTGCGGATTTACCCCATATCCCGGTTACAAAATTTTTTAACCCCGCTCGTGGGATTAAATCCACCAAACATGTTCAGGAGCTTTACACATGAATATTCGTCCATTACATGATCGCGTCATCATCAAGCGTCTGGAAGCAGAGAGCAAATCAGCCGGTGGTATCGTGCTGACAGGTGCATCTGCTGAGAAGTCGACCCGCGGTGAAGTCGTTGCAGTCGGCTTGGGCCGTATTCTGGAAAACGGCAGCGTGCGTCCACTGGAAGTGAAAGTGGGTGACAAAGTGATTTTCGGTGCTTATGTCGAGCGCACTGAGAAAATCGACGGTCAGGAATACGTGATCACCAAAGAAGACAACATTCTTGGCATCATCACTGAATAATTGTTCGGTAATGACTTTTCCCACGCATTGAATTGATTTGAGGTAATTAGAAAATGGCTGCAAAAGACGTACGTTTTGGCGATGAAGCCCGCAACAAGATGTTAAAAGGCGTGAACATTCTGGCGAATGCCGTTCGCGTTACTTTAGGCCCGAAAGGCCGTAATGTGATTCTGGACAAATCATTTGGCGCACCACTGATCACCAAAGACGGTGTATCTGTTGCCAAAGAAATCGAGCTGGAAGACAAGTTCGAAAACATGGGCGCGCAGATGGTGAAAGAAGTTGCTTCTAAAGCCAACGACGAAGCCGGTGACGGTACAACAACTGCGACAGTACTGGCACAAAACATCATCAACGAAGGTGTGAAAGCTGTTGCTGCCGGTATGAATCCAATGGATTTAAAACGCGGTATCGACAAAGCGGTGATTGCTGCAGTGGCTGAGTTAAAAGCACTGTCTCAGCCTTGCACAGATTCAAAAGCTATTGCGCAGGTTGGTACTATTTCTGCCAACTCTGATGACGAAATCGGCCAAATCATTGCAGACGCGATGGACAAAGTCGGTAAAGAAGGCGTGATCACTGTTGAAGAAGGTCAGGGCCTGGCGAACGAACTGGCCGTGGTTGAAGGTATGCAGTTTGACCGCGGTTACCTGTCGCCGTACTTCATCAACAACGCCGAAGCCGGCCAGGTTGAACTGGACAACCCATTTATCCTGACTGTTGATAAAAAAATCAGCAACATCCGTGAACTGTTACCAGTGCTGGAAGGTGTGGCCAAGTCTGGCAAGCCGCTGCTGATCATCGCTGAAGATTTAGAAGGCGAAGCCTTAGCGACTCTGGTTGTCAACAACATGCGCGGCATTGTTAAAGTGTCTGCGGTCAAAGCGCCAGGTTTTGGTGACCGTCGTAAAGCCATGCTGCAGGACATCGCGGTATTAACTGGTGGTGTCGTGATTTCTGAAGAAATCGGCCTGGAGCTGGAAAAAGCCACGCTGGAAGATTTAGGTACTGCTAAACGTGTTGTGATCACTAAAGACAACACCACCATCATCGACGGTGCTGGCAGCCAGGAAGCGATTGACGCGCGCGTTAAACAAATCCGTCAGCAAGTGGAAGATGCCACTTCTGATTACGACAAAGAAAAACTGCAGGAGCGTCTGGCTAAACTGGCTGGTGGCGTCGCAGTGATCAAAGTTGGTGCTTCAACTGAAATCGAAATGAAAGAGAAAAAAGCCCGCGTGGAAGACGCGCTGCACGCCACCCGTGCTGCCGTTGAAGAAGGCGTGGTCCCTGGCGGTGGTGTTGCGCTGGTGCGTGTTGCTGCCAAACTGGGCGAGCTGCGTGGTATCAACGAAGACCAGAACCACGGTATCAAAATTGCGCTGCGCGCGATGGAAGCACCACTGCGTCAAATCGTCGATAACGCTGGTGAAGAGCCTTCAGTGGTCGTCAACAACGTCAAAGGTGGCAACGGTAACTACGGTTACAACGCGGCGACCGGTGTGTACGGCGATATGCTGGAAATGGGTATCCTGGACCCAACCAAAGTAACCCGTTCTGCACTGCAATTCGCTGCATCTGTTGGTTCGCTGATGATCACTACTGAAGCCATGGTGACAGAGCTGCCGAAGAAAGACGCGCCAGCTATGCCAGACATGGGCGGCATGGGCGGAATGGGTGGCATGATGTGATGCGACGAGAGTCGCGTAGGTCGCTAGCCTAGCGGGGTCTACCAGTAGTGAGCACTAACAAGTGCTCACTATACCACCCGCAAAACTAGTAGTCGACTCCGGTATTCGGAGGTAAAACCGAATGCCGGAATCATCACGCAAGTGATGAGGTCGCGCAATCGTTTTACGATTGGAAAACAAGTCTCCGAAGCATTCTGCTATCGGCATAAAACGAACAAAAAGGTAAGAAGTGACGGGTTTTTACCCCCGTGTAGTAGCGAGATATTTTCATCGTCGCGCCACCCAAATCACACTTCGGATCCAAGTAGTTCTGAAATCAAACACAAACAATGACAGCTGTTTACAGCTAGGCATTGGTTTGTCTTCTCGTTTTCTGTATCTCGGCAAGTTTACGACCTGCGGGCGTAAGCTGTTGTAGTTATTGTCTCAACCCCATTGGCTTTGACAGCAAAGGCGTGAGCGAGACTCGTTATACGACTAACGGTAGCCTAGGGATAGTGCGATGCTGGTAACGGCGTGGTGCGGAGCTTCCTGACAATGTACCTCTGTGAAAACAGTGCTTTAACCCGTGAGGGCGGGCATAGACCATGAACAATACGTGGGCTGAGGGCTAGGCTGGGCAATAGGGTTAATGTACGTGAACTGCTGATAAACACCGTCAACCGCAATGAGCGAAATATTGTTGTTACGCTCTGACCAAAAGGTACGTGGCCGGTTATTCCTTTTACATCTGGGAATACGTCGTCTGAAGGCCACCGGTGGATAGGCAGAACCTAAGTTGCTCGTGTAACTGCAACGGAACTCGGTAAGCCCGATTGTTCGCCTTGCGTAAGTAAGGCAGGGGATCCGCAAGGAAAACTGTTGGACAAGCGGGTAAAGGAGGTTGGAAAAAGCGAATGCTGCGCTGTAATGGCGTGGATAGGGGTTCAAACTTTGCCCTGACCTGAAAAGGTGCAGACTTCCAACTGGTCTTTAATCGTGTGAAGGCTTGATAAGTCATCTGAAAAACAACCCAAGGGGGATTAGCTATCCCTTGCGGGCCTGGCTTTACTCCATTTGCGGTTTTGGAGAAAAGCAAGATGAGTACAGTAATGAAAATGACCGTACCTGCGTTCTCCCACCCACCGCAGAGCTGGCATACCATTGATTGGTATCTGGTAAAGCGGCAGGTGAGAGGTCTGCAAGTACGGATCGCGAAGGCGACGAAACAGCAACAGTGGCGTAGGGTGAAAACTCTGCAACGCATGCTGGTGCGCTCGTTTGCTGCCAAGGCATTGGCGGTCAGGCGGGTCACGGAAAACCGGGGCAAAAGGACGTCCGGTGTTGATGGGGAGTTGTGGGGTACGCCTGAGTTGAAATGGCAGGCTATTACAAGGTTAAAGCGGCAAGGCTACCGGCCAAAACCGCTGCGTCGGGTTTATATCCCAAAAGCCAACGGCAAACGCCGTCCTTTGGGCATACCAACGATGCTGGACCGCGCGATGCAGGCGTTATACCTGTTGGCGTTGGAACCAGTGTCGGAAACAACGGCAGACCGTAATAGTTATGGCTTTCGCCCAATAAGGTCCACGGCGGATGCGATAGAGCAATGCTTTGTCAATTTAAGCCGGAAAAGCTCGGCAGAGTGGGTACTGGAAGGGGACATCAAAGGCTGCTTCGACAACATCAGTCACGACTGGTTGCTTGCCAACGTTCCGTTGGATAAACAAGTGCTCAGACGTTGGCTGAAAGCGGGGTATCTGGAGTCCGGTAGTTTATTTGCAACCGAAGCCGGTACGCCACAAGGGGGCATTATTTCGCCTGTGTTAGCCAATTTGGCGCTTGATGGTTTGGAGACGGTATTAGAAAGCCATTTTGGTCAGAAGAATACTAAAGCCAGCTACAAGACCAAGGTGAACTATGTGCGGTACGCGGATGACTTTGTGATCACCGGCATCTCGAAAGAGCTGCTGGAAGACAAAGTAAAACCTCTGGTCGAGGCCTTTATGGGCGAACGGGGGCTGACGCTATCGCCGGAGAAAACGCTGATCACCCATGTGGACGATGGTTTCGACTTTTTGGGGCAAAATATTCGCAAGTACAACGGTAAACTGCTGATAAAGCCAAGCCGGAAGAACCTGCGGAATCTGCTGCAGAAAGTGAAGGGCATTATTTCGGGAAACAAAACCGTGACGGCGGGTTTGTTGGTATCACTGCTCAATCCTGTTTTACGGGGCTGGGCAAACTACCATCGGCACATCGTTGCGAAAGAGACCTTTAATTATGTCGACTATCGGGTGTGGAAAATGCTGTGGAAGTGGTGTCGGAGACGGCATAAAAACCGTCAGTTCCGCTGGGTTAAAGCGAAATACTTTAAGTCAGTGGGCAACCGCAACTGGGTGTTTTCCGGTGAAGTGGCGGAGCAGAAAATGCTACGGCTGTTTTACTGCAATGATACGCCGATTAAGCGGCATATTAAGTTAAAGGCAGAAGCCAATCCGTATGATTTGGCCTTTGAGGAATACTTTGAGCAGCGGCTGGAGCGCACTTGGAGAGATTCTATGGTCGGTCAATGGAAAGTGCTTTACCTCTGGCAACGGCAGCAGAAATGCTGTCCGGTCTGCCGGTTCCCGATAACTTTTGAAACAGAGTGGAATATTCACCACATTCTGGAAAAGGTAAAAGGCGGATCGGATGAGCTGGATAACCTGATATTGCTGCACCCTAATTGTCATCGGCAATTGCACAACAATGACTAAGACAACTAGAAACTGAGAACTTGAACTATGACGATTATTAGTGCTAACGAAGCTCGGAACATTTGTGGCTTTGATTCTTTTAAGGGAAGTACTGTCGCCAGCTTGGCATTCCATGCAATCAAAGCGAGTGCCGGGAGGAGGGAGACAAGTACATCTGTGGAATTTCGTAAATTTCAACTTAAGAAATTATCCATAAAAGAGGGAAAAGAAATCATTGAAGCCCAAGGTTTCCGAGTCGAAGCGTCTGAAAGCAATGGTATCGTCAAGCTCCATATCTCGTGGTTTTTCCAAGCAGATAAGGATCGAGTAATTGTTCTGTAAGGTTGTTTCGGGACTACCTGTGTGACGTATATCTGACATCGTACAATGATGTTAATCTTGCAGGGATTGGAATTCTGACAGGACACTCAAATGGACGAAACTATCGAAATCCTAAAAACTTTGCTGCCAGTGTTTACCTTAATAATCGGCTCTGCACTTACTTATTATTACGGTGTAATGTCTAAAAGAGGCGAAGCGGCTTTGAAGTACAAGGAGGAGCAGTATTCCAAACTGCTCGTTAAGCTTCAGGGCTTTGTTGGGCATACGGCCAATGCTAAAACGAAGAGAGAGTTCTTCGAGGAGCAATACAAATCTTGGCTGTACTGCTCTGATGATGTCATTGAAGCGATAAATGAGATGGTTAATTTGGTCAAGGAAAACCGAGGAATGGAACCAGATCCTGTTAAAGGTCAAAAAGTCGTAGGCAATATCGTTGTTGCGATGAGAAAAGATCTTTATGGCAAGACTAAACTCGGTTATGAGTCCTTTACGTACACAGATGTCATCGGTTGACGGTTTTCACATCGCCGGTCGGTACTTAGGTACTGACTTATAAAGGCTTGAGCCGTATGCAGGGAAACTTGCTTGTACGGTTCTTAGGGGGCGGCGGCGCAGTAATGCGCTGCTGCTACCCGACATGCCTGCTGCTGTGGTTTAACCTGCAGCGTCATTTTTCGCAAAAGACAAACCCGGCTGTTGCCGGGTTTGTTGTTTCTGCAATGCTGACAGTATTTATTTGACTGCACTGCGGTTGTCTGTTGCTTCACTGCGCAAAAAAAGCACCACAGTTGAGTGTGGTGCTTTTATTAGGGATACTTCTAAATCCGTATTATTTACTGCGACGACGCAACAGCGCTAACGGTGCTAACAATAAAACAAACCAGTTCATGCTACCACCGCCGCTTTTCTTGGTTGGTGTCACGACTTCCGGTGCCGGCACGTCGTTAACCTTCACTGTCACTGTCGATTTCGTGGTTGCAGTACCGTCGGTCACGGCCACTTCAAACACCAGATTTTCCGAACCTGATGCTATCGAAGGTGCAGTGACTGAAGCAGTTGCAGTGGCTGCGTTGGTTAATGTTGCTGCGGTTCCGCTTAATTGTTTCCAGCTAAAGGACAGCTTGTCAGCTGTATCCCGGTCTGTTGCAGCTGCAGTCAGCGTGAAAGTGCCACCTTCGTTCAGTTCTGCAACGCTGGCTTTCACACCTGACAATAACGGTGCACGGTTATCACAGGCGACTGCATCACCAGCCACGACAGAGTGGAACACTGGGGATGTGATGTTTTTAAACTGCACATTATCGATGTACCAACCGGATTCATTTGAGTTTGAATCAGATACCGCGCGGAAACGGAACTTCACTTCGTTGCCGTTCAGTGCGGCACCGAAGTTAATTGTTTCCATGCGGCCAAAGGTCGATGAACCCAGTTTTGCATCCGGATCCATCACCCCTGTGAAGGCTTTACGGCCTGGCAGTAATTCTTCCAGTGCATCCGTGTACCCCTGGCTGCTGAAACCAGCATATTGCACTGGTTCGTTCGCGGCACTGCGGATCACTTTGGTGACGTCGGTCCAGGCCGAGCCGTTAATGCTGATCTCGACAACACCACCATCGTAGCCTTCTTCAAATTCAAAGTAATGCCAGAAGCTCATGCTGAAGTCGCCGGCATAACCAACCGTAAATGGTTTGGTTTCGTACGCCACATCTGAGGTAAAGCCGTTGTTGGCAATATGCATATATTGCTTACCAACCGGATGGCCTTTGCTTGCAAAGAAGCTGGCGTATGCTGTGTCTAACTGACGGCTGTCTTTCGCCAGATCGCCACCAGTCAGCACTTTTTCACCGAAGTTGTTTAGTGTGGCCAGAGTTTCCATGTTATCGGTACTTTGCATATTGCTTGGTGCCACAGTTGCAAATGCCAGATTGACCCGTTCAGTCAGGCTGTAAGCGCTGGTGACGATGGTTTCACTGACTTCTGGGAACGACAGTTTCAGCGTCAGCATATCGCCTGGTTTTGCACCTTCCAGCTTGAATGACAGCGGAGCTGTGGTTGCTGATGACATCACTTTCAGTTCAGGTAATGTCACAGCGCCGCCATTGGCGAATGTAACCTGGTGACCACTGGTAACTTCAACTTTGCCTTTGAGATCTTTCAGCGCAGCCGAACCTTTGTTGGTGACATTAAATTGCACTGTGGCAGTTTCACCGTTGTCCAGCGTGCTGTTATTGGTACAGAAGCCTGTGGTGGCATCACTGAAGGTTTTATCCAGCTTGTGTGCAGTGACGTTAAATGTGCTGAGTTCCGTTTTGTACGACTCGACAACACCAGTATGTTTTGCATCGTCACGGTGTGGTGCGACCGCACCCAGACCCATGCCACGGTCGGCAAAGGCTTTGAGGATCACTTTGTAATCTTCCGGATCTTTGGCATATGCGGCTGCGAGAATGGCGTCACGCGCTTCGGTATAAGTTGGGCCAACCGGCGTCAGTTTGTAGCCGTTGACCAGATACCCCATCATGCGGTCTTTGGCTTTGTCGTAGTCTTTGTGGTAATTCACCAGACTGACGAAACTCTGCCACAACATCTGTGCCCAGACTGAGCCGGCAGAGTGCACCTGTGCTGCGCCAGTGTTGGCGTCTTGTGCGGTGAAGTACTGATTGGTGTCGCCCAGACCGATATGCTTGAAGGTACGCGGGTTAATTTCCAGGCTATTTCCGTTCGGGAATGAGCGGATACCATAGTAGAACGAATCGACGTAACTGATCGCGGCATAGGCGCGTTGCATTTTGTCATTGCCAGCCAGTTTCAGATCTGAAGCGTCTGACACCATCAGTAAGGCATGGAAGTCGCCCCAGCCTTCACCCATAGAACGGCCCTGGTTGTTATATAAGCCGTTACCATTACCGACCAGACGGTTGCTGATGTAATGACCCCATTCGTGCGAAACGATGGCGTTATCCCAGGAGCTGTCCTTGTATGGTTTGTTGTTAAACATCTTGATATTAACTGCTTTGCCGGCAGCAAGCGCATCATAGAGTGCTTTACCTTCTGCCTGCGAAATACCGACGCTTGGAATATTGACTGTTGCGTCAGCGCCACCCATACCAGGCAGACCGGCCGCGCTGTTGTTCACGATCACGACACCAATGGCACCTGCTAACTGAGCATTTTTAACCTTGATAGTGAAAGTACAGGTACCACGGTCGATAATGGCGATTTTACCGGCAACATCTGCAGGAACAGCAGCATCAGTACAGCCGTCCCGGGTCGGTGCAGCGGTATCAACAAAGGTAACTGCCTGACCTTCAAGGCTGAACTGGCCAGGACCAAAGCTAGCACCTTGCATTGCCGTCAGTGGAATAGAAACACCATCTGCTGTTTTTGCGGTAATGCCTAAATCTTTGCCAAACAGCGCGTCTTTACTGGCCCACAGATACATTTGCATCCGCGGTGAGCGGCCATCGGCCGGAGTTGACATGTTGGCGTTGTCAAAGCCGGAGTTATCCTGCACTTCAGCCATGATCGGGTCGCCTTCGACACCGCCGCGGCCGTAGTTCACCAGCTGAGCATTGCCGGCTTTTTCATCAAAACCATAGTCATAGAATTGGTCGTGCAGGTAGTTGTTCATGTAGAACAGGTTAACAATGGCCGCTTTGCGGTTGTTCACCGAGGATTCTGGTTCGCTGGTCCGGTATTTATAATCAAAAACCAGCGGGCCTGTAGTTTCAGCAGCGAAATCACCAGTGGTGAAACCATTTGGTGCTATCGCATCGACATAAGCAAAAACGTTATTACCTGAGGTGATTGTTGCATCGCCTTTGAGCCACAGGTCTTTTGATTTGATTGGGCCATGCGCTACTTTCACCAAAGGTGCTGCCAGATAAGCTGTGGCGTCGACTTGCTCCGCAGATTCCGCCGGAACTACGTTGCCATGTGGACCATCCCATGGACGGCCATCGGCATTGGCATAAACGCGGTATTCAAATTCACCTGCATGCGCCTTCAGGTTGTTTTTGAACAGCACTTCACCGGTATCTGCAGCGATAACATAAGCGAAATAATCGGTGTCAGTGTCATTATGGTTACTGGTTTCCAGCTCGACATATTGCGCCGCGATCAGCTTGCCTTTTTTCTCAAAAAATACCGGTTTTACGCGTGGGTTACCCAAAACCTTTTTGTCGGCATCGGCGTTGTCTGCACTGAAAATGGCATAGCCGTTGTCCTGTGCCGTTTCACTCAGTGACAGCTGAGAAGCGTCGCCGCCATTTGCGGCAAATGCAGCTTTGACTGCTTCGTCAGCATACGGGAATTGCGGGTTATTGGCTAAAGTGGCTTTGGCCATTGTGGTACTGGTCAGCCGACCTGAGCCTGCGACCAGATTAAATTCGGCATCCATCAGGATGTTATATTCTTTGTTAAAGACTTCGACGCCCATGAATTCCTGACGGAATTTGGCAGTTTTCACACCGTCTTCTGATTGATATGCATGCGCGAGGACAGGTTTCAGTTGAACCAGTTCACCTTTGGCTGCAGCACCTGTTAAGACATTCAGATAATGGGTGGCAGCAAATTCAAGTTGATATTCAGCTGCGACTGCTGAGATATTCGGTTTGGCGAGGCCAGTCGGAGCCCAGGCAAATGTTGTTTCACCGCTCTGTGCATCAACTTGGTTGGCCATGCCGGAAACTGTGGATTGTTGTTGCTGAACCGCAGAGAGTGATTGTCCTTCTGCTGCAGGCAGTTGTGGCAGCGAACCAGCCAAGGCGGATTGCATGGGCAGCGCGAAAGCAGTGCTGACAATCACTGCGATCGTTGACAGTTTGAAGTTGTTCATTCATGTTCCTTGAAATTATTATGTTAAAAATTATAGGTCGCGCAACAACCGTTATAACTCTATGGTTAATATTTTGGCAATGCCTCTGTTGTGTTATCCGGTTATAAAGTAGATTTTTCGTGACCAGCGAGCACAGGTTTTAATGTCGGAAGGGAGGAGCTGTGTGATGAGCCGGATATCTTTGGCCGCGGTATGGTTTTTACTATTGCTGCCCATGGCTGGCTGCCAGGCACAGGACCACAACCCTGCTACAGCCGCAAATAATCTGCAGCAGAAACCGGCAAATTTTGTGTACATTAACGGCACGAAATATCGCTTGATTCAGCGCTATCCCAGTTACTGGCTGTTAATTGATCCGCAGAATGCACAGCCACTGCATCTGACCAATCAATTGGTAGTATCCGGTATGAAGTCTGTCGATGAACTGCGCAAACGTCTGACAATAAAACCTGTCCTGGAGGTAAAACGGATAGCAGAAGGAGTGCTGGCAATTAGCGGGACTATCGCTGAGCTGATGCAACTGGAACAGCAGCTACAGCAGCTTGCTGATGTTCGTACTGAGTGGCAGCTGTATTATTTACCATTAAAATCGCAACCTGATCGTTAGACCGGATGTCAAAATCAGGTAAAGCCGAATTACAGAACGCCACAGCTTTAGACATTTCTGTACTGTAACATTGTGTTAATCGCGATATAGTGGGTTCAGGTGATGTGATGGCGGATGAACCTCCGTTATTTCACAGGTTTAATGTTTTTTCAGGAGCAAAGCTATGAGAACCATATTACCGATACTGTTAGGCGTCCTGTTAGCGACCAATGCATGGGCCTCACAGCAAACCACGACGGTTAAAGTCAACTGGCAAAATCCGGAGAAATACAGCGACATCCGGCCTTCGTCCGGCACTAAAAAAGCTTATCAAAAGCGGGTGATTAGCGCTTTTGATAAAATCTGGGCCGATTTCGCCGCGAAGTTGCCAGCAGGTCATAATCTGCTGGTCACGGTGAAAGACCTCGATTTAGCCGGCGATGTCAATCCGATGTACCGGATTGATCACAGTGATATTCGTGTGGTGAAAGAAATTTATTTTCCCAGAATGACCTTTGATTATCAGTTGCTGGACAGCAATGGTCAGGTGATTCTGGCGGAACAGGATGTCAAAATCAAAGATATGGGGTTTATGAACTCATCGCCCATCGGCCTTGGCAGCACCGAATTCGTCTACGAAAAGCAGATGCTGAAGAACTGGTTCCAGAAAACCTTGACACCAAAACTGACAAAACCCTGAGTCAGACCAGATCCTGCCGAAGCTAAAGACGCCGATAAGCGTCTTTAGTTATTTTTACAGCCCATAGACAGGTCTATATTTCACAACATGTTGGCGATTTTTTGATAGATGGCGACCGCTTCATCTCGGGTCAATAAACCGCTGCTGGCAGCTTTACCAAGCGTGCTGCTGACTCTGACACTGTCATTCTGCGGTTCAGCCGGTGTGTTCTCCGGTAAATTATCCAGTTTGTTTTGTTGCTGACTGAGGTCTGCCTGTTGCACGACCTGCTGGCGCTGTTGCGAGGTGTCGGTGCGGGGGCGATCAGTGGCTGACTGAGTCCGGGCGGCTATGCGCAGCGCGTCCTGCGATATCACACTGCTGGTTGTCACCATCACTACCTCCACACCTGATTGGGTTCAGAGCCACTGTCCATCCGACAGTATAGTTATTTTGTCAGTGCTGTGCGAAATTCCGCCAGCGTCAGATGCAGCTGCTGTAATTGTTTGACGATATTTTCCAGTGTCGCGGTATTAAATTGCTGGGTCTGACGAATCGCCGAGATTTGCTCTGCAGTTTCTGCCAGATAGGGCAAAAATCTGTTGCTTTGCACCTGAAACAAACCCGCGGGGAAAATGTGCTGGTATCTGCCATGTCCTTGTTGTTGCAAATCGTCGAGTACAGCGTCGGCGTCCACCGCTTTGCGATAAAGTTCTTTTAGATTTTGGTCCAGTTGGGTCAGTAGTTGTTCCATACGCAGGTCTCGTGCTGAAAAAGAGCAATTATGCCACAGCATGCCACAGGGCAATACCATCAGACTTTTTCTTCACAGGCATTCATAAATGAGCAGATTTGTTATATCATTTCACTTCAGCATCGTTTGGGGGCATTTATGTTCGACAATATCCGTCACACTCTGGATAAAGTAGGGATCGCAGTCACATCTTTATGTGCCATCCACTGCATTATGCTGCCGGTATTGTTACCTGTATTGCCACTGCTCGGGCTGACTTCCGTCCACAACCATGCATTTGAACGCATTATTCTGCTGATCACTATGGTGCTTGGGTTTATTACCTTATTTGCCGGTTTCCACCGCTATCACCGCAAGTTATATCCGTTTTATTCGTTATTTTTAGGTGGTTTTATCTACTGGCAAAAAGACTTGCTGGGACACGAATACGAACATTACGTATTAATTGTTGGTGCGGCGTTTGTGGTGTTAGCGCACGTGCTGAATATCCGGCTTTGTAATCAGTGTCATAGCTGCGAAAGTCACTAATCCGGCGCTTAGGCTGTTGCGGTTCTTAACCACTGCAGCGCTTCTGCCGGAAAATTACAAAACACGCCATCCACTCCTATATCCCGCAAAGCCAGCAGCTCCCGCTGTTGGTTGACCGTATATACATAAAGTTCAATCCCGGCCTGATGCGCCAGGTTAACCAGCGCCCTGTCAACAAAACCGCGATCACAATGAAGCGATACTGCATTCAATTGTACCGCCAGCTGCACACCATCGAGTGGGTAGTGTGCGATCAATACACCAATGCGGATCTCTGGCAGCAAAGTTTTAAGTCGTTGCAGTAACGGATGATGAAAGGATGAAACCAGCACTGAATCCAGACGCAGTGCCAGTTCTTTTTGCGCCCGGTGCAGCAAAGCGACTAAAGCCGGCGCCGTGTCCTGACCTTTCAGTTCGATATTAATTTCCAGTCGGTTCGCACACAGCTGCAACACTTGCCATAAAGTGGGGATTGGCTGACCGTTGCCGGCATCAAGTGCAAACAGCGCTGCTGGGGTAAAATCTTCCAGCAGCCCATGGCCATTGGTGGTGCGGTCCACTTGCCGGTCATGGATCACCACCAATTCGCCGTCGTGCAGAAACAGATCGAGCTCAATCCCATGGCTACCAGTTTGCAGCGCTGCCGCAAAAGCCGGCAGCGTATTTTCCGGGAAGTGACCACTGACACCACGGTGCGCAAAGATTTTCATCTGTGTTCCTGTCAGACGACTGGATTAGTTCAGTGTAGTCGCAAAGGCTGTGCCCATTCGCGTCACGGCGCCAGGGAAATTGGTTGGCAGCAATTCGATGGCGTCCTTGGCAAACGTCAGCACCACAGTGGACCCAAGCTTAAAGCGGCCCATTTCGGCGCCTTTTTCCAAATGGATGGCATTGGGGCCTTCTGCCGGATATTGCCAGCGGAATACTTCGCTGCCGGTTGGTGGCGTGACAGTGCCGGCCCAAACGGTTTCGATACTGGCAACAATAGTTGCGCCAACCAGCACTAAGGCCATCGGACCTGCGGCTGTGTCAAAAATAGTCACGACGCGTTCGTTACGGGAAAATAAACCCGGTACATTCGCTGCCGTCAGCGGATTAACCGAAAACAACTCACCAGGCACATAAATCATTTCACGCAGGGTGCCGGCAATGGGCATATGAATGCGGTGATAATCTTTTGGCGCCAGATAAATACAAGCAAAGGTACCGTCCTGAAAAGCTGCTGCGGTATTGTCGTCGCCACCCAGCAGCGCTTTAACCGTGTAAAAATGACCTTTGGCCTGCAGCAGTTGGTCACCGGCAATCGGACCAGCCTGACTGATGGCGCCGTCAACCGGATGGGCCAGCGTTTGCTCATCAGCCACAACAGGGCGGGCACCGTCTTTTAACGGGCGGGTGAAAAAATCATTAAAACTGGCGTAGTCACTGGCATTTTCATAACGGGCTTCGGCCATGTTAATGCCATAAGCGCGGATAAACAGTTTCATCAGCGCATGGCTGACAAAACCAAGGCGCGCGGCCGCCAGATAACCGACCAGCCGGGAAATCAGGTGCTTTGGCAGAATGTATTGCAGAGTAATTTTAAGCTGGTCCATCGGGGATATTACCTCGTGAGATTAAAGATAAGCAGGCTTATCCTGCGCCATGCTGAGCAGGATTTTATGATAGTTGTCAAAACGTTCTGTGGCGATCTCACCAGTGTCGACGGCGTGATGCAAGGCACAGCCCGGGTCATTGCCGTGTTTGCAATCGCGGAATTTACAGCGGCCGAGCCAGGGGCGGAATTCGCGGTAACCCCAGCTGACTTCATCGTCGGATAAATGCCAGAGCGCAAATTCGCGGATGCCAGGCGAGTCAATCAGCTGACCGCCTTGTGGCAGATGATATAGCCGGGCCACCGTCGTCGTGTGTTGGCCTAAACCGGACACGTCAGAGACCTCTTGTGTCACCGCAGCGATTTCAGGCATCAGATTGTTCAGCAATGATGATTTTCCGACGCCAGACTGACCGACAAATATGCTGGTGCCCTGGCTTAAATACTGGTCCAGTTGCGCCATGCCTTCGCCGCTTTTGGCGCTTAACAACAGCGTTTCATAACCAATTTTGCGGTAGATATCGAGCTGTTGCTCGACTTCTGCCCGCTGCGCTTCACTGAGTAAATCAATTTTGTTGAGTAATAACAAAGGCTTGATTTGCATGGTTTCAGCGGCAACCAGGTAGCGGTCGATGATGTTCAGTGACAGCGCCGGCAGTACGGCTGAGACGATAATTAATAAGTCGATATTGGCGGCGACCGGCTTTAAACCATCATAAAAATCCGGTCGGCTCAACACAGATTTGCGTTCGTGCACTGCTTCGACCACACCATCAATAGTGCCCTGCGATTGCAGTGCGCGCCGAAACACCACGGCGTCACCACATACCAAAGAACTGATAGTGCGGCGTAAATTACAGCGGGTGATAGTGCCGTCGGTGGCTTCAATATCGGCGTGCTGGCCAAAACGGCTGATCACAACGCCGGGCTCTGCATCGGCAAAAGCGGCCTGTTCCAGCTGTTGGTCAGCCTTGGCGGCTTTTTGCGCCAGCCGGTCCAGGCGTTTTTGCTGGTTGCCGGCGATACGGTCATTCTGGCGTTGCGTCAGGTGTTTCTTTTTAGTCACGCTTAATCTGTCTGTTGCTGTGGAAGCGGCGGCGACAGGCGCGGCGTTTTCCAGATGGCACGGGGCGTAGTATCATACTAGCATTCAGCAAACTAACAAAGTATCAAGCTCAAGGGGCGGCAAATGGCAGTGAATGACAACAATCTGGTGTGGATCGATCTGGAAATGACCGGATTGGAACCAGACACCGATGTGATCCTGGAGATGGCGACTATCGTCACCGACAGCAACCTGAATATTCTGGCGGAAGGCCCGACTTTTGCCATCAAAACATCTGGCGACATTCTGGATAATATGAGCGCCTGGTGTGTCGAGCAACATGGCAAAAGTGGTTTAACCCAGCGTTGCCGAGACAGCCAGACTGATTTAGACAGTGCAGTGGAGCAGACCATCGCCTTCCTGTCGCAATATGTGTCAGCAGGCAAATCGCCGATGTGCGGCAACAGCATCGGCCAGGACCGGCGTTTTCTGGTGAAATACGCGCCGAAGCTGGAAGCATTTTTCCACTACCGCAACCTTGATGTGAGCACAGTCAAAGAGTTGGCAAAACGCTGGAATCCGGCGGTCACCAAACTGGTGAATAAATCATCAAGCCATCTGGCGCTGGACGACATTCGCGATTCAATTGCTGAATTAGTCACCTATCAGCAGCACTTTTTCCGTTTGCCAGAATAAAAGGCTTGCAAACATCGAGTGATTTTGTAAAATGCGCCGCGCTTGCTGCACAAAGTTCATCTTTGCGATAGCAGCGCTGCTGAAGGTTTTTGCGGGCATAGCTCAGTTGGTAGAGCGCTACCTTGCCAAGGTCGAGGTCACGAGTTCGAGTCTCGTTGCCCGCTCCAAAACCTTCAGCCTGGATGCGGGCATAGCTCAGTTGGTAGAGCGCTACCTTGCCAAGGTCGAGGTCACGAGTTCGAGTCTCGTTGCCCGCTCCAAATTCTCTTAAGTTTCTGATTGTATGCGGGCATAGCTCAGTTGGTAGAGCGCTACCTTGCCAAGGTCGAGGTCACGAGTTCGAGTCTCGTTGCCCGCTCCAAATCAGAACACACATCTCGCAGAGCGGGCATAGCTCAGTTGGTAGAGCGCTACCTTGCCAAGGTCGAG
>NZ_CAXIRE010000023.1:0-14084 GCF_964031785.1 Rheinheimera texasensis
GAAAGAAAAGCAAAAGGCGACAAACTGGACTACCTGACTTTGAAAGTGTCACCTATGTCTGTGAAGTAAAATGTAACCTATGTCTTTGACTTCTACAGACCCCAGTTCCGCTCGAAAGCCCGCTGAAAACCCACAATTTGAGGCGCTGGCGTAACTCGCGGTGCGCTACCGTCGCACCGCTCAAACACCCGCCAGCTTAAAACCTCAAATCGTGATTTTTCAACGGCTCGCTTCAATGGGGGCTAGCAGATTCTAGCTTTCGCGTTCTCTAGAGCCTTCATTACCAATGCAAGACCTTCTTGTCTCGAACGTCTGTTTGGGCCGCTTCCCATAAGACCGCGTTTACTGGGATGAGGGCACTCAAAAATACAAATCTCGCTAGCTAAATGCGGATAAGTACCGGAAAAGCGTGACCAGGAATCTTCCGCGACACGTCCCATCAATATAACTACCTGTAATTTTGGCAGTAATTCAATTAACTGAGCTAGGGGGTTTAAGTTATGTTGAAGTTGCTTTGCAGAAGGTTTTTTCTGGTCTGATCCTATGTAATGAATGCATGCATTCCATGCAATGACGTCATCCAGAGCAATTTGGGCTTTATCCAGCAATGTCCCAAGTACTTCTGCAGTTGGGTCATCGTTTTGTGTCGAAATGAAACCACTTCCATTTTGAGTTAAGTTAGTTTTTGGGCCAGGATCCTGCAAAAGTAATAGAATTTTTGCTTTAGTACCGCCGTAGCTTGGTGCTACGTACGGGATGTCTTCAGCTAACTCTAATCGCAGTTTATCTACCAATTGATTAACTAGCTCTATGTGGCCTGAATAGCGATTATTCCACTGATGTAATCTGTAATCATTATTTCGCATTTTTCTATACATAGTTACTTTCCCTGTATCCATGATGGGTAGGCAGGACCTTTGCGTGGTCAAGTTGATTACTTCCAGTTTTAAACTTAACTGACTATTGATGCAACTGCCCGTTGGAGCGAGCCGGCTGAAAATTGTTGGCCAAGGTTTTAAGGCGCAGAGTGTTTGAGCGCGGCGACGTTAGCGGCGCGCGAGTTGCTGCGCCGCCTTGGACGACAAGTTTTCAGACGGGCTTTCGAGCGGAACCGGGCTTGCTTTTTCTTTGGTTACTTTCTTTTGGCAACGCAAAAGAAAGTAACTCACCGTCAGGTGAATTCTTTGCTAGGCGGTCTCGCCGCAAAAACTAAAAACGATGCCATGAAAGGCAGCGCAGTTGAGTCCTCAACAGTAAGCAGCCAGAGACAAAGCGCCTCTGACCGCGCCTGGTCAAAGGAAAAATGCACTCACCTGGAACAGCCGTTCCACTTCACCGATGTGCTTTTTGTCGACTAAAAACAAAATCACGTGGTCGTCGGTTTCGATAACGATATTGTCATGCGCGATGAGAACTTCTTCGCCGCGCACTATGGCACCGATAGTACAGCCGGGCGGTAGTTTCACCTTGCCGATGGGTTGGCCGACGACTTTAGACGTGGTGCTGTCGCCGTGCGCAATGGCTTCGATGGCTTCGGCGGCGCCGCGGCGCAGGGAGTAGACGTTGACGATGTCGCCACGCCGCACGTGGGTCAGCAGTGCCGAAATAGTGGCTTGTTGTGGTGATACCGCGATATCGATTTCACCGCCTTGCAGCAGGTCGACATAAGCACTGCGTTTAATCAGCACCATGGTTTTTTGCGCGCCCATGCGTTTGGCCAGCATTGCTGACATGATGTTGGCTTCGTCGTCGTTGGTCACGGCGAGGAATACATCTACTTCGTCGATGCTTTCTTCCTGCAACAGCTCTGGGTCTGAAGCGTCACCGGCATAAACGACGGTATTTTCCAGCGTGCTGGATAAATACTCGGCGCGTTCTTTACTGCGCTCAATCAGTTTGACGCTGTGGGTCTTCTCCAGCGCTTTGGCAAGGCCATAACCGACGTTGCCGCCGCCGGCGATCATGATACGGCGGTAGCTGTTTTCCAGCTTTTGCAGCTCGCTCATCACGGCGCGGATATGTTTGGTGGCGGCGACAAAAAACACTTCGTCGTCGGCTTCGATAATAGTGGTGCCAATAGGTTTGATGGCGTGGCCGCGCCGGTAAATAGTCGCGACCCGGGCATCGATATGCGGCATGTGCTCTTTCAGCGTCGACAGGGCATGGCCGACCAACAGGCCGCCATAATAGGCTTTGACTGCCACTAAGCTCACTTTGCCACCCGCAAATTCAACCACCTGCAGCGCGCCCGGGTAGTCAATCAGCCGGCGGATGTAGTCGGTGACCAGTGTTTCCGGTGCGATAAAGTGGTCGACCGGTAAATCATCTTTATTAAACAACTTGTCACGATATTTGATGTATTGGTTGGTGCGGATACGTGCGACTTTGGTCGGCGTGTTAAAAATGCTGTAGGCGACCTGACAGGCAACGATGTTGACTTCGTCACTGTTGGTGACGGCGATAATCATGTCGGCATCTTCCGCGCCGGCTTTTTTCAGGATATCCGGGTGCGCGCTGTGGCCATGCACGACCTGCAGGTCAAATTTGTCCTGCAAGGCGCGCAGTTTTTCGGCATTGATATCGACGATGGTGATGTCGTTTTCTTCACCGACCAGATTCTCTGCCAGCGTCGCACCAACTTGACCTGCACCTAAGATAATGATTTTCATGCAATCGCCTTTTTCTGCAATTTGGCGTAGAAGAAGCCGTCAGCCTGCGACTGGCCCGGTAATAATTGCCATGTGCTGGCGCTATGACTGGTACTCAGTGGCATAGCTTCGGCATCCGGCTGGGTCTCGAGAAAACGTTGGATTTGCAGCTGATTTTCATCTGGCAACACACTACAGGTCGCATACAGCAGGACACCGCCCGGTTTCAGTGTTGGCCAGACGGCGGCAAGAATTTGTTGCTGTAAAAGCGCCAGCGCGGCGATATCCGGTTTTTTCCGTAACCAGCGGATATCCGGATGGCGGCGGATCACACCGGTGGCCGAGCAGGGCACGTCCAGCAGAATACGGTCAAACAGCTGGCCGTCCCACCACTGACCTGGTTCGGCGGCATCGGCGGCTTTCACTTGAGCTTCATGGCCAAGCCGCGCCAGATTTTCGCGCACCCGCACCAGTCGCGCCGGATCTTTATCCAGCGCCAGTACCAACGCTTCTGGTGCCAATTCGAGCAAATGACCGGTTTTACCGCCGGGGGCGCAACACGCATCCAGAATGCGATCACCATTTTCCGGCGCCAGCAATACCGCCGCATATTGCGCGGCTAAATCCTGCACGGCAAAAAAGCCCCAGACATAACCCGGCAAAGTGGTGACGTCACAGGCTTTATCGAGCAGGATTGCCTGCGGCATCTCCGGCACAGGCTGGCTGAAACCAATCTCCAGCGCAGTCAAATCTGTGGTGAATTTCTCCACTGAACAGCGTTTGGTATTGACCCGCAGCCACAGCGGCGCTTTTTGTTGGTTAGCGGCGATAATTTCCAACCACTGCTGTGGATAGGCCTGCTGCAGCGCCTGCACCAGCCAGGACGGGTGGTTAGTTTGCACAGACAGCGGCGCTTCAGCGAATTCAAACAATTCCGGCTGACGCTGCACCGAACGCAACACGCCGTTGATCAGTTTGGTCATCGACTGACCTTTTAAATAACGGGCAGCTTCGACAGTTTCGCCGACGGCGGCATGGTCCGGAATGCGTAAAAACTTCAGCTGATAAATACCGAGATAAATCAGAAACTGCAGCGGGCGCAGCTGTTTGACCAGCGGCTTGCTCATCAGCTGCTGGCAGACAAAATCCAGCTGCGGCAGCTGGCGCATCAGGCCAAAACACATTTCCTGCAGCAGCGCTTTGTCGGCCGGATTGCTGAACAGCAACTGGGCTTTGGGCAAAACGTCTGACAACGATTTGCCCTGATCGACCACCTGATAACACAAAGTCGCGGCGGTTGCGCGCAAGTTCGCCGTCATTGCGGCAGTTCCGCGCTAGCTTGCAGTTGCTGACCGGTCTGGAACCAATCGGCGCGACCGTTGAGAAAATCGGTCACCGCCATGGCTTTTTTACCGGACGGTTGCAACTGTTCAATCACCAGCAAACCGTCCGCAGTGCCAATCGCGATGCCTTTTTTGTCGACCCGCACCACCTGTCCAGGCTGCGCTGTGCCTGCTTCAACCCGGGCCTGCCAGATTTTTAGTTGCTGCGTGCCGAGTTGCAGGTAACTGACCGGCCATGGGTTAAAAGCACGGATCTCCCGTTCCAGCGCCACGGCGGCTTTGTTGAAATCAAGCTGTGCTTCTTCTTTGCTGAGTTTTTCGGCGTAGTTAGCGGCGCTGTCCTGCTGCGGTTGCGCTTTGGTCTGCAACGCGGGCAGGTCTTGCAGCGCGTCGGTCAGCGCTTTCGGGCCTATCACCGCCAGTTTTTCATACAGAGTTGCGCTGGTGTCGCTGGCTTCGATCGGTAAAGACGCGATGCTGAGCATGGCGCCGGTATCGAGACCCGCATCCATCTGCATAATAGTGACACCGGTTTCAGAGTCGCCGGCCCAGAGTGCGCGTTGGATCGGTGCTGCACCGCGCCAGCGTGGCAACAAAGAGCCGTGCACATTGATACAGCCGAGTTTTGGTGTGTCCAGCACCACTTGTGGCAGGATCAGGCCATAAGCCACCACCACCATCAGGTCAGCTTCTAACGCGGCTAGTTGTTGCTGCGCCGGCGCTTTTTTCAGTGATTTGGGCTGAAACACCGGAATATTCTGGGCCAGAGCAAGCTGTTTAACCGGGCTGGCCTGCAACTGCTGGCCACGGCCAGCTGGGCGGTCCGGCTGGGTGTAGACAGCGATCACCTGATGCTCAGAATCAAGCAGGGCCTGCAGATGGCGGGCGGCGAAATCCGGCGTGCCGGCAAAAATAATACGAAGCGGTGTGGTCACGGAGATTCCTGTCAGGCTTTAGCGGCGCGGGCTTGTTTTTCCAGCTTTTTCTTGATGCGATCGCGTTTTAATGGCGACAGATAATCGATAAACAGCTTGCCAACCAGATGATCCAGTTCGTGTTGCAGGCATATCGCCAATAAACCATCAGCTTTGACTTCAAACCAGTTGCCGTCTAAACCCTGCGCTTTGAGCGTGATCTCAGCGGCCCGTTCGACGTTGGCGTAGTTTTGCGGTACCGACAAACAACCTTCTTCGTAGGTGGTGTCGCCGCTTTTTTCGGTGATTTCCGGGTTGATAAAAATTTGTGGTTGGTTACGTTCTTCCGATAAGTCGATCACGACCACACGTTGATGAACATTGACTTGCGTAGCGGCCAAACCAATGCCATTTTCGGCGTACATGGTTTCCAGCATGTCTGCAACTAACTGACGAGTCTCGTCATTTACTGTTGCAACGGGTTTGGCGATGGTCCGCAGACGTTCATCGGGATAATGTAAAACGGTTAAAACTGCCATGGCACCTACAAAATTATGCTTTGTGAATATAACTGTGTTATGGTTCAATTTTAGCCATTAAATCGCTGTAATAACAGCTCCCTATGCATTCTGTGCAATAATTACTGCAGTTCCGGGCCGAAGGAAACTGGCATGCTGAAAACAATAACAAGCTCAATCGCCGCCCTGTTGTTCTGTCTGACGACAACTGCGTCAGCTGACATTCTCGCCATAAAACCTGATGCACCCAAGAGTTACACCGTCAAACAAGGCGACACGCTGTGGGATATTTCCGGTTTATATCTGCAGCAACCCTGGTTATGGCCGCAATTGTGGAAGCTCAATCCGCAGGTGGAAAACCCGCATTTAATCTATCCCGGTGACGTGCTGAGCCTGAGTTATGACAAAGACGGCCAACCAGTATTGACGGTCAATGGCAGCGCGCTGAAGGTGTCACCGTCAGACAGTGCCGCCGAACCGGGTCAGGGTATCCGCAAGTTGTCGCCACAAGCGCGTAAATCACTGAAGAATGTCAAAGCCGTCACAACGATTCCGTTGATGATGATTCGGCCTTTCCTGACCTACGAGCAGTCATTGTCTGCGGAGCAGATTGATAGTTTGCCTTATGTGTTGGGTGCGGACGACCACGTCAAAAACGCCAGCCAGGGTCATATCCTGTATGTGCGTGGCCAACTGCAACAAGATGCTGCCTATGGTATTTACCGCAAAGGCAAAGCTTACATTGACCCGGAATCTGAAGAAATTCTGGGATACGAGACCATTCTGGTCGGTACTGCCCGGGCATTTCGTGCCGGTGGTACCGAAGTGAATGCTCCGGCCTCAGTGGCGGTACTGGATGTAAAACAAGAGATCCGTCAGGGCGACCGCTTGTTACCGGCCGCGGACGGTCAGAGCCTGCCGGCGTTTTTCATGATGAGAAAACCGGAACAACCGATAGCTGGCAGTATTATTGATACGACGTCGGATCTGCGTGAATTTTCCAGCTGGGACATTGTGGTACTGAACAAAGGTCAGCAGGATGGGGTAAAAGCCGGTTATATGTTCTCGATTTCCCGACAGTCACCGGCAGTGGTCGATTCCAGCCGTGGGCCTGTGTATATGTCTGATGCTTCGAAATATCAGAAAATTATGGGCGGCATCGATGGTGACCGCATCGACATGCCTAAAGAACAAATCGGTGAATTGATGGTGTTTAAAGTGGCGGAACGCACCAGTTTTGCTATCGTCACTGGGACGAAAAAACCCATTCGGGTCGGCGACAGCATCGGCGACCTGTAACCTATCTCAATCTGCGCCCTGTGGTTGCATCGCGCAGCGACAGGGACATTATCCGGCCTATAGGGGGAGATCATGGAAGATCTCATCTGCTGGCTGCGACTGATGGCAGTGCCTGGGCTTGATGCCAATGCACTGCTACAAATCAGTCCGGCTTGTTCAGTCGCCGAGCTGTGTCAGGCATCCACCACCCAATTGCAACAGCTTGGCTTTTCTGCCGCGCATGCTCTGCATTTAACTCAATCTCAGCGTAAAGCTGAACAGGCTCTGCATTGGCTACAAAGTGAAGCAGGACGCTGGTTTATCCCTTTTCCTGATCCACGGTATCCGCCGTTATTACGTGAAATCAAACACCCGCCGGTTGGTTTATTTGGCTGCGGTGACCCGGCGGTTCTGCAAAAACCGCAGATAGCCATGGTTGGCAGTCGTAGGCCAACGCCGACCGGGCGGCAAATTGCACTTGAGTTTGCCGCTGAACTGGCGGCACTTGGTTTTGTCATCACCAGTGGGATGGCGAATGGCATTGACGGCGCTGCGCATCAGGGCGCTTTACGGGCAAAAGGCGAGACTATCGCGGTGATGGGGCACGGCTTATGCCATTTGTACCCGCCGCAGCATCAGGCGCTGCAACAACAAATCATCGCGCAGGGCGCGGTCGTGTCGGAGTTTTTGCCACAACAACACCCGAAGGCCGAGTTTTTCCCGATCCGAAATCGTATCGTGGTTGGACTGAGTCTTGGCACTGTAGTTGTTGAGGCGGCCGAAAAAAGCGGTTCGCTGATTAGTGCCCATTACGCCGCCGAATATAGCCGTGACGTATTCGCTATCCCGGGTTCTATCCGCAATCCACAAGCGGCTGGTTGTCATCAGCTTATTTTACAAGGTGCTAAATTAACCCGCTCTGTGGCCGATATTCTGGAAGAGTTAGCACCGCTGCTTGCAGCAGATTTATTCAGCCATCCGGTTGAAAAAAATAGTTGTTTGCCACTCTTGTCCGACGAAGGCTTGTTAGCTAACGTAGGAGATGAGGCAACTGCAATAGACCTGATTGCAGATCGCGCAGCAATGCCGGTAGCCGACGTAACCATAGCCCTGCAACAGCTTGAATTAACTGGCGCAGTGGCAGCCGTACCTGGTGGCTACATTCGAGTGAGGAGGGCCTAGTCATGTTTGATATCCTCGTCTACCTGTTTGAGAATTACATCCACAACGAATCGGAAATTTACGTCAACCAGGCTGATTTGACCAAAGAACTGGTCAAAGCCGGATTTCATGATGATGACATCTTCAAAGCCCTGCGCTGGCTGGAAAATTTATCCCAGCTGCAAGAGAGTCATGTAAAACCTTATTTAACCAAAACAACTTCTAACGCTTTACGAGTGTACACGCCGGAAGAGTTAAGAAAACTCGATGCTGAATGTCGTGGTTTTCTGATGTTTCTGGAGCAAATCAATGTGTTAGATTTACCTACCCGTGAAATGGTGTTGGATCGGGTGATGGATTTAGACAGTGCTGAAGTGAGTCTGGAAGATTTAAAATGGGTGGTACTGATGGTGTTGTTTAACGCCCCCGGCCACGAAACCGCTTATGCCCAGATGGAAGACCTGATTTTTGAAGAGCCGACCGGGCCGCTGCATTAAAGCGCAACCCGCTTATAAATGAATGTTGATACAACGCCGGTGTTTGCCGGCGTTGCCTTTTCTGCGGCCGACTGTGCGATAATGCCGCACCTTCGATAGCCGGCCGTTTGAGTTATGTCTGACCAACCTTTGTTTGCCATTCCAGAACACAAACAAACCTGCCCATTGTGCCAGCACGAGCTGGTGATGAAATCTGGCAAACACGGGCCATTTCTGGGTTGCAGCAACTATCCGGCCTGTAGTTATATTCAAAATCTGCACCCGCACGACAGTACGGTCGTCAAACTGCTGGAAGACACGCCATGCCCAAGCTGTGGCTCGGCGCTGGCGGTTAAGAATGGCCGTTACGGCATGTTTATTGGATGCAGCGATTTTCCTGCCTGCCATTTTATTGTGCACGAAGAGCCGGTGGTGGTTGAGGATGTGCATTGCCCGCAGTGCCAAACCGGTAAACTGCTGGAGCGTACCAGTAAGTTCGGCAAAACCTTTTATGGCTGTGACCAATATCCAAAATGTGATTTTGTGCTGAATTTTAAGCCTGTCGCCGGAACCTGCCAAAGCTGTGGTTTTGGCCTGCTGGCGGAAAAACCGGGGGCGCATGGGGTCAAGCTGATTTGCGCCAGCCGTAAATGTCAGGCGGTGCAGTCAAGCTAAGTCAGGTGCGCTAAATAGCTCTTACACAGTACAAAAAGAAAAGGCCCTTCAGGGCCTTTTTCATCTGCAAATTACGCAGGTCGTTTATCTGGCGCTTTCGCGCAATTTCGCTGCCATTTCGGCGACTTCGGGGAAGCTGCTTTCAGGTAACAAAGCACTTAAAGCACTGAATCTTTCCGTCAGCTCTTTCACCGTGGCGCCACAAATATTGATATGACCCATTTTGCGGCCAGCCCGTTTGGCTTTGCCGTACCAGTGCAGGTGGCAGGATGGCAAGCTCAGCACGGCTGGATTAACAAAGTCTTCGCCGAGGATGTTCACCATCACCGTCGGGCGCACTAAGGCCGTGCTGCCCAGTGGCAAGCCACAAACGGCACGCAGGTGGTTTTCAAACTGGCAGGTATCAGCACCTTGTTGTGTCCAGTGGCCGGAGTTATGAACGCGTGGTGCGATTTCGTTGACCAGCAATTGCTCGCCAACCTGGAAAAACTCCAGCGCCAACACGCCTACATATTGCAGTTTATTCGCCACCGCGTCGAACATTTGTTTGGCTTGTTGTTGCAAAGCGGACTCTGAGGGTAGCGCCAGTGACACCGACAACACGCCATTGACGTGGTGATTTTCTGTCAGCGGATAGACCACGGTATCGCCATGTTCATTTCGCGCGCCAACCAGACTGACTTCGCGGTCAAACCGGACAAACTGTTCAGCCACAATCGCTTGCGGCAAACTGTGATCGGCACCCGCCATAAAAGCGGCAATATCAGCCCAGACTAATGCTGCGTCTTCCAGCTGTTTCAGACGCCACTGGCCTTTACCGTCGTACCCAGCTAATGCACTTTTCAGTACCAGCGGCAGGCCCAGTTCGTTAATGGCGGCCATAAACTCAGTTTCGGTCTGCACAATGCGGTAACCGGCGTTGGCAACACCAGCAGCATCGAGCAGGGCTTTTTCCTGGCGGCGGTCACCACCGGCTTTGATGGCAGTGCTGTTTGGCTTGAATTTACCACTGGCTTCACATACCGCCTGTACCGGATAGGGGATATGTTCAAACTCTGAGGTGACTACATCTGCTGCAGCCACGGCTTGCTCCAGCGTCAGTGGGTAAACTTCACCTGTGACCGGATGTTGTACTTTGGCTGAATTCACATCATAAGCGGTGACGTGCAGATTCAGCGGCGCGCCAGCCAGCGCCATCATTCGAGCCAGTTGCCCGGCGCCCATGACTAATACATTCATCAGACTTCCTCGGCCGGATTCGGGTGGGCCAGTACAGAGTCAGTTTGTTCTTTGCGGAACGCATCAATTTTGGCCATTAAGTTTTCATCGCTGGTCGCCAGAATTTGTGCTGCTAACAAACCGGCATTGGCCGCACCGGCATCACCGATGGCCAAAGTGCCGACCGCCACGCCTTTTGGCATTTGCACAATAGAGAGTAAAGAATCGAGACCTTTTAATGCTTTAGATTGTACTGGTACGCCCAGTACCGGTAATGACGTGAAAGCAGCAGCCATGCCAGGCAGGTGCGCTGCGCCGCCGGCACCGGCAATAATCACTTTTAAGCCGCGGCTGGCAGCGTTACCGGCATATTCAGCCAGTAAGTGCGGGGTACGATGCGCAGAAACAACAGTGGTTTCATAAACGATGCCGAATTTGTCTAACATGTCTGCTGCGTTTTTCATGGTAGGCCAATCGGATTTGGAGCCCATAATGATACCGACTTTCATTGCTGTTTCCTCAAAACCGCCAGGTGCTGGCATAATAGGGCGCTATTATAGCCATCTGGCCGTGGCCAGGAAAATTTTTCACCAGTGTCTTCTGCCGGAAGCGCTAAACGGGAGCCGATATGTCCGTTGATAAACACGCCGTCAAAGCCTTTCTACTGCAGTTGCAGGAACAGATTTGTGCTGCACTGGAGCAATCCGATGGTGCTGCCCGTTTTGTCGAAGACAGCTGGGAGCGGGCTGAAGGTGGTGGTGGGCGTAGCCGGGTATTAACAAAAGGCGCTGTATTTGAACAAGCCGGCGTCAATTTCTCCCATGTGTTTGGTGACAAAATGCCTGCCTCAGCGACGGCACACCGGCCAGAACTGGCGGGCCGGCGCTTTGAAGCCATGGGCGTGTCGCTGGTGATTCACCCGAACAATCCATTTGTGCCCACCAGCCACGCCAATGTGCGGTTTTTTATCGCTGAAAAAGAAGGTGAAGCGCCGGTTTGGTGGTTTGGTGGCGGTTTTGACCTGACGCCGTTTTATCCGTTTGAAGAAGATGTCCGGCATTGGCATCAGGTTGCCTTTGATTGCTGCGCACCTTTTGGTGCAGATGTGTATCCGAAATACAAAACCTGGTGTGATGAATACTTTTATCTGAAACACCGGGGGGAAACCCGTGGTGTCGGCGGTTTGTTTTTTGATGATTTAAATCAGTGGGGATTTGAGCGTAGTTTCGCTTTTATGCGTGCGGTTGGTGAAGCCTATGTAAAGGCGTACCAGCCGATCGTCGAGCGGCGCAAGCAAACGCCGTACACTGAAGCACATCGCCAATTCCAGTTGTATCGTCGTGGTCGTTATGTCGAATTTAATCTGGTGTTTGACCGCGGGACTTTGTTTGGCCTGCAAAGCGGCGGTCGCACGGAATCGATCCTGATGTCAATGCCGCCACTGGTGCGCTGGGAATATGGGTTTGTGCCGGCCGAAGGTTCAGCTGAAGCGCTGTTGTATCAGCGCTATCTGCAGCCGCAGGATTGGCTGGGTATCAACAGCTAGGCTGGTTTAACGGGGCCGGCCCTGTTCGTCCTGGTTGATCATGTGGCTGGCGAGTTGTCCCAGTGCTTCGCTGAGGCCACCACGCAGCAGCGGGTCTGCCACGACTTCAGCCAGTGCCTGGTTCATGCAAAACATCCACTGGTCTCGCAGCTTGGGGTTGACTGTAAAAGGCATATGGCGGGCACGTAGCCGCGGATGGCCATATTTCTGTTCAAATAAACCAGGGCCGCCAAGCCAGCCTGATAAAAACTCAAAGAATTTTTGCCGGATGGTATCCAGTGGCAACGGGTGAATGGCATAGAGTTCTGCCGCTTCTGGCGCTGTGGCCATGATATCGTAAAAACGATTGGCCAGACGACGGGTTGCCTCTTCACCACCAATGAGCTGATACGGGGTTTGTTGCGGTGTCGGGTGTGCTGGATTTTTTGCTGACAACATTTGAATTAACTTCTTAAGCATGATGGGAGCTTCTTTGTGGATCGATATGCTGTTTTTGGTCATCCGATAGGACATTCCAAATCGCCGCTGATCCATCGCTGGTTTGCCGAACAAACCGGCCAGGTTCTGACTTATGAGGCGATTTTAGCACCGCTCGATGGCTTTGCCGACAGCTGGCAACACTTTGTTGCTGAAGGTGGCCGGGGGGGCAACGTCACTGTGCCGTTTAAAGAACAGGCTTTTGCCTTAGCTCAGGTGTTGAGTAAGCGGGCGCAGCTGGCTGGTGCGGTGAATACTTTATATCTGGATGAGCAACAACGCCTGTGCGGCGACAATACAGACGGTGCCGGATTGGTGGCCGATTTACTGCGCCAGGATGCGTTGCTTGAAGGCGCGAATGTGTTGCTGTTGGGCGCCGGTGGCGCCAGTCGCGGGGTGATGCAACCATTACTGGATGCAGGTGTGGCGCATATTCATCTGGCAAACCGCACTGTCAGTAAAGCTGAACAGATTGCGGCACTTTTTGATAACCGCGTCAGCGCCGGTAGTTATGCCGAAGTGCCGAAACAGCGCTGGCATTTATTGATCAATGCGACGTCCAGCGGTTTGCTGGGCGAACGCCCGCCATTACATGAACAACACCTCGAATACTGTCAGCTGGCCTATGACATGTTATATGGCGCTGCACCGACGCCGTTTTTACAATGGTGCCATCAGCAAGGTGTGCCACAAAGCGCCGATGGTTTAGGTATGCTGGTGTCGCAAGCCGCGGAAAGCTTTTATATCTGGCGTGGTGTGCGACCTGTAGTAGAGCCGGTACTGGCAAAATTAAGGGAGTTGCTGCGCGGATGAATCAGCAATTGATTTTTAATCACGACCATCAGTTTGACGACGCAGCTGTTGCAGTGCGCTGTTCAATCTTACAAGGTGGACTGCGCAACACTGTTTATATCAGGATGCCTGAAGGTTGGACAGCTGAGGCCTGGCTGGCGCAAGTTCGCGAAGACAGCTTCTTTTGGGAAGACGAGATTGAGCTGGCGTTAAAAAAAGGCCAGCTCGACCCGGATGGAAGCTTATGGCTGGATGGTGCAGTCTGAAAAACAGCGTCTAGTCTTCACTTCTATATAGTGGTGCCCTGAATTCACTACTATATAGAGGTAGGCAATCATCCCACTTCCGCCAGATACTCGTTTTTCAGCACGACATAGTTTTGTGCCGAAGCAGACAAAAATGCCCGTTCGGCATCATTCAGTGGTCTCGCCTGTTTGACCGGGCTACCGACATATAAGTAGCCACTCTGCAAAACCTTGCCAGGCGGGACTAAACTGCCGGCACCGATGATGACATCATCTTCTACAATCGAGTCGTCCATCACGATAGCACCCATGCCAACCAGAATGCGATTGCCGAGGCGACAGCCATGCAACATACATTTATGGCCTACAGTGACATCTTCACCTATTAATAAGGGGGAGCCTGCAGCGTTTTTGGCGGAAGGGCGGGATACATGTAATACGGTGCCATCCTGGATATTAGAACGTGCGCCGATCCGGATATGATTCACATCACCGCGTGCGGCAACCAGAGGCCATATACTGACATCGTCGCCTAAGACGATGTCGCCGGCTAAAACTGCTGATTCATCAACATAAACATCGGCACCCAAGGCCGGACTTATACCTTTATATGAACGTATCGACATTCTAAACTCCTTATCTGCTGCGGAATTATGCGGGATTTGTGCATAAAAAACACCTTTCGCTGAAATTTCACCCGAACGATCGCAAAAGCGCAACTTTTCTCAAATTTAGGCTTGCGTAAGTTTCGTGACGGCCTATAATGCGCGCCATGCCGACGGGGTGAAGCGAA
>NZ_CAXIRE010000024.1:0-454744 GCF_964031785.1 Rheinheimera texasensis
AGATTTGGGTGCGATTCAGAACCGCTTCCAGTCAACGATCCGGAACTTGTCGAATATCGTCGAAAACGTGTCATCAGCGCGCAGTCGGATCCGCGACACTGATTTTGCGAAAGAAACAGCAGAATTAACCCGTGCCCAGATTTTACAGCAGGCCAGCACAACCATTCTGGCGCAGTCGAATCAACGGCCACAATCAGCTTTATCCTTATTGCAAGGCTAATAAAAATAAGAACAATACTTTAAAGGTTTGATACAACTCCTGAGCTTTTGCTCATTGGCCATACAATATTGTATGGCCTTTTTTATTCATTACATTTTTAAATTAAAAAATTATTCAAAACAGCTAAAGAATATTTTTATTTCTCCGATAAATATAATGAGCGAGTTAAATAATATAAAGATGTCTCGCGTCATTAAATATAAGTTCAGGAGAAAGAACCATGGCATTATTTGTCAACACCAACGTATCGGCGTTAAACGCCCAACGTCAACTTATTAACTCTGGTAAGAACCTTGATGTTTCTTTCCAGCGTTTATCCTCTGGTTTCCGTATTAACAGTGCGGCTGATGACGCGGCAGGTCTGCAAATCAGTAACCGGTTAACCAGCCAAATTCAGGGTCTGGACCAGGCTATCCGCAACGCGAATGACGGTATTTCACTATCGCAGGTTGCCGAAGGTGCGATGGATGAAATTACCACAGCCCTGCAGCGTATTCGTGTGCTGTCGGTGCAATCGCAGAACGGTATCAATAGTTCTGGTGACCGTCTGGCTCTGCAAAAAGAAGTTTCTGCGTTAAAAACTGAAATCAGCCGTATCGCGACCACGACTCAGTTCGGGGGCGTGAAACTGCTGGACGGCAAATATTCTTCCACGTTCCTGGTGGGGGCGAATGCGGGTCAGAATATCAGCGTGAACATTTCCCGTCCCGGTGGTGGTTATGGAACTTCAGGTCTGAACCTGGCGAACTTATCGATTGCGACACTGGCTGGGGCTTCAGCTGCCCTGACGTCAATTGACAGTGCTATCACAGTGATCGACTCCAAACGGGCGGACCTCGGTGCTATTCAAAACCGTTTCCAGGCCACCATCCGCAACTTATCCAACATTGTGGAGAACGTCTCGTCTGCACGCAGTCGGATCAAAGATACCGATTTTGCCAAAGAAACCGCAGAACTGACCCGCTCGCAAATTCTGCAGCAGGCCAGTACCACGATTTTGTCACAGGCCAACCAGAGACCACAGTCAGCATTATCGCTGCTGCAGGGTTAAGGCTGAACTGAACCGGGGCGGTAGCGCCCCGCTGAATATCAAGCGGTCTGGAGTCTTCCAGCATTTATCGACCAGACCATGACAATGACTTATGACACTGCAGCCTGACCAGAGAACGGCGGCACCTGTCGAAGAAAAGAGGACGGCTTATATGGCTACGTATTACACAACCGGAGGATGACGCTATGTCATTATATGTAAACACTAACGTTTCAGCGTTAAATGCTCAGCGTCAGCTGATTAACTCAGGCAATTCACTGGACAGTTCGTTTAAACGTTTATCGTCAGGCTTTCGCATTAACAGTGCAGCTGACGATGCAGCGGGTTTGCAAATCAGCAACCGCTTAACCAGTCAGATCCAGGGTTTGGATCAGGCCATTCGAAACGCCAATGATGGTATTTCTCTGGCACAAACGGCTGAAGGTGCGATGGACGAAATTACCAACGGCTTGCAACGCATTCGTACGCTGGCGGTTCAATCCCAAAACGGGATTAACAACTCGGCTGACCGGGTAGCATTGCAAAAAGAAGTCTCCGCGCTGAAAACGGAAATCAGCCGGATCGCAACCACAACCCAGTTTGGTGGTGTGGCACTGTTAAATGGTAACTATTCATCCAAGTTTCTGGTGGGTGCAAATGCGAACCAAAATATCAGTGTCAATCTGTCAAGAGCAGGTGGTTTTGGTGCGTCAGGGTTAAATATCGGATCTTTGTCGATTGCGACTATTGCGAACGCCTCTGCTGCATTAGCCAGTATTGACAGTGCAATCAAAACAATCGACAGCAAGCGGGCGGATTTAGGTGCGTTGCAAAACCGCTTCCAGTCCACGATCCGTAACCTGAGTAATATCGTTGAAAACGTGTCATCTGCGCGTAGCCGGATCCGGGATACTGATTTCGCCAAAGAAACAGCTGAACTGACCCGCTCGCAGATCCTGCAACAGGCCAGTACTACTATCCTGTCACAGGCAAATCAGCGTCCACAATCTGCGTTATCGCTGCTGGGTTAATCCGGCAGCTAGCAGGAAACAGGATGCTTCAGGGACGAACGCCCCTGTCCGGTTACCGGGCAGGGGCGCTCTTATTTTAGCGCCATGCTAATTGTTCCGGCCTTTGGCCTGCCCAGTCTCCAGCACTCATTCCAACCTTCAGCCCATCCTCACTTAAGTCAATGCGGTCAGAACTGTTGACCTGACGGCAAACTTTTGCAAATCAGCGAAGCGTTAGACTCGGATGATGGCCGATAACTGCCGTTCTTGAAGATTTTTTGCTGAGAAGGCAAAAAAATGCATGATTTAAGCATTTGATAAATAAGTGAATTATTTTTATTTGATAAAAAAGGAAAAAAATTGCCTTTTTTTTCTAAAGTCCTGAAAGTTGTTGCCGATACCCCAGTTAAGCCAAATTGCAGTTTGGCGAAAATTGCGGGAATCCGCTTAATCAAGAAGTTGCTGACGGTTTGCAGACCTGACCCAACTTTTAAGGAGTGACTTATGGCTTTAGCAGTAAACACCAACGTCTCGGCGCTGAACGCGCAGCGCCAATTATTAACTTCAGGTACAGCTCTGGACACAGCCTATAAACGTCTGTCTTCAGGTTTCCGTATCAACAGCGCCGCGGACGATGCCGCAGGCTTGCAAATCAGTAACCGTTTAACTTCTCAGGTGAATGGTCTGAATCAGGCAATCAGTAACGCGAATGACGGTATCTCTGCCTCTCAGGTTGCTGAAGGTGCTTTGGATGAGATCACAACCTCTCTGCAGCGTATCCGTACACTGGCCGTTCAATCTCAAAACGGTATCAACAACTCTGCAGACCGCACAGCGCTGCAAAAAGAAGTGTCTGCGCTGAAAACAGAGATCAGCCGTATCGCACAAAACACCCAGTTTGGTGGTGTGGATATTCTGAAAGGCGGTTACTCTGCCAAATTCCTGGTTGGTGCAAACGCTGGTCAGACTATCAGTGTGAACCTGTCTCGTGCTGGTGGTTTCGGTGCGTCAGGTCTGAGCTTAGCCAGTTTATCAATTGCAACTGTCGGTGGCGCTTCAACTGCGCTAGCCACTATTGACAGCGCAATTAAGACTATCGACAGCAAACGTGCTGACCTCGGTGCTTTACAAAACCGCTTCCAGTCAACCATCCGTAACTTAAGTAACGTCGTAGAAAACGTATCCGCTGCACGTAGCCGGATCCGTGATACTGACTTCGCGAAAGAAACTGCGGAATTAACACGGGCACAGATTTTGCAACAAGCGAGTACAACAGTATTGGCGCAAGCTAACACTCGTCCGCAATCTGCATTATCTTTACTGGGTTAATTCTGATGTTGTCCGGTCGGGCGGAAACTTTATTTAAGTTACCGCCACGCCGGCCGATAAGAGGTGACAGATCATGAACTCAGTCGAACTGAACGTTGGTAGAAACCAACGGAATGTACAACCACCGCAAGGACTTGCTGTGGTCGACCAAGAGGTCAGGACTGCAACCCGACAGTCTCAGGAGGCAACAAAGCTACCTGCTGAGGATGCCGCGCAAACTAAAGCTCAGCCAGCACCGACGGCGGCAGAGCTTGGGGATGCGGTAGAAAGCATTAACCAGTTTGTGAATGCACAGATGCGTACACTGAATTTTTCAGTGGATGAGAACTCCGGAAAAGCTGTGGTAAAAGTCATCGACTTTGAAACCAAAGATGTGATCCGGCAGATCCCTGGCGAAGAAGTGCTGAAAATGGCAAGTGCAATCAAAAAGTTGCAAGATGATCTCGGGTCAGCAACAGGTTTGCTGATCAACAGTAAGGTGTAAATACAGCGAGGAGAAATCATGGCTATCCGTGCCCTAGGGTCGGCCTCTGGCTTAGATCTGGAAAGTTTGGTCACACAATTGGTGAAAGCTGAACGGATGACGAAAGAAGCCCGTTTAGATGACACTAAAAAAAGCCTGGATTCCTCCTTGTCTGGTTACGGCAAACTGAAATCTGCAATGTCTAAATTTCAGGATGCAGTCAAGGCGTTGAGTCTGGATAACCTCAACGCCCGTACTGCAACTGTCAAACAACCCACAGATACCAAAACATACCTGGAAGCGACGGCGAAAACTACAGCAGCTCCTGGTGTGTTTGATATGAAAGTCAAAACATTAGCTTCAGGCAGCAGAGTGGAAAGCGCTGACGCGGCGTACGCAAATGCCTCTGCTGTTGTCAGTACAACGGCGGGGGAGTTAACCTTCGGCGCCGGTGGTAAAAGCTTTAAGGTCAATGTCACCGCCAATATGACGCTCGACGAGCTGCGTCAGGCCATCAACAGTAATAAAGATAATTTTGGTGTCAGTGCCAACATTATCAATGCGGGTGGTGCGGTAGGGACCAAGTTGGTGCTGACCTCAAGCATTACCGGCGCTGCCAACGATTTAAGTATTACCAACAATAATGCTGCGCTGGATGCCATTTCCACTGTACCCAATAGTGGTGGAACAGCAGGATTAACTGTAACCAAAGCCGCTGCCAGTGCCGAAGTTATTATCGATGGCATCAGCACCTTTAGCAAAACCAATACCTTCACTAATGCGCTGCAGGATACTGAATTTACAGTACAAAATGTGACGCCGGACGGTAACAACGCAACTTTAACTATAGCTACTGACAAAAAAGGTACTGAAGATAAGCTGAAAGCCTTTATTGATACTTACAACGGTCTTGTCACTGAAGTCGAAGCGCTGACTAAAAATCGTGTGCTGGGTTCTGACGGCAAGACTGTCGTCAGTGAAGGTGGCGCGTTAAATAGTGATCCGACGGTCCGTAGCATGCTCAATATGGTAACTGGTGCACTAGGCAAAGCAGTGGGCTCTGCAGAGCCAGGCCTGAACAATCTCTACGCGATGGGTATTACCATGACCAACAATGGTCGGTTAGAGATTTCTTCTACTAAAATTGGCACTTCATCCGGTCGCGAGCGACTGGATGCGGCGCTGAAAGATAACTTTGATGGCATTGCCAAATTATTTGGCAACTCAGATGGCTTCAACACAACTATCACCAATTTGGTCACCCAGTTCACCCAAAAAGGCGGTTTACTGGAGAACAAAGAAACATCACTTAAAAACAGTCTGACAAAAAATACTAAAGATCGTGAAGCTTACACCCGATATATAGAAAGTTACGAGAACACATTGCGACAACGTTATGGCGCGCTGGACTCGCAGTTAGGTCAGTTGCAAAGCACGTCATCAATGTTAAGTTCGCAGCTGGCGTCTTTGTCCAGCATCCGATGATCACAGGAGTTTCAGATGAGTTACGGTATCAACGCATATAAATCGGTCGGTGTAAAAAACGACCTGGCGGTGGCAGATCCGCATCGAGTCATTCAACTGTTGATGCAGGGATCCTTGGAGAATATGGCCAAAGCCCGTGGTTGTATCGAACGGAAAGATTTTGTCGGCAAATCGCAGACTATGTCCAAAGCCATGAGCATTATCACCGCATTACAGCATTCGCTGGATATGGATGCAGGTGGCGAAGTGTCGCAGAATCTCTGGTCTTTATATGATTTTATGGTCAATCACCTGATGCTGGCCAGTCGCGAAAGCAGTGTTGAGAAAATCGATGACGTCATCGAAATCATGTTAAAAATCAAATCGGCCTGGGACCAAATCCCGGTCAGTGAACGTGAACTTGGCTTCCGGATGTTGGCCGACCGCGATTCCCGGCAAAATCTGGCGTCGGCATGAATAACCAGCTGACCAGCATTGCACAGCGTAAAGCGGTGATTGAAATGCTGCTGACCATCGAAGACTATGACCTCAGCGAGTTTGCGGATTCCTGGGCGCAATATCAGCAGGAACTGGAAGCGTTTTGTGCTAACGCGACCGCAGCTGACAAAGCTGTGCTGGAGGCTGAGCTGGCTTGGGTGCAGGCACGTCAACAGCAGGTCGCCGATGAGCGCCAACGGGTCGGCGGTGCATTACTCAATTTGCAAAACGGCCGAAAAGCTATTGATAGCTATGGTAATTTCTGACTAATTGTTGTCGCATTTCTGCTGACCGCTTATGCTGTAGCTTGTTGCGTGCTGAGGGCATGCTTAGCGTATTTTAATGCCGGAGTCACGCATGAAACTCAGTGTCATTATCCCCGCCTATAAATTTTCTGCTTATATCCATGAGTGTTTACTCAGCGTTTTAGCGCAGAAGACGACTTTTGATTTTGAAGTGCTGGTGTGTAATGACTGCTCGCCAGACAACACTCGTGATGTGATCCGTTATCTTGAACCAGCTTATCCGCAGTTAAAAGTACTGGATAATGTACAAAATACCGGTTTGACTGGCAGCATGGCGAACCTGCTGCGGGCGGCTCGTGGCGACTATATTGCTTATCTGGATGGCGACGATGTCGCACTGCCCGGCAAATTGCAGGCGCAGGTAGATTATCTGGACGCAAATCCCGGCTGCGCTATCAGTTATCACGAATCGGATATGTTTGATACTGTGACCGGGGCCCGCCTCAAGTGGTATTCCAAAGAGTTTTATAATGCCGGTTATATTCCACAACAAGCCGATATCAGCCATTTAATTCGCTATGGTACTTTCCTACAGGCGAGCAGCATTATGTTCCGCCGCCACGATTCATTGCTACAGGCATTGGATCACGGCAGTAAAGTCATTTGTGACTATCCCTGGCATATTATGAATGCCGGTTTTTTACAGGGCACACTTGACCTGATACCACAAGTACTCGGTCGTTATCGGGTGCACCCAAATAGTTTTTGTGCGATGACTCAGCAAAGTGCCGCGCGGCGCGTGCAGGTCACTGAGGAATTAGTCAGCGCTTGCCGGCTCGGTGAACGTTTTGGCGTGGACTCGGATGTAATTCAACTCGGTGTGAACCATCAATATTTTGCTGCCGCGTTGTTTTTCCTGAAAAATCTGGAAGATGATTTATTTTTGCAGATGATAGAACGTTCAGCCGGGCAGCCAATATGGTTCGACGGCCGACATCAGCAAGCGTTTGAGTTACGGGCAAATCCAGATGATGTCCGTCAATTTCTGTGGGGTGAGCATGCAGTATGACGCGATAGTTGTCGGCGCCGGTTTGTCCGGTGCTGTGATGGCTGAACAAATGGCCACAGTGCTGAACTGGCGGGTGTTGGTGCTGGACCAGCGGCCACATTTGGCTGGTAATTGCTTTGATGAACGCGATAAGTATGGCTGTCTCATCCACAAATATGGGCCGCATTTGTTTCATACCAACAAAAAGCCGGTCTGGGACTATTTGAGTCGTTTCACGACATGGCAGCCTTATGAACATAAAGTGCTGGCGAAAATCGGTGATTTACAAATCCCGCTGCCATTTAATTTGAACTCATTGTACCGCTTGTACCAACCAGAGCAGGCCAAGTTGCTGGAACAGCAATTAATAGAACGTTATGGTGTCGGTGCACGGGTGCCGATTCTGGATTTACGTCAATCCGGTGTTGCCGCTTTGCAGGAACTGGCCGACTGGATTTATGACAATATTTTTGTGCAGTACACCATGCGCCAGTGGGGCATCAGTGCAGAGCAGATAGATCCGGCGGTGTTATCCCGGGTGCCTGTGGTACTGAGTCGCGATGATCGATATTTCCACGATACTTATCAGGCGATGCCGCTTGGCGGTTATAGTCAAATGATTGGCGCTATGCTGGCGCACCCGAATATCGATGCCAAGACCGGTGTTGATGCGTTAACCCGGTTGACGCTGGCTGATGGCAAAGTCAGTTTCGACGGCGAGGTTTTTCCAGGCACTGTGATCTATACCGGTATGTTGGACCAATTGTTTGCTTATCAATGTGGTGATTTGCCATACCGTTCACTGCAGTTTGTGTTTCAAAGCTATGAATATCCGTATTACCAAACTGCAACGACGGTGAATTATCCGCTGGCGCCAGATTTGACCCGTATCACCGAATTCAAGCATATTCTGGGTGACACTGGTGCTGGCACTACCGTAGTGCTGGAGTATCCTCAGGACTACGACAAAAATGACCCGGCGAAGAATATTCCGTATTACCCGGTGTTTACCAGTGAAAACCAACAGCGATATCAGCAGTATCAGGCGTTAGCAGCTCAATATCCGCAGTTAGTGGTATTGGGCCGGCTTGCGGAGTACAAGTACTTTAATATGGATGATGCCGTTGCCAATGCACTTTCCATTTTCAGTGCCAAATTCCTGACAAGCTGAAGTTTTCTTAGTTGGCATAAAATTTGTTTAGATCATCTGCCAGACTACTAATTGCCCGTTCCTAGTCTTGATTTCTACAAAAGTCATCGGCAGTTAATCTCAAGCAGCACCAAACGCTCATTATAGAGGGGACGCTTTTATGTACTTATTTTTATCTAGTCGGCATCGGATGATGATTTCTATTCTGGACCAAATAAAATTAAATAATATCTGTGAGTTGGGAGTGCATCGCGGCGAATTTTCAGATTTTATGCTTCGCCATCTCGATTTTCAAAAGATGTTTCTGATTGATTCTTGGTCTGCAGAACAAGTTATGAAAACATATTGTAACTTTGAGTCAACTCCATATTATATCGAACCTTATGAATCTTTCTCTGAGTTCTTTGGCGGACCCACTACGCAGCAGAGCACATTCGACGCAACGCACAACTACACATTGGAAAGATTCAAAGGCAATGAAAAAATAGAAATAATAAAATCTGATTCATTTACAATTTTAGAAAAGTTTGATGATAAATCATTAGATCTAATATATATAGATGCAAATCACCAATATGAATATGTCTTAAGAGACTTGATGTATTGGTCAAATAAGGTTTCTGATGATGGATTTATCTTTTTAAATGACTGCTTGATATCTGATCTTGGCAGAAAACAAAATTTAGGGGTTTTACAGGCAGTGTTGACTTTTATGAAATACTCAGATTTTGTTCCTGTCGCTATGAATGGTCGCGATTGGGCTGATGTCGTCCTTATGAAAAGGACAAGCCGAAATTTGCAGAAAGTGACTGAAAATATCAAAAAGTATCCCAATCTGGTTGAAGTTCCAGATCATTTGTTTCCCCTGTTTACAATGAAGCAGGGACAAGATGGAAACTATCCGAGTTTTTCACTCTGACGGACAGAGGATCTGATTATTCTGAACTACACTCCCGTCTGTTCTCTGTGATATTTGTAGTGGGAATTTATTATAAATGTTGAAATTTATACAATATCAGTTGCTTGATGATCAAGATAAACAGCAAGAACTTGAGCAGAAGGTATCGAGTGATATTTCTCGTAATATAAAGAGTAATATCGCTGCGTTTAGAGATAACATACCGAACCTGGTTGATATTGTAAATGAGCATAAAGTACAACAATATTCCATTTTCTGTACAAAAACAGGTCAGCTTAATATTGTTGATTTTTCGAGTGGGCGTGCTTTTTACGGCAATGAGCCACAAGAAGAAGTTGCGCTGGAGTTTAGCCAGTATACCAAAAAAGCTAGCTATTTCAGTTTGAATAAGAAAGATGGTCTCTCCTGGAGGCACAAGCCTTTACCTGCCAAAGTTGATGTGCTGCTTGTTTTTGGCATGGGACTTGGCTATCACTTATCTGAACTGATCAACGGTTGCCGGATTAAATTCCTGGTCATTTATGAGCCTAATTTGGATATGCTGGTCGCTTCAGTGCAGGCACATGCCTGGGATTTGCTGCTGGAGAGTGCCAGAGCACTGGATACCCACATTTTTGTCCAAATCGGTTCTGATGCCTCATCAATAAACGAAGATTTGGGCGAGCTGTTACAAGTTATACCCGAGCTTGATGAGGTGTTTGTTTACAGACATCAATTTCACCCTGTAATGGATGACGTTATAAATTACCTGATGTCAAATTCCGGTGATTTACATTCACAGATTAAAACGAAACGCTATTTTGATGGATATACAGATAGTGCTGATTATGTGCCAGAGCATGCAAAAAATGTAAATAGTTATTATCAGGAAAAGTTATACAATAACGAAGAAGGCCTTTCTTTGTTTGAAAATAACATGGCTGCCCTCAGGTCATACTATCCAGAAATTTGGCAGAGCATGAACGAATATTCGCCAAAACGCTGGTTCCTTGTGGAAGACGATGATGGTCAGCCAAATCTGTACCACAAGGAAAGAAGAGCGCTCTTTTACGAAAATTTGGAAGCAGAATCACAAGAAATTGCTGATTATTTCACCGAGCATCCATTCAAAGATGATGTAGTTATTGGTATGAAATCTACCGGTAAGTTATATCAGCATCTGCATTTCAGTTGTGTTGAAGCGTTTAGTCGAAATATTCTTGACAAAACTGTCGTTAAAAAATGCAAGTTACCTCCCAAAATAAATTGTCAGATGACATTTGGTATGGCTCTGGGAAAACATGTTGAAAATATCTTGTCTCGGCACGATGTAGACAATCTATTCATTTGTGAGCCAAATCTTGATTTCTTTTATGCCAGTCTGTTTGTTGTTGATTACAGCAGTATATTCAAAAAGACTGATGAAAATAAAAGCCGATTGTATTTAAATCTTGGTGGCGACGGATCAACGTATTTTCATGATCTCATGTCTCAGTTTTATCAGGTGGGTGCCTATAAAATAGCCGATACCTACATGCTGTCAGGATACTATAATCAGAAGATGCAACGTTCAATATTTGAGCTGCGATCTGAGCTGAAGGTAGTGTTAGCGCTTGGTGAGTATTATGATCACGCAAGATTTGGCATTGCTCACACCTATAATAGTATTGCGATCGGTCATCGATTTATGAAGGAGCAGGGCATTGACAAGACGTCTAGTGCGTTTGATTTGCCTGTTTTCGTGATTGGCAATGGCCCAAGCTTAGATGAATGCTTAGAGCATATTTTACAGCATAGAAGCAAGGTAATAGTAGTCAGTTGCGGAACCGCTTTGAAAGCTCTGCATGCGAACGGGATTAAACCGGATTTTCATGCTGAAATCGAACAGAACCGAGCGACATATGATTGGGTTGAACAAGTAAATGACCCACAATATGTTGAAGATATTAGACTAGTTAGCGTAAATGGAATCCATCCAAATACCGCAGATCTTTTTAAGGAAACCTTACTCGCGTTTAAAGACGGTGAAGCGTCCTCATATATATTTAATACGCAGTTGAAACTAGATGGTTATGATTGTGCTTCACTATCTTATGCGTACCCCACAGTAACAAATCTGGTGTTGAACTATTTCACTCGCTGGGGATTTAAATATTTTTATTTGTTTGGCGTTGACCTTGGTTATGTTGATGTAAGCAAGCACCATTCATCGCATTCAGCCTATTACAAAGATGATGGTTCAGAAGTATATGACTATCAAGGTCTGCATGGTGGTGGATTGAATGTTGAGGGCAATTTTGCTCCAAGCGTTTTTTCTAAACCTGAGTTTTTAGTCTCCAAGAAGTTGCTTGAGCAAGCCATAGCAAGTAAGAATGGTGCAATTGAAGTCTATAATTGTAGTAACGGCGTTAAGCTGAAGGGCTCTTTTTCACTGCTTCCTGAAAATATTTTGATTCATGAAAATAAGGTAGACAAAGAGAGTGTTGTTTCCAAATTGATTGAACAGTCATTTTACATATTGAACCCTAGCATTGCTTTGAAAGTGTTTAGAAAGTTTGATCATGAAAAAATAAAGGCCAGTACGCAGGAATTATTGGGTATATTAGAACATGAAGTGAAAACAGAATCAGATGCAAGATTCATGCTCGAGAAACACTGGGATTTTTTCCGAGACCGGGCCATTTTGTGGGATGACATGACATTTTATATATTCCATGGAAGTTCTAACTATTTTGCCGCAGTGATGACAAAAATTGCTGCAAATTTAGTAGATGGTGATGAAGATATTTTGAAGGCATTTAATTTTGTCGTGACAACGTACAAAGATTTTATAATTGAAGCGATGGCCAGGTACATCGGTGGTCCGTTAGATTTTGATAGTGTGACTGTCAAAGAAATGTTCGATGGTTCTGTGAATTAATTCGTAGAGTGAGGGCTACATGTGTGCCATAGCCGGTATATTTAACATCAATAGTCCCTTGCCGGGTACCATTCTACTGAACGTTGTCAAAGAAATGACTTCGAAAATGATCCATCGTGGACCGGACGATGTTGGTTACTTTGTATCTACTGACGAAAGGTGTATCTTGGGACACCGTAGATTGAGCGTCATTGACACAAGTGTGAACGGTCGCCAGCCGATGTTGAGCATTGATGGAAGGCATTCGTTAGTATTCAATGGTGAGATTTATAATTATGATACGTTGCGGGCGGATTTAGAACATTCTGGTGTTTTTTTTCACACGCAGAGTGATACTGAAGTCTTATTAAATGGATTAGTTGTTCGCGGTACGGATTTTATTACTCATTTAGACGGAATGTTTGCATTTGCATTTTATGATGAAGTAAAAAAGAGCTTGCTGTTAGCAAGGGACGCTTTCGGTGAAAAACCTCTGTATTATACTTTTCAAAATGGCCTTTTTGCATTTGCTTCGGAACTAAAAGTATTAACATGTCTGCCCGGATTTGATCCGCTCATAACTCGTGGTCATATTGCTGCCTACCTGGCCTTTCAACATATTCCGGCGCCGAATACCATTTATGCCAAATGCTTCAAGGTCGAAGAGGGGAGTATGCTGCGAATTGGCAGCAGTGGAGTTTTAAACTGTTCTAAGTATTTTTTCTGGAACCCGGGTGATTTCCGCACTGACTCTATTGAAGAGCAGGCCGACCAGCTAGAACATTTGCTGGTTAAGTCCTTAAAGCGGCGCCTGGTCGCGGATGTACCGGTAGGCGCATTCTTGTCCGGAGGCGTTGATTCATCTACCGCTGTTGCACTGATTAAACGAAAAATTGGCAGGGAGATTAAAACATTTTCTCTAGGTTTTAATCATATGCCGTCAAGCGAGCATCTGGAAGCTGCGGAGATGGCTCGAGTTCTTGGAACAGAGCATTTCCAATTAATGATCGAACCTGCCGATTATCAATACCACATAAAAACAATTGCAGGGTTACTCGATGAACCTAACGCAGACAGTTCGTGCGTTCCGACTTATTTTCTTGCTCAGCTTGCAAGACAACATGTGACTGTTGCAATCACCGGTGACGGTGGTGACGAGATCTTTGGCGGCTACCCCAGATATCAAGAGGTCATTCAGCAGAGTCAGGGAAGAGAAACAGACATCGCGAATCGTAGCTGGCATGTCGGACGGGCGTACTACAGCCTGCTGTCTTTGTTGTTCCCAGATGCATATTTGCGTCGTCTTTTTGGGCAAGTACCTGATTTTTGTGCAGATCTGTTGTTAAGCCGTAGGCGAAGCATCGACATGGACCACAGACATGTTTTGCACCGGATGAGGCAAGCTGATGCCAATTGTTATCTTGCTGAAGTATTGGCAAAGGTTGATCGGATGAGTATGGCGCATAGTCTCGAATGCCGGACACCATATCTGAGTCCTGAAGTTGTACAATTTGCGGGTTCTTTACCAACTTCGTCATTATTGAACAATGATCGTGGCAAATATTTGTTACGCCAGGTAGGTTCTCGATATATTCCTCTAGATTGGCTGAATAGACCTAAAAAAGGCTTCGGCATCGACCCATTAATGGCTCAGGCATTATTTCCTTTGAAAGAAAGTATTCATCGCGAATCCCGCAATGGTTTTATTTTAGAAACTGTGTTTCGCGGAGAACGTATTGTTGATCTATTTCAGCATGTGCTGCCATCCTGGAGTCTTTATCATCTTTGGGCTGTTTGGTTATTGGAATTGTGGCTAAGAGAAAATCCATCTAGGTTTGATATTGATGAATACTAATTATAGTTGAGGGGCTATGGCCAACTATATCATTGTCGACACATCAATTGATGTCGGTGGAGCCGAGACATTTAACGCATTATTTGTTCGTTTTTTAGTCGCGCAGGAGGGTGCTGATGTTATTATTCTGACGGTAACAAACGGAATTATACGCAAAGCACTTTCCGATTTGTCTGGCAGAGTAGTGTATTTCGATGTACCAGAGGCAACTGAGTATAATGTAGATTTATTACACCGATCTGAGCTTGAAACGCTCGGCAACCGCATACTGAGTTTATATGCAGGTGATTTTTTTATTTTATCTAGCTATCTGATAAACGTCCAACTGACGAATTATATTTTTAATTCATCTACCCGAGTGAAAGTGCTTTCTGGAGTTTTACACCCTGAGGCCTGGAGCACTTGGCATCCTGATACAGGTTATGATGGACATCGTGCTTTTAAGCCAAGAGTGATCGATGATTATTGGTTTTTTCAGCGAGATTTATTCAACGCGCTGGATGCTACAAACTCGTTATGGTATCCGAATGATATATTTAGAAGGTATAACGAGTATTATTTTGATATAGAGCTTCACTGTAGATTTCTTGCAACTGTGCCTGTTAATTTGCCACAAGATGTGTTCAATTATCGCTGTAATTCGGAATCAAATCGCTTTAAATTACTCTGGATGGGGCGCTACGATTTTTTTAAAAATGAGTCTATTAAAAAGATTGTAGAGTCATTGAACATCTTGGCGAGTGATGAAATAGATATCGAGTTTCATCTGATAGGCTACGGCGATTTCGCTTATAGTTCTGAAATCAGTGCACTTCAGCAAAATACTTCATTCAGAATGATTCAGCACGGAAAGAAGAATGAGCAGGAAATTTTGCAGCTCATCCGTGACAATGGATTCGATGCTTATATTGCAATGGGCTCCTCCGCTTATTTTTTTGCTGCGCTTGGTTTACCAGTCATTGCGATTGACTCTGCAGTAAAAGGATATGGCCGCTTTGTTAAGGGCTGTTGGCTCGCGGACGCCGCTGATGAATTTGATGAAGGCTCATCATTATATCTGGACCTGATAGGACAAAAAACGGCGTTTCGCTCTGATTTACTGGAAATGTTTCGGCAGATTATGGCTGATAAAGCTCAGCTTGAAGTTCATGCCAAACGTTGTCTTGATTATGTCCGTGCGTTTCACAGCCCAGCCGTAATCTTGCCAAAGATCCAGGCATATATGCACAAAGCCGAATTTCATCAACGGATTGTTTATGAACCTGTCAATGTATTGCCGCAGTCTTTCCATTACCTGATAAAGTCGCAACAAAAATCAGTAAAAATTGCGGTTTTTGGTACTGGCGCCGGGGCCAGACGTTGGCTTCGTCTGGTCAACTGTCACAATGAACGCAATCCCGAAGCTGTGCAGGTCGATATAGTGCGCTATTTTGACAACAGTACTGCCAAACATGGCCAGTTGTATTTCGGTGTACCTATCTGCGCATTTGCTGCAGACCTTTGTAACGAAATAGATTTTATCGTACTGGCTTCTGATTATTGGGTTGAGATGCAGGAACAATTACTGTCAGCCGGTATTTCGCGCAATAAAATTTACCGGATTTATTAGAGTTGACACCGCGATGAAAAAAATTGCGATAGTTCAGTCAAATTATGTGCCCTGGTTGGGCTATTTTCAGTTGATTAAGAGCGTCGACGAATTTGTGTTTTTGGACGACGTACAGTACACGGTGCGTGATTGGCGAAACAGGAACAAGATTAAGACACAAACCGGATTGGAATGGCTGACTGTTCCGGTGGTGCATACCAGCCGCAGTCAAACCATTGCTGAAACGACTATTTCTGATAAGCAATGGACGGAAAAACACTGGCAGAAGATAAAGCAAAACTATTCTAAAGCAGTGTGTTGGCAGGAGATGTCTCCAGTTATCAAAGCTTTATTTGACGAAGTCGCTGCCTTTCCATCGTTGTCTGCAGTAAATCAACTGTTAATAAGCAGAATTTGTCAAATTTTAGCTATAGATACTCCGCTGATGGCCGATAGTGAAGTTATCGCTGAAGCTGGAACATATAGCGCATCTGAAAGATTACTTGAGTTGTGCCTGCAGCGAAAAGCTGATGTTTATGTAAGTGGACCAGCAGCTCAGGCCTACCTGGATGTTGAGTTGTTCACCCGGCATGGCATTAAGGTTGAATGGATGAGTTACGGTCCTTGGACTGCTTATTCACAATTACATGGCGATTTTACCCCAGCTGTAAGTGTGCTGGATATATTACTGGCGCTTGGACCTAATGCGTCTCAGTACCTGAATAGCGTTATGCGGGAGCAAAAACATGCCGCGATATGACTTTTATGATCGGCTCACAGCTGATTTCCCGTCGCAGATAGTGGTTGACACGACCGAGGTCTGCAATCTTAAGTGTGTGCATTGCCCTCATCCGGTATTTAAACTGTCGGAACACTACGGTGCACGGCATTTAGATCCTGAGTTAAATAAGAAACTGGTCGATGAAGTTGCCAAAGCGGGTCGGGACAGCTGCCAATACATTCGTTACACCAGTAATGGCGAACCGCTGATGCATCCGCAAGCACATGAAATGATTCAGTATGCGGTAGATCACAGTGGCACATTCGTGACATTGACGACAAACGGTACCATTTTAAACGAAAAGAAAATGGAGCAATTGATTGCGTCCGGGCTCCATATGATTGATGTCAGTATTGATGCCTTTACCGCAGAAACATACCAGAAAGTTCGCGGTGGCCGACTGGAACAGGTCGATCGCAATGTCAACCGGATGCTGGAACGTATCCGGCAGCTCGGTGCCCGGACTAAAGTTGTCGTCAGTTTTATCAATCAACCACTTAATCAGCATGAAGCATTAGATTTCAAAAAGTACTGGCTGGAATGCGGCGTCAACGAAGTGCTGATTCGCAATCTGCACACCGCTGCAGGGATGATGAACGCGAACCCGGGACAACAAGAGCCGGGACGCCGGCCCTGTGTTTATCCATGGGAACGCCTCGTATTAGATCCCAAAGGTTTCCTTGCTTTCTGTCCGGCAGATTGGGGCAATGGACCAACGGTTGGGGACTTCCGGGAGTTGAGTATCGTTGACGCCTGGCGTGGCGAGTTTATGCAGAAGTTACGTGAAGCTCATCTGAGTAATAATTTCAGTTGCCACGGGTTTTGTGGTCAATGCCCGGACTGGAAGTTGACTCAGTGGCCTGATACCGGTCGTGGTTATGCAAATTTGGTCGCTGATCTGAAGGTGGAAATGTCATGAAAACACCCGCTGAAAAAATTTTTTACAGTATGCCAACTCCTCTTTCTGCCACTTTAGGCAGCGACATTATTACCAGCCTTGGTACAGGCCCGTATAAGAAGCAATGTGAAAAATTTTTAAGCGATCATCTGGAAGGCAATAAAGTCTTACTGACGCCGTCCTGCAGCGCATCACTGGAAATGTGTGCTTTGGCTGTGAACCTGCAGCCAGGCGATGAAGTGATATTGCCGAGTTTTACTTTTGTGACTTCTGCCAGTGCATTTGCGCTGCGTGGTGCGCGTTTAGTGTTTGTTGATATCAGGCCGGATACGCTGAATATCGACGAAAACCTGCTGGAAGCTGCCATCACGGACAAGACCAAAGCTGTTGTCGTGGTCCACTATGCAGGTGTTGCCGCGGAAATGGATCGGATCCGCGATATCTGTAGCCATCGCAACATTGCGGTGATTGAAGATGCTGCACAAGGTATTGGAGCTTCTTATCGGGGCTCCCCGTTAGGCAGCATCGGTGATTTTGGTTGTTTTAGCTTCCATCATACGAAGAATATCCATGCCGGAGGCGAAGGCGGCGCTTTAGTTGTTAAAAACCAGTTGCTTTCGCAACGCGTTGAAATCCTTCAGGAAAAAGGCACGGACCGGTCAAAGTTCATTCGTGGTGAAATCGACAAATATACCTGGCAAGAATTGTCGTCGAGTTATGTGATGTCCGAAATTCAAGGCGCCTGCCTGGCGGATCAACTGCAGCGCATGCAGCAGATCAATGCGCTACGGATGACACTTTGGGAAAACTACTTTGCGGAATTAACCGGCATCGAACAGGCTGGATTGGTAACGCTGCCGAAAATCCCTGCTCATTGCCAGCATAACGCACATATTTTCTTCATGTTATTACCAGATACTGAAAGCCGGGAACAATTCGTTGCGCATATGCGCTCTCACAACATCGAAGCAACAACCCATTACGTGCCATTGCATTCGAGCCCGGCCGGTAAAAAGTATTCGACATTTTGTGGCAAAGATGTGCATACGACAGACATTGCCTCAAGGATTGTCCGGCTGCCGATTTACAACACCTTATCTGAACAGGCGCAATCCAGAGTCATCGATACCACTTTTAGTTATTTTAAAAAGTACAAGGCGCGTCGCAGCGCCTGATTTAAACATAACCCGCAAAATGTGCCCGGATCATCGGATAACTGTTAAACCAGGTGGTAATTCCCTGGTTGATCAATTGCATTGAAATTTCATCAATGGCAGCACTGGCAATAATAATCTGCCCTTGCGGATGCTGACTGAGCATGGTTTCCAGCGACATGACTGCGCTGTGCTGACTGCCCGCACTATTACTGATAAATCCGCAGATGTTATAACCGCAATCCTTCAGGTACGTCTGGATAATTTGGCCGCCCTGGCCAGCGCCAAAAATATAAATGGGCTGGTTTTTGTCTAAGCGCGCGAAATCGTGCTTAGTCCTTAAATCAATTACATTCAATATCAAGGGCTTCACTAAGGCCGGATGACTTGGCTTGGCAAACAGATATTCGGTAACGATTTCGCCCATTTTGGATTTATTGTATTGAAAGCCTAAACCGGACAATTGCTGTACCACATCAGCAAAGCGGGAATATTGCATCGGCCATCCGCCGAGCCAGTCCCGGACATCATGCATCATGTCCATGCCGCGATTCTCTTTATAGTTCACCCATTTCCTGAACAGAACTGGCAGGTTTGCCGGTGTTTTCGCCAGTTCGAAGCGCCATAGATACCAGATCTCATCCAGTCGTTTTCTTAGCGGACTATGGTCCAGATATTTTTGTTTTACCTCAAACCAAAATTCTGGTGATTCCGCCGACCAGTCTGAGTCATATAAGCCAAAATAGAAGCAGCCCCCCGGTTGTACGCATTGACTGGCAAGGTTGATAGCCGTTTCCATATCGCCGGTGTGATGTAACACGCCCCATGAGTAAACGAGGTCAAAATGGCCCAATGACGCCATAAACGCAGCGTCTAATACGGAGCCCTGTTGCACCGTCCAGTTCGCCGGACTTCCCGCCATCCGCCACAGTGCTTGTGTCGCGAGTACCGATTGATGGTCATAGTCAAAACTGACAATTTTCGCCGCACCAGCCAGAAATGCGGCATAGCTGTGTAACCCACTGCCAGAACCGATATCCAGAAAACTTTTTCCCGTCAGACTTTCTTGTCCACAAAACTGTACCAGATGCTGCTGAGCCTGCTGTAAACGTTCTTCGGATAGTTTTTTATCAATGAAACTTTGCCAGTTACGGCCAAATGCAAATCTCTTTTCCGGGGTCGTTGTCATCGGTTTATTTGCCTGTTGAAAGTGTCTGAGTTGTTTGGGGTTGCAGCAGGCTGAGCGTATGAGTCGCCAATTGTCTGCAGTTGCGTGTTGCTTTGATGTCCTGACTGACTTGCTGCATGAAGGTTTTATGTTGTGCTGGATATCGCAGATAGTCACGTAATTTTATATACATGGCATTTTCATCATTGACCGGAACCAGGCTGTCTGTCAGGAGTGGACTTAGTGCTTCAGCGGTACCGCCGGCATCGGTGCAGACGAGCGGCAGGCCGTATTGCTGCGCTTCTAAAATAACGTTGGGGAAACCTTCAATGTGGGAAGGCCCCAGTAAACAATCTGCCTGGGTTAAATAGGGGGCAGGTTCATCAATCTTACCCGGCATGATGATTCGATCTGTAATGCCCAGTAACGACACTAATTCGGTGAGCTCGCCGCGCATTTCGCCATCGCCAATCAGAATGACAAATAACGACGGAAATTCTGCAATGAGTTGCGCTGCGACCCGAATAAAACCATCGGGATTTTTCTCACGGGTAAAACGCATAATACCGAGCAGCAATAAAGATTCAGGCGGCAGCTGGTAAAGGTTTCTGATGTCAGTGTCAGATTCAATTTCGTTGTCAGCAACTGCGTTAGGTACTGCCTGTAATGTGTCTATGCCAAGCCATTGCTGGTAAGAGTCTGCGCCGAGTTTACTGTTGGTATAAAGGACGCTGTCGGGGATTTGTTGCAGAATAGCGCGATACCATGGCGACATTGCGGACAACGCACAACTTTGAAATTCTGTCGTGTATTGCTGCGCCAGCAGGTGAGGTTCAAGTGAGCGTCCCGACATCAGGACTGACGGGCAGCCTGCAACGTTAGCAGCGGCAGCAGCAGTGATGTTGCATTCGTCCAGATAGGCAATAAACAAAAACGGTTTGATAGTGCGAAGCAGACGCTGCAAAGCTAAAACGTTATGACTGCCTTTGGGTCTGAGCAAGCGGCAAAGCGGCTGTAGCCACTGTAATTCTGCAGCTGTTGGCGGCGATTGTTGCCAGAGGGTGCGGACTAAAGGGATAAATTCACGCTGCACGCCAGCGTCAGCCAGTTGCATTTGCCAGCCGGTGACACTTGTATGGTCCTGATTTTGACATATCAATGTCACTTCGTAACCAAGTTGACGCAGCCCAATCGCCAGTAAGACGATTTGCCGCTCCGCGCCGCCTTTGTCTAATGCACTGATAAACAGACATATATGATGGTTATCAGCGCCATAAAATGCTGTTTTATGTTGCGCCAGCCAAGTTTGGGCTTCGGCAAAAATCATTGCCTCTGACTGCGTATCTGCCCAAATCTGCGCTTGCATCACGGGCAGGTTTGCATAACTCTGAACTTGCCGTGTTATCGATTCGCCAAATAGAGCCATTTCAGGGTAAGCCCATATTTGATATTGATTGTCTGCCAGCTGCTGCAAAATTTCCGGCTTTACTACCGGAATGCCAAGGATTTCCTCGGTATTTGCAGCGCCAGTTCCATCGATAACAAATATCGGGCTGACAGCTGCACCATATAAATAATAAGGGGTATGACCCGAAAGCCCCCAGCCGATAATCTGTTCAGCCGGGTGATTTTGCTTCTTTTGATGACTATTGTTCATGATTATTTGCCTGAAGCTTTTGCCAGCGCCCGATGCACCGCTGGTACACATCCAGATGAGTGCTGCTCAGCTGCGTGTGGTTATGTTGTCGCTGAATATACTGCCGCGGAGTCGTCAGCAATACCGGCGGGGTTTTAAAAAAATCCTCGATCCTGGCGGCGAGTTGCTCAGGATTTTTACCGGTAACGAGCCATTGCGGGCAGATCGGCGACAAGACTTCGGCAAGACCGCCAACATCAAAGGCAATCACCGGCAGGTTCGTTGCCAGTGCTTCAAGTACCTGTAGTGGCTGGTTGTCCGCAATACTTGGATAGACCATTAAATCGGCGGCGGCGTAGATATCGTTCATCCGCTCCGCAGTGTCGATAAAACCAGTGAAACGCGGATTTAATGCGGCGTATTGCGACTGTATTTGCGACGACTCTTTGCCAACCAGTAGCAGATTAAACTGAAGGCCGCCGTGTTTGAGTTGTTGCAGCGCCTGCAACCCTAACGTGATGCCTTTGTAGGGATTATCCAACTGGGCCGCTCCCAAAAGGATCGTGGGTAGCGCCGGGTCGAGGTTTAACTGGCTTTGCAACAACGCTTTTTGTTGAATCGTCTGTGGTGCAAAAAGCGCCGTATCTACAGTGTTTGCCAGCAAATAAGCTGGTTTTAACTGCGGAACTGCCGCATGCAGACGTTCTGCCAGCCACGTTGAAGGCGCCGCCAGTTGTAGCAACGGTTCTTTTAATGTACGCCGGTTCAACCGCCATTTCAGCGCTGAATAATCAAAACGGCTATCGAGCGGTGGCAGTCCGTGTTGCGGGCATTCGCCACAACCTTTGGTATAGCGGGTGCAATCCATCGGTTGGATGCAACCGCCGGTAAAGGCTGAACAATCGTGTAAGGTCCATAACACCGGCATTCGTTTGGCCAGATAACGCACTGATAACGGCGAAGCGGCGAAGGAAATATCGTGAATATGCACCAGATCAAAATTGGCCGGCAGGTTTTGCCAGAATAGATTGGGCAGCTCAAATGGGATCACATCAGGCGCAAACCAGCTTTTAACGGCGCGGCTCCAGCGATAAAACTTACGTTGGAAACGCTCACCGTATAATCGTCTGACTCTGCTGTCATAACCCGATTTGCTCCAGCTGACCCAATGCACCACTTCGTGGCCGTCGGCCAGCAGCGTCAGGCGCAGGTCTTCTGCCATTTTACTGGCACCGCCACCGGAATGATCCGCTTTTGAAATAAGCGCTATCCGCATCTGAACTTCCCCTGATCCATTGGCGTTATTCCTGTCCCAGCACCATGATAGACAGCGGCCCGGTGATCCCGAGCGCCTCTGCTGTGGCATGAATTTGTGCCGCCATTTGCTGTCTGAATGCGTAGGAAGTCACAACAAAATGCCGCGCGCCGGCATGCAACGCCTGTTGCAAGGAAATGACCTGCCACTGCTCAAAGCGGTATGGGCCGAGCGTCTCGGCTTTTTGGTCAATCAGGTATTCAATTGCTTCGTTGCTGTACCCTGGTTGCTGTTGGAACTGGCGGAAAAAGTCACCGACACCACAGATGGAATATTTTCGCCAGCCAGCGCGTTGTAATTGCTCGAGTAAAGTTCTGCTACGCCGCGCGGTTAAGTTGCTGACTTCGCCAAATAAGCGACCGGCCAGCTCCGGGTCCGCCAGTCGGAGTAAAGCTGCGGGCCAATGCAGTTGCTGGCTTTGCCACAGCGGGTCCAATTGCCAGTTCAGCCAGGCCTGTGGCACTGTAACTTCGCGAACTGTGTTGATTTGCTTTGCATCCAGTACCGGGTAGCGCAGCTGCGCGCCGAAATTATCTTCCTGTAACAGCTGCTGATAGAGTACCGCTTCTGCCAGTTGTGGTTTGTTGATAAAACGCTGCAGTATGGTTGCCGCGACACTGTCATCCAAATCGTGGTGCTGATAGCCACGGGCAAAGGCCAGCACGCCTTGGCGAAAGGCCGCGGTTTGTGCTGAATTTAAGGCAGCAGGGCCACATTGCGGTGTACCGTCGGCGCTATAACTGAGCGTGCTGCCGGTGGCGCCCACCAGCCAGGGTTCAAACGCTTTTTCAGCACGGGCTAATTGCTGACAAAGAGCCGGATGCTGACGCAGAAAACTGCTGTAAGCGATTTTCTGGTGATATTTCAGACTGCGGTCGCTGTGATAAAACAGCAGATTCAAGGCAAAATCCTGCTGCAGAATTTGACTGAGTAAACGGTGACAGGTGCCGCCATGGCCTAAGTCCAGCAGCTCAATTTTGCTGGCTTCTGGCAATTGCAGACTTTGCCAATACTGTTGAAAGGCCTGCTGCTGCTGATAAACACTCTGTTTCAGCCGCTCCTGATGTTGTTTTGCCAGACAAACTAAATGTTGCCACAGCGTTTGCTGCTGTATTAAAACCTGGTCGGTCTCGGCCAGCAGTTGTTGTTGGTAGTGGGTAAATTCATCTGGCAAGGTCAGCTGTAAGTCATCACACAGCGATTGAACGCTGTAGCCTTTTTGCTCCCGTAATAACAGCAGCAGTTGCGCCAGCCAGTCAGATTTTTCCGTGTTCAGACTTGGCCAATAGAGGGCTTTGCGTGAGACATAAATGGGAATGACCCGCGGAGCCTCAGGAAACAGTGGAGCACGGCAGTTCAGCACGTCGGCAAACAATAAGCCTTCGCGCAGCATGCATAAAATCACTTCACAGTGCGCCCGCTGCGCCTGTTGCAACTGCCAGTCAGCAAATGCCGTCAGCACCGGGCCCCAGATAGCAGCACCCAGACTATATGCGGTTTGCCGATCTTTAGTCTCCGCGTCATCTGGTGCTAGCCACCAGTCTGGCGGAATACTCTGCAGCCGGCGCTGTAAGTAAAAATCTGCATTTTGTGCTTGCAGATGTTCCATGGTCTGTAAGCTGGCGAAATCTATCCGCGGTGAATACCAGGCGGCATTGAGCCCGGAAGCCCTGGCATTAACCACATCGGCCTGCCAATGGTCGCCGATATGCAGCCAGGATTGCGGGTCGATATTTAGCTGTTGCTGCAGAAAACTGTATGCGCGGCCATCGTGTTTCGCGACGCCGGTATCACTGGAGACATAAAGCGGCAGCGACAGTAAAAACGGCTGCTGCTGAAACAGGTATTGGCGGATTTGCTGCGCATTGAGGTACATGTCGGATAGCAACACCACCTGGATACCCGCTTGTTGCAGCTGCTGCAGCGCTGCGATTAATGCGCGGTTGGGGACACACAGTTGTTGTTCAGTCTGCAGTTCGGCACTGGCATAAGCCTGCTGTTGTTCAACGTCACCCGGCATGCCGGCCAGGATTTGTTGCAGGCTGATTTCACCGGCACCATGTTGCTGGCGGCAGGTCAGTTCGGCCTGGATGCGCAGCGGGGCATAGTCGTCTGCAGTACAACCGAGTGGTAATTGATGGGTCTGTTCCAACAGTTGGCCGGCATGCCTAAATGCATCCGTTGGCGCACCGCATCGACGCAGCAGCAAAGTGTCGAATACATCGACACTGATAAAACGAAATTGCTGTGACTGGCACCAGGTAACAAACTCATCCATAACTGCATTGGTCCTGTTGAACGGTGGCCAACATGCCAGTGACTGCTTGGCTTTGCTGATAACGTTGGCGAGCCGTTTCAAACCGTTCTTGCCAGACTGGCTGCATAATTTGCCGGAACATCCCCTGAAAACGCTGATACTGCTGTAAGAAGGCCGGCAGGTTTTGATCTGCAACTAAGTGACCGTATGGATCTGCATGATAGAGGTTCGGCATCGCATTTGGCGCAGGGCGCGCAGTGCTGATGTGGCGGTGTACTATTATTCGGGGCGCGTTTGCTGGTACTGCCGACGCAGCGATTTGTGGCAAGTCCTGCAACGCTTCGGCAAGCGATTCAGGGCCATCAGGTTGGATCAGCACGCACTGCACCTGCTGAGTGTTCAGATAGCGGATAAACGGCTGAATCAGTTCCGGTTGCTCGGTGTTCACAATGTAAACCGGCTCTGTACCAGCAAATTGATTGAATAATGAATCTTGCTCGCGCGGCAGCACATGCCCGTCCTGGCGGAACAATTGGTCAGACATCACATCTTCGTAGGCAAACAGCAGGCTCAGCGCCAGATTTGGTGTTTGTTTTAACTGACAGAAGAACAGGGTATTGCAGCAACGCTCGGCCCAGTGGCTGATAAATGCTGCGAGGCGGTCTTCTGGTAAATGCTTCAGAAAAAACAATACCCTGTTGCGTTCAAAATAATAGGAGGCAAAAGTTGTGGCCAGATTCTGCGCGCCCATTTTGTGATAAACCCGCGCCTGACTGATAGCGTGAATTTCATAACCCGCTTGTTTGACGCGCCAGCACCAGTCCATGTCGTCCCAGTAGATAAAATGGCGGCGGTCAAAGCTGCCGACTTGCTGCAAAACTTCCAATCGAGTCATCAGGCAGCAGGCTGGTACGTAATCGCAGACTGTCACTGCAGGAAAGGCGGGGCTATCCGCTGCGCCTTTGTGTTCGACCCGCACTGAAAAGTTTTCCCAGTCGATATAACTGCCAAGTTCCTGTAAATATTGTGGATTATCCATGCTGAGGATTTTACTGCCAACCACACCGACCGCCGGATTTTGCTGTAAATATGCAAATAGCGAAATTAAGGTTTCACTCTCCAGTCTGATGTCGTTATCTAACAAGGCAATATGGCTGAATTGTTGGTCGGAAGCATATTCCATGCCTCGGGCAAAGCCACCGCTGCCACCTTCATTTTGTTGATTTTCCAGCAAGACGACTTGAGGAAACTCCTGCTTAACAAGCGTGACGGATTCATCAGTAGATGCGTTGTCAACGACGATGACTTGATGTTCAAACGAAAGGCCGGTGGAGGCAAACACGGACTCAAGACACTGCCGCAAGTATGCGGCTTTGTTGAAATTACAAATGACAATAGCAAGGCGAATATGCATGTTTAATTCCTACAGCACCAGTGTTTACTGGTGCAAAATGCCTGCAGTGTGCGAGACGCGTGTCGGATGGGCGGCATCCATTCAGACTCTGCAGACATGTTCAAAAACTATGCCTTTACTATCGGCCATGGCAGCACAAACTGAAATTTGGCTGGGGAAATTCATTGCTCAAGCGCAAACCAGAATTCTGGTATGGCCGGCCTCTGGCAGATTTTGCAGCAGGCGGTACTTTGTTTTGTGCCGTTCAGCCAAAAGGACGCATCTTTAGGAACTACGCCAGTTGTAACAGACATCAATGCGAACTCCCGCCTGGGCCTTCGGTGACACTCTCACCGCTTGCGATGCGCAGCAAGGCCTGATAATGCACTTTGCCATTACTGGTATAGGGAATATCCCTAACTAACAGTACCTTAAACAAACTGGGATGGAGCAGCAGGCTTTGCTGCAAATAAGCACTGACATGGGCTGCGGCGCTGGATTCGGCATTGGCGTCTATCACGGCAACCACTAAAAAGTCATCGCGACCGGTGCAGACCGTTTGCCAGTGTTCACGCTGCAGCAGTTGTTCGAGCTGGTCGAGTTGCAGGCGTTTGCCCTGTAGTTTCAGCATCCGTTTTAACCGGCCAGTGATTTTAAACAGGCCGTTTGGTAAGCGGATAGCCAGGTCACCGGTCGCCAGTTCGCTGAGTTTGTCGGTTGCACGCAAATCGCCGGAGTTTTGCGCATAACCCAGCATCACATTCGGCCCCTGATAGCAGAGTTCGCCTTCGGTATCGGCCTCTGCAATGAGGTCGCGGTTTTGTACTTCGCGCAACATTAAATTGCCGCCAGGGATAGCTTCGCCAATGCAATCGGCGTGATCAGCCAGATATTCAGGCCGCAGCCAGGCAATACGGGCTGTCGCTTCAGTCTGTCCGTACATCAGATACACCGGCAGTTGCTTTTGTGCCGACAGTTGCTGGACATAAAATCGTAAGTCGTCATCTAACGGGCAGCCGGCCTGTGTCAGATAACGCAGCGCTGGCAAAGGTAAACGCTCAAACCGCAAGGTTTTTAACATCTTATAGCTAAAAGCGACACCGGCCAGACTGGTGACAGCAAAATCGCGCATCTGCTGCCAGAACTCTTTATTGACCACAGAATAGTCGCTTAACAGCACAGTCGCGCCACAGAGCAAGTGGCTGTTGATGACGGAAAGCCCATAGGAATAGTGCATCGGCAGTGCCGTGATCGCGACATCAGACATCTGAATTGGCAGATAACGCGAAATGGCCAGCGCATTGCTGTGCAAATTGTCCAGCGACAACATCACACTTTTCGGATCGCCGGTGCTGCCGGAAGTACTGAGTAATAATGCCAGATCTGCTCTGGCGCGAAAGGCACTGGCGCTGACCCGCCGCATCGTGCCTAAATCATCAATCAGCACGGCAATTTCGAGCTGGCGGACCAATAAATCCAGCTGGCTTTGCGGCAGGTTAGGGTCCAGTAACAACAAAGGCCGCTGATGGCGCAAACAGCACAGATAGGCGACTATCGTCGTCAGATTGTTGCGACACTGTAAAGCGCAGACTTGTTGCGGCCAGACATCAAACTGGACAAAACGCTGCGCATAATGATCGGCCAGCTGCGCCAGTTTGCTGTAACTGATGCGGGTGCCATCTGCCAGCAGTAAAGCGGTTTGTTCGCCAAAGCGTTCCAGATTCTTGGCGAAGTGCAGGCTCATAACACCAGACCACCGTCGACGGCAATGACCTGGCCTGTGACATACTGTGCGGTGTCTGCACATAAAAAGCCCACCACAACGCCCAGGTACTTAGCAATGCCTGACTGACAACATAAAAAAGTGGCGTTAACATCCAGCTGACGTTGCGTCTCCAGACTGCTGGTTTTGGTTGGTGTCAGGGGACTGTCTGACATGATATTGGTGCTGATGATGAGCGTAATGGGGCCCGATGCCGGACTGTTCATGCAAAGGCCTGTTGCAGTTTGTGGTGGTTGCTTTGCTGTAATTCCTGATGTTGCATGCGCATCTCCAAAGGGTGGCTGTTAACGGGCAAAGCGGGCAAAGCGGCTGGCTGCGACGGTAAATCCGGCCAGGTCCAGCTGCATCTGCTGCAAAACAACCGGGCCTGCGGCAGTGCTGAAAGTTTGCTGCACTGTGCTCTGATAACCCAGCTGCTGGTTAAAACGCAGGGCTGCGCTATTGTCCAGTTTGACATGTGCCAGCAGTGTCGTACAGCCAAGCGTTTGAAAGCAATACTGATTGAGCGCAAGCGCCGGAAAAAACGCCAGCATAGAGCCCCGAAAACGCGGGTCTGCCAGATAAAATCCGCTTTCCAGCACTTTACTGCCAACAACAGGCTGGCCCTCAGGCTGTTTCAGGTTGCAGGCGCCGACAGGTTCATTTTTGTAGCGGATGACAAAATGTTGCTGACTGGCATCTACTTGAATGCGGTTAAACCAGCGTTGTTGGTCGGTGTCACTGATCTGGCGCTGGTCCAGCATCTGGGCACTGATATCCGGCTGATTGCGCCATTGCCGCAGCAAGGCTAAATCACCAGCAGTGACCGGCGTTAGTACCACGCCATAAGCTGTAATTGGTTCTACCGGCGTCATGCCAATAAATCCCAGCTTAGTGCTGTGCCACGGGGCACGTCGGTTTTGACGGTTTTGCCCAGTATCATGGGCAGGTATTTGGGCGCAAGGCCAAGGCCGGGGCGGATAGAACGCACATTGTCAGCGCTCAGCACGTCGCCGGCTTTTAAATCCGCCGCAATATACAACGAGCGGCGATGGCGGCGCGAGGCTACTTCTTTGGCGGTGACGCCATAATGTACGGCGCCGAGCGCCAGCTGCGCGCGGCGGGTTTCGTCGACCAGCATCTTTAATTCTGCTGGTTCGAGCGAAAACTCGGCATCGACGCCACCTTCGCTGCGATCCAGCACAAAGTGTTTTTCAATCACAGTCGCGCCTAAAGCGACGGCGGCGACCGCAACACCAATGCCGGTGCAGTGGTCGGATAAACCAGCCTGACACTGAAAAAGTTCGGCTAAATGCGGGATAGTGCGCAGGTTGGCGTCAACCGGTTCGGCCGGATAATTGCTGGTGCATTTAAGCAGGATCAAATCTTTGCAACCGTGGGCCTTAAGTACTTCGACGGCTTCTGCCAGCTCGCTCTGGCTTGCCATGCCAGTGGACATGATCACCGGTTTGCCGGTGCGCGCAACGGCGGCGAGCAGGGCATGGTCAGTGTTTTCGAATGAGGCAATTTTGTAGCAGGGCACCTGCAAAGTTTCGAGAAAATCTACCGCGGTCAAATCGAAGGGCGTACTAAACGCCACCATGCCCAGCGCTTTAGCGCGCTCGAAAATAGGCGCATGCCAGTCCCATGGCGTATTAGCGATTTGGTAAAGCTTATACAGGCTTTGGCCGAACCAGAGACTGTCCGGGTTATCGATAAAAAAATCACCGCTGTCGATGTCGAGGGTCATGGTATCTGCGGTGTAGGTTTGCAATTTAATCGCATGAGCGCCAGCGGCTGCAGCGGCGTCGACCATGGCTAAGGCTTTGTCCAGCGACTGGTCATGGTTGCCGGAAAGCTCGGCGATAATAAAAGGGACTTGCCCGGCACCCAGCTGGTAAGAGCCCAGTTGAATATTCGCAGCTTTGGTCATGTCCGGTGCTCCGTATGTTGATGCTGTGTTGTTGTCAGAGGGTTGTGCCTTGTTCCAGCAGGGTAATAAGCGTTGGTACACCACCGCCGGCGGGTACCAGTTGACTGGCTGCCGCAGACATTTGACGGCGGCGCTGCGGCTCTGCCAACAAACTGTCGACTGCTGACGCCAGGCTATTGCTGCTCAAGGTTTTGGCGTTCCCTAAATCCAGACAAGCGTCAAGGCTTGCCATATACGCGGTGGTCGCCAGTTGATTGTCCGCCAGCGCCACAACCACTGCGGGCAGGCCCAGACAGGCCCGCTCCCAGTGCGTGGCGCCGCCGGCGCCAATCATTAAATCCGCAGCTGCCATCAGCCCGGCCATCCCTGGCGTCTGTATGTGCAGGGTCAGACGCCGGTCCTGTGCACAAAGTTGCTGCAACAACAGACGGTGCGGGTTGGCCTGACCAATCACGATATCGGCCAGCCAATGCGATTCCTGAAGTTGTTGCAATGCATTAATTGCGACTTTGCTTAAATTGTCGCCATCAGTACCGCCAAAAAATATCAGCAGCCGGGCTGGCTGTTGCGCGCTGAACTGCGTTGGGAACTGTCGGTTGGTTGGGTGACAAGCCGCGAATTCCGGCCGTAATAACGCCCATTGTGGCCCGAGCAAAGCCCGGCATTGTCTTGGCAGCAAGCCGTCGTAACGGTTGTTGAGGTCAGGCAACAGGTTTTGGTCCAGCAGCAGGTCGCAGTCATAGTGCCGGTTGGCTAAATCGTCGATATGTAAAATAGCCCGGCAGCCTGGTCGCATGGCCGCACAGAATTCTGCGCCAAGACCATAGTGATCGACAACCAGCCAGTCAAAGCCTTGACCGGCGAGCTCTGGCTGCAGGGCAATTGCCTGCAAAAGCGCAGCGGCATCTTCCGCTTCGGTGGCACCGAGCCAGGCGGCATAACCGTGTTCTGGCGGCGTGGCTAACTCAGGGAGAGCCAAAGTGGCAAAACCTTCTGCTTCGAGTAAACCCAGCAGGTGGCCAGGGTGCTGGCGGCAGGCAAACCAAATCAAATGGCCCTGTGCACGCAGCGCGCGGGCGAGCGTCAGGCAGCGCATCAGGTGGCCGGAGCCAATGGTCAGGGAAGCGTCAGTGCGAAACAGCAGCCGCATCAGCGACTCCGGTTTTGTTGAAACAATAGTTGCTGTAACAGCTCTGCCCGTTGCCAGTCGGCTTCAGTATCGATGTCCTGCACCCGGTGTTGTGGCAGTTCCTGCAAAAAGCTATGTGGGGCAAACATTGGTAAACCATCCAGCCAATGCTGTGCCTGTCCTAGGTAAAACTGGCCGGCATCGTGGAAAGTCTCAGGTAAATCCTGTGAGCGTTTCGGGATTGCATCCGGTTGCACCGGTTCAATCTGGCCTTGGTTATTCCGATACAGCGCACGCTGGATCGGGAAACTGAAACGACAACCGGAGAAGACAAATTTCAGCTGCGTATTGTCGGCAAGGGCCGCAGCCGCTTGTTGCAGATCGGCGGCTAATAACAGCGGCGCTGTGGCATAAATGCACCCGACCAGCGACGGCGCTTGTTGCTGCTCACGTAGCCACCGGATGGCATGACAAATCACCGGGCCTGTGCCGGTAAAATCATCGGCCAGTGTAGCGGGGCGGATAAAAGGCACTTCAGCGCCGGCGGCGCGGGCCACTGCAGCGATTTCTTCGTCATCGGTCGAAACCAGCACCCGGTCAAACACTTTGCTTTGCAGGGCTGCGTCCACCGACCAGGCCAACATAGGTTTGCCGTTAAACAGCCGGATGTTTTTGCGCGGGATCCGTTTGCTGCCGCCACGGGCCGGAATAATCGCAATCTTCATGGTCTAGCTCTGCTCCAGCGCCTGCCGCAGGGCGCTGGCCACTTGTTGTTGCTGTGCTGCTGTGATGCCGGCAAACAGCGGCAGGCTGATGATCTGACTGTAAAACTGTTCGGCTTGCGGATATTGGCCCCAATGAAAGCCAAGCTGTTGATAATAGGGCTGAGTATGAATAGGGATGTAATGCACATTCACGCCAATGCCGGCCGCCCGCAATTGCTCAAACACGCGGCGCCGCAGCTGTGGTTGCTGAAGCCGGACAATATACAGGTGCCAGGCCGAAATGCCGTCCTGAGCCGGCGCCGGCAGTTCAACCGGCAAATCTTGCAGGAGCGTCTGATACAACTCAGTTGCGGCTATCCGCTGATGCACAAATTGCGGCAGGCGATCGAGCTGGCTTAATCCCAGCGCCGCATGTAAATCAGTCATCCGGTAGTTGTAACCAAGTTCAGTCTGCTGATAGTACCAGGGGCCATGACTTGGCTCTGTCATCTCAGCTTCATTGCGGGTGATGCCATGACTGCGTAAGGATTGCAGGGTACCGGCTAATCGCGCGTCATTGCAAAGCGCCATGCCGCCTTCCGCCGAGGTAATAATTTTCACCGGATGAAAACTAAACACACAAATGTCGCTGTATTGACAACAACCAACCGGGCGCTGCTGATACAAAGCACCAATAGCGTGTGAGGCATCTTCGATAATCCGGATGCCGTACGGCCGACATAATGCTGCGATTTGTTGCATGTCGCAGCTGTGGCCTGCCAGGTGCACTGGGATCACCGCTTTGGGCAAACGATTATTGGCCGCGGCCTGCAGCAATTTCAGTTGCAACGCTTTTACATCCAGCAAGCCGCTGCTGGCGTCGACATCAACAAAATCGACATCGGCCCCACAATAACGCGCGCAATTGGCGGAAGCGACAAAGCTGATCGGGCTGGTCCAGACCAGATCACCGGGGCCTATGCCCAATGCCAGGCAAGCCAGATGTAAGGCTGAAGTCGCGCTGTTCATCGCCACGGCAAAATTCACTTCACAACGGCGGGCTACGGCATGTTCAAAGGCGGGAACTTTCGGGCCCTGAGTCAGAAAGTCAGACTGCAGGGTCTCAACAACTGCGGCAATATCGTTTGCGTCAATTTGCTGACGCCCGTACGGGATCATGCCATCGCATCCTGATTAAAGCGGTTAATTTCATCCACAGTTAAAAACCACGGGTTTTTGTCTGACACATATTCAGTGCCGGGTGCCACTTTGCGGCCACGTTCTTTCAGCGCATTAATCGTAAAATCATTGCTGCGGTTGGAAAATAGAATCGACGGCGCTATGACAAAGTGGTCATCATATTCGTAAGTGTTGTACGACATATCCCCTGGACACATCATTTCATGCAGTTTTTCGCCCGGGCGGATACCGACGTCTTTCAGTGGCAAACCCGGCGCAATAGCTTGGGCTAAATCGACGATGCGGATGGATGGGATCTTCGGTACAAAAATTTCGCCACCGAGCATGCGCTCAAAGTTCTTCAACACAAAATCAACGCCTTGCTGAAGGCTTATCCAAAATCTGGTCATCTCCGGGTGGGTGATCGGGATATGATCGGCGCCGCTATCGCGGAGCTTTTCGAAAAACGGCACTACGGAACCGCGTGAACCCACGACATTGCCATAACGCACCACGGAAAAACGCGGTTTACTGCCACCGGAGATATTGTTCGCCGCAATAAATAATTTGTCAGACGCCAGCTTGGTTGCGCCATAGAGGTTCACCGGGTTGGCGGCTTTGTCCGTCGACAGGGCAATCACTTTTTCGACGTTGTTTTCGATCGCCGCATTAATCACATGCTCGGCACCATTGATATTGGTTTTGATACATTCCATCGGATTGTATTCGGCGGCGGGAACTTGTTTCAGCGCGGCGGCATGAATAACGAAATCGACGCCACGCATAGCGCGGATCAGACGCTCCTGGTCGCGCACATCACCAATCATGTAGCGCATACAAGGCGCATTAAAGCGTTGCTGCATCTCGTATTGTTTCAGCTCGTCACGGGAGTAAATGATGATTTTGTTTGGCTTGTAACGCTTCAGCAGCGTTTCGGTGTATTTATGGCCAAAAGAGCCGGTACCACCGGTAATAAAAATATTTTTGCCGTTAAACATATCAACTCCCTGCCCGCGCTTTGCCGACGCGGCTTCGTCTGTTGTCAGCGTCTGATGTCAGAACCATAGCATAATTTATTCCAGTATTAAAAAATGCTTGTGATTAAGCACCTTAGCGTCACCCGCCTGTCATCCTGATGTCGGCGGTCAAAAATCAGGCAATGAATGCTTTGCCTGTCGGCTCAAACAGGGCGTACAATCAGAAACAGGCCTTGTCATATCCGGAGCGCAACATGAATATCAATGGTCAGTTTAATGCCACAGACTTGTTATCAGACCGCTTGCAGCGCAGTAACGATGACAAACTGAAACAACTGGCATCGGCGAAACGGATTAACTCTGCTGCAGATGACGCGGCTGGACTACAAATCGCCAACCGGCTCAGTGCACAAAATAGCGGCACGCGTCAGACCGAACAGAATTTGTATGACGGATTGTCGATGGCCACGCTGGCAGATCAGTCGCTGCAAGGCATCAGCGATGGTCTGAATGAAATTGGCAGATTGGCGACGCAGGCGGGTAGTGGCATTTTGTCGGCTGATGACAAAGCTGCCCTACAAAAACAAGTGGATGCGATTAGTGCCGGCATCAAAGACCAAATCGCCAATACCGAATTTGGCGGCACTAAATTGTTCAGCAGCAACGGCAGCATTGCACTTGGCGGCGAAAAAAGTCAGTTCAGTTTGCAGACCACAGATTTAGCCAAACAACTGACAGATGGTGGTGTTTTTGCCATTGACCTGCGCAGTGCCGATGGTGTGGCAAAAGCATTGGAGACAGTGCAAGCCAATAGCCGGCAGATTGATAACCAACGTACCGACATCGGTGCGACGGCCAATGCGATGTCGGCCTCAGCCCGTAATCTGTCGAATCAGAATGTCAGTGAACAGGCCGCCATCAGCCGCATCGCTGATTTGGATTACGCCAAAGCCAGCACGGAGCGGGTGCAGGGGCAGATTCGTGAACAGGCTGGGATTGCAGTAGCGGCGCAAAGCCGGATCCAGTCGGAACAGGCCCTGCAATTACTCAGTTAATCTTCAAATTACCAGCAGAAACGCTGTTTTTTTGACGCCAGCGCTATTTAAGTGTCAAAAAACCAGCGTTTGTTGCTTGCAAGGGCGTCAAGCCTTTGCAACAATAAGAAAAAAGCTGGCAGTTCGACCATATGAACCCACAATTATTTATTTTGGATCAACAGGATAGTCGGGCACAGCGCCTGAGCGTGATCCTGAACTTTATCCATGAGCCACATGCTATTCTGACTGAAGAACAGCTGACGACGACGCTCAATGCCGATCCAAAAGCTGTGGTGCTGCTCGGCGCTTTGACCTCACAGCAACATGAACAAATTCTGCAGCAATATCCGGCCTGTGCCTTTTTGTTATTAGGCGAAACCTTAAAGCCATTGCTCAAACACGCCAATGCCGTTGGTTTACTGACCGAACCTTTTGCCTATGCGTCTTTAACGCAGCAGCTGCGCGATTGTCAGGAATATCACCGTTTATTACCTGGTCAGCGTCAACATGATTTGCAGCATCGCTTTGTCGGCATGGTCGGCACCAGCCCGGTGATGCAACAGGTGCGCTTTTTAATCCAGCAAGTCGCCAAGACGGATGCCAACGTGCTGATCCTCGGTGAATCCGGCACTGGTAAAGAAGTGGTGGCCCGCAATATCCATGTGTTGTCGCATCGTTGTGACGGGCCTTTTGTACCGATCAATTGCGGCGCCATTCCGGCGGAATTATTGGAAAGCGAATTATTCGGTCACGAAAAAGGCGCTTTTACCGGCGCAATCTCCACCCGCAAAGGCCGCTTTGAGCTGGCGCAGGGCGGCACTATTTTCCTCGATGAAATCGGCGATATGCCGCTGCCGATGCAGGTTAAACTGCTGCGCGTGCTGCAGGAGCGCAGCTACGAGCGGGTCGGCGGCAGTCAGCCAATCCGCGCTGATGTGCGGATCATCGCCGCGACGCACCGTCAGCTGGAAGGCATGATTGAAGATGGGCGCTTCCGCGAAGATTTATATTACCGTTTAAATGTGTTCCCGATTGATACGCCGGCGCTGAAAGAGCGGGCTGACGATCTGCCGCTGTTATTAACCGAGTTACTGCAACGGCTGGAACTGCAGGGCCAGTCCGGCGTTAAGTTCACCGAACGCGCGATTGAGAGCCTGAAGTTACATCCCTGGCCTGGGAACGTGCGGGAACTGGGTAATCTGGTCGAACGCCTGACCATTATGTTTCCAAATCAGGTCGTTGATGTAGCGGATTTGCCGCAAAAATACCGGCATATAGATGTCGAGACCTATGTGCCGCATTACCCGGAAGCATTATTGGAACGCGACGCCATCAATGAACTGTTTCAATTTGGCGGTGATGACGAAGACAGCACTGACGATAGCGGGTTCCAAACACCGGGCACCGATGAGCTTGGTCTGTTGCCGGATGCGGGCATGGATCTGAAACAGTTCCTGGCTGATTTAGAAGTGAGTCTGATTAATCAGGCGCTGGAACGTCACGACTTTGTCGTGGCGCGCGCGGCGGATATTTTATGTTTACGCCGCACCACGCTGGTAGAAAAAATGCGCAAATACAACCTGATGCGCGACGAAGCCGATGCGGCCGAAAACGACTGACTGCCAAAAAATTGGCAAGATAATTTCTTATAAGTTACTGAAATTCAATATAAAACATGATGGCATGATTTCTGCTTAGTCAGGGTGTGTTCAAAACCCTGACGGTGAAATTATGCTCACTTCCCCGCAAGCTGTACTGAAAAAGACGCCTGCGCCCGCGTTGTCGATGTCGCCATTGGCTGTGTCGCCCGGACTGGCGCCCGTTGCCGCGCCCGTGGTGATGGCTGACGCTGAACGTCAGGAACTACAACGTCTGCAACATCTGCTGCAAGTGCTGCCAAATGGCATCGTCGTGCTGGACCAGCGTGGTTATGTGATGCAGGCCAATCCGGTTGCTGTGGCTATGCTGGGCGAACCTCTGCATGGCCAGCGCTGGCTGGATGTGATTAACCGCAGTTTTCGCCCGCGTAATGATGATGGTCTGGAAGTATCGCTGCATGATGGCCGGCGCGTCCAGCTCGCCATCAGCCCGCTCGAACCTTTAGCAGGGCAGTTGATAGTGCTGACCGATCTGACCGAAACCCGGCAGTTACAAAGCCGCCTGTCGCATCTGCAGCGTTTATCTTCCTTAGGCAAAATGATGGCGTCGCTGGCACATCAAATCCGCACGCCGTTATCGGGCGCTTTGCTGTATGCGCGTAATTTGCGGAATCAAAAATTAGAGCCGGCAGCACGTGAGCAATTCAGCCAGAAATTATTAAACCGCCTGACTGATTTAGAGCAGCAGGTCAATGACTTATTACTCTTTGCCCGCGCCGGCCGCGAGCAGCAGGCGCAGCCGCTGTCGATGCAGCAACTGCTCAGCGAAGTGTTTGCCGCTGTAGAGCCGCTGGTGTTACAGCAGCAGGGTACCGTGCTGGTTGAGCTGCCAGATCCGGATGTGATGGTGCTTGGCAACCATACGGCTTTAGCCGGCGCACTGAGTAATCTGGTGCATAACGCGCTGGAACACGCCGGGCCCGGAGCCCGCATTCAGCTGTCCGCCATTGCCAGTGCTGACGAGCGTCAGGTGGTGCTGGCGGTCGAAGACGAAGGGCCTGGTGTACCTGAGCATCTGCGTCAGCAAATTTTTGAACCATTTTATACCACCCGTAGTAACGGCACCGGCCTCGGTCTGGCGGTCGTGCAGGCAGTGGCAACGTCACATAGTGGCCTCGCCCGTTGCCTGCAAAGCGCAGCAGGTGGCGCGCGTTTTGAATTAGTCTTGCCGGTTTGTCCGGCAACTGTTGGCACCCCCTATGGCGGTGCAAGCTCAATCAAGGAGTTCAGTCATGCATAAGCCTAAAATTCTGGTCGTAGAAGACGATGCCGGCTTACAGGAGGCGCTGGCTGACACGCTGAGCCTGGCGCAATATGATGTGATCCTGGCCGGTAACGCCGAGCAGGCGCTGCAACAGCTCAAACAGCATAAAATCCGTCTGGTGGTCAGCGACGTGCAGATGGGCGCCATTTCCGGCCTGGAGTTGCTGAAATCAATCAAGCTGAATTACCCGCAACTGCCGGTATTGATGATGACGGCATATGCCACCGTCAACGATGCTGTGACTGCCATTCGGTTAGGTGCGGTGGATTACCTGGCAAAACCTTTTTCGCCGGAAGTGCTGGTCAATATGGTCAGTCGCTACGTCAGTCCGGAAGAACAAATGGCGTTTGAGCCTATCGTCGCCGCTGTCAGCAGTCTGCAGCTGGTGAAGCTGGCGGCCAAAGTGGCGAAATCCGACGCCAATGTCATGGTGCTCGGACCAAGCGGTTCTGGTAAAGAAGTGCTGGCGCGTTACATTCATCAACAATCAGGCCGGCAAGATGGGCCTTTTGTGGCGATTAACTGTGCGGCTATTCCGGAAAATATGCTGGAATCGACCCTGTTTGGTTATGAAAAAGGCGCTTTCACCGGCGCCATCGCGGCTTGCCCCGGCAAGTTTGAACAAGCACAGCAAGGCACCATCCTTTTGGATGAAATCAGTGAAATGGATCTGAATCTGCAGGCAAAATTGCTGCGGGTGCTGCAGGAGCGTGAAGTCGAACGGCTTGGCAGTCGCAAAACCATCAAGCTGGATGTGCGGGTCATTGCCACCAGCAACCGTGATCTGCGCCAGGCGGTGGCGCAGGGCACATTTCGTGAAGACTTGTTTTACCGGCTCAATGTATTTCCACTGACCTGGCCGGCGCTGCGTGAACGGCCGGAAGATATCCTGCCGCTGGCGGTGCATTTGATGGAACGGCATTGTCAGCAACAGGGCGCTGCGGTCCCTGAGCTGAACGCTGCGGCGAAACGGAAATTGTTTTCGCATGACTGGCCCGGCAACGTACGGGAGCTGGATAATGTGATCCAGCGGGCATTGATAGTCCATGCTGACGCCGTGATCACCGAAGACGATATTCTGCTGGAGCCGGGCAGCGCAGCCAGCCATCGCGCTGAGCCTGTGCTGGTCAGTAACGATCCTGAACTCAGTGTATTTAAATCCGGGGTGTACGAACAGGAACACCGGCTGATCCTGGAAACGATGAAAGCCTGCGCCAACCGGCGCAAAGATGTGGCAGAAAAGCTCGGCATCAGTGCCAGGACTTTGCGCTACAAACTGGCCCGGATGCGTGAATCAGGCATTATTGTGTCGTTTTGACCGGGCTTGCCGGCAACAGCGCAAACTAGTTTGCTGCGCTGTTGCCGCAACATCATTCCCACTGGGCCTTTGAGGCTGCTCCGTCCCCGAAACTACCGTTGTTTCTGCTTGTCAGGCCTGTCCGTAGACATCATTGTGACCAATTTATCGGTACCAAATTACCGTTGTGCCGGTTTTTTGACTATCAAAATTCACTGTAAGCTGTTGATTAATATCAAGAATAAACTGGCACAACTTGTGCTTAAGTTGGTTATATCAATAGCTTTACAGGCGACAGCATCATGGATATCAAAGGCGCAGGGCTCTATCAGGAAATGCAGGCATTTGCCCGGCAGGCCCGGAATGTGTCTGCTGACATGCAGATTGGTCCAGCTCAGGTCGACAATACCAGCCAAAGCGATTTTTCCCAGTTGTTCAAGCAAGCACTGAGCACAGTCAACGGCTTACAGCAAAACAGCAATGAGCTGGCAACGGCTGTTGAATTAGGCGATCCGAAAGTGTCGCTGGCGCAGGCGATGATCGCCGGCCAAAAAGCATCGGTCGCTTTTGAAGCCACAGTGCAGGTGCGCAATAAGCTGGTCGAAGCCTACAAAGAAGTCATGGCCATGCCGGTGTGATGGGAGCAATCTAAATGGCTGAATCAACAGAATTAACCTTAAGCTCAAACGATTTTAATCAACCGGTGGACAGCAGCACGCCAGTGGAGCAAAAGTCCGGTTTTATCGGCTCTATGGGTGGTATGGATATAGTCCGGCAAGTAGCCCTGATTATTGCCCTGACTATCTGTATCGCCATTGCCATCCTCATCATCATGTGGGCACGCGAACCAGACATGCGTCCGCTTGGCACTTTTGAAACCACTGAGCTTATCAGTCATCTGGACCATCTGGATGCGCAAAAAATCGAATACAAACTGGAAGGCAACACCATTCTGGTGCCCGGTGATAAGTACCAGGACATCAAACTGGGGTTAAATCGTGCCGGTCTGGAAAAAGCAACCAGCAGCGGTGATGAGATCCTGATGCAGGACAGTGGCTTTGGCGTCAGTCAGCGGCTGGAAATGGAACGGCTGAAACATAGCCGCGAGCAACAGTTAGCCCGCACAATCGAAGAATTCCAAAGTGTTGCCCGCGCCCGGGTGCTGCTGGCTATTCCAAAAGAAAACATTTTTGCCCGGGTGGAAAAACAGCCGTCCGCGACTGTGATGATCACCGCCAAAGGCGGCAAAGCCATTAAAGACAGTGAAGTCGACGCCATTGTGGATTTAGTGGCATCGGCGGTACAAGGGCTGGAACCTTCGAAGGTGACAGTCACTGACCAAAATGGCCGCTTACTGAATAGTGGCTCACAGGACGCAGCTTCTGCGCGTTCACGCCGTGAATATGAAATTGAATTAAAACGTGAAGATGAATATCGCCAGAAAATTGACTCAATCTTAATTCCAATCCTCGGGATGGACAATTACACCGCGCAAGTCGATTTACAGATGGATTTCACCGCCACTGAACAGACACAAAAGCGCTACAACCCGGATTTACCGGCAGTCCGCAGCGAGATGACGTCGGAAGAAAACAGCGTCGGCGGCGGTGCTATGGGGATCCCGGGCGCTTTATCCAATCAGCCACCACTGGATTCGAATATTCCGGAAAAAGCCAACAACGGTGAAACGCCGGTGGTGCCTGGCCGCAACAGTAAAGAAGTGACGCGGAACTATGAACTGGATACCACTATCAGCCACAGCACGCAACAAAGCGGGGTGATCCGCCGTATCAGCGTGTCAGTGGCAGTGGATTATAAGTTAGGTGAAGGCACGGCCGAGGCGCCGGCCAAGCCGGAAGCCCGCACTCAGGCTGAGCTGCAGAACATCCGGCGTTTATTGCAGGGCGGTGTTGGTTTTGATGTGCAACGTGGCGACACCATCGAAGTGGTATCAGTGCCCTTTACCCGTGAAGCTGTGGTGACCACTGCTGAGCAACCAATCTACGAACAAGAATGGTTTATGCGCGTCATTCGCCTGGCGCTGGCGGCGCTGGTGATCATTGTGCTGATCCTGGCGATTGTGCGGCCAATGCTGAAGAAACTGATCTACCCTGAAGATACCTCTGAGACTTATGACGAAATGTCGCTGTCGCGTGGTGTGGACCTCGGTGATGACACCATCGACTTACTGAGTAAAGAGTTCGATGCGAAATCTGTTGGTTTCGCTGCAGATGGCACCTTGATGCTGCCTGATCTGCATGGTGATGAAGACTTATTAAAAGCGGTGCGGGCGCTGGTTGCCAATGAGCCTGAACTTTCCTCTCTGGTCGTGAAAAACTGGTTGGCTGAAGATGAGTAACGTAGAAACCACACAAAAGCCGGCGTTTGACGTCGGTAAACTGGATGGCGTGGAAAAAGCCGCCATCCTGCTGCTGAGCTTGTCGGAAGAAGATGCGGCGCAGATCTTAAAGCACCTGGAGCCGAAGCAGGTGCAGAAAGTCGGTATGGCGATGGCATCGATTGAGGACCTGAATCAGGCCAAAATCTCAGCGGTGCACCGGCTTTTTATTGAACAAATTCAAAACTTCAGCACCATCGGCTTCCAGAGCGAAGACTTTATCCGCCGCGCCTTAACTGCAGCACTGGGTGAAGAAAAAGCCTCGAACCTGATTGACCAGATCATTTTGGGCGGTGGTGCCAAAGGCTTGGATTCACTGAAATGGATGGACTCGAAGCAGGTGGCCAACATCATCCGCAACGAACACCCGCAGATCCAGACTATTGTGCTGTCTTATCTGGAACCGGAACAGTCCGCCGAGATTTTGTCGCAGTTCCCAGAAAAAGTCCGCTTGGACCTCACGATGCGTATCGCCAACCTGGAAGAAGTGCAACCAGCCGCCTTGCAGGAATTAAACGAGATCATGGAGAAGCAGTTCGCCGGCCAGGCCGGTGCACAAGCCGCGAAAATGGGTGGCCTCAAAGCAGCAGCCGACATCATGAACTACCTCGACACCAACGTCGAAGGCCAGCTGATGGATTCTATCCGCGAACACGACGAAGAAATGGCACAGCAAATCCAAGATTTGATGTTTGTGTTCGAGAACTTACTGGAAGTCGACGACCGGGCTATTCAGGCCATTCTGCGCGAAGTGCAGCAGGATGTGCTGATGAAGGCGCTCAAAGGCGCCGACGACAACCTGAAAGAGAAGATCCTGAAAAATATGTCAAAACGGGCGGCAGAGATGCTGGCCGACGACCTCGAAGCGATGGGGCCGGTGCGGGTCAGCGAAGTCGAAACGGCACAGAAAGAAATTCTGTCCACTGCGCGGCGTCTGGCCGATGCCGGCGAAATTATGCTCGGCGGCGGTGGCGGTGAAGACTTCCTGTAATCAACCCAAGCGGGTAGTTTGGAGTAGCAAATGAGCCTGAACGATTTTATCAAGCACCGGCCTTTTGAGCCGGATGCTGAAGTGCTGGAATTGCTGCGGAATTGGCCAGCGCCGGATTTTCAGGCGACTTTGCAGAAAAAGACACAAAAAACCAACGCGTTGTATAAAACGCCGCCTCAGCCTGGGCAAAAACTGGTCGCACGCCTGCCGGAAGAAGAAGAGATTAAGCCGCTGACCGCGGAAGATATCGAACAAATCCGTCAGGCTGCCTACGACGAAGGCTTAGGCCAGGGCAAAGAAGAAGGTTTTAGTCAGGGTTATGCCGAAGGCCGCGAGCAGGGTTATCAGGATGGCTTGCAGCAAGGTCAGGCCGAAGGCCGTAAAACCGGTCTTGCCGAAGGCGAAGGCCTGATCCGCGAGCAACTGGCGCAGCTGCAATTACTGCTTGATCAGCTGCAACAGCCGCTGCAACAAGTGGATCAGCGGGTTGAACAGAGCCTGCTGGAATTAACAGTCGCGATGGCGCAGGCAGTCATTGCGGTGGAAGTCAAAACCAACCCGCAGGTGATTTTACAAACCGTGCGTCAGGCGATTGACGCGCTGCCGCTGAAAGCCAGCCAGCTGCAAATCCGGCTGCATCCGGAAGATTTGGCGGTGATCCAACAACATTACAGCGCCGACGATTTGGCTGAGCGGCAGTGGCAGCTGCGCGCTGAGCCCGTGTTGGAACGCGGCGATATCCGCATTGATGCCGGTGATTCTTCAGTCGAACGCAACTTAAAACAGCGCCTGCAACACAGCCTGGAACACTTCCTGCAATCCAACATTCAGACTGATTAATTGCCGTGAAGTGTCAAAAGCATGACATTTGAATCCAAAGCTACAGCCCTCGCCGGGCGTCTGCTGCAACAGCAGCAGTATATCCGGCAAAACCGCCCGGTCGTTGCCGGTCGTCTGGTGCGGGTGGTCGGGCTGACACTTGAAGCCACCGGCCTTAGCGCAGCTATTGGCCAAACCTGCAGTGTTGATACTTTTGACGGCGAGTTGCTGGCGGAAGTGGTAGGTTTTGCTCAGGACCGCATTTTCCTGATGCCAAAAGATGACATTACCGGCGTGATCCCCGGCGCGCGTGTCACACCGCTCAGTGATCACCTCGGCGTACCGCTGACCATGGCGCTGCTCGGCCGGGTCATTGATGGTGCCGGCAATCCGCTCGATGGCAAAGGCCCGGTGCGCGCCACCGAATTTGCCCGGCAAAAGAAAAATCCAATCAATCCACTGAATCGCCGGCCAGTAAAACAACCGCTGGATGTTGGTGTGCGCGCCATCAACAGCATCATCACCGTCGGTAAAGGTCAGCGAATGGGCCTGTTTGCCGGTTCCGGTGTCGGTAAATCGGTATTGCTTGGCATGATGACACGTGGCACGGCCGCCGATGTGATTGTGGTCGGTCTGGTCGGTGAACGGGGCCGTGAAGTCAAAGAATTTATCGACGAAATTTTAGGCGACGAAGGCCGCAAACGTTCAGTGGTGGTGGCGGCTCCTGCCGATGTGTCGCCTTTGATGCGGCTGAAAGGTTGTGAAACCGCGGTGCAAATTGCCGAGTACTTCCGCGATCAGGGCCTGGACGTATTGTTGTTGCTCGACTCCGTCACCCGGTATGCCCAGGCGCAGCGGGAAATCGCGCTGGCGGTTGGCGAGCCACCGGCCACCAAAGGTTACCCGCCATCAGTATTCGCCAAATTACCGGCACTGGTGGAACGCGCCGGTAACGGCGGGGAAGGCCAGGGCTCGATCACGGCATTTTATACCGTGTTGTCGGAAGGCGACGACCTGCAAGATCCTATTGCTGATGCGGCCCGCGCTATCCTCGACGGCCACATCGTTTTATCCCGCCAGCTGGCGGACAGCGGCCATTTCCCGGCCATTGATATTGAACGCTCGATCAGCCGGGTGATGCCGGCGGTGACCAGTATGGAACACCAGAAACTGGCACGGGCGGTCAAACAGCTCTACGCCAGTTTCAGCCAGAGCAAAGATTTAATTTCCATCGGCGCTTATGTCAAAGGCTCAGATCCGATGCTGGACCAGGCCATCAGCCTGATGCCCAAAATTAACCGTTTCCTGCAACAGGGCATGACTGACGTAGTGCCTTATGATGAATGTCTGGCAGGGCTGAATACCTTATTACCTGCGAACCGGAGCTTTTAAGTATGGCGCTGAAACAACTGCAATTATTAGTACAGGTCCAAAAAGAAAAAGAAGAAAAGCTGCTGGCTAATTTTGTGCAGGCGCAACAGTTTCTGCAGACCTGCAATGACCGTTATCAGGGCCTGGCCGACTATCGGACCGACTATATCCGCCAGACCCAACAGCGCGGCGCTGAAGGCGTGCAAAGCCGCCAGTTTAACCAATATCTGAATTTTATTACCAAGCTGGACCAGGCGCTGGAGCAGCAAAACCTGCAAATCCAGCAGGCGCAGCGCGTCGTTGATATGCGCCGAACCGCCTGGCTCACGATGCAGAAAAAACGCAAAGCGATTGAACTACTCATCGACAAAGAACTGGCCGCAAGTCAGCAACGGCAAAACCGCCTGGAGCAAAAGCTGCTGGACGAAATAGCTACCCAGCAGTTTTTCCGCCGTCTGCAACAGCAAGGCGTCTGATTTCAGCCAGTCTGGCGTGAAATTTGTATAAGTTCGTAAAAGTAATAAACCGAATAAAGTCCGCGCACCACGCGGCCGGAGACAAGATGATGAACCTCAGTATCAATCTGACTTTGGGCAGTCCAGGCGCTGAGTCGGTACTGAATACCGCGCCGGCCCCGGAAGACGGCGTCGTCGACAGCTTTAGTCTGAAGCTGGCAGATGAACTGAGTGAACAGGAATTAACCCCACCGATCCGGGTGGAGGACACCAGAGCGGTAGACCCAGCCTTGCTGGAAGCGATTGCCGCGCGGCAGAAGCTTGCCGCAGATAGCGAAGCGGCCAGCGCAAAAGATGGCCGGGTCTGGCTGGATGACCCTTTAGCCGGTTTACCGGTCGCAACAGAAAACGAAGCTGAGCTCACAGAGACAGTGACCGAAGATAAACCCTGGTTCGACATCATCGAAAAAGCCAAAAGCTACGGCCCGGCATTACAAGCCAATAAAGCTAGCAGCGCTGATAATACTGATTCAGCCCCGGTTGCAGACCATATAGTTCTGACAGATGTGGGCAAGACAGAGACGCCGCCGGTCTCAGCTGAAGCTTTGAGCGCTGCTCTGGCAGCAGCCACTGCCACTGATGCGACTAAAGCCCAGCCCACTGCAGACACTGGCAGCGCAGTAACTGAGGTAGCGGCAGTTGACTCCAACGCAGCGCCGCAGGTCGGGCAAACTACTTCATTGGCAACTGAGCAGGCTTTATTGAGCGCAGAGGAACTGACAGCCGCTGGTTTAACTACTCCGGATCTGATTGAGCAGAACCAGGCCGCCGCAGTGACAACGAGTGCGGTGGCGTCGAGCGCGACTGATGAAAAGGTTGGTAACGAAATTGCGGTCGCACCGGGAGCCCCTCAGCGCGCTGTGACAACCGAAGCTGCGATAACACAAAACAAATCAACAACAAAGTCTGAACATCCGCAGACTGAGCAGAGCAGTGCTGTGAAGGTTTCAGGTAAAACAGCCGCTGTGCACGAGCCGGTCAATGAGTCATCTGATGCTGAGTCTGGCCCTGTGGTGTCGACTGGTGTTTTGACAGAGTCGCCGGCAGAGCAGGCTGCAAAACAGGCGCAGGCCCCGCAATCCTCTTTGACCCAACAACCGGCTAAGGCCACGGCTCAACAGTCTGCTGTCGCCTTGCATGAGAATGCTGAAGTGGTCGAGCGTACTGAACCTGAATTACCAGCTGCGATGATGGTGCAAGCGCAGGCTGCACCTGCGAATAGCAATCGCGCCACTGCTGCCGCGGGGAGCCTGGATAAAGCGCCTGCGGCCAATGCTTTTGCTGAGCATTTAAAAACAGTGAATCAGACACAGCAGCAACAGCAGCAAGCCGGTGCCGAGCAACAGACTGGTCAGGGGCAGGCAAAAGCGACCGCCGACGTGATGCTGGCCACCCAGCCAGCGCAACCTGCGGCAACGACTCTGGCCTTTGGCCAGCAGCTGCAACAACTGCAGCAGGCCCAGCCACTGACTGAGCACACGGCAGGTGCGACTGCATTGACACAGCCGGTAACTCACAGTACTGGCACCGCACATACACCCTTGATGTCAAACCGGGCTGCCGAAACCACCAGCTGGCAAGCGCCACTGGCACTGACTGAACCTGCGGCGGCGCAACAGCTGAAAGACCGGGTGATGGTACAAATTCAGCACAAATTACAAACGGCAGAAGTGCAGCTGCATCCCGAAGATATGGGGTCGATGCAAATTAAGCTGAATCTGCAACAAGACCAATTAAGTGTGCAGTTTGTGGTGCAACAAGGCGCGGCCAAAGAAGCGCTGGAACAGCAGATGCCAAAATTGCGCGAATTATTGGAGCAACAGGGTATTGCTTTAACTGAAGGTCAGGTTGAGCAGCGCCAGTCTGGCGGACAACAAGAACAGCGTCAGGCCCGCTCTGGCCCATCCGGTGGCAATGAGGCGGATCTGGCAGCAGTGCAGACTGTGCAGATGAAGGTTTCTGACCGGATGGTGGATTTTTATGCGTGATTGCTGGTCTGGTGCAGACAAAACCGGCAGATCCGCCGATGTTGATTGCCTTTGTCCCGTAACGAAGTAAATAATAACAAAATTAACGGAGACGGAGTCCAGTCATGGCGGCGGAAAAAGAACTCGAAATTGCTGATGGTGGCAATAAAAAGAAAAAAATGATCATCATCGCAGCGGCAGCAGTAGTGCTGCTTGGCGGCGGTGGCGCGGCTTTTATGATGATGGGCGGTGATCCGCCACCAGCGGCCGAAGCGCCAGCTGAAGGTGCTCCGGCAGCAGATGGTGCGGCAGCGCCGGCTGCGGATGGTGCTGCACCGGCTGCAGGTGGGGCTGAAGTGGGTTCGGCCTTGTATGTCGGGATGCCAAGACCATTTGTATTTAACGTTGCCGGCGCGAGCCGGGACCGTTTAGTACAAATCAAGGCGCAATTGCTGGTACGCGGTTCGCAGAATGAAGAAACGGCCAAACAGCATATCCCGTTGATTGAAAGTACCATGCTGCGCACTTTCAGTAAGGCCAATGCCGATGAGCTGGTCACTGCAGCCGGCAAAGAAACGATTAAAGCGGCAGCATTAAAAGATGTACAGGAAGCGTTAAAAGGTGTGGCAGGGTCTCCGGTAGTTGAAGAAATCCTGTTTACCGGTTTTGTCATGCAGTAAAGCCGGTTTGAACCGGAGGGCAACAGATTGACTGATTTATTATCCCAGGACGAGATTGACGCGCTACTTCATGGTGTTGATGACGTCGAAGAAGAAGAGATAGAAGAAAGTTCCGGTCCGGGCGGTCGACGCTCGGCGATGGAATACGACTTCTCTTCACAGGATCGGATTGTCCGGGGCCGGATGCCGACTTTGGAGATGGTCAACGAGCGTTTTGCCCGCCATATGCGCATCAGTCTGTTCAACATGATGCGCCGCACCGCTGAAGTGTCGATTAACGGCGTGCAGATGATCAAATTTGGCGAATATGTGCATACTCTGTTCGTGCCAACCAGTCTGAATATGGTGCGCTTCCGTCCACTCAAAGGTACTGGCCTGATTACGATGGAAGCGCGGTTGGTGTTTATTCTGGTGGATAACTTCTTTGGTGGCGATGGTCGTTACCACGCTAAAATCGAAGGCCGTGAATTTACTCCGACCGAACGACGCATCATCCAGATGCTGCTGAAATTAATTTTTGAAGACTATAAAGAAGCCTGGGCGCCGGTAATGGACGTGTCCTTTGAATATCTGGACAGCGAAGTGAACCCGGCGATGGCGAACATTGTCAGCCCGACGGAAGTGGTGGTGATCAGTTCTTTCCACATTGAACTCGATGGTGGTGGCGGTGATTTCCATGTCGCTTTGCCTTATTCAATGCTGGAGCCTATCCGCGAACTGCTTGACGCCGGTGTGCAAAGCGATAAAGAAGACACTGACTTGCGCTGGAGTAAGGCGCTGCGTGACGAAATCATGGATGTCAAAGTCAATCTGACCACCAAAATGATGGATGTTGATCTGACGCTGGAGCAGGTGATGAACCTCAAAGCCGGCGACATCATTCCGGTCGAAATTCCGGAAACCATCACAGTGCTGATTGAAGACTTGCCGACCTATCGCGCCAAAATGGGTAAATCCCGTGACAATGTGGCACTGAAAATTGTCGAAAAAATCAAAAGACCTGAATCGGTTAAATCTGAACTGCATGTGTTTACCAAAGGCGGTCGCCGCTTAGACAGCGATGCAGATATCAGTGAACTGGAAGCCGATTTGATCCTGAATGAACGTAGTGAGGAAAGATGGTAATGGCTGACGACAAAGACACGATGGACGAATGGGCCGCCGCCCTGGCCGAAGCCGAAGGCAGTGCCGATGGCGTCGAAACGGCCGAACTGGACGAGTTGCATGAAGAACATGCGCCATTATCTGGTGATGAGCGGCGCAAACTCGATACGATCCTGGATATTCCGGTCACCATTTCGATGGAAGTCGGCCGCGCCAAAATCAGCATCCGCAATTTGTTACAGCTGAACCAGGGCTCTGTGGTTGAACTGGAGCGGGTCGCCGGTGAGCCGCTCGATGTGCTGGTCAATGGCACTTTGATCGCGCACGGTGAAGTGGTTGTGGTCAACGACAAGTTCGGTATCCGCCTGACGGATGTCATTAGTCAAATTGAACGTATTAAGAAGTTGCGCTGAGATGCGAGGCTGGTTGTCGCTGTTTTCCGCTCTGCCAGCCAGCGCTATAGCGCAAGTGGCGACGCAAGGCGCTGCTCAGGCCGAGGCGGCGACGCAGCCGCTGCGCCAGAGTGCCAATTTACCCGGCCTTGGGCAGATCGTCATTTCTTTGGCGCTGGTGGTTGGCGCTATTGTTGTGCTGGCATTGCTGTATAAAAAATTGCAGCTGAAAATGCCGGGCTCCAAACATTTTAAGGTGGTCGCGACGTTACCGGTTGGCCAAAAAGAACGCCTCTTAGTTGTTGAAATACAAGGAAAACAACGGGTGATTGGCGTGACGCCACACAGCGTCAATTTCCTGTTTGACCTGGAAAATCCACTCCCAGAAGAAAAGTTGGCATCAGACTTTCATACGCAGTTACAGTCGTTCCTGAAAAAGTAATCTGCTGTTATGTTCCGAATTCTTTTGATGCTGCTGGTGCTGCTAAGCCCGGCAGTGCTTGCTGACAATAGCGGCCTGTCGGCGCTGCAAATCACCACTAACCCTGATGGTAGTCAGGAATACAGTGTGACCTTACAAGTGCTGGCGATGATGACGGCGCTGAGTTTTCTGCCGGCCGCCCTCATCATGATGACCAGCTTCACGCGGATTATCATCGTACTGGCTATCCTGCGCCAGGCCATGGGTCTGATGTCGAGCCCGTCCAACCAGGTGCTGGTCGGCATCACTTTATTTCTGACATTCTTCATCATGGCGCCGACTTTTAAACAAGTGAATGACACCGCCATTCAGCCATATTTAAAAGAAGACATCACCTCAGTGCAGGCGCTGGATGCGGCCATTAAGCCGATGAAAGCTTTTATGCTGCACCAGACCCGGATCAAAGATTTAGAGACCTTTGCCGAAATCGCCGGCCACCCAAAAGTGGCCAATAACCAGGATTATCCAATTACTATCGTGATCCCGGCTTTTGTGACCTCAGAGCTGAAAACAGCCTTTCAGATTGGATTTATGATTTTTATTCCGTTTTTAATCATCGATTTGGTGGTCGCGTCCGTGTTGATGGCGATGGGGATGATGATGTTGTCACCGATGATTATTTCACTGCCGTTTAAGCTGATGATGTTTGTGCTGGTGGACGGCTGGTTACTCGTCATGGGCACACTTGCCAACAGTTATGGGATAGGAGTCTGACATGACGCCGGAAACCTTTGTTGATATCCTCAATGACGCTTTGTATCTGGTTATTTTACTGGTCAGTATCATCATCATGCCATCGCTGGTGGTGGGTTTGATGGTGTCGATTTTCCAGGCGGCGACGTCCATCAACGAACAGACTTTAAGCTTTTTACCGCGGCTGATTGTGACCTTGCTGGCACTGATTTACGGCGGTCACTGGATGACACAAACACTGATGGATTACACCACTGGGTTGTTTTTGTCGATCCCGAGCCTGGTGAGCTGAGATGGAATATCCGCTTTCCGTGCTGATGCAGGGCATCGCGGACTTTTTGCTGCCGCTGTGCCGGATTGGCGCTATGTTTGCGCTGATGACCGGCATTGGCGCGAAAACAGTACCCAACCGCATCAAAATCGGTTTAGCAGTGATGTTTACGCTGGTAGTGATGCCGGTGATCCCGCCGGTGAAAGATACCAATCTGATGTCAGCGTTCACCGTGATCCAGGTGATGCAGCAGTTGCTGATCGGCACTGCGATGGGCTTTATCTCGATGATTTTTATCAACGCCTTTGTGCAGGCCGGTCAAATCCTGGCGACCCAGACTGGCCTTGGTTTTTCCTCGTTAGTGGACCCTGCGAGCGGGATCAGTATTCCGACTATTGGTCAGTTTTATCTGATTTTGGCGACGCTGATGTTCTGGGTGTATGACGGTCATCTGATTATGTTTCAGATGATTGTGTTTAGTTTTGAATCACTGCCCATCAATGGGCAGTGGTGGGATGTCGACAACTATCTGACGATTGCCGAATTCGGCGGCTGGATCTTTGCAACTTCGCTGGCGATCACCTTAGCACCGGTGACCGCGATGTTACTGGTCAATCTGGCTTTTGGCGTGATGACACGCGCGGCGCCGCAGCTGAATATTTTCTCCATCGGTTTTCCGGTCACGATGATCGCTGGTTTGTTAATTCTGTGGCTGACGATGAACACTTTTATGTTCCATTTTAATCTGCAATGGCAGCACGGCATCGAAGTCACGTGCAAGCTCATTGGTTGCTGACGGAGGACTGCCATGGCTGCCGACAGCGATATGGAAAAGACCGAAGACCCCACGGGTAAGAAACTCAGTGACGCGGCGGAAAAGGGCAATATAGCCAGGTCACAGGACCTGGCCACAGCGATGGTATTAATCGGCAGTAGTCTTGGCATTCTGATGTATGGTCAAGAGCTGGCTGAGGCAACGTTGCAGGTGTGTCGGCGTTTGCTGAGTCTGAATCTGAAAGACGTGCAGGACCCGACTATGATGAGCGCAGCGGCACACGCGGCGCTTATTGCGGTGACACCGGCATTTCTGAAGCTGTGTCTGGTGATCTTAATCGCCGGTTTTGTCGGTAATACCATTCTTGGCGGTTATAACTTCACCTGGTATGGCGCCAGTTTCCGGCCGGACAAACTGAGTCCGATGGCTGGTATCAAACGGATGTTCAGTATCAATTCGGTGATTGAGCTGTTCAAAGGCGTGCTGAAAGTCTCTGTGGTGGCCGGTTGCGCTTATTCGCTGCTCAAAGTGTTTTTTGGCGACATCATGGCCTTGTCGCTGATGACCAGCCCGGATGACATTGCGGCTGCGCTTCATTTGCTGTGCTGGATGTTTTTTGGCCTCTGCGCCAGTACGTTAATCATTGCGGCTATTGATGCGCCTTATCAGAAATGGCGCCATATCCAGCAGATGAAAATGACCAAACAAGAGGTCAAAGACGAATACAAAAACTCTGAAGGTAACCCGGAAATCAAAGGCCGGATCCGCGGGTTGCAAATCCAGATGTCACGCCGGCGGATGATGCAGGCGGTGCCGACTGCCGATGTGGTTGTCACCAACCCGACCCATTATGCGGTGGCGCTGAAATACGAGCACGGTAAACAACGGGCACCTGTGGTGGTGGCCAAAGGCGTTGACGAAATGGCGATGTATATCCGCCAAATCGCCGAAGCGAACAAAGTGCCGATTATCCGCTCGCCGGCACTGGCCCGCTCGGTGTATCACACCACGGAACTGGATCATCCAATTCCGGAGCAGCTGTTCTCTGCTGTGGCCCAGGTCCTGGCTTATGTCTATCAGCTCAAAGTCTATCGGCGTGGGAAAGGCCAAAAACCGAAACCACTGGCCAAAGATTTACCAATCCCGGAAGGTTTCCGTCATTAATCGGGTTTTGTCCGGCTTCGCATTGCGCTGATGGAACGAATTTTGCCTTCATTGACTGAATGTCAATTTTCCGGCGGAATTCCGATGCAGCTAGCCAATGTCCTGACACGATTTGATCGTTCGCAATTACAACATCTGAAAGGAACCGGCACGCCGTTGCTCATCCTGGCTGCACTGGCCATGATTGTGCTGCCGTTACCGCCGCTGCTGCTCGATATCCTGTTCTCTTTTAACATTGCACTGGCACTGGTGGTGTTACTGGTCACTATCTACGTCAGAAAACCACTGGATTTTGCGATTTTCCCTTCGGTGATTCTGGTTGCCACCATTCTGCGCCTGGCATTAAACGTTGCCAGTACCCGGATAGTGCTACTGGAAGGTCACACCGGCCCTGATGCGGCCGGTGCGGTGATTGAAGCTTTCGGTCACGTCGTGATCGGCGGTAACTACGCGGTCGGTATTGTCGTCTTTGCCATTTTGATCATCATCAACTTCGTCGTCGTCACAAAAGGTGCTGGCCGAATCGCGGAAGTCACAGCCCGTTTCACCCTGGACGCAATGCCAGGTAAACAAATGGCGATTGATGCAGACTTAAACTCAGGCTTTATTGACCAGGACCAGGCGCGGAAACGCCGGGAAGAAGTCACGGCCGAAGCTGATTTCTATGGTTCGATGGACGGTGCGACCAAGTTTGTAAAAGGGGACGCGGTTGCTGGTCTGATCATTTTATTTGTTGGCCTGATTGGCGGCATTTTTATCGGCACCTTACAGCATGACCTGCCATTTGGGGACGCGCTGGAAGTCTATACGCTGCTGACGATTGGTGATGGCTTAGTGGCGCAAATCCCGGGCTTATTGCTGTCAATCGGCACCGCTATTATTGTGACCCGGCAAAATAAAGAGGCTGACCTTGGCGAACAAATGAGTGGTCAGCTCGGTAATCTGAAAGTGTTAATTGTCTCTGCCATGTTGCTGACCATTATGGGCATAGTGCCCGGCATGCCACATCTGGCGTTTTTAAGTCTGGCTGCCTTGTTAGGCGGCACCGCTTATCTTATCCATAAACGCAGTCAGGCGCCTGCCACGACTGCCGGTCAGTCGAGATCAGAGTTGGTACCAGCTGCGGATTTAGCACCACAAAAAGAGATTGGCTGGGACGATGTGCATCCGGTCGATGTCATTGGTCTTGAAGTAGGCTACCGCTTGATCCCGCTGGTGGATAAGGCACAGGGCGGCGAATTACTGGCACGGATTAAAGGCGTGCGGAAAAAACTGTCGCAGGAACTTGGATTTCTTATTCCGGCGGTGCATATCCGCGACAATCTTGACCTGGAACCCAACACTTATCGCGTGACCTTGATGGGCGTCAATACCGGGCAGTCAGAGCTTCGGCATGATAACGAGCTGGCCATTAACCCGGGTCAGGTGTTTGGCAGTCTGAAAGGTATTCCAACCAAAGATCCGGCCTTTGGTCTGGAAGCGGTCTGGATCCCACGTAATCAGCGGGAACATGCACAAACACTGGGTTACACCGTGGTGGATGCGGCGACAGTGGTGGCGACCCATCTCAGTCAGATCCTGACCAATAACGCTGCCAGTTTGCTTGGTCATGAAGAAGTGCAGAATCTGCTGGATATGCTGGCAAAAACCTCACCGAAGCTGGCGGAGGCTTTAGTGCCCGATACCTTGCCACTGCGCTCTGTGGTCAAAGTGCTGCAGAATTTATTGCATGAAGGTGTGCCAATCCGCGATATGCGCACAATTGCCCAGACGTTGGTGGATACCGGTGCCCGCAGTCAGGACATTGATGTGCTGACTGCATCGTGCCGTATTGCGCTGCGCCGGCTGATCGTGCAGGAAGTGGCAGCCGGCGCTCTGGAAATTCCGGTGATGACTTTTGCTCCTGAGCTGGAACAGATGTTACATCAGTCGATGCAGGCGGCAGGCAGTGACGGCGCCGGCATTGAACCAGGCCTGGCGGAACGCATTCAGCAGTCACTGCGTGATGCGTCACAACAACAGGAACTGGCGGGAGAACCGGCAGTGTTGTTGACGTCCGGTATTTTACGCAGCGTGATGGCACGATTCGTGAAATACACCATTCCAGGATTGCGGGTATTGTCGTATCAGGAAATTCCGGATGACAAACAGGTTCGCATCGTCAGTGTGGTTGGCCAGGCGGGTTAGGAGTTTAAACGATGAAAATTAAGCGCTTTGTAGCAAAAGATATGCGCACTGCATTGGCAGAAGTGAAAGAGTTTTTAGGCCCTGAAGCCATTATTTTATCGAATAAAAAGGTGGCCGGTGGTATTGAACTGGTCGCTGCCGTTGACCCGGAAGCCGCGCCAGCGAAGGCTCCGGCGCCAGAACCACAGGCTAAGCCAACAGTAAATGTTGCAGGCAGCACCCTGAATATCCGCGTGGACGACGATGAACCTGAGCAGGACGTGCCGGCGGATTCGTTACGTGCGCTGCTGGCGCGACAAATGATTAAACAGCAAAAAGCCCACGTCGAACCTGCTGGCGGCAGTGACAGAAAATTGACTGCAAAAGCTGTAGCCGAACCCATTCAGTCCCCGTTGTTGCAAAAAACCAAAGCAGCCCCGGCGCCAGAGCGTCAAAATCCCGCCATGTCATCATCGATGATGGCGGATCTGAATAAACTGCAGCAGCAAAATATGCAATTGATGCAACAGCAGTTTGACACTATGCGTCAGGAAATGACCTCAATGAAGCAACTGCTGCAGCATCAGGTTTCCGGCCTGATGTGGCAGGACCTGGCGCGACGCGAGCCAGTGCGGGCGCTGGTCATTGAAAAGCTGCAGCAACTGGGCTTAAGCGAAGCCATGGCTGACCAGCTTGCGTGCTTTATGCCAGAAGATATTGCTGATGGGGAAGCCTGGGACTGTGCCCTTGAATTACTGGCGGGTCAGCTCACCACAACTAACGACGATTTAATGCGCCGCGGTGGTATCGTCGCGTTAGTTGGGCCAACCGGAGTCGGCAAAACCACGACAGTAGCGAAACTGGCGGCACAGTTTGCCCGTTTGCATGGCGCCGACCAGGTCGCGCTCATCACAACAGACACTTTCCGGATTGGCGCTTTTGAACAATTGGCCACTTTTGGCCGCATTATCGGTTGTCCGGTGAAACAGGCTAAAGATCATGAAGAATTGGCGATTCTGTTAACTCAGTTACAGCAGCGTAAACTGATTCTGATCGATACGGCTGGTATGAGCCAGCGCGATGTACGACTTGCCGAAAAACTGTCTGCTCTGATGCATAATTCGCGTGTCAAAATAAGAAGTTATCTGGTATTGTCTGCGACCTCACAAGCCCGCGTGATGCAGGAAACTGTGGAACACTTCAAACGAATTTCGCTGTCGGGTTGTATTTTCACAAAACTTGATGAATGCTTAAGCTTGGGTGAGATTATCAACATCGCAATTCAAAATGCTTTACCAGTCAGTTATTTGACCAACGGTCAACGAGTGCCTGAAGATATTGAAGCTGCGCAGGCGAAAGCCATGATCGACCAGGCTGAGCAGTTACGTCTGGCACACGCCAGTGCAGGACATCAGTGGTATCAGGATGTAACAGCCCGGGCGGATGGAACCTATGCATAATCATGAATTAATGTATGATCAAGCCAGCGGCCTGAGAAGAATGAAACAGCAGATGGTAAAAGTAATCGCAGTGACAGGTGGAAAAGGTGGCGTGGGTAAAACCAACGTCACACTAAACCTCGCCATGGCGATGGCCCAGATGGGTAAAAAGGTGCTGGTACTGGACGCAGATTTGGGACTCGCCAACTGCGACGTGATGCTGGGCCTCAGAGTTGAAAAGAATTTATTTCATGTCTTGTCCGGCGAAGCTGAGCTGGACGATATCCTGATTGAAGGCCCGTTCGGCATTAAAATTGTGCCGGCAACCTCTGGCACGCAGTCGATGACTGAATTGAGCCCGGCTGAGCATGCCGGCCTTATCAGAGCGTTCAGTGAGTTACGTACCGCTTTTGATGTGTTGCTGGTCGATACCGCTGCTGGTATCTCAGACATGGTGCTGAGCTTTTCCCGTGCCTCGCAGGATGTGTTAGTCGTTGTCTGCGATGAGCCTTCGTCGATCACTGATGCCTATGCGCTGATGAAAATTCTGAGTCGCGAGCATGCGGTGCAGCGCTTTAAGATTGTCGCGAATATGGTGCGCAGTCTGAAAGAAGGGCAGGAGTTGTTTGCAAAACTGAGCCGGGTGACCGACCGCTTCCTCGATGTTACGCTTGAGCTGGTTGCGACCATTCCATTTGACGAAAACGTACGTAAAGCTGCCCGCAAACAAAAAGCATTCGTTGACGCTTTTCCGAAATCGCCGGCGTCGCTGGCCGTCAAAACTCTGGCAACCCGGGCTGTACAATGGCCGGTTCCACCCAGTGCCTCCGGACATCTTGAATTTTTCCTTGAGCAACTCGTACAGCCGCAGTCAGAACGGCGGGGGGTGATGTGAATAGTCGTTTAGCTGCATATGGCGGAAATAATCAGCTGCAGTTGCTGGTTGAAAAGCATGCTCCTCTGGTTAAACGTATTGCATATCACCTGTTGGCCCGGTTGCCGGCCAGTGTACAGGTCGATGATTTAATTCAGTCAGGCATGATTGGCCTGATTGAAGCTGCGAAGAATTTCGACAGTACTAAAGGGGCCAGCTTTGAGACTTTCGCCGGTATTCGCATCAGGGGCTCGATGCTGGATGAAATCCGTCGCGGTGACTGGACACCACGCTCCGTGCACCGTAATTCCCGTTTGATTGCTGAAACAATAGCCGAACTGGAAGCAACATTAGGTCGTGACGTAAAAGATGTTGAAGTTGCTGAAAAACTTGATATAACTTTAGATGAGTATCATCACATGCTCAGTGATGCCAGCAATGGCCGCATCATTGGCATGGAAGATTTAGGCATCAGTGAAGATGTATTGGTCACTGCAAACGACAAACAAGATGATCAACTGTTTGAAGAGCAGGCCAGTGATTCGTTCCAACAGGCATTGGTAAAAAATATCAGTAGCTTACCGGAGCGTGAGGCAATAGTATTGTCGCTCTATTATAATGACGAACTCAATTTAAAAGAGATTGGCGAAGTGCTTAGCGTCAGCGAATCTCGGGTCAGTCAGATTCATAGTCAGGCATTATTGCGGCTGCGGTCGCGGATGCAGGACTGGTTGTAATTTTTAGGATAACCACTGGGGTATCTCGTCGGAGGGGATTTTGGATAAAAATATGAAAATTCTCGTGGTAGACGATTTTTCTACTATGAGACGCATCATTAAAAACCTGTTACGTGACTTGGGCTTTACCAACGTTCAGGAAGCAGATGATGGCAGCACGGCTCTGCCAATGCTGCAAAATGGTGATTTTGATTTTGTCGTCACCGACTGGAATATGCCAGGTATGCAAGGGATCGATTTATTACGTGCGATCCGTGCTGATGCCAAGTTAAAACATATCCCGGTTCTGATGGTCACCGCTGAAGCCAAAAAAGAACAAATTATCGCGGCGGCTCAGGCTGGTGTGAACGGTTATATCGTCAAACCTTTTACTGCTGCAACGTTACAAGAGAAGTTATCAAAAGTCTTCGAGCGCTTAGGTTAATCCGTATCTGACACAGGAGTGGCGCTATGTCTGCATATACGGCACCTATTATCACCCTTGAACAGGCGCGCGAGCTTGTGCAGTTGTTGGAGATGGGCGAGCAGGATGCTGCCAACGAGCTGGTTCAGGGACTCGCCGTCCCCGGCTCCTCAGAACTCTTCGCCGAAGTTGGAAAACTAACGCGTCAACTGCACGATTCATTAAAAAGTTTTCAGGTTGATCCTTCTATCAGTAATTTACTGGAGGAAGACATCCCTGATGCCAAACGCCGGCTTTCCCACGTTATTGATATGACAGAACAAGCCGCGAACCAGACCATGGACGCGGTTGAGTCTTGTCTGCCTATTGCAGATAAGCTGGGTGTCAGCTTAAACACAATACTTCCGGAATGGCAGAAATTGATGACCAGGAACATGAAACTTGGTGAATTCAAAGCCTTATGCCATAGTTTAAACACCTTTTTACATGAATCATCGACCAATGTCGCTGCGCTGCAGGGGTCTATGACTGAAGTTTTAATGGCGCAGGGATTTCAGGATTTAACCGGGCAAATCTTACGCCGCGTTATTGAACTGGTGCGTGAAGTTGAGGATAGCCTGATCGGCTTACTCACAGCATTTGGACATGTCACTGTCGCCGCGGAAGCTAAACCTGCAGCAGTGCGCAAACCGAAAGCGGGCCATGAGGCCGAAGGGCCAATTATCGATGCCGCCAGCCGGAATGACGTAGTGCAGGGGCAAGATGATGTTGACGATTTATTATCGAGTTTAGGGTTCTGAGAGAGGTAAAGTGGCATGGGCTTTGATTTAGATGAGGATATTTTACAGGATTTCCTAGTCGAAGCCGGCGAGATCCTTGAAGCATTAGCGGAACAGTTGGTCGAACTAGAAAACAACCCCGACGATTCTGCTTTGCTGAACGCAATTTTTCGTGGATTTCATACGGTAAAAGGTGGCGCTGGTTTTTTATCGCTGACAGAGCTTGTTGATGCCTGTCATGGTGCGGAAAACGTATTTGATATCCTGCGTACCGGCAAACGCCGGGTAACCTCCGAATTAATGGACGTTATCTTACAAGCGCTTGATGCCATTAATGAGATGTTCGCTAATGTCCAGGCCCATCAGCCACTGGAACCTGCTGCACCAGAACTACTGGAAGCCCTGCATCGGTTGAGTGAACCGGAAGGCGAGGGTGAAGCTGCGGATGTTCAGCATGCGGTTGCTGCAGAACCCGAGATGAGCATTGAATCCTTTGATGCCGCAGTATCCTATGAAACAGAAGCTGAGCCTGTTGCTGATACCGGCTCACTGGATGATATCAACGAAGACGAGTTTGAACGTTTGCTCGATGAGTTGCATGGTTCAGGTGCTCCGGGCCGCGATAGTGCGCCGGCAGCCGCTGCGCCTGTAGCGGTCACCTCCGACAGTACTGACATCACCGATGATGAGTTCGAAGCTATCCTGGATCAACTGCATGGCAAGGGTTCTTTTATCCCGGGCCAGGTCGATGCAGCGCCGGCAGCTCCCGCGATTTCTGCGAAAGTCGTGACACCGCCGTCGCCAGCTCCTGCAGCCGGTGGCGATGACATCAGTGATGATGAATTTGAGTCTTTGCTGGATGAATTGCATGGCAAAGGCAAAGCGCCGGCAGGTCCAGCGGTACCGGCAGCACCCGCAGCAAAACCTGCAGTTGCAGCGAAACCCGAGCCAGCAAAACCTGCTGTAGCGCCGACACCTGCTCCGGCAGCGAAAGCTCCCTTAGCCAAAGCCGAGGAACCGAAAGCTCCGCCATCTGCAATGAAAGAGAAAGACAGCGGCGACGGCGAAAGCAAAGGCGCAGCGCAGGCAGATACCACAGTTCGGGTCGATACCAAACGACTCGATCAGATCATGAACATGGTCGGTGAGCTGGTGCTGGTGCGTAATCGTCTGGTGAGTCTGTCCAGTGGCGCTCAAAATGAAGAAATGAGTAAAGCCATTTCAAATCTGGATGTCGTTACTGCTGACCTGCAAGGTGCAGTAATGAAAACACGGATGCAGCCGATCAAAAAAGTATTCGGCCGTTTCCCGCGTGTGGTTCGCGATTTAGCCCGCTCCCTGCAAAAAGATATCAACCTGGAGCTGGAAGGTGAAGAAACCGATCTGGATAAAAACCTGGTCGAAGCTTTAGCAGACCCGTTGGTACACTTAGTACGCAACTCAGTCGACCACGGTATCGAAATGCCGGATGTCCGGGTGAAATCGGGCAAACCACGCACAGGTCTGGTGAAGCTGGCTGCACAGCAGGCCGGTGATCATATCCTGCTGACGATTCAGGACGATGGTGCCGGGATGGATCCGGAAAAACTGAAATCCATCGCGATCAAACGGGGTGTGCTTGACCCGGATGCTGCGACCAGAATGTCCGATACTGAAGCCTTTAATCTGATTTTTGCACCCGGATTTTCCACCAAAGAGCAAATCTCTGACATTTCCGGCCGTGGCGTCGGTATGGATGTGGTGAAAACGAAGATTAACCAGCTCAATGGTACTGTGCACATTCACTCGAAATTAGGTCAGGGCACCTTACTTGAGATTAAAGTGCCGCTGACGCTGGCGATCCTGCCGACACTGATGGTCGTGGTTGGTAAACAGCCTTTTGCACTGCCACTTGCAACGGTTAACGAAATTTTCCACCTCGATTTATCTAAGACCAACATCGTCGATGGTCAGTTAACAATCGTTGTGCGTAACAAAGCAATTCCACTGTTCTATTTACAGCATTGGCTGGTCAAAGGCGCTGACAAAAAGTTGCGGCGTGAGCAGGGGCATGTAGTGATCGTTCAGATCGGTACTCAGCAGGTCGGTTTTGTGGTTGATTCACTGATTGGCCAGGAAGAAGTTGTGATTAAGCCACTTGATGCGCTGTTGCAAGGGACTCCGGGTATGGCCGGTGCAACAATTACATCAGATGGCAGCATTGCGCTGATCCTGGATGTACCTAATTTGTTGAAGCACTACGCCAAAAAATCGAAGATTAAATTCGACCGCTTTAATAACTTAGTGTCATAGGAGCCAACTCTATGGCAATCAGAGTATTAGTGGTGGACGATTCCAGCTTTTTTCGTCGCCGGCTGGCTGAAATTATCGCTGCAGATCCGGAGATGGTTGTCGCCGGAACTGCGAATAATGGCCGGGAAGCGATAGAAAAAGCTGCTGAACTGAAACCGGATGTTATCACCATGGATGTGGAAATGCCGGTGATGGACGGCATCCAGGCGGTCAGAGAAATCCTCAAAGTCCAGCGCACGCCAATCCTGATGTTCTCGTCTTTGACGCATAATGGCGCCAAAGCAACGCTGGATGCGCTGGAAGCCGGAGCAACTGATTTCCTGCCAAAGAAATTTGAAGACATAGCCCGGGATAAAGCGGATGCTATTGATTTGTTGCGTCAGCGGATTAAAGCTGTTGCCCGGCGCAGAAGCATTGTAAAAACGCCGTCTGCGCCTTTAGCTGCGCCGGCAGCTCCAGCGCGTCCGGTGCCACCACCTATCGCGCGCACACCGGCAAGCCGGGCAGAGTTGCTTCGCACTGTAGAGCGGCTCGATTCTGTTGAAAGCCATGAACGTCCGTTTAAAGTTTCAGGGAAGTCCTACCGTCTGGTTGCTATAGGCACTTCAACCGGTGGCCCTGTTGCACTGCAAACCATTATTACGGCGTTGCCGGCTAATTTCCCGTTACCTGTTTTGCTTGTGCAGCATATGCCGGCCGCTTTTACCGGCGCTTTTGCGGCGCGGTTAAATACCCTGGCAAAAATTGAAGTGAAAGAAGCTGCTGATGGGGATGTATTACGTCCTGGCGTGGCTTACCTGGCTCCAGGCGGCAAACAAATGTTGCTGGAAGGTTCAGACACACATTGCAAAATCCGCATCAAAGAAGACGATTCTCCGCGCATAACTTTTAAACCCAGTGTTGATATTACCTTTGGCAGTGCCGCCAAGGTGTTCCAGGATAAAGTTTTGGCAATTGTCTTAACCGGAATGGGGGCTGACGGCCGCGATGGTGCTCGTTTATTAAAACAATTTGGTTCGAAAATCTGGGCTCAGGATGAAGCCAGTAGTGTCGTGTACGGTATGCCACAGGCCGTGACTGCGGCAGGACTCACTGATGTCGAAGTAAGTTTGGCGGATGTTGCCAGCAAAATGCAGGCGGAAGTCGGCCATGGATAGACTGGCATTACTGGGACTAACCCTCGGTTTGTTCGCGATTGCCAGTGGTTTTACCTTACACGGCGGCCATCTCGATACCTTATTTGATCTGCCCGCGTTGGTGATTGTGATCGGCGGTACTTTGGGCGCTGTGCTGTTTCAGACGCCATTGCCACAATTTACTGTGGGCGTGAAAATGCTTGCCTGGGTGTTTAAAGCGCAATATGTGCCGCTGAACGCGACTGTAGAACGGCTGATTAATTGGGGCACGGCGGCCAGAACCAATGGTTTTTTGTCGCTTGAAGCAGAAGCTTTACAGGAGACAGACCCATTTCTGCACAATGCACTGAATTTATTAGTCGACGGTATTGAACCCGCCATAATTCAGGATGCACTTGATGCTGAATTGACTCTCGAGCGTGAACGTTTACTGCGCAGCGCGCGCATTTACGAAGCGATGGGCGGCTATAGTCCGACTATTGGCATCATTGGTGCTGTACTCGGTCTTATTCAGGCGATGCAGAATATCAATAATCCGGAGCTGCTCGGCAGTGGTATTGCCACCGCTTTTGTCGCAACGATTTATGGTGTTGGTTTCGCGAACCTGATTTTTATTCCGATTGCGAATAAATTAAAAGCTGTAGTCGTACAGCGTTGTTTGTATCAGGAATTAATCGTTGAAGGTGTCGTTTCCATTGCAAATGGCGAAAATCCACGGGTGATTGAACGCAAACTCGCTGCTTACCGGGTGAGCTGAAATGTATCGTCATCGGGTTCGGCATCAGGAAAACGAGCAGGAGCCGCTGGACCGCTGGCTGGTGTCTTACGCCGACTATGTCACGCTGATGTTTGCTTTGTTTGTGGTGCTTTATTCCATTGCTATACACAAAGAAGAACAATACAAAACCATTTCAGAAACGCTGTCGCAAGTCTTTGAAAAGCCAGTTGATAAACAAACCGGCGTCACGGGCGATGCAGTGCTGACGGATAATCAGCCACGCAGTGATTACCAGCAATTTGGTGCGTCCCTCGAAGTGCCGAGCGGCCCGGAAATAGTGGCGGATGCAAAAGAGCAGCCAGTGCTGGAAAAACCGCAGTTTGGTAATCCGCTGGTGTCTTTACAAGAACAGCTGACTCAGTCACTGGCCAATTTGATTGAAAAGGGCGTGGCTAAAGTCGAATCTGACGAAGACTGGCTGACCATCCAGCTCAACAGTGGTTTATTGTTTCCAAGTGGTAGTGGCTCGCCTATTGCGTCGGCCGACATTGTCCTGAAAGAAATTGTCACATTGCTCAACCAAACCAACAACGTCATCAGAGTCCGGGGCTACACCGACAATGAGGCGATTCACAATGAGATTTTTGATTCGAACTGGGAATTGTCGATGACCAGAGCGATGGCCGTGTTAAGGCGGCTGCAAGCGTTGGGGGTCAATCCGGAGCGCATGGCGGCGGAAGGCTATGGTCAATATTCGCCTTTTGCAGATAACGGCACAGTGGCTGGCCGTACTGAGAACCGTAAAGTAGTGATTGCTGTTTCTAAGTTGTCAGCGCAGGTTCCTCAGGCTGCGGACGAGCTGCAGCCTGCAGAACAGCAAGCAGTGAAGCGCGAAGGCGAGTCATTGCCGGCGCAGGCGCAGGAAGATGTTGAAGTGTCGGCAGACGGCACTATTAAAGTGATTCGATTGCCACACGGTGGTATTAAAATTACATCGGTGGCGGATAAGACAGCGCCGGTGCAGCAGAAGCGGGATAATTGAATTGGTAGTCTGGACTATTGCGAATCAGAAGGGCGGCGTAGGGAAAACCACGTCGACTGTGACATTAGGCGCCTTATTGGCTGGCCGTGGATCCCGGGTGTTACTGATCGATACCGATCCGCATGCGTCATTGACCTATTATTTTGGCATTGATGCGGAAGAGTTGGAAAACAGTGTTTACGACATTTTTATTCGCGGCAAAGACATTACCAAAGAAGAGATCCTGCAGTCATTATGTCCGAGCGGTGTTGATAATCTGGATATTTTGCCGTCGTCGATGGCGCTGGCCACGCTGGACCGCTCGTTGGGCGACAAAGGCGGGATGGGGCTTATTCTGAAGAAGGCGCTGGCGAAGATTGCCGACGAATATGATTACGTGCTGATTGACTGTCCACCGGTGATTGGGGTGCTGATGGTTAATGCGATGGCGGCCTGCAACCGGATTTTAATTCCGGTCCAAACCGAATTCCTGGCATTAAAGGGTCTGGACCGGATGTTAGCGACTATGCAGCTGATGCAGTCGCCGTCACAGCCGGCCTATGATTTTACCATTGTGCCGACAATGTATGACAAAAGGACAAAAGCGTCGCTGGAGGCCTATAAAGAGCTCAAAGCGAAGTATGGTGATTTAGTCTGGTCAGCGGTTATTCCAATCGACACTAAAATGCGCGACGCCAGTCTGGCACAGACACCGCCACCGGTTTATGCGCCAAAATCCCGTGGCGTCTTTGCCTACAATACATTATTGACCTATTTACTCCAGTTAAATCAGGAGTCTGCGCATGAGTGATCTGTTCGCCAGCCGCAAGGTGATGCGCAGTTATCTGAATGCCTTACTGACCGAAGAGCAGGAGCCGGCCCCGGTGACTGTCCAGAAGCAGCAGCTGAATAAGCTGCTTGCTGATGTTAAACCCGTCACAGAAATTCCGGCTGCTAAAGTAGTGGTGAAACCTGCTCCTGCCGCGGTCCCGGTGCAGGCAAAACCGGTCGCGCCCGTAGTAGCAAAAGTCGCGCCGGTGCAACCTGTACCCGCGGTACAAAAAGTGGTCACGCCACCGCCACCTGCTACGCCTGTCGTTGAAAAAAGCTATCGGCAGGGCAAGTTTCAGGCGCTGTTTTTTGAAGTCGCCGGCTTGAAAGTTGCGTTACCCTTGAAGGAACTGGGTGGCATTCATCAAATGGGAACACTGAACACCTTACCAGGCAAGCCTGACTGGTATAAAGGTGTCATGTTGTATCGTGACCAGAAGATTAATGTGGTCAATACTGCAATGTGGGTGATGCCAGAAAAATATGACCAAGCACTGGCAGAAAAGCTAAACTATCAATATGTTATTATGCTTGGTAAGAGCTCATGGGGCCTTGCCTGCGAAACACTGGTCAATACGGTTTCCCTTGAACAAGATGATGTGAAATGGCGGTCCTCCGAAGGCAAGCGCCCTTGGCTCGCCGGATTAATTAAGCAGCATATGTGTGCGTTGTTAGATGTTGACGCCCTGATTGCCCTGTTGGCAAAAGGTGCAGCGAGTTCTGACTGAACGCTGAGAATGAATCAGGTAGAGGAGCGTTAAATGAGTAATTTACTGGCCCAGTCCGGCAAAGGCAAAGAGAGCACTGATCAGGTTCTGCAATGGGTAACTTTTAAGCTGCAGGAAGAAACCTACGGTATTAATGTCATGCAGGTGCAGGAAGTACTGCGTTATACCGATATCGCACCGGTGCCGGGTGCTCCGATGTACGTGCTGGGTATTATTAATCTGCGCGGTAATGTGGTCACTGTTATCGACACCAGAGCCCGTTTTGGTTTGCCGCCTTCAGACGTTACTGAAAATAGCCGCATCGTGATTATTGAAGCAGATAAACAGGTGATTGGTATTCTGGTCGACAGCGTTGCTGAAGTGGTTTACCTGCGGGCTTCAGAAATTGATACTGCGCCAAATGTGGGCACAGATGAAAGCGCTAAGTTTATTCAGGGTGTATCAAACCGCGATGGTGAACTGCTGATTCTGGTTGATTTGAATAAACTGCTTACTGATGAAGAGTGGGAAGAAATTACCAGTATCTGATGATTATCCTGTGATTGTATCTTTTGAATTGCTCGTTTTGCTAACGGTACCGGCAGCCTGTGTGCTGCTGGTTGTTTTTGTGTTATGGCAACACAAAATTCAACGTGAAGAGCGGATAGCGCAAAGTCTGCAGCACCAACTGGCTTTAGAGCAACTCAGTTTGCTGAATGCCGAAATAGAAGAAATCCGGGCTGGATTTATCGGTATCGGCCAGCGGGTGATTGCACTGGAGCAGCAACAGCTGTCATTCAGCAGTCAGCTGGCTGAAGTCATGGAGATGCAGTCGCAGATCACGGAGCAACAGCAAAAAATCGATATGTTTGATCCGGATTCCAAGTTGTATAACAGAGCAATGAAAATGGTACAGCTTGGTGCGCCGCTTGAAGAGGTCATGCGCGAGTGCGAATTGCCGCGTGCTGAAGCCGAATTGTTATATAACCTGCATAAAACTTAAGTTGGTGTCGTTTTTGCTGACTGTTGCTTATTTGTTGCCATTTATTAACTGATTTTTGCCGATTTTTCCGCGAATTCTTCAACTCACCAGTAAGCGCCCCTATGCGCAGCGCAACAGTTTTGTTAAGCTAACTGCCATTTTTGGTATGATCGCAATGGAATCCGCTGATGATTAAAGTCCTGAGTGTCTTTGGTACCCGCCCTGAAGCCATAAAAATGGCACCACTGGTCAATTTGTTAAAACAAGATCCGGCGATAGACAGTCGGGTATGTGTCACCGGCCAGCACCGGGAGATGCTCGATCAGGTGTTGAAGCTGTTTAACATTGTGCCAGAGTATGATTTAGCCATCATGAAAGCGGGTCAGGACTTATATGACGTTGCGACCAGCATTCTGTTGAACATCAAGCCCGTATTGCGTGACTTCCAACCTGATATTGTCCTGGTCCACGGTGACACCAGTACAACATTCGCAGCTGCGTTAGCCTGTTATTACGAAAAAATAGCAGTTGGTCACGTTGAAGCAGGCCTGCGTACCGGTAACATCTACAGTCCTTGGCCGGAAGAAGCAAACCGGCGTCTGACTGGTGCTATCACCACTTTGCATTTCGCACCGACAGCCACATCCCGTGACAATCTGTTGCGTGAAAACACCAGCCCGGCGCATATCGAAGTGACCGGCAATACGGTGATTGATGCACTGCATCAGGTGGTGGCGAAAATCGACGCTGACCAGACGTTGAGCCAGCAGTTTGCCAGCCAATTTCCTTATGGTCAGGACGGTCGCCGGTTGATTCTGGTCACTGGCCATCGCCGCGAGAGCTTTGGGGCCGGTTTCGAAAATATCTGCGCGGCGCTAAAAACCATTGCCGAGCAATTCCCTGCCTGTGATGTTGTTTATCCGGTGCATTTGAACCCTAACGTGCGTGAGCCGGTTTACCGTCTGCTCAGTAACAGCCCGAATGTGCATTTGATAGCGCCGCAGGACTACTTACCTTTTGTCTATCTGATGAGCCGCAGTTATCTGGTGCTGACTGATTCAGGCGGAATTCAGGAAGAAGCCCCATCCTTGGGCAAACCTGTGCTGGTGATGCGTGACACTACTGAACGTCCGGAAGCAGTCGCCGCAGGTACTGTCAAACTGGTGGGAACTGATCAGCAGGTGATAGTGTCAGAGGTGCACAAACTGATGACAGATCAGGCCTATTACGACAGCATGAGCTTTGCCCATAACCCTTATGGTGACGGTTTGGCTTGTGGCCGGATTGTTGAAAGTATCAAAGCTCATTTTCAAAACGCCGGAACTCATGGCCAAACGAAGTAAAGGAATATCCATGTTGAATTTGTCGGAAGTAAAAATTGGTGTGATTGGCCTGGGCTATGTTGGACTGCCGCTGGCTGTAGAGTTTGGTAAAAAATTCCCGACGGTTGGTTTTGATATTTCAGCAGCGCGTATTGAGGAGTTAAAGCAGTTCAAAGACCACACACTAGAGGTCGATTCTGAAGAATTACGTTCCGCGCGGCTGCTCACTTACAGCTGCGATAAAACTGAATTAAAAGCCTGCAATTTTTTTATTGTCACAGTGCCGACGCCTATTGATGAGCATCATCGTCCGGATCTCATTCCATTGATCAAAGCTTCGGAGACATTAGGAGCAGTGGTCAAACCGGGCGACATAGTTGTTTTTGAATCCACAGTTTATCCGGGTGCTACAGAAGAAGACTGTATCCCGGTCATCGAGCGCGTATCCGGTTTGAAATTCAACCAAGATTTTTTTGCCGGCTATAGTCCTGAGCGAATTAACCCTGGCGATAAACAACATCGTCTGGTAAACATCCGCAAAGTAACCTCGGGCTCAACTGCACAAATCGCAGATTTTGTTGATCAGGTCTATGGCAGCATTATTACTGCCGGTACTTACAAAGCCAGCAGTATCAAAGTCGCTGAAGCGGCGAAAGTAATTGAAAACACCCAACGTGATTTAAATATTGCATTGATCAATGAACTGGCGGTTATTTTTAATCGTCTTGGCATCGATACCGAAGAAGTTTTGTTAGCCGCAGGCACAAAATGGAATTTCCTGCCGTTCCGTCCAGGCCTGGTTGGCGGTCACTGTATTGGCGTTGATCCTTATTACCTAACTCATAAAGCCCAAGCTGTTGGCTATCACCCGGAAGTGATTCTGGCTGGTCGTCGGATCAACGATAACATGGGCCGTTACGTGGTCTCACAGCTGATTAAACAAATGATCAAACAGCAAGTAGCAGTATCAGGTGCTCGTGTCCTGGTGCTGGGCCTGACCTTTAAAGAGAACTGTCCAGATATTCGCAATACAAAAGTCATTGATATTATTAATGAATTATCAGAATACGGTATTGAGCCCGATATTTATGACCCTTGGGTCGATGTTGAAGAAGCTCAGCATGAATATGGCATTACCCCAGTGAAGCAAGCGAGCACAGGCTGCTACGATGCAGTAATCCTGGCTGTCGCGCATCATCAATTCAAAGCCTTGGGCGCTGAAGGTATTCGTGCTTTTGGTAAAGAAAATCATGTGTTGTACGACCTGAAATATGTGTTGTCTGCACAGGAATCTGATATTCGGCTTTGAGAACAAGATATGACAAATAAATACCAGCAGATATGCGAAACCCTCAAAGCAAATCCGAAAGTGTGGTTGGTCACCGGAGTTGCAGGATTCATTGGTTCCAATTTGCTGGAACAATTATTGAGGCTTGACCAGCAAGTTATTGGGCTAGACAACTTTGCTACCGGGCATCAACGTAACCTGGATGAGGTTCATACCAGCGTGACTGCAGAGCAGTGGCAGCGTTTCCGCTTTATCAAAGGTGATATCCGTGAATTCAGCGATTGTCAGCAAGCTGTACTCGGCGTGGATTACGTGTTGCATCAGGCTGCGCTGGGTTCAGTGCCGCGTTCAATTCATGACCCCATTACTACCAATGCAGCCAATATCACAGGCTTTCTGAATATGTTGGTGGCAGCGAAGGACGCTGGTGTCAGCAGTTTTACTTATGCGGCCAGCAGTTCGACCTACGGTGACCATCCGGCGTTGCCGAAGATTGAGGAAAATATCGGTAATCCATTATCACCCTACGCCGTGACTAAGTATGTTAACGAGTTATACGCCGGTGTGTTCGCCAGAACTTATGGTTTTAAATGCATCGGCTTACGGTACTTCAATGTCTTTGGTAAACGTCAGGACCCGGATGGCGCCTACGCAGCAGTTATTCCGAAGTGGACAGCTGCTTTGCTCAAAGGTGAAACGGTTTTCGTCAACGGTGACGGCGAAACCAGCCGGGATTTTTGTTACATCGATAATACGGTGCAGATGAATATCCTGGCCGCCACTGCACCGGATGATGCAAAAGACCAGGTTTATAATGTTGCCGTCGGTGACCGCACCACGCTGAATACCTTGTTTGCGGCGATTCGGCAGTCATTATTGACTGAGGGAGCTGCGGTACTACAGCCACAACCGGAGTACCGCGATTTCCGTGCTGGCGATGTCCGCCATTCGCAGGCTGATATCAGCAAAGCGAAAACACTGCTTGGTTATGACCCAAAATTCCGGATAGAGCAGGGCATAGCTGAAGCTATGGGCTGGTATGTGAAGTTCTGTAATTGAAATGTACAGATCGTCATAATCGCCGGCAGTTTTACTCGTAGTGCAACTGAACTATAGGTAAAATGCAACCCCTGAAATACAGATGCATATTATTTACATTCTGAAAGCCGGCATCTTTGCTTAATCGTTAACAATCACGGAGCCAGAGAGTGATTAAAATAATCAGGGTATTCATGCTGTTAGTAGCAGTGTGTTTTCCTATCTCCGCAATGTCACAAACCGCCGCGATGTCGCCGGCGATGATGGCGCAATTCAAAAAGTTACCAAAAGCTGAGCAGCAGCGTCTGATGAAGCAATATGGCCTGAAAGCCTCAGATTTAAAAAAGCAATCTGCGAAAGATAAGTCGATGGTTGATTCGGCCGATGAGGAATATCTGGACGAAGAACCCGAAGAGAAAGAGAAGGTCGTTGAAGAAGCCGGAGAAAAAAAGGCTGAGCGTTTTGGTTTGAACCTGTTTAAACGTAATCAAAATCTGTCTCTGGAAAATGTTCCTGTACCGGACTCTTACATCGTTGGGCCTGGTGATCAGTTGTTACTCCAAGTGTTTGGTAAAGAAAGTCTGACCGAGGAATTGACCGTAGAGCGCAACGGGACAGTTTCTATCCCGGACATCGGCTCCTATCCAGTCTCGGGACTGACTTTTGCGGAAACGCGGCAGCTGTTGAGTGACAAAATAAAATCGCAAATGCTAGGTGTCGAAGTGGCACTCAGCATGGCTGAACTTCGCACGATCACAGTTTTTGTCGCTGGTGAAGTCAATAATCCTGGTAGTTATGCAGTGCCAGCAATGGCAACCGTCAGTAGTGTCCTGACCCTGAGCAAAGGGATTTCTGATATCGGTTCGTTGCGGCAAATTCAAATTAATCGAAACGGCGAGATTATAAGTCAGTTTGATGTCTACGATTTGTTGCTACGAGGGGACTCATCAGGCGATATTCCGGTCCAGCAGGGCGACGTGATTCTGGTCAAACCGGTCGCTGGTCTCGTGGAAGTTGTTGGTGAAGTAGTTCGTCCGGCTATCTATGAAATCAAATCAGGAGAAACCGTCGCCCAATTACTTGAAATGGCTGGGGGTAGCAAACCCGGTGCTTTTACACAAAATGCCATCGTCGAGCGCGTCAATAAACAGAACGTAAGGGATTTGCTCAATCTGGACCTCACGAGTGCAGAAGGGCTGCAGGTGAAGCTGAAACCAGGCGATGTGTTGCGGCTGGGCTCAACATCGCCGCGTTTTGAAAACGAAGTCATCGTCGCAGGGGCTGTGGTCCGCCCTGGTAAATATGCCTTTAAGCAGGGTATGCGGGTGAATAGTTTGATCCAGTCGTTCTGGTCGGATTTACATACGACAGCCGATCTGGATTACGCATTAGTAGTTCGCGAAGTGAATTACGGTGGTGAGATAAAACTGTTCCAGTTTGATCTGGCTGAAGCCGTAAACAACCCGGGTTCCGCAGACAATTTGTTATTGCAGCCACGCGATCAGATTTTGGTGTTTCATCATGAAGATAAAGCATTTGACCGTCAGGTATTAAACGAGTTTTTCCGGAAGAAAGCAGAGAAAGCCGGTTGGTTCGATGAAGAATCCATTTTGCAGTTCCAGAAAGCCCGTGAAGAAAATGGTAGTTCGGAAGTTAAACAAAAAGATGGCCTGGCGTTGCAGGTAGAGTCTTTGGTTGACCAGGCATTTGATTTGATTTTAGAGAAACAGAAAACAACACAGTTGTTTGCTGAGTCCCGGCAATGGGCAAACGAAGAAAAATGGTTGGTGGCGGAATTCCAGGCCTTCTTGGATAAATCGTTAACTGATCCTGAAATACTCGCGAAAACAGTACATTTAAGGCGCTCCGAGTTGTTGTTCGGTGTACTGGAAAAATTAAAAAGCGGCAAAAATGCCCTTGGGGGACAACGGATCGTTTCGATTTCTGGCGAAGTGAAGGTTCCGGGCGAGTACCCTCTGGTTGAAAACAGCTCCGTCAAAGGATTGATCGCAGCTGCAGGTGGCTTAAAAGGTAGCGCCTTTTTAGATCGTGCAGAACTGACGCGCGCTTTCATCGAGCCCAATAGTGGTGATATGCAGGTTAAACATGTCAGCTTTAGTCTGCGGGAAGTATTAGCGGGTCGTGAGGTTGAAGACTTGCAAACTCGCGACAAATTGAACATTTTTGCCATCCCGAACTGGAATATCGAACGTCAGGTCCGTTTAACAGGTATGGTCCGATTCCCTGGCGTCTACACCATAGTTCCAGGCGAAAAATTATCAACAGTTCTAAATCGAGCAGGTGGCTTGAAACCAGACGCTTTTGCGGAAGGTGCGGTCTTTACTCGCCTACAGACTCGCCAGCGTGAGTCTGAGCAAATCCAGAAACTTAGCCAACAATTACGCGCAGATATTGCCGCGCGCAGTCTGACTCCTGACGGCGCAGGTATAGCGCCACAAGAGGCTATGGCTATGATTGCTGAAATTGAAAAAGTGAAGCCTGTTGGCCGCCTGGTTGTGGACATCAATGCGATTCAGCAAGCCGACTCTAGCTCGGATATTGTGGCAGAAGATGGCGATGAGTTATTCGTGCCGCCAATGAATACCGCAATCAGTGTGGTGGGTGAAGTACAACACGCGTCAAGTCACAGATACAGAAAAGAGCTGATGATTGAAGATTATCTGGCATTAGCCGGTGGAGTACGTAAACGGGCAGATGCTGACAGAGTCTATATCATCCGTGCAGACGGCTCAGTCTACGTACCACAAAGCTCTCAGTGGTTTGCGGTTACTGAGCAAGGCTTGAAACCTGGAGACACCGTGGTTGTGCCTTTAGATACTGAGTTTAAAGACAGCATGACGTTATGGACTCAGGTCACGCAGATCTTCTATCAAAGCGCCGTGGCATTGGCTGCGATTAACTCGTTCTAAGGAGCTGAATGAAGATGTCTGATTCAGCGGATTTGCAGCAAATGCCATCTGTGAAAAAATTGACCTTTTTGCATGTTGCTGAGCAAATGTGGCAGAGAAAATGGCTGGTGATCGCGATTTGGGTTGGCTCCGCGATGGGCTCAGTTTTTTATGCTCTGTCTCTGTCAAATGTCTACAAGTCGGAGGCTGTGATGGTTGCAGCCATCGACACTGGCAGTATGGGTCTCAATGGCCAAATTGGTAGTCTGGCGGCAATGGCCGGGATTAGCATTGGCAAAGACAAGCAGGGCGATAAATCGGAGCTCGCCGTTCAACTATTAAAGTCTCGCGATTTTGTTACCGGTTTTCTGGTCCGTCACCAACTTGCCGTCGACCTGATGGCAATTAAGAGTTGGGATCCGATCACTGATAAAGTCGAATATGACCCTCAGGTTTACGATATTCATAACAAGCTCTGGACACGAAAAGTCGAGCCGCCTTTTACACCTGAGCCGAGTCCACAAACTTTGTACAAACAGTTTGACGAGATGTTTACTGCAGACAAAGACAAATTGACCGGTATTATCAAGGTGTCTTTACAGCATCCTTCGCCAAAAATTGCTCAGCAATGGTTGACTCAAATTATCGTGGATGTGAATGAAGAAATCAGGCGTCGGGACATTGAAGAGGCGAACCGAAGCTTGCAATACCTGCAGAAGAAGGTCGATGAAACCAATATCGCGGAACTGAAAACATTGTTTTATACGCTGATTGAGGACCAAACCAAGACCTTGTTACTGGCGAATGTGAAACAAGAATATGCATTGCGCATGATTGATCCTCCTTATGTCCCAGAAGAAAAGGCTGCGCCACGTCGCGCTGTGATCGTGGTATTTCTGACATTTGCCGGTGTTTTATTGAGTGTCTTACTGACTTTATTTGCTCCCGGCATCGCGGCATTCTGGCGGATTTTTCGTCCTGTCAGGTAATAATATGCATGAGTGTAAACTGAAGTAGTTTTTGGCTCTTAGCCGTTGAGACAGCTGATTGCAGATTTGTGAGGTTTGAAAAGTGAGAACAATTTTGGTCACCGGTGGTGCAGGGTTTATTGGTTCTGCGGTGTGCCGCCATATCATTGATCAGACCAAAGACCGGGTCATCAATCTGGACAAGCTAACGTACGCTGGGAATTTAACTTCGCTGGCTCAGATCTCTGGTTCAGATCGGTACATCTTTGAGCAAGCCGATATTTGTGACAAAGAAGCGCTGGACCGCATTTTTGCTCAATATCAACCAGATGCAGTGATGCATCTGGCAGCGGAGAGTCACGTTGACAGATCGATAGACGGGCCTGGTGACTTTATTCAGACAAATCTGGTAGGCACTTACACGTTGCTTGAGGCGACCCGGGCTTATTGGAAGCAGTTGCCGGCCGCCGCGGCTTCGTCTTTCCGGTTCCATCATATTTCAACCGACGAAGTATTTGGTGATTTGCATGGTACCGACGATTTATTCACTGAAACAACACCCTATGCGCCAAGTAGTCCATATTCTGCCAGCAAAGCTGGCTCCGACCATTTGGTTCGAGCCTGGCAGCGCACCTATGGTTTACCGACCTTAGTGACTAATTGTTCGAATAACTACGGACCATTCCATTTTCCGGAAAAACTGATTCCGGTGATGATTTTAAATGCGTTGGCCGGAAGACCTTTGCCGGTCTATGGCAAGGGTAACCAAATACGCGATTGGTTATATGTCGAAGATCATGCGCGAGCGCTGTATCAAGTGGTCACCGCAGGTCTTGTCGGTGAGACCTATAACATTGGCGGTCATAACGAACGCCAGAATATTGAAGTTGTTCAGCTGATTTGTCAGTTGTTAGAAGAGCTGGCGCCACAGCGAAAAGTCGCTGGTTTAAAACAGTATAAAGACTTGATTACCTACGTCAGTGACCGTCCGGGGCATGACTTACGGTATGCCATCGATGCCGGGAAAATTGAACGGGAATTAGGCTGGCGTCCTGCAGAGACCTTTGAGACCGGGCTACGTAAAACGGTGCAATGGTATTTAAACAATGAGTCGTGGTGGACTGCAGTACTGAACGGCAGTTATCGGTTAGAACGATTAGGGAATACCAATTAAAATGACCGCATATAAGGGAATTGTGTTGGCTGGTGGGTCAGGTACCCGCTTGTATCCGCTTACTCGGGGGGTATCGAAACAGCTGCTACCCGTTTACGACAAGCCGTTAATTTACTACCCGTTGTCGACATTAATGCTGGCAGGGATCCGCGATATCTTAATTATTACGACGCCGGAAGATGCCAGCTCATTTCAACGCCTGTTAGGCGATGGCAGCAGTTTTGGCGTCAAGCTCAGTTATGCGCAACAGCCTCAGCCTGAAGGTTTAGCTCAGGCATTTTTGATCGGCGAACAGTTTATAGGTCAGAGCCCGGTATGCCTGGTACTGGGTGATAACATTTTTTACGGTCACAACTTTTCTGCGACTTTAAAAGCTGCGGTACAACGCACAGAAGGCGCAACAGTATTTGGATATCAGGTCAAAGATCCGCAACGATTTGGTGTGGTTGAATTTGATACCGAAATGCGCGCGGTGTCCATCGAAGAAAAACCAGTTGCGCCGAAGTCAAATTATGCTGTGACGGGTTTGTATTTTTATGACAATCAGATCGTGAGCATTGCAAAGGGAATCAAACCTTCAGCCCGCGGTGAACTGGAAATAACTGACATCAATCAAAAGTACTTATCACAGGGACAATTGAATGTGCAGTTATTAGGTCGTGGTTTTGCCTGGCTCGATAGCGGCACCCACGAAAGCTTGCACGAAGCCTCTTCTTTTGTACAGACCATTGAGCACGTGCAAGGGCTCAAGGTTGCATGTCTGGAAGAAATTGCCTGGCGTAACGGCTGGATTAGCGCGGATCAGCTGCGCAGTATTGCTGCACCTATGGCAAAAAATCAGTATGGGCAGTATCTCATGCGGCTGGCCGGAGGGTATCAGCAATGAAACCCCGAGTGTTGCTAACCGGTGCGCATGGGCAGGTTGGTCGTTTAGTTGCAGCATTGTTAAAGGACAAAACCGAGTTGTTTGCCTTTGGCCGTCAAGAGTTAGATTTGACTGACGTTTCGGCAATTCGTGCAACTGTTGCTGAATGCGCGCCAGATTTTATTATCAACGCAGCTGCCTATACGGCGGTAGATTTAGCCGAAACTGAAGAGTTTAAGGCAGATCAAATCAACCATGTTGCGGTTGCGGTTTTGGCTGAAGCCGCAGCGGCGACAAACGCTGTATTACTGCACATCTCCACTGATTATGTCTTTGATGGCAATGGTGATAAACCCTTTTCTGAATCCGATATGCCTGCGCCGGTCAGTAGTTACGGCCGTAGTAAATTGGCAGGTGAAAAAGCAGCAATTGCAGCCTGGCAGAAAGTTATCGTCCTCAGAACCGCCTGGGTATTTGCTGAGCAAGGTCAAAATTTTGTCCGCACTATCTTACGTTTTGCTCGCGAGAAGTCTGAACTGAGTGTCGTGAATGACCAAATTGGCGGTCCCACTCATGCCGGTGATATTGCATCAGCGTTAGTAAAGATCATGTGGCACATTCACGAACATCCATTCAGCCAATGGGGTATCTACCATTTTAGTGGCTTGCCTTATGTCAGCTGGTTTGAGTTTACCGACGCTATTCTACAGACCACCCGGCAGAAGGGATACACAGGGCCTTTGGCAGAACTGCGAGCTGTCAATTCTGAGGCTTTTGTCCGGCCGGCAAAACGACCGGCAAACTCCAGATTAGATTGTCAAAAAATACAGCAAATTTTCGGTATTGAGCCATCGAATTGGCGCAGTAAGCTTGAAAACATCAACGAGTATCTTTGAGCAATGAATATTATCAAAACAAAAATTGCTGACGTTTTTATCATTGAGCCGCAAGTTTATGGCGATCCCCGTGGCTTTTTTATGGAAAGCTGGAATCAACAGAAATTTGACCAGGCAGCGGGCTGTGAAGTTCGGTTTGTTCAGGATAATCATTCTCGTTCTGCGCACGGCGTGTTGCGTGGTCTGCATTATCAACTTGAGCAAACACAAGGGAAACTTGTGCGTGTCACTCAGGGGCGGGTATTCGATGTCGCGGTGGATATGCGCCGCAGCTCACCGACTTTTGGCCAACATGTCACTGTTGAACTGAGTGGTGACAATCATCGGCAGTTCTGGGTGCCTGCCGGATTTGCGCATGGTTTTCTGGTGTTAAGTGAGTCGGCAGATTTCTTATACAAAACAACGAATTATTATCACCCGCAATCAGAGCGTAGTTTGTTGTGGAATGACCCGGCATTAGCCATCGCCTGGCCATTCCATGAGTTACAAGCTGATCCACTGCTTACGGCGAAAGACCAGCAAGGCGTATTATTCGCGCAAGCTGATACTTTTGCATGATCAAACTATCCCATATCAGCTGGAATCTGGCTGGTTTGCTGTTGCCTCTGATCATTGCGGCGATCACAGTACCAGCCTTGTTATCTTCGCTCGGACAGGAACGATTTGGGTTACTGGCGTTGGTATGGGGAATTGTTGGTTACGCCGGCTCGCTTGATTTGGGTTTAGGTCGCGCGTTAACGCAATATGTGGCGACTTTGCCAGTAGAGCAATGGCGACTGCAAGTTCGCTCGGTATTAAAGACAACGTCAACGTTGACATTTTTTAGTGGCTCATTGTTTGGGTTACTACTTTTTGCTGCTGCTTCGGGTGGCGCTCAACATTGGTTCAACACCAAGACAGTGACCGAGACTGAACTCGCAACTGTTATCCTGCTGGTTGCCTTTGTGCTGCCGGTACAGGCAATGAGTGCGACTTATCGAGGGCTTTGCGAAGCCTGTCAGCGTTTTCAGGGTATTAATATCATCCGGATCCTGCTTGGTGTTGTGACTTTTGCCGGGCCAGGCATCGCTTTGTTGTACAGCGAACAACTGATCCTACCCGTCTTATTACTCGTGATTGCGCGGCTGTTGGCTTTAGTTGCGTTCCGCATTTTGGCACTACGTTGTTTAGTTGATGCCTCGTCGAATGCTCAATTCGATCGCTCCGTGGCTCATCGGCTATTTAGTTTTGGCGGCTGGGTGACTGTTAGCGGGATCCTGAGCCCTGTCATGTTGCAGGCAGACCGTTTTACGATTGGCGCTTTATTGTCCGCAGCTGCCGTCAGTGCTTATGTTATTCCCTATGAAGTTGTTGTACAGAGTCTGGTGCTGGTTGGCGCGGTTTCTGCGACTGTGTTTCCGGCATTTAGCCGGATGATTGCTTCACAGCCTGAACTACTCCATGATTATTTTAAGTTGTGGTTTCGACGGATCGCCGTGTTAATGCTATGCGTCGCTATTGCGCTTGTTCTGATACTGCCGGTGTTATTACCGTTTTGGTTGGGAGACAAGTCGACACCCGATATGGCGCTGATTGGTCAAATCTTGTGTGTGGGGGTTTTTGCGAATGCACTGGCCGCCATGTATTACGCGCTGATTCAGGCGCACGGTAGGGCTGATGTGACCGCAAAGTTTCATTTGATTGAATTGCCGGTATTTCTGATATTGTTGTTTTTATTGATTCATCTGTTTGGCCCTGCCGGCGCAGCTATGGCCTGGAGTAGCAGAATGTTGTTGGATTTATTGTTGCTGCGCAGTTATGCCGGGAAACATTATGTTTGAAGCTTTGCTACTGGTGACCTTCATCGGCTTTGTGCTGGCCAATCACAGCCGGCTTGGCACCGGGAACCCCTATCAGATTTTTTTCTTTGTCTGGTTGACGGTGTATACAGGGTATTATTTAACCCGCGATTTGTTTATCCGAATTGACGATTCATTTGTCTTTGTCACTTTGGTATCTCAATATTTTGCCTTGTTTTTACTGATTATTTCTTATCTTAAATCGGCAGGGATCACACAAGCACAAAAAGCGCCGGATTTGGCGTCTATTCACTTGAACAAGTGGTTCTATTATCCGTTGTTTTTTCTGGTTGTCCTCGGAGCTTACCCAACATATCTCAAGGCGATTGAACTGGCGAATGGCCAGAGTATTTTCACAATTATCGGATTTATGACGCTGCGAAATACCATCACTTATGAGGACCGGAACTTTGGCGTGTATGGTTATTTAACGCCTTTGTCTATCATCGTGGCTATGGTATCCGCAGTCGGATATCGCAACAGACAAATCCTGTTACCTTATTTTCTCGTGAGTCTCGGAATTGCTTTGTTTTATTGTTATATGGCCACGGGGCGGACTTTTATTCTGATGTTGTTCTGCTTTGTATTTATGCCCTTTTTCATCGCAAAAATTTTTAGTAGAACGTCATTAGTGATGACTGGCGTTATCTTCATCTCACTGTTTCTATTTATTGCAGGGATGACCGGGAAGGGGATTTCATTCGATAATACAACTGCGCAGAATATCCGCACTTTTCAGGAAAATATTGTCGGGTATACCACAGCACCATTTGTGGCGATGTCTCAGTTGTTTTCGACATTCGATAGACCTGAGTATGGCCAAAACAGCCTGCGATTCTTCTTTGCGGTGATGCAAAAAGTAGGAATGGCCGACGTCCAGTCTGTTGAGTTGGTCAAAGACTATGTGATGACACCTTTCCCTACCAATGTTTACACCGTATACGAAGTCTATTACCGCGATTTTCTATATTATGGCTATTTTATCCCGCCTCTATTCCTGCTTCTGCATTTCTGGTTGTACCGCTATGCAGTTGTTCGGGGCGGGCGTTGGATCATGTTTTATGCAGCGTCGACCTATCCATTGGTTATGGTGTTTTTTCAGGATCAATATTTTTCGCTGACTTCACAATGGATCCAGATGATATTTTGGTTAACTTTATTGTGTGTGCGCAGCAGGACCGGCAGGAGCCAGATGTGATTGATGTTGTTATCGTAAACTGGAATGCCGGTTTGCAGTTAAAAGCTTGTGTTGAGTCTGTCGTTGATTTTGGTGCTGGCTTAGTAGGGAAGATCATCGTTGTCGATAACGGCTCTACCGATCATTCGATGCAGTTTATCGAACATATGCCCTTAGTGCAGCCCGTGCTACTGGCAGAAAATGCAGGTTTTGCCCGTGGTTGCAACCAGGGCGCACTGCATGCAACCAGTCCCTACATTCTGTTTTTGAACCCGGATGCGGCTGTTTACGCAGATACTTTACCGGCTGTGTTTACCTGTATGGAAGATCCGGCGCATATCAATACAGGTATATGTGGCGTGCGCTTACTCGATGAACTCGGGCACGTTTCTCGCAGTTGTTCCCGCTACCCATCAGCATTACGATGTGCGGCGCAGTCCCTGGGGCTTGATAAATTTATTCCCAATTTCGGTTCTGCTATGACGGAATGGGATCATCTTGAAAATCGCTATGTCGATCAGGTTATTGGTGCGTTTTTTCTGGTTCGTCGCGACCTGTTCATTCAGCTGAATGGTTTTGATGAACAATTTTTTGTGTACTACGAAGAAGTCGATTTTGCCTACCGTGCTGCCAAAGCCGGCTTTCGTAGCTATTACCTAAACGATGCCAGTGCTTTCCATCTAGGTGGTGGAGTTTCCAACCAGGTGAAAGCCCGTCGGTTGTTTTACACGTTAAGAAGCAGACTCCTGTATGCGGTTAAACATTTCTCAGTTGTAGCGATTGCACTGGTGGTTTTGTCGACTCTGGTGCTGGAACCATTAACCAGACTCGCGCTGGCGCTATTAAAACGTTCCGGTGCTGCGTTTAAAGAGACACTGAGTGGATTTGCGATGTTATACCGCTGGTTGCCTCAATGGCTGCTTCATGGCAAAACCCGCTGAGTGTATTTCGATGAAAATTTTGTTGGTCAGCAAATACTCAAGACTTGGCGCAAGCTCACGTTTGCGTACTATGCAGTTCTTGCCGGGACTCAGTGCTGCCGGATTTGAGATCAGCGTGCAATCACTGTTCGATGATGTATACCTTGAACAGTTGTATCAGAAAAAAGGCCGTAGTCTGGGCCATATCCTGAAGTGTTACTGGCGGCGTTTGTTCACTCTGCTTCGGGTCAAACAGTTTGATGCGGTCTGGCTGGAGTATGAATTGTTGCCATATTTTCCGGCATGGCTGGAAAGTTATCTAAAATGGCGCAAAGTGCCTTTTGTAGTCGATTATGATGATGCACTATTTCATAACTACGATATGTCAGGGAATCCATTGCTACGGACGTTGCTTGGAAACAAAATTGACCAGGTGATGGCGAAGGCTGACGTGGTATGTGTCGGCAACATGTATTTAAAGCAAAGAGCGTTAAAGGCTGGTGCGCAAAGCATTTCTTGGATCCCGACCGTCATTGATCTGGATCGTTACCCTATTGTTACCGGTGGGACGAAAAATGCGGCACCGGTTTTTGGCTGGATTGGTTCTCCTGCTACACAGTCATATTTGACAATGATTGCTCCGGCACTTTGCAAAGCATTAGCCCACTGTAGCGGCCGGTTGGTGCTTATCGGAGCAAACAGCGATGTATTGCCGCATTTTGCGGGCTGTGAAATTGAACTGCGGGCCTGGTCGGAAGCGACAGAAGTGCTGGACATCTGCAGTTTTGATGTAGGTCTGATGCCGCTACCGGATGGTCCCTGGGAACGTGGAAAGTGTGGTTATAAACTCATCCAGTATATGGCCTGTGCAATTCCGGTGATTGCCTCGCCTGTCGGCGCGAATGTCGACATTGTGCAGGGGAGCGGTGCTGGACTGCTTGCATCGACAGAAAGTGAATGGTTCGATGCGCTGGTTACGTTAGCGACGGACGCTCCGTTATCTCAGCGTTATGGCCACGCCGGTCGTCAAGCGGTAGAGAAAGTGTATTCGTTACAGGCACAACTCCCTGAGCTAGCTCGTATTTTTAATTCTCTTAATAGGATTTCAGCTCCCTGATGTGTGGATTCATCGGTTTTAGCCGGATAGACGGTATAGACAATCAGCAAATTGCACAGCAAATGTGCCAGAAAATTGTGCATCGTGGTCCGGATAGTGAAGGGATATGGCAGACCGAAGGTGTCCCTGTGGTGCTCGGGCACCGCCGCCTCTCGATAGTTGATTTGTCCGCCGCCGGTCATCAGCCGATGTTGTCGGCGACCGGCCGTTATGTCATCGCTTACAACGGTGAAGTATATAACCATGTTCAGTTGCGCGAGATGTTGCAGGCTGAAGGTTACGCCGAGCAATGGCGTGGACATTCAGATACTGAAACATTATTAGCCTGTATCGAAGCGTGGGGGATCGTTAAAACCCTGCAGGCTGCCGTTGGTATGTTTGCTTTTGCCTTGTGGGATCAGCAGGCGCGTCAGCTGACGCTGGCGCGGGATCGAATGGGTGAAAAACCGCTTTATTGGGGATGGCAGGGCGATGTCCTGTTATTCGGCTCAGAATTAAAAGCCCTCAAAGCGCACCCGGCATTTAAAGCCGGTATCAGCAGAGATGCGCTGACGCTGTTACTCCGCCATTGCTATATTCCGGCGCCTTATTCTATTTATCAGGGTTTCTATAAGTTAAAACCGGGCCATTACCTGCAACTCGAGCTTGATTCGCCACTGCGCGCCAAGCTTGCTGTAGAACAGGCCTATTGGTCTTTCAATCAGATGGTAGAGCAAAGTCAGGCTGCGGCAATCACTGGTACAGACACTGAGGCGACTGATCAGCTGGAAGCCATGTTAACCCAGAGCATCCGCGGCCAAATGCTGGCTGATGTTCCACTGGGAGCCTTTCTCAGCGGCGGGGTAGACAGTAGTTCTGTTGTAGCACTGATGCAGATGAACAGTCAGCGGCCGGTGAAAACTTTTACCATTGGTTTTAATGAAGCTGGGTTTGACGAAGCCATATGTGCAAAAGATGTCGCCAGACATCTGCAGACTGACCATACGGAGTTATACGTCAGCCCACAAGACGCACTGGACGTTATTCCTCGTCTCCCATCTATGTACTGCGAGCCATTTGCAGATAGTTCGCAAATTCCAACTTTTCTGGTGAGTCAGCTGGCAAGACAGCATGTCACTGTGGCACTGAGTGGTGATGGTGGGGACGAACTATTTGGTGGTTACAACCGGCATTTGGCAGCAGGTAAGGTATGGGGGCCTTTCCAAAAAGCGCCGTTATTTTGCCGCAAAGCTGCAGCAGGCTTGCTGAATGCAGTTCCGCCAAAACGTTGGGATCAGCTGTTTGAACTGGCAAAACCACTGCTGCCTAAAAAATTGCACCTGGCGATTCCGGGGGAAAAAGCGCGTAAACTGGCCGAAGTGCTGGCATTGCCGGATGGGCAGCAGTTTTACCGACGCTTAACTAGTCATTGGCACGAACCTGAAAAAGTGGTGTTGGCTGGGCATGAGCCCAAGACTATGCTGACGGATCCTGCTCTTTGGCCAAAAACCGATAGTCTCGAACATTTTATGATGGCAATGGACGCGCAAACGTACATGGCTGACGACATTTTAACCAAAGTTGACCGCGCAGCGATGGCGACGAGCCTCGAAACCCGGGTCCCGATGTTGGATCATCGTTTAGTTGAATTTGCCTGGCAATTGCCTTTGCATTTCAAGATACGCCAGGGCCAGGGGAAGTGGCTGTTACGGCAGGTACTGTATCGCCACGTGCCGAAAGAATTGATCGAAAGACCCAAAATGGGGTTTGGTATTCCTCTAGACCAATGGTTGCGTGGGCCGTTGCGAGATTGGGCAGAGCAGCTGCTGGATAGCCGTTTGCTGGACCAGCAAGGCTATTTCCGCACAGAAACCATCAGAACTATGTGGTTGCAGCATCAGAGCGGCAGTCACAATTGGCAGTATCATTTGTGGAACGTATTGATGTTTCAGGCCTGGCTTGCGGAACAATGAAGTTTTTATTGGTTGCAGGGTACAGCGAATCCCTGACGAATTTTCGCGGCCCATTAATCGAGGCCCTGATTGCCAGCGGTCAGGAAGTGCACGCGGCTGCGCCCGGACTTTGTGAGCATCCTGAAGTTGTGGCAAAGTTGCTTGCCAAGGGAGTCCGTATCCATAGTGTGTCGATGAACCGCACCGGCATGAATCCCTGGCATGACCTGAAAACGTTACTGTGCTTATACCGCTTGATGCGACAAATCCGCCCTGAACGGGTGTTGGGGTATACCATCAAACCGGTGATTTATGGCTCGCTGGCGGCCTGGTTGGCGCGAGTGCCAGAACGTTATGCCTTAGTCACCGGTTTAGGCTATGCCTTTGCCGGTGAGTCTGGTCAACGAACATTACTGCGTCGTATTGCGACTCGCCTTTATCAGGTCGCACTGCATTTTACGCACCGGGTCTTTTTTCAAAACCCAGATGACAGAGATTTGTTTGTGCAACGGGGAATTCTGTCGGCTGCAGACAAAACTGTCGTAGTGAATGGCTCCGGTATTGATATCAGTATCTTTAGTCCTATGCCTTTACCGGCACAACCGGCATTTTTGCTGATTGCCCGCTTGTTGGGTGATAAGGGCGTGCGCGAATATGTGACCGCCGCGCGCTTGGTACATCAGCAATATCCGCAGTGCAAATTCCGGTTAGCCGGCTGGATTGATGATGCACCTGACGCTATTGCACAAGCGGAGCTGGACAGTTGGATTCAGGACGGCGTGATAGAGTTTTTGGGTCGATTAAAAGATGTACGTCCAGCAATTGCAGATAGCACTATTTACGTATTGCCCTCATACAGAGAAGGTACACCGAGAACAGTCTTAGAAGCGATGGCGATGGCAAGGGCCGTCATAACTACAGACGCACCTGGCTGCCGCGAAACGGTGATCCCTGGCGTCAATGGCTTGTTGGTGCCGATTAAATCAGCCGAGGCGCTTGCACAAGCGATGTTAGATTTGGTGCGAGACCGGCAGCAGGTTGAAGCTATGGGGCAACAGGGGCGGCGGATTGCCGAACAAAAATACGATGTACAAAAAGTCAATCAACAGATGCTGACAACCATGGGAATTTTCAATAAGTGAAACGCTTGATCGATTTTCTTGCCGCCGCAGCTGGACTCTTCTGCCTGTGGCCAGTGTTGTTAGTGTTAGCATTTTTAGTAAGGCGCAAACTGGGCTCACCTGTGGTCTTTAGTCAGGTCCGGCCTGGCCTGGCCGGCAAACCCTTTCGGATGTATAAGTTCCGGACTATGACTGATGTGAAGGATGAAAAAGGTGAGTTGCTGCCGGATGACGTTCGATTAACGTCCTTTGGCCGTTTCCTGCGCTCGACCAGTCTGGATGAACTACCTGAGCTTTGGAATGTATTAAAAGGCGAGATGAGCCTGGTTGGCCCGCGCCCGCTGCTGATGGAATATCTGCCACTTTATACCGCTGAACAAGCCCGCCGGCATGAAGCGCGGCCTGGTATTACTGGCTGGGCGCAAGTGAATGGCCGCAATGCCATTAGCTGGGAAGATAAATTCTCTCTGGATGTTTGGTATGTCGATAATCAAAGTCTGTGGCTGGACATGCGGATCTTGTGGATGACCGTCAGAAAAGTGCTTGTCCGGGAAGGGATCGCGGCAGCTGGTGAAGCGACTACAACAAAGTTTACCGGGAGTGCCCAATGAAAAATCTGATTCTGGTTGGTGCCGGTGGTTTTTTTCTCGAACTTTATGATTATCTGCAAGTTGATGCACAGGCTCTGCAACAGGTTCACCTTAAAGGGGTGCTTGATGATGCGGCACATTGTGCGCAGCAGCTTTTACCGCACTTAGGCGCTGTGGCTGATTACGAGCCGCAAGCGGATGATGTATTTTTAATCACTATTGGCAATGTGCTGCATCGCAAACGTTGTTATGACTTGCTAAAACAAAAAGGTGCTGTGTTCTACACTTATGTACATCCAACTGCCATCGTCGCGCGCAGTGCTGAGTTAGCGGAAGGTTGTATCGTCGCACCTTATTCCGTTATTAATGCCAAAGCGTCAGTCGCAGCTAATGTAGCCGTGAATGTTCACTGCAGTATTGGTCATGAAGCGGTGATTGGTTTTTGCAGTGTGTTGTCGCCCTTTGCCGCAGTCAACGGTAATGCCAAAGTCGGTGAGTTATGTTTCCTTGGCACCCGGTCGACCATCTTCCCCGGTAAATCTCTCGCAGATAAGGGTATTGTTGACAGCCATTCTTATGTAAAATCTGACGCCCCCGAAAAGTCGATTGTGTCTCTTCGGGGCGAATATCTTGTCGTACACAACAGATTAATGAGGTAAGCCATGTCGCAAGCGACTTTAATCCAATGTTTTGCAGAGTCACTCGGCATCCCGGCTGAACAGGTCACGGATGAACTTCAATACAATACGATTCCACAATGGGACTCAGTTGCGCACATGACATTGATTGCAGCACTGGAAGATGCCTTCGATATCATGCTTGATACAGATGACATTATTGATATGAGTTCCGTAGCGAAAGCCAAAGAGATCCTGGCCCGTTATGAGATCAGTCTCTGACATGCTGCTCAAGGACAAAATCTGTATCGTCACAGGCGCGACCCGCGGTATTGGCCTTGCCATCGCGAAGTTTTTTGCGGCACAAGGCGCCTGGGTTTTTGTCAACGGCCGGGACCCTCAGCGTGTAAATGAGGTCGTGGCAGAGCTGAATGCCTCTGGTGGTCGGGCTGATGCTTTTGTTTGTGATGTTGCCGACCCGAATTCAGTCAAATTGGCCTACAAAGAATTTCTGACCAAATCCAAAGCCATTGATGTGTTGGTCAATAATGCCGGCATCCTCGATGATGCGTTGATTGGCATGGTGACGCCGGCACAAATTGAGCGGACATTCTCGATTAATACCTATGCCGTGTTGTATATGAGCCAGTATGCCGCGCGCATTATGGCAAAAGCCAAAACCGGCAGTATTGTCAATCTGACATCTATTATCGGTACAAACGGCAATAGTGGTCAGGCAGTGTATGGTGGCTCTAAAGCCGCCGTCATTGGCATTACTAAATCATTGGCTAAAGAGCTGGCGGTTAGTCACATCCGCGTCAATGCGATTGCGCCTGGTTTTATCGATACCGATATGGCGCGGTCTATCCCGTCCGCAGTGTTCGAGACGCGGGTTGCTTCGGTTGCGATGAAACGGATTGGTACACCGGAAGAAATTGCCGGTGTTGCGGCATTTTTGGCTTCAGATTTATCCGCTTATGTCACAGGCCAGATTATTGGTGTGGACGGCGGTATGTTAATTTAATGGCAAAGGCCTGATCCATGAGCTTTTTTTGGGATTTAGCACTGTCAGAGCGAACAGCGGTCGCTATTGTCGATCAGCTGGAAGGTGAAGTTATTTACGCTGAGTTGGCACGGCGCGTCACTGCCTGTACCGAGCAGCTGCCGCCGACCCGGTCTTTGATAGCGCTTTGTATGGATACTGATTTGCAGAGTGTTTGCTGGTATCTTGCCGCTTTGCAAGCCGGACACCCGATTATTCTGCTTGATACCTCGTTAGCCCCTGATTTGTTGCAGGCATTGTTAGCGACCTACCAACCAAATGTGTTGTTGCGCGGCTCTGAAATCAACGTGTTACATCAGGAGCCGCTGGCACTGCATGCGGATTTAGCGTTAATGTTATCAACTTCCGGCACTACGGGCTCGCCGAAGTTGGTGCGGTTAAGTCGGCAGAATTTGCAAAGTAATGCCAGTGCCATTGTGGATTACCTGCGGCTGAATGCCACGGAGACAGCCATCACTACAATGCCACTGCATTACTCCTACGGTTTATCCATCCTTAACAGTCATCTGCAGGCCGGAGCCAAGCTGGTGCTGACCGCTTTTGGGTTGTTGTCTCGGGAATTTTGGCAGTTAGTGCAGCAGCATCAGGTATCGTCGCTGTCAGGCGTGCCTTATATCTGGCAAATGCTGCGCAAAATGCGGTACGAACGGTTTAAAACAGATTCAGTGCGTTACCTGACCCAGGCTGGTGGCCGGTTGGATAATGACAGCTTGCTGTACTTTCAGCAGCAAACCCAGGCGAAACAACAGCAATTCGTGGTGATGTATGGCCAGACCGAAGCGACGGCCCGCATTGCTTATTTACCCGCAGACCTTTTGGCAGTCAAAACCGGCTCCATCGGCCGGGCTATTCCTGGCGGCAAACTCTGGATCCGTCTGGCGGACGGACAGCTGGTCGATTCTGCAGATACCGAAGGCGAACTGATTTATCAGGGGCCCAATGTCATGCTGGGATATGCCGAATCGCTGGCTGATCTGGCTCTTGGCGATGAATGCCTTGGCCAGCTTGCTACCGGAGATATTGGTTATTGTGATCAGGATGGGTATTTTTATATCACCGGGCGGGCGAAACGTTTTATCAAAATGTTTGGTCTGCGGATCAGTCTTGATACCGTTGATGAAATGCTGGCCCGCCGTGGACTGGATGCAACCAGCACAGGCCGCGATGATAAACTGGTCATTTTTATCAGCGACCGCGCAGTGACGGAACCAGCAGCGCTTGCAACGGAACTTTCAGCGCTGTTTAAGATCAACGTCAACGCTATCGCTGTCCATCAGATCGCAGCGATCCCACGCAGCAGTAATGGAAAAGTAGATGGCCAGGCCATCAAAGCATTGATGGCGCAATATGAATAATCTGGATTTCTTTTATCAGCAACAGTCGCCCTACAGTCTGGCTGCAGCTGAAAAACAACTGGCATTACAACAGCACCTGAATGCGCTTGATGCACATCATCAGCAGCATTGTGAGTTGTACCGCCGCATCGCCAGTTCGCTGGCACAAAGCGGTTGGTTTGGCCAGCAGGTGTATTTACCAGTGCGCCTGTTTAAACAATTTGAGCTGAAGAGTGTCACACAAGATGATGTTTTTAAAGTATTGACGTCATCAGGTACAACTTCTCAGCAGGTATCCCGCATTGTGCTGGACCGCCAAACTGCAGCGCATCAGAGTAAAGTGCTGGTGAAGATTATGCAGCATTATCTTGGCGTGCAACGGCTGCCGATGCTGATTATCGACCATCCTTCCGTGGTTAAAGACCGGTTGTCATTTTCGGCGCGCGGTGCCGGTATTCTGGGCTTGTCGACATTTGGTCGGGATCATACTTACGCACTTGATGATGACATGCAAATCAATCTCGAACGTGTACAGGCCTTTATTGAAAAGCACCAGGGCAAACCAGTATTTATCTTCGGTTTCACTTTTATGGTGTGGCAGTATTTTTTTCAGGTGCTGCAACAAAATGGCCAGCGGCTGGATTTAGCCGGCTCTGTACTGGTGCATAGTGGTGGCTGGAAAAAGCTGATTGATATCGCCGTCGATAACTCAGTGTTTAAACAAGTCGCGTTGGATACTTGTGGGATCCAACGGGTGCATAACTTCTACGGCATGGTGGAACAAGTTGGCTCCATTTTCGTCGAATGTCCGCACGGTTATCTGCATGCGCCGGACTATGCAGACATCGACATCGTTGATGCACAGACCATGCAGAAAATGCCATTCGGCCAACAAGGTCTGATAGCTGTCAGCAGTGTGTTGCCTTCAAGTTATCCGGGGCATCGGTTGTTGACTGAGGATTTAGGCACTGTGTTTGGCGAAGACGATTGCCTTTGTGGTCTCAACGGCAAATATTTTCATGTGCATGGTCGGTTACCCAAAGCTGAAGTGCGCGGCTGTTCTGATACCCATGCCGCTGAGGTGAAATCATGACGCTTTCCGCTATCCGTCTGCTGGCGCCGCAACAATCCGCGCAATCTATTGAACATTTCTGTCAGACCCGCACGGATTTGCTGACACCATTTTCCGCAGCTGCACTTGAATTTGTCGAAACCTTATCGCGGCAATTATTGCGGGAGCCGGCTTTTAAAGCCCATCCGGAAATGATTGCTTTGGGTTACTGGCTACGCAAAGCCAATATCAGCCGTCTGGCGGAGCAGGCGGCAGTGCCGTCGTCGGTGATCAGTCACGCGGTTCGACTCCCCCGTGGTCTGGTGTTTCATGTCGCGCCGTCTAACGTAGACACCATTTTTATCTATTCACTGGTGATTTCCCTGTTGATGGGGAATAAAAATCTGGTGCGGTTATCGTCAAAATCGTCGGCGCAACAGCAGCTCATTCTGCAGGTGCTGAATCAGGCGCTGACGGCGTTGCCGGACAATCCGATCAGTCAGAGTCTGTTGGTGGTGACTTATCCGCATGATGATGGTATTAGCCGTACCTTGTCTGGCTGGTGCGACGCCCGGATGTTATGGGGCGGTGACCAGACCGTTGGCTATTTCAGTAGTTTGCCGGTTCGCCCGACCGCAGTAGATATTAAATTTGCCAATAAGTACTCGCTGGCGTTGTTGTCGGCAGAGGCTGTGCTTGCGGCCGATGATGCCGAGTTCACCAAATTAGTGCGGGCTTTTGTCAGCGATACTTATCTGTTTGCTCAACAGGCTTGCTCGTCACCGCGTTCAGTGTGCTGGCTTGGAGATGACAATATTGTTAATCTGGCCACTGCGAAGTTCTGGCCAGCAGTCAATTCAGCGGTTAGTCAGTATCCGCATGGCCTGATTGCGGCAGATTTTATGCAGAAACTGGTGTTTGTGGCGGAACACGCGATTGGGTATCAGTCGGAGTTGAGTCCGGTGGATTCAGATCTGACTTTGACGGTATTGAATACCGCGCTGCTTGGATTGATTGATACCAGGGATCATTGTGGCCGCGGGACTTTTCTGCAAGCTGCAGTGAGTCAACTCAGTGAATTGAATGCTGTGCTGCACCGTGGCGTGCAGACACTGACATATTTTGGGATCTCTGCCGTCGAGCTGCAACAGTGGCTGCAGGCTGGGGTGCCGGGGCTTGACCGGCTGGTGCCGGTCGGGCAGGGACTCGATTTTGATTATATCTGGGATGGCGTTGATTTATTCAGCAGCTTGTCCAGATTAGTAACCATCAGATAAAACGGTAATTGCATGTTAAATACTTCTTTTTCAGCCTGGCCTTCTTTTACTCAGGAAGAAGCTGATGCGGTGAGCCGCGTAGTGCTCAGTAATAAAGTCAATTACTGGACCGGTCAGGAATGCCGTGAATTTGAAAAAGAATTTGCTGTATGGGCTGGTACTCAATATGCCGTAGCGCTGGCCAATGGCACACTGGCACTGGATGTTGCGCTCAAAGCACTGAACATTGGACCTGGTGATGAAGTGATTGTCACACCAAGAACTTTCCTTGCATCAGTGTCTTGTGTTGTCACGGCTGGAGCCACGCCGGTGTTTGCCGATGTCGACCTCAATACACAAAATCTTTCTGCCGAAACCATTGCTGCAGCTATTACGCCAAATACCAAAGCGGTGATTGTGGTACATCTTGCCGGTATGCCGGCTGATATGGACCCGATTATGGCGCTGGCGCAGCAGCATGGTTTTTATGTGATTGAAGATTGTGCGCAGGCGCATGGGGCAAAGTATAAGGGCCGTTCTGTCGGTTCAATTGGCCACATTGGCGCCTGGTCTTTCTGCCAGGACAAAATCATGACCACTGGTGGTGAAGGCGGCATGGTCACGACCAATGACAAAGATCTGTGGTCCTTTATGTGGTCCTATAAAGATCACGGCAAAAGCTTTGATTCGGTCTATCACAAAGAACATGCGGCTGGCTTCCGTTGGGTGCATGACAGTTTTGGCACCAACTGGCGGATGTTGGAAATACAGGCTGTGATTGGCCGCATTCAGCTCGCCAGAATGGCTGGCTGGACTGAGATCCGTAACCAGCATATGGCACAGTTAAATGCCGCCGCCGCAGATTTCCCATTACTGCGCCAGCAACAGGTTCCGGCGGACGTGCAGCATGGTGGTTACAAACACTATTTCTTTATTCAACCTGAATTTTTTGCGCCGGGCTGGGACCGGGAACGCTTGATCCGTGAAATCAACGCTGCTGGTGTGCCTTGTTATCACGGCAGTTGCTCAGAAGTGTATCTGGAAAAAGCCTTTGACAATACGGCCTGGCGGCCAGCTACGCGGCTACCGAATGCCCGTTTGTTAGGCGATACCAGCCTGATGTTACTGGTGCACCCGACGTTGACTGCACAGGAAATGCAAAAGTCCTGCGATGTATTACGCACTGTGCTGACCACCGCATCGGTCAAGCGCTGAGTCAGTTGCGGATGAAAATTCTCTATATCGTCACCCGCGGTGATGTCATCGGCGGCGCCAGTATGCATGTACTGGAACTGGCCAGCGAAATGCAGCGCCGCGGTTGTGATGTCACTATTTTATTAGGGCCGGGCGACATTGTGGCGCAACTGGCTCAGCAGCGTGGGCTCTCAATCATTGTTGAGCCTTTATTGTTACGGCAAATATCGCCAATGCAGGATTTACGCTGTTTCATTCGATTGAGCCGGTTATTGCGACAACTGCGCCCTGATGTGTTGCACCTGCATTCGGCGAAAGCAGGATTGTTGGGGCGGGTCGTGGCGAAGTTGCAGCGGGTTCCGGTGATCTATTCGGTGCATGGATGGTCTTTTAGCATGTATCAGGGTAAAAAAGCCCGATGCTTCCGCTGGTTGGAACGGTTACTGATGCCACTGACAGATCAACTGGTGTTGGTATGTCAGCGTGATTTCAACATTGCCCGAAACCTGCTCGGTGCCAAGCCGGCGCAGCTGGCGCTGGTACATAACGGTATAGCCGAGTGCGCAACTTTGCCAAAAGCCACTGATCCATCCTGCTGCAGGCTCATCTCGGTCGCGCGGTTTGAAGATCCGAAAGATCAAATCACTTTATTAAAAGCGATGGCTGGTGTGGCCGCACAGAGTTGGTGCTTAAAGCTGGTTGGCAGTGGTCCGACCCTGCAATGTTGCCGTCAATTGGCACAGGAACTTGGACTGGAGCAGGTGGAATTCCTCGGCGAACGGTCAGATGTTGTTGAATTATTGGCGCAATCAGATGTATTTGTCCTCAGTAGTCTCAGTGAAAGCCTGCCGGTCAGTGTGATTGAAGCGATGCGTGCTGGTCTGCCGGTGGTAGCAACCAACGTTGGCGGTATGGCTGAAATGGTGGCTGATGACCTTAATGGTTACCTGGTTGCGCCTCAGGATGTCAGTCATCTGGGCCAATGTCTGGGCAAGCTCATCGCCGAACCGGGATTACGGCAAAGGATGGGCGCAGAAGCCCGCAGCCGCTTTGAGCAATTTTTTACTTTGCATCAAAACAGCACCCGTATACTGACCTTGTATCGTCAACTGCTGGAGACTGCATGAACAGAGTCGTGCTGACCGGAGCCAGTGGTTTTATCGGCCGACATTTGGTCGAATATCTGGCAGTACAGCCCCACATATCCCTGCTACTGGTTGTCAGGCGGCCTTTAAGTTGGGCTGTCCCTGCAGGTGTGGTCGTTCGGCAGATAGCTGATTTTCGCGATGAAAGTGCCTGGCAAAACCTATTGTTGCCGGATGATTTTGTGATCCATCTGGCGGGACTGGCACATCGTGATTTACCGGCCGAATTGCAGGTAGAAGGCTTTTTTGAAGCCAATGTGGCGACAACCCGCGCGATAGCACAGGCCGGAGCGCAGCAGCGGATTAGCAACTTTATATTTATCAGTTCTGTCGGTGTTTATGGCAGCAGCCGTGATGATATCGTTGGACCGAATAGTACAGTGCATCCGGATCACCCCTATGCGGAGTCAAAACTGGCGGCTGAGCTGGCCCTGCTGAGTGTACCGAACCGGCACTACAATTGTACGATTCTGCGTCTGCCATTAGTTTATGGCGCTGACGCTCCGGGCAATTTTGGCAAACTATTACGTCTGGTTGCGCTTGGTATACCGCTGCCTTTTGCCGGACTCAATAATCGCAAATCGTTTTTGGGGATTGAGACCTTAAATCAAATTCTGCACCGGTTGATTCGCGCGCCGTTACAAGGGGATTTTACCTTAATCGCGGCCGAGCAAGACGCGGTAACCTTAGCGACGTTGCTGAGCAATCTATCTCAGGGCATGGGAAAAACATCACGGTTATTTTATGTCCCGGCCTGGCTGTTAAAAATGCTGTTGATCTGTGTGGGGCAGAAAAAAATGTATAAAAAACTTTGCCTGACGCTGGAGGCTGATAGCAGCCAGTTATTTGAACTGATCAATTGGCGGCCGCAGCAGACTGTCGGCGAAATCATTCGCAAAGTTGGCTCGGAATACAAAGGATCTCGTCGCACATGATGTTGCTTAGTCTGCTCGCATTCTTCGTTACTTTTGCCGGCACCTGGTTGTGGATCAGGTTTGCCGGTCAAAAGGTCCTGCAGGATATACCCGGGCCGCGTAGCAGCCACTCCCGGCCTACAGTGCGCGGGGGAGGGGTGGTGTTTGTACTGGCTTTTCTGCTGGGTACTTATCTGGCTTCTGAGCAACAGTGGGTGCCAGCGTTACACGGCTGGCAGTTTGTTGCGGTTGGCGTGATGATGCTGGTCGGGATGATAGACGACATCCTTGGTTTGCCCGTGCTTAGCCGGTTACTGGTCCAAATTGCCGTGGCGTCTTTATTATTGTATCCAGCGCTGGCACAGAGTTTTCAGCCGGTCTGGCTATGGTTACCATTGATTCTGGCGGCAGTCTGGTTGATCAATCTTTATAACTTTATGGACGGTATCGACGGTATTGCGACACTACAGGCAATGAGTGTCGCTTTGGTGATCGCGGGCTTGTGCTACTGGCAGCACCAACCACAGTTGGCACAACTCTGTGGTTTGTTGGCTGCCGTGATGGCTGGATTTCTGTTCTGGAATTTTCCCCATAGCCGGATTTTCATGGGCGATGCAGGGAGCGGAGCTCTGGGCACTATCTTTGTGTTGCTGATGGTGCTAGTGGCAGCAAGTTCAAAGGCTTTGCTGTGGTCATGTATTATCATGATGTCAGTATTTATCCTGGATGCCAGCTGGACTCTGACGGTACGATTGATGACCGGTCAAAAAATCTGGACTGCACATAAACTACACGCTTATCAAATTTTAAGTCGACGCTGGGATAGCCACAGTAAAGTCAGTTTGCTGGTCAGCGGTTACAATCTGACTTGGTTGGCTCCCATCGCTGGTCTGTATGTCGCTGGTGTTTTGAATTTATCTGTGGCCTTTGCTTTGGCATGGGGACCGGTACTGTGGGTCTGCTATCGCCTGAGAGCAGGGCAGGCGCTGCCGGATGCAACATAACCCGCCAGACGTTGGTAAAACCGGAGATCTATTCCTCTCGGTGATCATACCGCTTTATAACAAGGAACTATCAGTCGGCAGAGCGATAGCGTCAGTGTTGGCCCAGCACTATCCCAACTTCGAATTACTGGTGGTTGATGATGGCTCCACAGATGAAAGCTATGTGCGTGCCGCAGCATTTGCGGACCCGCGCGTTCGCCTGATAAGGCAATCCAATCAGGGGGTCGCAGCCGCACGTAATCAGGGTATGTTGCATGCTCGGGGCAAGTATTTGTGTTTCCTCGACGCTGACGACCAATACTTGCCAGAATTTCTTAGCCAGATGGCGTGCCTGATTAGACAAGCACCTGAAGCCGCGTTGTATAGCTGCCGTTTTGATATCGTTGATGAACATGGCCGAATGATGCAGTTGAATAGTAGTTTTGCTCCGGAGTTTGCCGGTCCAGTTGCAGATTTTTTTACGGCTTACCGGCAAAATCGCAGTTTGATTTGCGCTTCATCTTTTGCCATTCGTCGTGAACTATTGCTGGATATCGGCGGTTTTCCTGCAGGTATTCGGATCGGCGAGGATATCTTTGTCTGGCTCCAGGCAGCATTAACCGGGCCGATGCTGTATAGCGCAAAAACGGCAGCAGTGGTCTATCAAAATGCCGAAAACCGCACTGTTCATCAGCAGACCCAGGAGTTAGCCTGGCATCTGGTTTATTTCCTGCGGGATCGGCGCTGGACTCAGAATCTCGCCGCTGAGAAAGTGCAACAGATCGACCGGTTTATTCGGCATAACGTTTTGGTTGCGGCCTTCGGCGCTTTGCGTTTTGGCCGGTGTGATGTTGCACGCGGCTACGCCGGGTTGCTCCGTCAGCAATCTTTGTTGATGTCATTGCTTATTCAATGTGGTAGTTATTTGCCGCTTGGACTTTATCAGGGATTGCGATTGCTACGTAACTATCTGACCACGAACCGGCCACGCCCGCGATGAATCAGCCTCTCGTTTCTGTGTATATTCCAACAAAAAACCGGCCGCAATTATTGCAGCGCGCGCTGCTATCTTGTCTGTCACAGGATTATGGGGCCATAGAAATTTTACTGGTTGATGATGGCTCTGATGAAGCAGCTGCCGCTCAGATTGCTGCGATGGCTGCAAAAGACCAGCGGATTCGTTTGTTTAGGCTATCTCCCAGTGCGGGCGCACCTCAGGCGAGGAATTTGGCCATTGCTGAGGCTAGTGGTGAGTTTATTACTGGTCTGGACGATGACGACGAGTTTCTGGCCGGGCGGATCCGTAGTTTTGTCTGCGCAGCGCAACAGAACCCTGAAATTGGATTTTTTTGTTCTGGTTATCAATATGCGCTGGCTTCTGGCCAAACGTTGCGTGGGTTAACCGGGTCGTTGCAGTTCGGATTGCAGCAACTTCTGATGAAAAACTTGGTCGGTAATCAGATTTTTTGCCGAACCGGAGTGTTGCGCCAGATCGGCGGTTTTGATCCGGCTTTGCCCGCCTGTCAGGATTATGATTTATGGATCCGACTCTGTGCAGCAGGACTGGCCGGACAGCGGCTGGATTTACAGAACTATCTGGTCCATCAGGCACATGAATTACCCCGGATCTCAACACAACAACGTCGTTTGCAAGGTCAGCTCATGCTGGCGGAAAAGCACCGCGCATTAATGACCCCTATGCAATACCGGGCTCAGCATTTTTATGCGCAGCTTTATGCCGGGCCTGTCACGCTAGGGCAAATTTTTCGCGATTGTCCGCTGCCATTGTGGCCACTTGCGCTGAAAATGACCGTTTTGCGTTGGCTCGGTCGTAAGGTCTAGCCAGAGTACCGGATATACATTCACAATAACGGTCAGATTCGGCATAATCAGACCAGTTCGTTCAAATGGAAAGAAAAATGAAGTCAGCTATTAAACAAGGTTTTTCATTACTTGAGTTGTTAATTGTTATCGCCATCATGGGGTTGATTGTCTCGCTGGTTGCGCCGGAAATGTTCAGCAAACTGGATAGTTCAAAGCAAAAAACTGCAATGGCGCAAATGAAAATGCTGCAGACTTCAATAGATACCTATCGCTTGGATGTGGGGGATTTCCCTGCCAGTCTCGATGAACTGGTCAAAAGCAGCAAGAAAGGCTGGGATGGTCCTTACCTGCCAAAAGAAGTCCCGCTGGATCCATGGGGCAACCCTTATGTGATTGTAAAGCCGGGCGAAAATAATCAGCCATACCAATTGATGTCCTATGGTGCAGATGGCAAAAAAGGCGGCACTGATCTGGACGCGGATGTTGTTGCATCATGATCGATCCTGTTGAGCTGCTAAAGACCCGATTTGGTGTCGCCGGCGAAGAGATTGAAAAAGCCCGGACTTATCAGCGTAAATACGGTGGTCAGCTTGAACAGATCCTGATATCTCTCGGGGCTGCCGCCAGCGAAATTCTGCCGGAATTTTATGCTGAATTGCTGGGGTTGCCGCTCGCTCTGCAAATTCCCGACAATGAATGGACTTTACCCGAAGCAGCTCATCAGTTACCGCTGGACGCTTTGCTTGCCAAACTGTGGATCCCATACCGCTTTGACGACAACGGCTGGTTGTTTTATACCGCGACTCCGCTTGATGCTGAAGCCCAGGAGCTGATTGCCGGCTTGCAAGTACCGGTGGCATTAAGTTTGTTACCCACTGAGCAGCTTGCCACGCTTAAATTGCTGGCCGCGCAAACGCAGGAACAGAGCCGGCTTGAGTCTTTGACATCGCACGAAGAAGCCCGTCTGCGCGAACTTGCCTCCGAAGCGCCGACGGTACATTTGCTGAACTCCCTCATTACGCGGGCATTGAAACTACGTGCCTCTGATATGCACGTTGAACCAGAACATGGCCGCGCCAGAGTGCGTTTACGTATTGATGGTGTGTTACAAGAGATCGAGCAAATCAGCGCATCGTTGGTGATGCCTCTGGTCACTCGGTTAAAAATCCTGAGCAATATGGATATTGCCGAAAAACGTCGGCCACAGGATGGTAAAATTGAAATGCGCATCAGTGGTATCGATCTTGATATCCGTGTGTCCTGCTTGCCGCTGAATGATGGTGAGAGCGTTGTGATGCGTTTCCTGCGCAAAGATTCCATTCGTTATGACATGGCCACGCTGGGTATCTCTGCCGACCTCGAACGGTTGATTCAGGAAGATTTGCAGCGCACAGCTGGTGTTATTTTGCTCACAGGCCCGACCGGCTCTGGTAAAACCACCAGTTTGTATACTTTTTTGCATCAGCTGAATTCACCGGAAGTGAAAATTATCACACTGGAAGATCCGGTGGAGTACCAGTTAGACGGAGTCAATCAGGTACAAGTACAACCCGATATCGGTTTTGATTTTGCGGCCGGCCTGCGCAGTATAGTCCGGCAAGATCCGGATATTGTGATGCTTGGTGAGATCCGCGACCGCGAAACGGCATCGATTGCGATGCAGTCGGCTTTAACGGGTCATCTCGTGTTTTCTACCGTTCACACCAATGATGCGCCGAGCGCTTTTACCCGTTTACTCGATTTAGGAGTCGACGAGTTTTTACTGAACGCTGCGTTGATTTCGATTGTGGCGCAGCGCTTAGTGCGAAAATTGTGTGAGCATTGTGCTGAACCTGATACCGCAACATTAGAGCCTAAGTTCGCAGCACAATTAGCCGATGTTGCCGGGCAGGCTGGTGTGACTGAATTATCGTTGCGTAAAGCCTGTGGGTGTGAACATTGCAATTTCAGCGGCTATCGTGGTCGTGTCGCTATTATCGAATATTTGCGCTGTGATGAAGCAATCCAATCCTTACCAAAAGATCAGAACTTTATACTGGCGGCCCGTAAACTGAATCTGCAACGCGGTGGCCGCACTCTGTTAAGTGATGGTTTCCTCAAAGTCGCGCTGGGTGTCACCACTCTGGACGAAGTACGCAGAGCAGCCAGCTAACATGAACAAAGCACGATGAACAGATACAGTTACAAAGCTTTTGATCAGGCTGGCGCACCGCTGAAGGGTGTTCTGACTGCGCTGGATCAGGACGATGCCCGTCAACAGTTAAAAGCTAGAGGTCTGCTGGTCAGTGATCTGCAACCGGAGCAAAAGCGCCGTAGTTTCAGTATCAACCGTAAGTTATCTCTCAGTGATTTAGAGTTCCTGACCGCGGAGCTCTCTGTGCTGCTAGACGCCGGATTAAAAATTGATAAAGGTGTTGAAGTGCTGGCGCGTAGTGCGTCGAAACCAGCGCAGGCTGAACTTCTGAATAAAATCAGTGGCGATTTAAAGAAAGGTCTGCAGTTGTCACAGGTTTTGCGCCAAACGGGGGTCTTCGACGCGCTGTACATCAACTTGGTTGAGATTGGTGAAGCCACTGGTCAACTCGCGCAGATGTTCCGCAAGTTGGCGGAAGATTTAGCCTTTCGGCGCGATTTACAACAAAAAGTCACGCAAGCGATGACTTATCCTGCGGTGGTGTTGAGTGTCTGTCTGGGCGCTTTGCTGTTTATCCTGAACTTTGTGGTACCGAACATGGCGCAAATGTTCCGGGGACAGCAGGATCTTCCCATCTATACGGAAATTCTACTCGGTACCGCAGATTGGTTTGGTCATTACCAGTGGTATCTGCTGTTGTTTTTGCTGGGGTTGGCTGCGCTGGTGAAGTCGTCATGGCATAAACCACAATGGCAGGCGATGATCTCCCGCACCCAGCTCAGGTTGCCTTTTTTACGTACCTTAACGCTGTTGTTAGAACGGATCCGCTTTAATGGTGCTTTGTCGATGATGCTAAACGCCGGCGTTTCGATTGATCAGGCGATGACGCTGGCCGCAGGCAGTGTGCGCCAGCCACAACTGCGCCACGAGCTGGAATCAGCCATTGCACGGGTGAAACGTGGCGAGCAGTTATCTGCCGTCCTGGGCCAGAGCCGGATTTACCCGCAGTTTTATCAGTCGCTGTTAGTGGTTGGGGAAGAGACCGGCGAACTGGGCCGCATCTTCAATGAAATCACCAATCGCAGCCAAAAAGAGTTCAGTCAGTGGGTACTGCGGTTTACCAGTTTACTCGAGCCTCTGATGATCCTGTTCATGGGTGGCCTGGTCGGTGGGGTCGTCGTGATCCTGATGATGAGTATCACCTCCGGCACATCGGCGCTTTGATATGACACAGCGCGGCTTCAGTCTGGTTGAACTGTTAATTGTGATGGCGCTGATGGGACTTGTCTTAAGTCTGGTCGGTCCATTAGGCATGAAGCAGATTGAACGCAGTGAAGCCGTCTACGAGAGTATGCAATTACAGCAGTTGCTGAATAAAGCAGTGCAACAGGCTTATGTGCAGGCGAAACCGGTTGAACTGCAGCTGGATGGCAAACAGTTACTGGGTAGCGATGGTCAAAACGTGCTGCTCAACCAGAGTTTTAGTCATATCTTCTTTCCACGCCAGCTGGTGCAAATCAACCGAAACGGTTTTGCCTCACAACCGCAGATTTCAGCTTTAGTCCGCGGTCAGCCCCGAACTTTTGATTTTGAGGCGGACAATGCGCGGTAAAGCAAAAGGCTTCACGTTGATTGAAGTGCTGATCGCCGGCAGTATCATGTTTATCGTTCTGGTCATGGTAACGGATAGTTTTCTGACTGCCCGTAACAGCGCCCGCCATGCCGACAATATCATTGCGATGTTACAGCCTTTGCCTCTGGTCAAAGCGGACATTCAGCAACAGCTGCAGCAAAGCCCGGGCCAGCCTGCGACGGGTCAGGGGACGTTCGGCCAGGTGACTTTTCAATGGCGAGCCGAGAAAACTGCAGCTGCCGCACCGAAGCCTCGCTTTGAGCTTGAATCCGGCACCAGTACCTTGTTTGCGGAACGCTTTTATCTGTATCAGGTTGAGCTGACGTTAGCCGTGGCAGATCAGCAAAAGATCCTGACTTACACCGAGTTGATTTGGCGCCAGGGTCCGGGAGTGCCGCAATGAGACAACGTGGCTTTACACTGGTCGAAATGCTGATTTCGGCGACTTTACTGATGATAGTGCTCGGGACTGCGATGTATGGTTATCAACTTTACATGCAGTACTGGCAACGTGAACAACAGCAGCATTCCGCTCAGTTCAGAGCCTACCGGCAAACCGATTTACTCTATAACGCCGTTCGCAGCATCGTGCCATATGCGGTACAGAATGCGCAGACCAGCGCCTTTTACTTCCTCGGACGTGATAATGGTTTTACGGCTGTGACACAGTCGCCGGTATTTAATCCCGGGGCTTTGGCGGTGATCCGGGTCTTTCGTGAAGAGACACCCCAAGGTCAGTTTCAGCTGGTCTACGAAGAAGCGTCGCTGCGGGATATGCTGTTGCTGGATGCCGAGCAGGAACTCCCTTTTAGTCACCGCATGGTGCTGGATACCCGGTTCAACCGGCTTGAATTCCTCTATCAACAGTTAGAGCTCAAAATTAATGAGCAGTTTCCTGACCAGACCGACCGCATCAAACGTTGGGTACCTGCAATGGATGGGATGACACAACGCCAACATCCAGTGCAAATCCGTCTGCAACTTGACGGGCTTGCGGTCGATTTGGTCATACCGGACCGGCAAAACCTGTTGCTGCAACGCTATCAGCGCGGGGACATTCAGACATGAACCAGTCGCAACGTGGTATTGCTTTACTTCAAGTGTTGTTTTTGTCGATGATTTTATCTGTGATGCTGATTTCCATGCATCTGAAAGCCAAAGCGGCATTAACCCTCGCGCAAGAGTTAACTGACAGGGCGCAGGCTGAGCTGCAACTGTATTCAGCAGACGCCGAGTTCAAATTTGTTGTGCTGAGCCAGCCATTGACATTGCAGGGCAGTGAGAACGGCCAATTGCAGTGGAATCTGCATGATGAACCTTTCGCCTTTGCTGGCATCAACATGCAGGTGCAGGACGTTAGTGGTTTAATTAATTTGTACAATTACAACGACATGGCCCGTTTATTCCGCTATTTCAATGATGAGTCGACTGCAGCACAGTTGGTAGGGCAACTGCAGGATTGGCAAGATGATGACAATGACGCAGGGATCAATGGCGCTGAACAATCAGCCTATCCGGCCGAAGTCCGGGTGCGGAATCAGCTGATGCAGACGGAAAGCGAAATCCGTTTTCTGAAAAGTATGACACCGGCACAGGCTGATTTACTATTACCCTGGCTCAGCACAGCGCCGCAGAGTTATCAAAACCCGCTGGTGATGCCGGATCTGGTTCTGCAGGTCATGTTTGGTAAAACTCTGGCGGACCAGCTGACTAGATTGCGGCAAACGAACAAACTGGATGGCGACATGTTGCGTGTTGTGATGGGCGCTATTCACAGCGATGACTGGGTTTTTGGCCCATCGGGCAGCTATCGGGTGACCTTCACTTCCCAAGTTAACAATGTTAAGCTTTCGCGCAGATACACCATCCGCCTGTCACCATATCAGGAAGACCCATTCACCTATTGGGAATATGTAAATCAATATCATGCCGAAAATCGTTGAAATCTGGCCGCAACTTCCGACCGGCATTGTTCCTGTGCTGCAAAGACTGACTGAAAGCCTGGTGACTGTCTGTAGCAAACAGCAGCTGTTCAAGTGGCAATTTACGTCACAACAGGCCAGTTTAGTGGCGACAACCGCTGCTAAATTTGTGCAAATTCTGGGTCGTGAATGTTACAGCGAGCAACATAAACAATATCCGGCCTTGTCAGGTTCTGCATTAAAAGCAGTACTGGCGCAGGAATTCCATGGGCAGCCCGTGTTGCACCGGGTCGGCCCGCTGCAGAATGGCCAGCAGCAAGTGACGACTTATTCCCTGACGCCAACGCTGACTGAGAAGTTAAAGACTGGTTTTTGGTTACCTGAAACCCTGTTATTGGGCAGTGCGCTTCCCGGTGAAGTGTTAGCGGTGCAGGACAGTGGACAAAATTTCTTTTGTTGTCATTGGAATGGTCAAAGCTACTCGGCGCTACAGACCGCTATTTGTGCCGATGCGAACCGGTTTAAAATGGTGCAGGGGCTACCGGCAGATTTGCCGGTACGGCAACTCAGTCGTGCCGAGCACCAACTATTATTACTCCGCGGTCTTATGGCATTGCCGCTGCAGTCTTACACCGGCTTTTGGCGGGTACAACAATCATCGATGTCCTTCAACTGGCGCGCCATGCTGATTGCGGCTCTTGTTGGCTGGTCAGCTTATTTGACGCTGGTTTCTGGCTGGTTGCACTGGCAAAACGGTCGCATTCAACAGCAGACGGATGCGATGGGCCCGAAAGTGAACGAATTGCTGGATTTACAAAAGCAATACGAGACTAGCCGTGCTTTGCAGCAAGAGATTGCGGATTCATTACAACAAGCCGTTTACCCGGAACAGCTCAGCTTATTAATGTTGTCGCTGACCAGTCAGCAAGTCACTGTCGAGCGTCTGCAATTAAAAGGCGGGGCTGCAGAGCTTACCGCGCGCGCAGCAAAGGCAACAGCAGCCTTAAGCGCGATCCAGCAAATGCCTTTTGTCGCTTCAGCGAGCTATATCAATGCCACCCGCAGAGTCGGGGAGCAGGAGCAGTTCACGGTGTCGATCCAATTCAAATCCGGAGCTGCCAGCCATGACAAATAATCAGCGGCAGCTGGCTTTGGCTGTCCTTGGCAGTCTACTGATTGCTCGTTTTGTGTTTGTCCCCTGGCAAACCGCGCAGGACGACATGCATCAACAGCTGCAAATCAGTGCCAAACGTTTGGATAAAGCCGAGCGATTGGCAGGGATTGAAGCAGAGGTCAGGGATAAAACGACGCAGCTACAAAACCGGCAGCAAGACATGCTGAATACGATGCCGGTGGTGCCTTCAGCAGAGCAATCTGCACAGGTCCTACAGCAGTTACTGCAATCTCATTTTGAAGCCGCAGGTGTCACAGTGGCTTTGTTTAACTGGCAAGGTATCCAGCCCTACAGTGATAGCACCGTGCAACGTGGCAGGGCGAGCCTGCGCCTGAGTGCTCAGGTACCTGCATTAGTCCGCTCTTTATCTGCTCTGCAACAACGTTATCCGTATTTGATGCTCTCTGAATGGATTTCGGCCGAAGTGCCGGCAGATCAAACGCAGTCGTATGAAATTTTCATCACTGTGGATCTGTTAGTCAAAGTGGAGCCGTCATGAAAATCAGTCAATTCTGGCTCCCTGAAGTCAAATATACACTGGTTGCAGTGGCCGCTATGGCAAGCCTGAACCTGTACAGTAGGCTGTATACGGGCATGGAGTCCAAACCACAGCAGAGTATCGACGCGCAAACCGAGGTGAAGGTACCAACACCACCGCCACTTACTGCTGCGCTGGAACCCTTGTTACTGCAACTACAGCCGGTGGCAGCGGGCGAAGCGACTCATGCAGCGATGCCTGTCGACCCGTCGGCAGGGCAGCTTGGGGCCTTGCAAGTCAGCCTGAAAGCGGTATTTTTGCAGGAAGGGCAACGCAAGGCTGTGTTGCGGCTGGTCGATGGCAGCAACGCCGAATTAAAAACAGTCCGGCTTCAGGATGAAGTCAGCGGCTACCGCCTCACGACATTACAGCAGGATTTGGTTATTTTTCAGCAGGGCGACCAGCGAGTCGTCTTGCGCCTGTTTAAAAACAACACTGCAGCAGGTCAGCCTGCGCAAGGAAATTAATAAATGTATCTGGTCCGCACTACGGTCTCTTTATTTGTGCTGGCGGCGTTGTCAGCCTGTGCCACCAAACCGGCAACTTTTACCATTCCACAAAGCAAAATTGCGGGTTCAGGCAACACATCAAGCATTGCCAATGAATTACCGCCGGAAGATTTGCCCAAAGCGAATGGCGGATATACCGAGCTAACGCCGTTAAGCGTGCAACGCACCCGCGTACAAAGCAGCCTGGATGTAGCCTCTGCCTTTTCGGACCAGGGCGAATTGACACTGTCTGCTGACGAACTGCCGGGCGATGAGTTTATTCACACCGTATTTGGAGAACAGCTCAAAGTCAATTATGTGTTGGCTGACGGCATCGCCAATTTAGAGCAGCCATTTTCCCTGAACATTCAGGATAGTGTCAGCCCACGTCGTTTGTTTATTCTGGCAAGCGAACTACTGGCCAGCCGCAATATTCAGGTGACGCGAAAAGATGATGTATTTTTCATCCATCCCAAAGCGGCGGATAATCAGCCGACCGGTACCTTCGGTTTTGGCCGCAACCCGCAGGATGTGCCGCAAAGTTTGGGTATTGTCACGCAGTTAGTGCCGGTTAAATACAATCGCGATTTGTCGATAGAAACCACTATTCGTGACATCGCCGGCGTGCGGGTGCAGGAAGTCCAGGGCCAAAGCGCTTATTATTTTCAGGGCGAACGCGACAAAGTCATTCGCGCCATTGAACTGTTGAATATCCTCGATACGCCAGCTGTGCGTGGCAAAAATATCGGCCTGATGCGTTTGACCTATATTTCGACTGACGATTTTACCAAACAGGTCAATGAACTGTTGGCAAGTGAAGGTTTACCGCTGGATATGGGCAAGCCGGGTAGTCGGAATCTGGTGCTTATTCCATTGCCGCAAATCGGTTCAGTCGCAGTGTTTGCTGCAGATCAGCTGTATATCGACCGCTTAAAATATTGGGCGATGCAATTAGACCAACCCAATCAGGGTGATGAAAAACGTTATTTTATGTTCCACCCGCGTTTTGCCCGTGCTGCAGATATTGGTGAGTCGTTATCCGCGTTAATTGGACAGGACAACGGTCAGGGCAATACCCGTCGCGATACACAATCGGCGCAGCCAGCAGCAGCGCGTCAACCGCAGCAAACGCAGGCGCGGACTGGCAGCACCGGAACCACAAGCAGTGGTGCTGCTTCGGTGCAAAATGATTTGTTAAAAATGACCGTAGATGCGCGGTCGAACTCATTGATTTTCTACACCGCTGGCAAGCATTACAAAGAATTGCTGCCAATGATTGAAAAACTCGATGTGATGCCCAAACAAATTATGTTGGAAACCACCATCGCGGAAGTGAGCCTCAAAGGTGAATTTGCCATGGGCGTTGAATTTGCGCTGAAAAATGGCAGTTTCGGATTGGGTGATGCCGGTAATATGGGTGTTGGCAGTATTGTCGGCATTGGCGCCACTTACTCAAAGAATCTCGATACTTTTGTCGCACGCTTGCGGTCAACTGACGAGCGCGTCAATGTCCTGTCAAGCCCATCTATTGTAGTACGCGATGGGGTGACGGCTGAAATTAATATTGGTGAAGATGTGCCTGTTGTCACCGGCACCACTGAGAATCCGAACACCGGTGCGCAAACGCGTAGTGTCGCCAGCCGTAAAACTGGCATCAAGCTGTCTGTGACGCCCAGTATCAGTGCGCAGGGCTTGGTCGTGATGGAGATCAAACAGGAAAGCTCAAACGCGGTGAAGGGGGGCGTAACGGTCGAAGGCAACCAAACCATCTTTGAACGTCAAATCAGTACTGAAGTGATTGCACAAAGCGGTCAGACCATTTTACTCGGTGGCTTAATCTCTGAGCGCAGCACAGCGTCTGACAGCAAAGTGCCGGGTTTAGCCAGTTTACCGTTGCTGGGAGCCCTATTTAAATCAGAATCTGAGACAAAAGAAAAAACTGAACTAGTCTTACTCATCACGCCAAGAGTTGTGGATAACAGTGAAGAATGGGAAAGTATCAGCAGTAAACTATCCGAAGCACTGGATTCAATTCATTTTGTTGAAGAAAAAACAGGCAATTAGCGAGTGAAAAGGGTAGTTTTTTTAAAAATTTACCGTTGACAATCTTTGTCACGGTAATAGAATGTGGTGAGGAAATTGGTTAGTCCCAGTTTCTTAATCTAAAAAGAAACGAAAGCAAGATGCTAGATGTTTCAATTTCATGAAATTGGAGAAAGTTCGAATGAAAACAATTTTTAAAAAGACGTTAGTTGCTGCTGCTTTAACTGCTGCTGCATTCAACGCATCTGCTGTTAACCTGTCTACGACAGTTGCAGTTAACGTATCTCAAGAGGGTGCTGTTAACCAAACTAATATCGACGTTCCTCAAATCAATGCTGCTGCTGGTGCTGAGTACACCACAGGTGATACTATCACTCTGACTTTCGCTGGTGCTGAACTGGATACAGCAGCTTCTGTTCCAGCAATGGCAGTTAGCTTCGGTGGTAACGGTGACGGTGCTACAGTTGGTTTCGTATCAGCAACTGCCAACTCTGTAACTTTCCGTATCACTACCACGACTGACGGCGCTGACGCTGATGCATTAGTCGCTTTCAACGGTGTTGCGACTTTCCAGGCTACTGGTCTGAAATTTAAAACTGCGTCTGTAGTTGATGCGGCTGGCGCAATTAAAGTTACACACTCTGCAGCTAACGTAACTGGTACTCTGGTAATCGACAACCTGGGAACTAAAGAAGCAACTGTTGTGAACGTGATTTCTCAGTTCGCATCAAGCGTTACTACCAAACTGGACGGCGTGATCAACGTAGCTAAGTCTCGTCAGATCTTCGTTGACGCGGCTGGTGCAGACGTTGCAAACGATGTTTTAGTAATCACTCCTACTGAAGCAGCTGCTGCAGTTCACGATGCTAACTTCGATTCTGTTGCATACAAAATCACTGGTGACTTCTCATTTGCGGATACTAACAAAGACGGTACTGTAAGCGCTGGCGAGTTAGCTGCAGCGGTTGTTGTTACTACTGCTGATGAAGGCGCTGCAGGTGCTGCTGGCGATGATACTATCTCTGTAGGTACTCTGAACGCTGCCAAAACTGAATACTCTTTCACTGTTACTGACGTAACAGACGGCCCAGTTGCAACAACTGTCCAGTTCAACGCTCCAGGTGTTTCTGCAACTAAACCAGTTCTGGTTCCGGGTGCTTTCACGGTAGCATCTACCATCGGTTACACTCCAGCTACTGGTGCAGCTACTTCTAAAGTAGTTTCTGCTGACGCTGGTGCATGGACTCTGAACGGTGCAACTGTTCAAGTTCCATACCTGGTATTCGGTACAGTTGGCGGTAAAGCGTACAACACTATCGTTCAACTGAACAACGCTTCAACTGTATCTGGCGACGTATATGTTGACGTTTACAAAGAAGACGGTACTTCAGTACTGAGCAACAAGAAAGTTGCAACTGTAGCTGGTCAAACCACTACTAACATCGCAGGCGCTATCAAAACTGAACTGGCTGCTGCCGGTGCTGCTGATGGCAAATTCTCTGTGAAAGTTGTTGCTAACGTTCCAGAGAAAACAGCTTCTGTTTACTCTGCATTCGTTGACACTGTTACTGGTGAGCGTATCATTGTAAACAACGACTCTAAAGTTCAAGTTAAGTAATTAACTGAATGATTAAAAAACGGACCTTTGGGTCCGTTTTTTTATGCCTGAAAGAAATAAAAGGCTGCATATTCCTGTCAATGATTCTCACTTAAACCTTTGATTTATTCGAATTTATGACAACCAGATGGGATTTTTTTGACAATGTTAAAAATCGGCCGATTTTTCTGCATTTTCTGCAGAAAAAACGAGATTTTTTACTTTTTTCCGATTACAATGTGCTTGGACTGAATTCAATTTCTATGTAAGCTTCGCAAAGTTTTTTGTGAAGCTTTTTTTTTTGGCGCAATTGGAATGTTGTCATTATGTTAGCCACTCACCGCCAAGATCCCGGCATTCAGGGATTACGCGCGGTCGCTGTTTCTCTGGTTCTGCTCTTCCATGTTTTGCCTTATATCTTCAGCGGTGGTTACATCGGAGTTGATATTTTTTTTGTGATCTCCGGTTTTGTTATCACGCGCCTGATCCTGCGGGATCACAGCAACAACCACTTTAGTTTCAGTGTTTTTTACACCCGTCGTTTGCTGCGCCTGGCACCACCGTTGTTACTGACTTGTCTGGTGTCGCTGCTGGTTGCATGGTTTGTATTGCTGCCTGATGAATTCAGTGCGCTGGCAACCACAGCCATCAGCGCATTGCTCTACCTGTCCAATTGGTATTTTGCGAGCGAGGCCGGTTATTTTTCAGAACAACTGGAAACAAATCCCTTACTGCATACCTGGAGTTTAGGGGTCGAAGAGCAGTTCTATTTATTGTTTCCGCTGCTGTTGATATGGCTGCTTCGCCGACGTCACCAGCTATTTGTAAGTTTAGTAACGCTGACGGCCGTACTTTATGCAATGGCGTATAGCTGGACGTTACTGGATCCTGAGTCGGCATTTTTTGCCAGTCCGTTACGTTTCTTCCAGTTTACTGCCGGTGCCTGCATGGTATTTGTCTGTGGTAAATACAGGCAGCATCCTTTATTGGCTGACGGGCTAGGGGTCGTTTCGATTGCGGCTTTATTGCTCGCTATGCTGATGATGAATAAGACCACCGCATTCCCCGGTATAGCCGCTTTAGTACCAACGCTGGCCACTATGGTGTTGCTTTGGGTTGTTACTCAACCTGAAACCTGGGTTAGTCGGTTGTTGAGTGTCAGACCCGCAGTGTGGCTTGGTAACATCTCGTATTCGGTCTATTTATGGCATTGGCCGCTGATCATTTTTTGTAAGCTGGCTTATACCGCGGCATTCTCGTTGCCTGTTATTATCACTTTGCTGGCCGGTTCGGTGTTGTTGGGTTTTGTCAGTTGGCGCTTTGTCGAACAACCTTGCCGCCGTATGGCGCCAATGTTTCGAAACCGCGCCTTGATGGTTGTATTGCTGTCGACCCTTGGTCTGTTGGCGATGTCTGGCTGGATAGCTGGGCAACAGGGACTGCCATCACGTTTTGACCCGGCACAGGTCGCTTTGGCCGGTTATATGAAAAAGCAAAACAGTCATTATGGCCAGGGCCAGTGTTTTATCACGCAGGCCAATGCGCAGTGGCAGAGTCTCAGAACAGAACAGTGTTTGCCGCATAGCCAGCAACAGCAAGCTTTGTTGTTGCTTGGGGATAGTCATGCCGCTCATTTAAATCAGGCTTTACGGGATAAATTCAGCGGAACCATTGTCGGGCAAGTCACAGCGGCGGGGTGTAAACCATTGTTATCCGGTGCTACGCCGTTAGCAGGCCGTTGTGCTGAGATTGTCCGTTCAACTTTTGATAAGGTATCGGAACAACCTGCCTATCGCGCGGTGATTCTGGCCGCTCGCTGGCAATTAAACGATATTCCTGCATTGCGGGAGACGCTTCGCCTGTTGAAAAATCAACGTGTTATAGTCATTGGTCCAGGCCTCGATTTTAAACTGGCGCTACCCCGGTTACTGATTTTTAACCAGGTAGCGCCCAACAATGTCGCGGCTCAAAGTAATATTACCAATTTGAGAGTGGTTGACCTCGGACTGTCAGAACTTGTAAAAGCAGAAGGTGGTCAATACTACTCGATGCTCGAACAGCAATGCGCCCCAGACTGCCGATATACCGACAACAACGGCATTCCTATACAATGGGATACATCTCACCTCACCAGACAAGGCGCAGACTTTATGCTTCGCAATCTGCAGATCGATTAAATTGGCTAGTATGTTGAAACAACTGTTGTCACCCGCATTCAAGCAAAGACTCAAAACATGGCTGGCGGCTCTGGATCACAGAGCTGTTGCTGTCTGCAGTCGCAGTCGCGTGACATCCGTCCTCTATTATCTGATGTTGAGGCCCGCTTTCGGACGAGAACAACATGCGGTATTAGCCGGCCGCGCCCGGCATGCAGAGGAACTAAAAGCCCCGGCCTTCAGCAGTGCCCAATTACGACGGAATATTCATCGGCTGGAAAAAGCTTTGATCATGCGACCGCGTAAAGACATTTTTGCTTTAGATTATATTGATCAGACCATTGATCTGTTTGAGCTTTGCTTACGCAGGTCAGAGTTTTCGCCGTCTGAGTTGGCCTGGGCACAGGCAGTGCTGGCGCAGTATTTTTCTGTCGTCTCTCCCACGCCGCATGTAAGTCACCTGGCAGAAAGATTTAGCCAGTTACAGCAACACGGTTCGCAAAGGGACCGTAACGAGGACGTCTTAACGCCATATCCAGCAGCCGATAAGACCGTCGCAGCGATCAGTCCTGAAGCGCTGCATTTGTTGATGCAACAACGACGTTCCGTGCGCTGGTTTACTGAACAGCCCGTGCCGGCTGATTTAATCGCACAGGCCATTCAGATGGCCAGTCAAGCTCCTTCAGCCTGTAACCGGCAGCCGTTTTTTGTCAAAATGAGTCAGCACCCGGCCCAAGCTGCCCGTATCGCAAAACTTGCGATGGGAACCAGCGGTTTTGCTGAAAACATTCGTTGTTTATGTGTCATCGTCGGAGATCAGTCCTGTTATGAAGCGGAACGGGATCGTCATGTCATTTATGTCGATGGTGGTTTGTTTGCGATGCAACTGATGTTGGCTCTCGAAACCCTGGGATTATCGAGTTGCCCGATTAACTGGCCAGATATTGAATCGCTGGAACTGAAGATGCAGCGTCGTCTCAAACTTGCGGTATTCCATCGTCCGGTCATGTTATTAGCCGTTGGGTATGCAGACCAAAGTGGTGGCATCCCGGCATCTGTAAAAAAAACCTCTGATCAATTACTTCAGACTATCGATGATTAAACCATGATTGTAGAAATTAAAGGCGTGCAGTTTGTTAACAAAGGCGCCGAGTTGATGTTGCATGCAGTTTTGCAGCAAATGAAACAACTTTATCCGGATGCGGAATTAGCACTTTTACCAGGGCCAAATTCACCCTATAAAAAGCGGGCACTGCTTGGTGCCTTACAGATAGCTCCACTGCAATTTTATCGGGCTGATCTCAATTGGCTGGTGGCTTGTTTGCCTTCCTTTGTTCGTCGAAAGTTACGTCAATGGTTTGGCATTGTGTTCCAGTGCGATATCGATGTGGTTTTGGACGCATCCGGCTTTGCCTATGGCGATCGCTGGGGGCGTTTTGGCGTGACGTTTTTGGCAGCGAATACGCGTCGCGTAAGGCAAAATCAGGGTTATTACGTCTTATTACCTCAGGCTTTTGGCCCATTTACGGCGTCCAGCGATCAGGCGAAATTGCGTCAGGCCGTAGCCAATAGCACACTGGTATTTGCCCGTGATGCTGAAAGTTTCAATTACTTAAAAGACGCCGGTTGTGATGAAAACAAGCTACGTCAGGCGCCGGACTTTACTAATCTGCTGCACAGTTCGGCATTGGCTGATGAGCGCGCAAAGCAGTTTTTTGCCCTGTTGATCCCGAACTACCAGATGATCAAGGGTAAGACCGCGATCGAGGTTCAGCAATACAAGCAACTGATGGCCCGTTATGTAAAATTGTGTCGTGAAAAAGACTGGCCTGTGTTGATCCTGAATCATGAAGGTGACATTGATCAAGCACTATGTGTTGAACTTAAACAGCAATTTCAGCAAGATGAGATGGTTTCAGTTTTACAGCCCGATGATCCGTTGACGGTCAAGGCCTGGATTGGCCATGCCGGTCTGGTATTCAGCTCCAGATTTCACGGTTGCGTTAGCGCATTGAGTCAGGGCGTACCATGCATTGGCACATCCTGGTCGCATAAGTATCAACACTTATATGCAGATTATGCTTGTACTGAATGGTTAGTTGGACTGGATTCCAGTGAAGAGGTGCTTGAAAAGCTCTTTACGCAATGTAGTTCAGACGAGTTAAAAAATTCCTTGCAGCAACATTCAGCCAAGCTTCAGCAACTTGCCGCCAACATGTGGCTTGAAGTGGCTGACAAAACGTCGGTTCGCGCGTAGAATTAGTCATCAGCCTTTTCTCCGGATTTTGTTTTAGAGACCGTTTTTCGAGACAAGGGAGAAATGTATGCTGCCGGGTAAAATGGAGGTTCACTGATGTTGGAGCTGCTGTTAGCGCTGCCAAGATATGCAAAACGCTTTATCAGTGTCATTGCCGACGTTGTTTTCTTATTCATATCTATTTTTTCCGCGACTTTCATTACTCAAAATGATGTCGATTCCATCCTGACTAAACTTTCAGTGATGTTCTTATTATCCCTGCCGATTTCCATCATGGTGTTCGTGAAGCTAGGTCTCTACCGTGCTGTGATCCGGTATATGGGACAACACGCTCTCGGCGCTGTGCTGGCCGGTGTCATTAGTAATGTTTTGGTGTTGTTACTGCTGTTCGAACTGTTCCAAATCGAAAACATGGGGCGTTTGTTGGCAGTCTATGTGCTGATTAGCTTGTTATTGACAGGCGGCAGCCGTCTGCTGGTGCGTAATCTGATTTTACAACGGAACGTTGTGCATAAAGAGCGGGTGCTGATTTATGGCGCCGGTTCTTCAGGGCGGCAGTTAGCGCAGGCTTTACTAAATGGCGAACAGTTTCATCCGGTTGCCTTTGTTGACGACGACGTTACCCTGCAACGCTCGACCATTCTTGGCATTCACGTGGGAAGCCCTAGTCAAATTGCAGCCATTATCCGCGCAAAAAATGTCAGCCGTATTCTACTGGCTTTACCATCGGCCAGTCGTGCCCGCCGGCGTGAAGTATTAGAAAGCCTCGGCAACATGCCGATTCCGGTGCAAACAGTGCCGGGTATGAGCGACATCGTTGATGGCTCGATGCGAATAGATGAGCTGCAGGATGTCAAAATTGAAGATTTATTAGGACGGGATCCGGTCGAACCTAAGCTCAAACTGATGCATGCCAACATCAAAGACAAAGTGGTGATGGTCACCGGTGCCGGTGGTTCTATTGGTTCTGAACTCTGCCGACAGATTGTGCAGTATGAGCCAAAGTCACTGATTTTGTTTGAGCTCTCTGAGTTTGCTCTATACAGCATTGAGCAGGAATTACGCGCGCTGATCCAAAATGAACATCTGGAAATTGAATTAAAGCCAGTACTAGGCAATGTACAGAATCAAGCTAGAGCTCATGCGGTGATGACTAAGTTTGGCGTGCAGACGGTTTACCATGCGGCAGCTTATAAACACGTGCCTCTAGTTGAATACAACGTTGTTGAAGGCGTCGTCAACAACGTATTCGGAACTTGGCATGCTGCGGAAGCTGCAGTTGCAGCTGATGTTGAAACCTTTGTGCTGGTATCCACTGATAAAGCGGTGCGGCCAACCAATATTATGGGCGCGTCCAAACGCCTGGCTGAATTGGTATTGCAGGGGCTTGCAATCCGGCAGAGCCGTACTCGCTTTTGTATGGTGCGTTTTGGCAACGTGTTGGGTTCTTCCGGCTCTGTGGTGCCGTTATTTCGCGAGCAGATCCGTAACGGCGGTCCCATTACTGTGACACACCCGGAAATTATCCGGTATTTCATGACCATCCCTGAAGCCGCGCAGTTGGTGATCCAGGCCGGTGCCATGGGCAAAGGCGGCGATGTATTTGTGCTGGATATGGGCGAGCCGGTGCGCATCGCCGATTTGGCACGGCGCATGGTGCATTTGATGGGGTTGGAGGTCAAAGACAACCAACATCCGGATGGTGACATTGAAATTTCGTTCTCTGGCTTGCGTCCTGGCGAAAAATTGTATGAAGAATTACTGATTGGCGAGAATGTGCGGCAGACTGCGCATCCCCGTATCATGGCGGCCAACGAACTCTCTTTGAACTGGAAAGACATGGCTGAGCTGTTGCGGCAGCTGGAACATCATTGTGATCATTTTGCTGTGGAACGTATTGTCGAGCTCATCACAGAAGCGCCAACCGGCTTTAGTCACAGCAGTGCCGTCTGCGATCTGGTTGACTTACAGCAGACTCAGACTCCGTCAGAAAAAATTGTCCAGAAAAAGCCGGAGATTAATGAGCTACCTGTTGCCATTGCCAGGATCAGCTGAATTAAGTCTTTTTCATTACCCATGAAAACATGCCGGTCAAAAAGTGTTGGCCGGTTACGCAGGCTGTTGCATCACTGCGGGTTGTTTCAGGCTCATCTCGTTAGCAGATGCAGGATAAAACCGGGTCTGCTGCCATAACGCCGTTAGGGTTGACTCCCGATACCAGTCCGCCTGTACCAACCAAAGCGCAATAGCTGCCGCGACATCCGGGTAACTGACCTGCACCTGTGGCTGGAAGTGGCGTATGAATTGGTTGATAACCGCGCTGTTTAATGCTGGCTGTGCCGCAGCGAGTTGCAGCTGCTGCAGTGCCAATGCATTACTGGCCTGTTCCGGCTGACCTGCTAAAGGTTTGACCAAAATACGTTTTTGCAGCTGCAATGCTTCGCTGATGAGTTCAAAACCGGCATTGCTGATGACGGCACTGGCCTGAATTAAATCCTGCTTAAACCCCTGAACTGAAGCGGGACAACACTCGATATGGGCTAAGCCATGTGTTGGCTGGCCTACACCGTACAGCCTGAACCGGTATTGCGTTAAAGGTGCCAGCCATTGCAACACGTCTGTGGCAGCTTCAAACGGCAGATACACCAGCACCGGTTGGTCGCTGCAGTCTGGCAGATCAGCGCGCGCAACGTGGATAATGGGTGGCAGCACCAGGCGGCCTTGTTGCTGTGGATGATCAAAATGATGCCAGTGCAGGCCCAAATGAAGCCGGGCTGGGGCAAAAAAGCGTAGGATCTGCCACTGTAACAGGTCCATCCCTGCAAGTGGTGTGGGGGCGGTCAACGCATATTGATGGCCGAGCGCAATCAAAGGCGTGCCCTGGCGCCTTGCAGCCCAGGCGGTGACAGGTTCAAAATCAGTTAACACCAGGTCATACCGGCGGGTTTCCAATTGCCGGATATCTTGCCAAAGCTGACGGATATCCGCTTGCCACAGTGTTTGCCGATGGTCCACTTTACCTGCTTTACTGACAAAGCTCAGGCCTTTGCGCCATTGAAAATCGCCAAACTGTTGCATATCAAAGAGTTGGGCTGCTGGCCTGCCACTAAATAAAAAATCAATATGGATGTCGTGAGCGGCGAGTGCCTGTTGCAGCGCCCGGGCCCGGCTGATGTGACCGTTACCTGTCGCCTGCACGCCATATAACAGTCGCATCGGGTACTCCTTTATTTACCAGACCAGCTCCTTAAAATGCAGCCGGCACATTGAGACATATCTGTCATTGCCACCGATCTCGACCTGTGAACCTGCACGGGCCGCTTTGCCATCCGCGTCGAGCCGGACAACAAAATTGGCTTTACGGCCACAATGACAGATGGTTTTTAATTCAATCAGTTTGTCAGCCCAGGCCAACAACGCCTGACTGCCGGCAAAAGTTTCCCCGATAAAATCGGTGCGAAGACCAAAAGCCAGTACCGGAATGCGCAGGGTATCGACTACATCGGTGAGCTGCCGGACCTGGTTTTTCGTCAGGAACTGCGCTTCATCAATCAGCACACAATCCAGCCGGCCCAGCGATTCACGCAGTGCATTGCAGCGCGCGACAAAATCCAGCTCTTCATCAAACAACAACGCGTCCATCGACAAACCAATACGCGAACTGACTTTACCGATGCCAAAACGGTCATCAAAGGCCGCAGTGAAAATCGCGACCTGCATGCCGCGTTCCTGATAGTTGTACGCACTTTGCAATAAAGCCGTCGACTTGCCGGCATTCATCGCCGAATAATAAAAATACAGCTGCGCCATCGGGCGGACTCCGCGTCAGAAAAAAACGCAGTATACCCAAAGCTGCTGCTTTAACCCAAGATGTGCCTGTCGCGTTGCAGGCAGATGGCAGTGGCATGACATTTTGTCGTAGGCCAGCCATAGCAGGCTGGTTTCATCGCTGCGAATGCTTTAGTCTGGCGGCAAAGATCTCTGAATACAGGAATAAACTCATGGATAAGTATCTGGTCCTTATTATGTTTTTGCAGGTGGCGTTGACCAGCGGCATCATGCTGTTGATGGGAAAACGCCGTTTTGCCGCCGCCCGTAACCGCGAATTTCATCTCAATGCCTTTCGCACTATGGATTTGGCAGGAGCCAATGAAAAAGTGATCACTGCCAGTCGTAATTTCGATAATTTATTGCAAATGCCGGTGTTATTTTTCGCTGGTGTGCTGGCGGTATTGCAGCAACAACAAGCCGATGTCGTTTTTGTCTTGTTGGCGGGTGTGTATGTGGCGCTCAGAGTGTTGCACAGTCTGGTGCATGTCACCAGCAATCAGGTGCGGGTGCGTTTTAACCTGTTTCTATTAAGCTGTGTGGTGCTGTGGGCGTTCTGGCTGCGCCTGGTCGTGGTGATGTGGTAACAGGGCAGCATTATTGATGTGGAATTTATCCGGCTATGCGTTGTTGGCAGTCAGCGCTTTTACTTCAGCCAGTTTATTGCCGGGCAGCTCCGAAATCGTATTGGCGGCTTTGTGGTATCAAGGCTATGACGTCTGGTTGTTATGGCTGGTGGCAACTTTATCTAATGGTGTTGGCTCAGTGTTGAACTGGTGGTTAGGTTCCCAGGTCACCCGGTTTCAGCATAAACGCTGGTTTCCAGCCAGCCCGGAACAACTGCAGCGGGCGCAGCAGTGGAGCTACAAGTTTGGCCCATATGCGATTTTATTCAGCTGGCTGCCGGTAGTTGGCGACCCACTGACAGTGGTGGCGGGCATTTTACGATATCCGCTCTGGCAATTTATCCCGCTGGTGCTCATTGCCAAAGGCGCGCGTTATGGCGTGTTATTACTGGCGGCAGACACTCTGTTAAAAGGACTGGTTTGATGCAGACGAGATGCAACAAATGGCTGGCAGCCTTGATGCTACTGGCGTTATTGCCTGAATGGGCGTTGGCGGCTTCGGCTGAGCCACAGCAAAGCTGGCTGGATATTCCGCAGCAGCAGCTGGTGTATTTGCAGCTCAGCGATGGTGACAAAACAGTCGGGCAGGTGGTGCTGCAGCTTGCAGACCCATTCACACCAAAAACCAGTGCGCGTTTTCGTCAGCTGGTACAGGACCGTTTCTATGATGGACTGGGGTTTTACCGGGTGATTGACCAGTTTGTGTTGCAGGCTGGGTTGCCGGAAGACGAAACGCATCCGGCTAAACTGACGAAATCCTATCCGCCGTTACCGGCTGAATTCAGCTGGCCAATACGCGGCAAAGACTTTTACACGCCAGTGCAAAGCGGCGACATGCTTGCCGAAGAAACTGGTTTTAATCAGGGCTTTGCGGTAGGGCGGGCTAAAGGGCGGGAGTGGCTGATTCATTGTCCGAATCTGGTGAATATGGCGCGGGACGCAAATCCGGCCAGTGCCACCACCGACTTTGCCATTATGCAAGGGCAAGCGCCACGTCACCTGGACCAGAATATGAACGTATTTGGCCGGGTGATTTGGGGGACCGAAGTGCTGAATTTGGTACCGCGCGGCGATAAAGCTGCTGGCGGAATTTTAGGTGTGAAGGCGCGTCGGGGCATGATTGTCAGTGCACGTTTGGGCTCTGAGCTTCCCAAAGCAGCGCAATTGCCGTTGCAGCAGCAACTGACCAACAGCGACGATTTTCAGCAAATGCTGAAGCGCCGCCGGGCACGATCGGATGAGTTTTATCAGGACAAAGGCAACGGTAAGCTGGATATCTGTTATCTCGGTGCGCCGGTGCGGTTAAAAACAGCGCAGTAATAGCAGCCCGATGACAAAGCGCTGGCTGAGAGCCTTGCTTTGCGTCATCATGTGATAGCAAAAAATAACAGCAAAGGTAACTCAGTATGGAATACGCATTGTCCGCGGATGATATTCAAAAAGTCACTAAACTCGATGCCGAACAGCGCTACGAGTATTTTATTAATGCAGTGGCCGATCTGGAACAGATTTGGATCCTGACCGATGACGAAGGTTTTGTGCTGGTCACGGCCGAAGACGAACGTTGTATTCCGGTGTGGCCACACGCCGAAGTCGCCAATCTGTGGATTGAAGGCGATTGGGCCAACTGTCAGGCACAGGCGGTAGATATCGCCACCTGGCTGGATAAATGGACTGCAGGCCTCGATGGCGATGAGCTGATGGTTGCAGTATTCCCACACGCCGACGAACCAGGCATTGTAGTGGAGCCGGGTGAACTGGCCGAAACACTGCTGGAAGCGACGCAGGAAGAAAACGAGCACTGATCATTTTGTGCGCACGCTATTGATAACAATTCGCAATACTATTACAATGAACTTCGTCACCTGGTGCCGGAGTTCATATGTACGTTTGTGTTTGTAAAGCTGTCACTGACAAGACCATCCGCGCGCACGTTGCCGAGGGCATGACCTCGATGCGGGAAATGAAACAATGCTTGGGCGTTGGCAGTCAGTGTGGTAAATGCGTGCAGACCGCACAGGATGTGCTGCAAAAGAGTTTGCAGCAGCAACATTCCACCTTATATATTCCTTGTCAGGTGATCATGCAAAGACCGGCTGCTTAAGCCGGTTTTTTGATTTTATATGCAGTAAATCTGCATTTTTATTGATTCTTGCGTATTTCCTCTGCCTCAGCCGGGTAAAAACGGGCATAATACCGCTTCGTTTTGCCAAAGTCCTGAGGTCATCATGAGTACAGCCCCATCTTCTATTCGCACAGTCGCTATTGTTGGCGGCACCCATGGCAATGAATTCTCCGGTATTTATCTGGAAAAACGCTACCGTAACCAGCCCGAACTGATGGCGCGCAGTAGTTTCAGCTGCAAAACCTTATTTGCTAATCCAGAAGCGCATCAGGCGAATAAACGCTATTTGCACAGTGATTTAAACCGCCAGTTTAAAACCGCCGATTTAGCCAATCCGTTGCTGACCAATTACGAACAAAGCCGCGCCAAAGTGATTAATGCCGAACTTGGCCCTAAAGGCGCAGCAAAAACCGATTTTGTTATTGATTTACACAACACCACCAGCAATATGGGCGCTTGCCTGATTTTGACCCAGCCGGGCCGGATTTATAATTTGCTGGCCGGTTACATCCGTTTAAAAATGCCGGACGCGGTGATTTCACGTGACGAAGACCATTTTGCTGCTGAAGATCACGCGCTGCTCTGTACCGTGGGTACTTATGGCGTGATAGTTGAAGTCGGGCCCCAGCCGCAGTCGGTGTTACGGCAGGACGTGCTGGAACAGATGCACGAGATGACGCAGCATATTCTCGATTTTATCGAGCTGTACAACACTGATGCGTTACCGGCATTACCAAAACGGGTGGAAGCCTTCCGTTACCTGCATTCAATTAAATTGCCGTTAGCTGCCAATGGCGAGCGACTCGGCATGGTGCATAAAAATATCCAGGACCGCGACTATCAGCCGATAGAACCGGGTGCGCCTTTGTTCACTCTGTTTGATGGCACAGTGCTGAATTACGATGGCACTGAGGTGGTTTATCCGACATTTATCAATGAAGCGGCGTATTACGACAACAATCTGGCGATGTCGCTGAATGACAAAGTCTGGATTGAGGTGGAATGATGCTGAAAAAACAAGGCGCCATTGGCGCCTTGTTTGTTTTGTCAGTTACAGCTGCTGGTAACTGGTTTTTTTCTGAATGAGTTCAATCGCATAGTTGTCCGGGTCGCGCACAAAAGCGATTTCCGTAGTGCCGCCTTTGACCGGGCCGGGTTCGCGGCTGATCACGCCGCCACGGGCACGGATTAAATCACAGGCTGTATAGACGTTGTCGACTTCCAGTGCGATATGACCAAAGGCATTGCCGTTGTCGTAGCTGGTCACGCCATAGTTGTAGGTCAGTTCTAACACCGCGCCGCTGGCTTCATCACCATAACCGACAAAGGCCAGTGTGTACTGATACTCCGGATTGTCGGAGGTACGCAGCAAAGACATGCCGAGCACTTCTGTGTAAAAGCTGATGGAGCGCTGCAGGTCACCGACCCGCAGCATAGTGTGCAGTATACGCATTTGATGTTCCTATTCAGTTTTCTGTTTAAACTCGCACAAATCTTCCACCAGACAGCTGCCGCATTTGGGTTTGCGCGCCACACAGGTATAGCGGCCGTGCAAAATCAGCCAGTGATGCACGTCGACTTTAAATTCAGCCGGTACTACTTTGAGTAATTTCGCTTCCACTTCATCGACATTTTTACCCGGTGCAAAATTCATCCGGTTACTGACGCGGAAAATATGCGTATCGACGGCGATAGTTGGCCAGCCGAACGCAGTATTGAGCACCACATTGGCGGTTTTGCGGCCCACACCGGGCAAAGCTTCTAATGCTTCACGGTTTTCCGGCACCTGACCGCTGTGTTGGTCCTGCAAAATCTGACAGGTCTTGATGACGTTTTCGGCTTTGGTGTTAAACAGGCCGATGGTTTTAATGTGTTGTTTGACGCCTTCGACGCCAAGCGCCAGCATTTTGGCTGGAGTAGGGGCGGCGGCAAATAAGCCTTTAGTGGCTTTATTCACGCTGACGTCTGTGGCTTGCGCGGATAGCAGCACGGCAATTAACAGTTCAAACGGGCTGCTGAACTCCAGCTCAGTTTCGGGCTTTGGGTTGGCTGCGCGCCAGCGGCTTAACATCTCAATACGTTTTTCTTTGTTCATCGGTTGCGTTCGCTTAGCTGCTGCTGACCTGGGTGACACGGGCGCGCTGGATGCTGGTTTTTTGCACCTGGCTGGCTTTGCGTCGCGCTTCAATAGCATTCTTCGCGGCGATAAGACATCCCAGTACCAGGAAAGCGCCTGGCGGCAGGATGGCGAGCAGGAAGTGGCTGTCGGCCTGATACAGTTCGATTCTGAGCACGGTTGCCCAGGAACCCAATAATAAATCGGCACCGTCGAACAAAGTGCCCTGACCAAGAATTTCGCGAATGGCGCCTAAAGTGGCCAGCACAGCGCAAAAGCCAGTGCCCATCATCAGACCATCAAAAATCGACGGCAAAACAGCATTTTTTGAGGCAAAAGCTTCGGCCCGCCCAATCACGATACAGTTGGTGACAATCAGCGGGATAAAAATGCCTAAGGATTGATACAGGGCAAAAGTATAAGCGTGCATCAGCAATTCAATGGCGGTCACCACCGAAGCGATGATCATGACAAACACCGGGATGCGGATTTCATTCGGAATGTGCTGGCGGAACAGACTGATCACACCGTTGGTGGCAGCCAGCACCAGCATAGTGGCAAAACCGAGCCCAAGCGCGTTGGTCAGCGACGAGCTGGTCGCGAGCAGCGGGCACAGCCCTAATAACTGCACCAACCCTGGGTTGTTTTTCCACAAGCCGTTACGGATAATCTCTTGATATTGTTGCATATCCACCTCAGGCTGCCGGGCAACCAGCGGTTTGTGCCGCCAGTTCCGGATGCGCTTTGATGTACAGGGCGGCGCGTTTAACAGCACCAACCACAGCACGGGGAGTGATAGTAGCGCCGGTGAACTGGTCGAATTCACCGCCGTCTTTTTTCACCGCAAAACGTTTGTCGTCGGCCGACTCCACTTGTTTGCCGGCGAAGCTTAAAATCCACGGGTGGCGTTTGACTTCAATTTTGTCGCCAAGGCCCGGTGTTTCTTTGTGCGCGATGGTGCGCACACCAAGTACTGAGCCGTCGGCACGAATGGCGGCTAATAAACTGATATTGCCGCTATAACCGTCCGGCGCGACCGTTTCGCTGACGTAGACCTGCTGGCCATCGACCATAGTGCGATAGAGCCGGCTTGGCGCGACACCAAAGGCCTCTGGCGCATTGACGGCCAGGCAATGTTCCAGCAAAGCGTCGTCCTGATGATTCGGTGGCAACACTTCTTTCAGCACTTTCAGTTTTTGTGCCTGCGCCTGCTCGGCAATAGTTGCGGCCGTCAGCTGGTTGACTCCGGCGATCACCGCCACGCAGCCGACGGCAGCAAGGCCCAGCAACAACGCATTTTTACTGACAAACTTCAGCATAAGTTACATCCCCGGCTTGTGGCCGTACGCCCGTGGTTTGGTGTAGGCATCAATCAAAGGCACCGATAAATTGGCCAGCATCACGGCAAAAGCCCAGCCGTCCGGATAACCACCAAAACTGCGGATCACAAACACCAGCGCGCCGATCAATGCACCATAAATCAACCGGCCTTTGGTGGTGGTTGAAGCGGACACCGGATCTGTGGCGATAAAAAATGCCGCCAGCATAGTGCCGCCGCTGAACAGGTGAAACAGCGGGCTGGCAAAACGGTCGCTGTCTGCGAGCCACGCCAGCAGCGATAACAGCGTTAACGAACCAAGCAAAGCCACCGGAATGCGCCACTGGATCACTTTGCGTTGTAGCAGGAATAAACCACCGAGCAAAAAGCCAAGGTTAATCCAGCTCCAGCCAAGACCGGCATAGCTGTCAAACACCGGTTGTTGCAGTGATTCGGTAACGGTTTTGCCGGCGGTTAAATCGTTGCGCAGTGTATCAAGCGCTGTCGCCATGGTCTTGCCATCGACATCGGCTTTGATTTGCGCTACCGAAAATCCCTGACAACTATAACCGCTGAACACCAGGCAAATCGGGTCGGCGCCGGTCACGGCGTGATGCTGCAGTTGGGTCGGGGGCAACCAGCTGGTCATTTGCTGCGGATATGAAATCAGCAGCAGCACATAAGCGGCCATCGCCGGGTTAAATAAATTGTGCCCGAGGCCACCATACAACTGCTTGACCACCACAATGGCAAAAGCAGTGCCGAGCACCACAATCCACCAGGGCGCCGCCGCAGGAATGGCGATAGCCAGCAACAGGCCGGTGACCAATGCGCTGTGGTCTTTTAGCCGCACCAATACTGGTTTGTCGCGCAGTTTCAGCATGGTGGCTTCGCTGACCCAGGCGGTCAGCACCGCCAGCACAATTTGGATAAGCACGGCATAACCAAAAAAATACACCTGCGCCGCGATACCGGGGATGGCTGCCAACGCCACAGTACGCATCAGCGCCGGCGTTTGTGCCAGCGAGTGCTGATGCGGGGAAGAGGCAATACGAAAACTCATGACGGCTGCTCCGGCTCGGTCGGTTTAGATAGTTGTTTTGCTTTGGCTCGCGCGATAGCGGCCGCTATGGCGGCTTTTTTGGCAGCGGCCGGATCTGCTGCTGCACTTTCAGTATTTGCAGTTGCTGGATCTGCAGCAGACGTCATGACTGCCGGCACAGACTGATCTGGAGCTGACCGGACTGGAGCTTTTTGTTCAGGCGCAGCCGTCACTGGCACCGACTCTGCCTGAGCTGATGCGTCAGGCATCGCTGCCGCCTGTTCGGCTAACTTTTTCGCTTTGGCGCGTGCTATTGCCGCAGCCACCGCTGCTTTACGCGGGTCTGCTTCAACCTCCGGCTGCGCTGCAGCAGCCGATTCTGCTGGCGCTGGCTCAGACGTAGCTGAATCGGCCTGTTTTTTCGCCTTGGCGCGAGCTATAGCTGCTGCGACTGCGGCTTTACGCGGGTCGGCTTCAACCTCTGACTGCGATGCGGGGACTGTTGCAGGAGCTGATTCTGCAGGTGCTGGCTCTGGCGCAGCTGTATCGGCCTGTTTTTTCGCTTTAGCCCGGGCAATAGCGGCGGCGACTGCTGCGGCGCGTGGATCTGCCGTACTAGCTTCGTTAGCCGTTGCTACTACCGAAGCTGAGGCCGTTTCTGCCTGCTCAGCTTTAGCTGCCTGATAAGCGCGCGCTTCGGCTTTTTTCCGTTCGCGTTCTGCGATGATTTGTTCTTTGCTCAGCGTTTCATGCGGTTGTTGGTCCTGGCGCTGTTGCGCGGCCAGAATCTGTTGTTTTTGCTGCTCAGCCAACATCGACTGCCGCTGCGCGGCCAGGGCCTGATTGCGCTCTGCGCGTTGCTGTTTGTCGCGTTCGAGCCGCTCTTTGCGTGCTTCAAAGCGTGCTTTAGCCTGCTCGGCTTTTAACTCTTCCCGTGCCAGCTCGCGGATCTCGGCTTTGGCTACCCGGTAATACTGCACCAGTGGAATTTCGCTCGGGCAGACATAAGCACAGGCGCCACATTCAATACAGTCGGCCAGATTGTGTGCTTTGAGCTGGTCATAATCTTTGGCTTTGGCGTACCACACCAGCTGTTGTGGCAACAAGACTGCCGGACACACTTCAGCACAGGCGCCACAGCGGATGCAGTCCATTTCCTCGCCCGGTGCCGGTAATTCGTGCCGGGTTGGCGCAATAATACAGTTGGTGGTTTTTACCAGCGGAATTTGTAAAGTCGGTAAGGTAAAGCCCATCATCGGGCCACCCATAATCACTCGTTGCTGCGGCTCCGGCGCAAAACCACAAGCATCCAATAAAGCGCCAACCGGCGTGCCAACCAGGGCGCGGATATTCTGGCTGTGTTGCAGCGTCTGGCCGACCACAGTGACAATCCGGGAAATCAGCGGAATATCCTCTTCCACTGCCTGAGCGATGGCAAATACAGTGCCGACGTTTTGCATCACGATGCCGATATCCAGCGGCCGCCGGCCGTTGGGCACTTCTTTACTGGTCAGCAGTTTAATCAGCTGTTTTTCACCACCGGACGGGTATTTGGCCGGCACTACGCGCACCAGATAGTCGGCTTTATCGGCACAGGCTTGTTGCATTGCTGCGATGGCCAGCGGTTTGTCGTCTTCAATGCCAATAAGCACAGCTTTGGGATTGAGTAACTTACACAGAATATCGATACCGCGAACGATAGTGCTGGCTTCATGCTGCATCAGCACATCGTCGGCAGTGATATAAGGCTCACATTCGACGGCATTGATAATCAGGTAATCCACCCCAGTGCTGGCGCCGGATTTGATATGGGTCGGGAAACCGGCGCCGCCCATGCCGGCAATACCAGCCTGCTGAATACGCGCCAGCAGATGTGGCCGTTCTGTATGCAGATAATCCAGCGCATGGCGTGGTCGCCATTGCTCCAGCCCATCCGGTTCTAACACTAATGTGGGTTCTGGCAAAGCGGATGGGTGTGCCGATGGATAGGCTTCAATCGCCAGCACTTTGCCAGACGTTGGTGCATGCACCGGTATCGCCATTGCGTTGTCGGCGGCGGTTAACGCCTGACCTTTGAGTACAGTATCACCGGCTTTGACCAGCAGTTTGCCAGCAACGCCAATATGCTGGCGCAGCGGGATATACAAACGTTCTGGTAATGAAATCTGACCGATGGCCACCTGACTGGTCAGTTTTTTCCGTGCCGGCGGGTGGATGCCGCCGTGAAAATCCCACAACTGACCGGATTTAATCTGTTGAAACAATGAAGGCACTTAATTGCTCTCCACAATAGTGACCGGGATCGCCTGTAAATCCCATTTCCAGCGTTCGGTCGTGACCGCAATCGGCACCATATCAATACAATTGACCGGGCAGGGCTCGACGCATAAATCGCAGCCGGTACATTCGTTGCTAATCACCGTATGCATTTGTTTGGAAGCGCCGACGATGGCGTCGACCGGGCAGGCCTGAATACATTTGGTACAACCGATACAGTCGTCTTCGCGGATAAAAGCCACACGTTTAACCGCCGGAGTTTGTGCACTGTCGAGTGCCGGCGCGCTGACACCCAATAAATCGGCCAGCTTTTTGATGGCGGCATCACCACCTGGCGGGCATTTATTAATTGCATCGCCATTGGCAATGGCTTCGGCATAAGGCCGGCAGCCCGGGTAGCCACATTGACCACACTGGGTTTGCGGCAGAATGTCGTCAATCTGGTCGACCAGCGGGTCAGCCTCGACTTTAAAGCGCAGCGCGGCATAACCCAAAATGGCGCCGAAAACTAGAGCCAGCGCGCCAAGCGCCAGCAGGGCAGTGAACATGGACATATCAGGATTTCACCAGGCCGGTAAAGCCCATAAAAGCTAAAGACATCAGGCCCGCTGTCACCAGACCAATAGCAGCACCGCGAAACGGCACCGGCACATCAGCAGCTGCCAGGCGTTCACGCATCGCGGCGAATAGCACCAGCACCAGGCTAAAGCCGACCGCAGCGCCAAAACCGTACACCACGGACTGGAACAAACCATGACTGGCGTTGACGTTCAGTAAAGCCACACCAAGCACAGCGCAGTTGGTGGTGATCAGCGGCAGAAAAATCCCTAATACGCGATACAGTGCCGGACTGGTTTTGTGCACGACCATTTCGGTAAATTGCACGACCACTGCTATGACCAGAATAAAAGTCAGAGTGCGTAAATACGCCAGATCAAGCGGCAGCAGAATATAGCGGTCGACCAGATAGCTACAGAGTGAGGCCAGCGTCAGCACAAAAGTGGTAGCCAGGCACATGCCCAGTGCGGAATCGAGTTTGTTGGAGACGCCCATAAAAGGGCAGAGGCCGAGGAATTTCACCAACACAAAGTTGTTCACCAGGATGGTGCTAATCAGAAGTAAGAAAAATTCAGTCATGATGTGGTCTCACTGCGCAGTGATTGCAGTTTTTTAAGCCGCCAGCGCCTGTGATAAACAGGCTCTGGCAACGCCCTGAGCGTCAGGGGGCGCTATTATGCTCGGTTGTGGCGAAGCAAACAACCGTAACTGTATTGTGGCTATTGCAGCGTTAAATCGGTTGTGGTTTACCGATGTAATAACCCTGAGTACCGTCGATAAACAACGACTCCAGCATTTGTTTCTCTTCCTGCGTTTCGACGCTCTCGGCAAACACACCGACGCCGATGCGGTGTGCCAGATCCACCATTAAGCGGATGAAATACTGATTGTTTTTGTCATCGTCAATATGCCGGGTGTAACTACCGTCCATCTTGATAAAGTCCGGTTTGATGTCGCGGAAAAACTTAAACGACGTCATGCCGGTACCAAATTTTTCCACTGTCAGACGGGCGCCGTTGCGGTGCAGCATATCGATAAAACGTTTGCTGGTTTTTAAATTCTGCTGCATGCCATATTCACTGACTTCAAACACCAGCCGGCTGGCAATAGTGGCATCCTTCAGCAGACGGCGTTCCAGCCAAATCAGGAAGTGGTCGTCATGAATACAGCGCGACGACAGATTCAGACCAAAATACTGGTCCTGCAGGTTTTTGTTTTTGATCGTGCTCAAAGCGGTCTCAACAATCAGCCGGTCCACTTCAATAATTTTGTCGAGCTTTTCGGCCATGGCGAGGAAAGAGGCGGTCGGTAACAGCTGGTCTTCTTCGCTGTAAAAGCGCACCAGCACTTCAGAATAAGTTTTTGCCGTGCGGGACGCCGGTTGAATGAGCTGTACCAGCAGGTTGATTTTGTTGTTTTCCAGCACATCATCAATCACATGGCGCCAGTTCTGGTTGCCAAAACCGAGGGCATTTTGTTCAGCTGAGCCGTCGTCTTTGACCAAATGCCAGCCGTTACTCTGGCGGGTTTGCGCCAGGCTGATCGCGGTATCGGCGATGGCTAACAGCTCACCCAGCACTTTGCCGGTGGCATAATTGACCATGCCGGTATAGGCGACAGAGTCCAGTTCAGCCAGCTTTTGATATTCACTGAGCCGACTTTGCAGTTGTGCACCAAAGTTCTCCGCTTCTTTAGCAGTAATACGCGGCAGAATGATGCCGAAGTCTGAACTATTCAGGCGAAACACTTTAAAGTCGCGGTAGCCGGCTACAGCGCGCTGAATAAGCTCACTGACCGCAATGATATATTTGTCACCTTCATGGTAACCGCGGCTCTGGTTGATATTTTGCAGTTCGGTACAGCGGGTAATGGCAAAAATACCGAAATCAACGTGTTTAGTGTCGCGCAGCGTTTCTTCGTAGAACTGCACAAAACGGTTGCGGTTTGGCAGGCCGGTCACTGTGTCTTTGGCGGCGTCTTCGGTCAGCTGCTGCGCAGACTTTAATAATTCTGCCTGACGTTTTTGGTGGAAATCGGCCACTTTTAATAGCGTCAGCCGCGTTTGTTCAAAGGTATCCGGCAGCTGGATCTCCGGTTGGGTTTTGCTGTCGGTGCTGACAATCTGGTCCAGTGCACCAGCGATTTGACGCGACATTTGTTTTTGTTCGGATTTTTGCCGGACCGGCACGAGACAAAGCGGCAGGATCACTAAAAACAGCGGTAACAGCAGCGTTAACCAGAACTGAGTGACAAAGTGGCTGTCCTGCTCATCCAGGTTGGCTTTAAACACAATACTCAGTTGATTGTCGGCCGAGTTGATTGGGGCATTGTCGCGCTGATAACCAAAAGTTGCCTGCAATTGTTCTGCGCTGGAATGCAGTACTGTGGCGGTATTATGTTCATGCACAATTTTGCCGGCGGCGGTTTTCAGTTGCAGTTGCTGCGGATTCAGGCTGCTGCGGATTTGTTGTACCAGCGCTTGATAGTCTTCACCGGAAAATTGGCTTAGCAGCTGTTTAATCACTTGTTGATGCAGCACATTGACCTGCGCAATGGAACGCGCGGTGTTTTGCAGCAGACTGCTCAGTAACACCACCAGCAACAATACAGCGCAGACGAGCTGGACCAGCCATAAAACCCGGAGATTTTTCATCATTAATTATTCTTATTTCGTTGAATCTGCCATTAAACCAGTAGTCGAGGCGCGTTGCTAGAGCGTGTTGATGTTTGGCGTTTGTTTTTGCATCAACACGCTCTACGTATAACCCTAATTAAAACAAAAAACTGCTGGAAAATAAATGGTGGAACTCAGAATGGTACAAGCGCGGAAAGCAGGAAGTAATCGAAGTAGTGGCTCCCCAGGTTGGACTCGAACCAACGACCTACGGATTAACAGTCCGCCGCTCTAACCGGCTGAGCTACTAGGGAACAGAAAGGTGCGCCAAAGGCGGCTTTGTGTTTGAAGTGTCAGCGTGTGGCTCCCCAGGTTGGACTCGAACCAACGACCTACGGATTAACAGTCCGCCGCTCTAACCGGCTGAGCTACTAGGGAACGCTGAAACACAGAGTGATATTCTTGAAGTGGCTCCCCAGGTTGGACTCGAACCAACGACCTACGGATTAACAGTCCGCCGCTCTAACCGGCTGAGCTACTAGGGAATTGAGAATATCTTGGTTGCTTGAAACAGTGGCTCCCCAGGTTGGACTCGAACCAACGACCTACGGATTAACAGTCCGCCGCTCTAACCGGCTGAGCTACTAGGGAACTGTCTCTGCAACGGGGCGCAATACTAATGCTCCGAAAACAGGCTGTCAACACTTTCACCTGCGCTTTTGGGGCGTTGTGATTCAAGCGCTGCTTCTTTAGCCAAAGCGGCGGATTTGCCGGCATTTTTGTGGTGCTTTGCATAGCGATGCAGCGCAGCTTGCATAGGTGGATCGCCATGCGCTGCAGCGACGACATCGGCAAATCCAGCGTTGACGCGGGCTGGCCGATCTTACTCACAGAAACTGTGGATAACTCTGTGCATGAGCCGTGTTGCCCCTGTGTAATACCAATAAAAATGCGGCCTGCAGCCAGATCAAGATTAAATTGATAAAAAATAAAATCAATATAAAACAATGAGATATAAAACTGCGCAAATGTGAAGTGGGCTGAATAATCCACAAGCCGCTGGATATTTCAGCGATGTTTCAGCTTGTGAACTATTTTTAGGCGCGAACTGCCGGAAATGCCGCCAACACTGTTGGTTACAGAGTTTTTTCCGGATCCGGATAGAGCCGCCGCCGGCTTTTCTCTACAATGGTTGCTTTCTGGTGTTCCGCAGGTATTTATGTCCAGCACTCCCAAAGCAAAAATTGATATGACCCAGGGTGATATCCGGCAAATTCTGACCCGGATGACCATTCCAATGCTGTTTGGCATGATCACACTGATGTCGTTTAACCTCGTTGATACCTTTTTTATCAGTATGCTGGGCACCCACGAGCTGGCTGCGGTCAGCTTCACTTTTCCGGTCACTTTTACTGTGATTAGTCTGGCGATTGGCCTGAGTATCGGCACTTCGGCAGTGATCGCCAAAGCGCATGGCAGTGGCGATACCGCAATGGCGCGGGCCGATGGGCTGGCAGCTTTATGGTTGTCTGCCTATTTGGTCGCGATTTTGTCGCTGATTGGCTATATCGGGATGGAACCGCTGTTCCGGCTGATTGGCGCCACTGATGACACCTTACCTTTTATCCACGACTATATGAGCTGGTGGTTTGCCGGTTCGGTGTTGCTTATTACCCCAATGATCGGCAATGCGGTGCTGCGTGCTGCCGGCGATACCAAAACGCCCAGTTTGATGATGGCTTGCTCGGGCTTGATTAATGCCATCCTGGACCCAATTCTGATTTTTGGCTGGGGCCCGGTACCGGCGATGGGCGTCGAAGGCGCCTCTATTGCCAGTGTGATTTCCTGGGCGGTCAGTTTTAGTTTGATTCTGTATCTGATTATTGTGCGGCGCAAACTGGTGGATGCCGGTCATCAGCGTTTCAGTGAATTTATCCGCATCAGCCGGCGTATTCTGCAAATCGGTTTACCGGCAGCCGGGGCTAACATGCTGACGCCGCTGGCAATGGCAATTTTAACCGCGGTGATGGCCAGCTATGGCGCCCATGCCGTGGCGGCTTTTGGTGTCGGTGCGCGCATTGAAAGTATCGCCTGTCTGGTGGTGCTGGCGCTGTCGATGACGTTGCCGCCTTTTGTCAGTCAGAATTTAGGCGGCTGTCAGCTCGACCGGGTGCAGTCCGGTTATCAGCTGTGTATCCGCTTTGTCTTAAAATGGCAGTTTGCCGTATATGTTCTGCTGGCAGTCACTGCACCTTTTATTGCGCAGGTCTTTTCGACCGAACCTGCGGTCGAGCAGCTGATTTGCTGGTTTATCTGGATTTTGCCGTTGGGCTACGGTTTACAAGGGATTGTGATCCTGACCAATTCTTCGCTCAACGCCTTACATCTGCCAATGCGGGCACTGGCGCTCAGCATAGTGCGGCTTTTTGTATTTTATGTGCCGCTGGCCTGGCTGGGTGGCAAGCTTTTTGGTGTGCTCGGTGTCTACGGCGGGGCGCTGACGGCCAATCTGTTTATTGCGCTGATCGCTTATTTATGGTTTGTGCGTAGTCTGAACGGTTTGCAGCAAGGAGTTGCCGTCGATGTCAAAGCAGTTTGAGTTACATGCGCCTTATCAGCCCGGTGGTGACCAGCCGACGGCGATTGCCCGGCTGGTTGATGGTTTAGAAGCGGGTCTGGCGCATCAGACGTTGTTGGGTGTTACCGGCTCCGGCAAAACTTTTACCATGGCCAATATCATTGCCCAGGTCGACCGGCCGACCTTGATCATGGCGCATAACAAAACGCTGGCGGCGCAGTTGTACGGCGAGATGAAAGAGTTTTTCCCGAACAATTCGGTCGAATATTTTGTGTCTTATTACGACTATTACCAGCCGGAAGCTTATGTCCCGGCCAGCGACACCTTTATTGAAAAAGACGCCTCGATCAACGAACACATAGAACAGATGCGATTGTCAGCGACCAAAGCGCTGATGGAGCGCCGTGATGTCGTGATCATTGCGTCGGTTTCAGCGATTTACGGTCTCGGTGACCCAGAATCCTATATGAAAATGCTGCTGCACCTGCGCGTCGGCGATACGGTGGACCAGCGGTTTATCCTGCGACGGCTGGCGGAGCTCCAGTACCAGCGTAATGACATGGCGTTTGAACGTGCCACTTACCGCGTGCGCGGCGATGTCATCGACATTTATCCGGCCGAATCGGACGAACTGGCGGTGCGCGTTGAACTCTTTGATGAAGAAATTGAACGCATCAGCCTGTTTGACCCGCTGACTGGCGCCATTGACCGCATCGTGGCGCGGTACACCATTTATCCAAAAACGCACTATGTCACGCCGCGGGAAAAAATCCTCGAAGCAGTGGACAAAATCAAAGTGGAGCTGGCAGCGCGGCGCGCCCAGCTGCTGGCGGAAAATAAACTGATTGAAGAACAGCGCATCGGCCAGCGCACTTTGTTTGACTTGGAAATGATGGTGGAGCTGGGGTATTGCTCCGGCATCGAAAACTACTCGCGTTATTTGTCCGGCCGTGCCGAAGGCGAACCGCCGCCGACTTTGCTGGATTATTTCCCGGCCGACGGTCTGATGTTTATCGACGAATCACACGTCACTATTTCGCAAATAGGCGCGATGTTTCGCGGTGACCGGTCGCGGAAGGAAAACCTGGTCAATTACGGTTTCCGTCTGCCGTCGGCACTCGACAACAGACCGCTGAAGTTTGAAGAATTTGAAGCCATAGCACCGCAGCGCATTTATGTGTCTGCGACGCCGGCGGCTTATGAGCTGGAAAAATCCGGCACCGATATTGCCGAGCAGGTGGTGCGGCCGACGGGACTGATTGACCCGGTGATTGAGATCCGCCCGGTTGGCACTCAGGTCGATGATTTGTTGTCAGAGGCGATTCGCTGCGCCGGCCTCAACGAGCGGGTGCTGGTCACTACGCTGACGAAAAAAATGGCGGAGGATTTAACGGATTACCTCGCCAATCACGATATCAAGGTGCGTTATCTGCACTCGGATGTCGATACGGTGGAGCGGGTCGAGATCATCCGTGACCTGCGCCTTGGTGTATTTGATGTGTTAGTTGGTATCAACTTATTACGTGAAGGCCTGGATATTCCGGAAGTGTCCTTGGTGGCGATTCTGGATGCCGACAAAGAAGGTTTTTTACGTTCAGAACGATCGCTGATCCAGACCATTGGCCGGGCGGCCCGTAACGTCAACGGCAAAGCGATTTTATACGCCGACCGTATTACCGGCTCGATGCAACGCGCGATTGACGAAACTGACCGCCGTCGCGCCAAACAGGTGGCGTTTAACGAAGCCCATGGCATCACACCGACGCAAATTCGCAAAAAAATCGGTGATGTGATGGACTTAGGCCAGGACGACGTGGAGCTGCCGAAGGTGGCGGAACACGCCAAACTGATCAAAGGCAAGACGCCTTATCAGGTGCAGGCCGAGATCAAGAAATTGGAAGCGCAAATGCTGCAACACGCGAAAAATCTGGAGTTCGAGCAAGCAGCTATGCTGCGTGATCAGGTCCATGCATTAAAGGCTGCGTTGTTGGAGATTTAAGCAGTTATCTTTGTAACAAAACATGTATAACGCGCATTTTGGCTTGATTGAAAAATGCGCGTTGTTTTTTATCATATTGAAAATTAATAAATAAATATGAATAAATGAACGGTAATCATATTTCAGTTCATTTTCGCGTTCAGATTCAATTAAGTTTCAAAATCATAAAGTGCCCCCGACTTGTTTAACTGCCGGAGGGCACAGTATGAAATCCCGAGTTATTCCTTTTATTGTTTCCGTTTTAGCCTCAACCATCGCAGTCGGCGCCCAGGCGCAAAGTTTCCAGTTCCAGACGGATGCTGATTACAACAGCGCAGACGTAGGCCCGGCTGACGTCAACGGCATGCAAATTCGCCAGCAATATTTCCTGTCACCAATCCAGAATGGTGACAACCAGCCATGGCGCGAAGCGGCTTTTTTAAACCGCAGCAGCAGTGCCAACCTGACTTACAACCGGGTTGAAATCGACGGCGGCAGCGACGAAATGAATGTCAATGCCTGGGGTGTCGGTGGCGAATATATGAGCAACGGCCACGATTTTTATGCCGCTTTAGATGTGAATTTCTTAAACGGTGACAACAGCTTTGGCGCGACCGGCAAGCTCGGTTTCTTTGTGCAGCAAAACTGGTTAGTGGCGCTGGATGTTTATCACACCAATCCGGACAATGAAGGCAGCAGCACCGACTATGGCCTCAGCACCAAAGCCATTGTGCCGGTGATGGATGGCGACCACCTGGTACTGACCGCCAGCTACGCAGATTTTGACGAAGGCAATGGTCACGCCATCGCTGCTGATTATTACATCCGTCCTTACTGGTCTGTTGGTTTAGCCGCGCGTAACGACATGCCAACACTGCAAAACGTATTTGGTGATAGCGTTGAGCTGCGTTCAGAGTATTTTGTCACGCCACAGCTGGCGCTGCGTGGTGCGCTGAGCCGGGTTGACGTCGGTGCTGACGATGAAAACCAGTTTGCAGTAGGTGCCAGCTACCGTTTCTGATTGGTTTTTCTGAGTTCCCAAGCTGATTTTGCCCCGCATCGCGGGGCTTTTTTTGTTTGGTCATTTGCTTCGCAACGGACCAAACAAAATGCAGAAACTGAGGCAACAAAACTGTTCGCTGATCTGAAGGGAAGGACGGCAGCCTCCCTGCAAGTCGGCGCAGCAACTCACTGTTGCCCGCAACGGCGCTTGACAGTAGCTGGCCTTCGTCTGTTATGTTGACTCCTCATTTTGTTCAGCAGCTTATAGCAATTCTGATGCTGCTGTGTTCTGGCAGGATTTCTGATGACCACTCGTGTAATTTTACCTTTGATACTGCTGTCAGCCGGTGCGCTGGCGGCTGATACTTTGCCGCCGTTGTTGCCCTGGCAAGGCACTACTGAAAGCCTGATCCAGCCGAAACACCCCTGGGTGACCCCGGCGGAGCTGACGAATCTGACTGAAACGCCGGATTATGCCGCGACGGTCAGTTACCTGCAGAAGCTGGTGGCCAGCAGTGAGTTGCTGCGGATGGAATCGCTCGGTAAAAGCCCGCAGGGCAGAGATATCTGGTTAGTGAAGGCCAGTATGCAGCCAGATCTGATTGGCAAAGGCACCGGTAAAAGTGGCCGGCCAACCTTGTTGGTGCAGGCCGGTATTCACAGCGGCGAAATTGATGGCAAAGACGCCGGCTTAATGCTGCTGCGCGACATAGTGCAAGGTGGCAAACAACAACTGTTGGCACAGGTCGATTTGTTATTTGTGCCGATTTTGTCCGTCGATGCGCATGAGCGCAAGGGCAAATTTAACCGGATGAATCAACGCGGTCCGGTCGAGCAGGGGTGGCGCAGCACGGCGCAAAACCTGAATTTAAACCGCGATTATGCCAAAGCCGACAGCCCGGAAATGCGGGCTGTGCTTAGCGCAATCAATACCTATCAGCCTGATTTGTATATGGATGTGCATGTCACCGACGGCGAAGATTATCAGTACGACATCACTTACGGCTTTAACGAGCCTTTTGCCAGCCAAAGCCCGAATGGTGCCAGCTGGCTGGCAAGCGTGTACCGGCCGGCGATTGATCAGGCGTTAAGCGCTGCTGGCCACATTCCGGGGCCGTTGGTGTTTGCCGTGGACCCGCTGGATTTTAGTAAAGGCCTGCAAGGCTCAACCGCGACGCCACGATTTTCGCAAGGCTATGGCGATGTGCGGCATTTACCGACCATTCTTGTCGAAAACCACAGTTTAAAACCGTACCGCCAGCGTGTGCTGGGCACTTATGTGTTGCTGGAACAGAGCCTGCAACTGTTAGCGCAACAAGGCAAAGCGCTGCAACTGGCGAAAAAAGCTGACGAAAATGCCCGGCCGCAGCGTCAGGTGTTGTTATTTAAAGCAGCGGAACAGCCAGACCCAATCCCGTTTAAAGGCATCAGCTATGAAACGGCGCACAGCGACATCATCAACGGGCCTTATGTCAAATGGACAGGTCAGGCCAAAGATTACGACGCTTTGCCGGTGTATTGGGAAAAAGTGCCGGCGGTGGAAGTGGAAGTGCCCAAAGCTTATTGGATCCCGCCGCAGTATCAGGATGTGATAACACGGCTGCAAATTCATGGCATTGCCATGACCCGGCTGGAAAAGGCCGGCAGTCTGGAACTGCAGCAACTGAGTGCCGCCAATGCTGAGCTCGCCAACCGTTCTTTTGAAGGCCGGGTTGGTATCAAAGCCAGTTTTAGTCCGGCCTGGGGCGAGTTTGCCTTACCGGCCGGGACGGTGCGGGTCAGCACCGATCAGCCGCTCGGCGCTTTGGCGGTCGCTTTGTTGCAACCGGAAGGGCCAGATTCGTTTTTCAGCTGGGGCTTTTTCCACGGCATGTTTGAACGCACTGAGTACTTTGAGACCTACGCCATGCTGCCCTGGATTGAGCAGGAACTGAAAACCAATAAAAAGCTGGCGGTGGATTTTGCGGCGGCAGTCAAAGCCGATGCAAAGCTTGCCAAAGACGGCCAGGCCCGGCTCCACTGGTTTTATCAGCGTTCACCGTTTTATGACCAGGCTTATCTGAAATACCCGGTGCTGATTGAGCGGTAAGTCAGCATTGTTTTAAACAAAAGGCCCTGTTTTTACAGGGCTTTTGTTATTCTGAACTTAGTTTTGCGCTGGAGTATTCTCAGCGAAATACTCATGGCTGTCAGCGTTTTTCACGGCCTGCGCCGGATTACTCAGCGCCAGTGATTTGGCGGCGGACTGACCATAAGCAATGTCGTCAGTATCGGCGACAACGGTGAAATGACTGGTTTCATGCACGATAGTGCCAGCTTTGGAATCGGTGCCGGTATTGGCCGCTGACCAGAAGGCATTACACAAATAAATCTTGTACGGCTGATTCGGATAGACATAAGCGTAATAAGAGTCGGTGCAGCCACAATCAAACTGCAGCGGCTGATTATTCAGCGCGCTGTTGATTTTATTAAAGTTGCTGCTGACTGTGCTCCAGCGGCTGCTGGTGTAACTGCCAAACCAGGTTTTGTAACGCACCGAGTTGGCACGGCTGGCGCTGGGATAAGTCGACAGATAGTTGTAGGAGCCCGACGCGTAGTTTTTGGCGGAGGCAAGGGCTGTGGCAATCGACGTACGGCGGCTGCTGCTGCAGTTGGCGGCGTAAGATACTGAGCCTGCCAGCGTTACCAGAGCCGGCCACTCAATATCGCTGGCGGCTTTGGCATCCACTTCAATCTGGCGGTAAATCGCATCGGACTGCAGCGCCGGCACCGGCGTATCCACCAGCATTTGTTCGGCCGGCGTCTGTTGCTGCGGCGTCAGTTTTGGCACCACACCGTGCAGTGCCATGGCTTCGACATGATATTGAATTTGATAGTTACCGCTTGCTGGCAGGTCATAAGCGCCAGTCAGTTCAACCTGATACTGCCGGCTTTCGCCGGGCCGCAGGCTGATGTAATCCTGTGCTGAAGGCGCCTGACGTTTGACGCGTTTGCCGGTGTAAGCGGCGTCCTGACCATTCACACTGATATCAAATAAATCTTCCTGCAACCCGTCAGCAGGCGTATACCAGCGCAAAATACGCTGGGTTTTATTGGATGTATTGTGCAGCGTGACGGTCAGACGGACATCGTCGCTGGCCGCAAACTGTTGCTGTGCCGAATCAATAGTCACTGCAATGTCGCCGGCGAAAACGGTGTTTGCTGACAGAGCGGCCAGCAGCGCGGTGGAAAATAAGCTGAGTTTCATACATGTTCCTGTTTTATTGTTGTGTGATCGGGTGCATCCGCACCCGGCTGATCTGTGCTGATCAGTTACATTCAGTTACAGGCTTTTGGCGTCCGGTCTCAAGGGCTTGGGAAAAACATCAGAAAAATATCAAAACTTTCTAATATAAATGCGCATGGCTATATAGGGCCTGCCTGTGCTCGCCGCATTTGCTACCACGGCATTTGCTATCACGGAGTGCGCTTTCGCCTGCCGCTTACAGCGGAAAAAGACCGCTTAACATAAAAAAAACGCGTGCATGCCGGGGCCGCCTTAGATTGCCGCTATCAACGCGATGGCAACCACGAAGGAACCCCTGATGAACACAGCTCCGAAAATTATTGTAAAAACGTTATTGGCCAGCCTGGCGCTGAATTTATGCCCGGTACTGGGCATGACCAACCCTGAGATGCAGCAGAAAATGCAGCAGTTACTGCAACAATCCGCCAAAGCAGACCAACCGGGTTTTGCCGTGCTGGTACGCAAAGGCAAAAACGTGTTAAGCCGTGGCGGCTATGGCATGGCCAATCTGGAACTGGGCGTCCCGATGCAGGCGGATATGAAGTTTCGTATCGCGTCGCAAACCAAACAGTTCACGGCCATGGCGGTGTTGCAGCTGGTGCAGGCTGGCAAGCTGAAGCTGACGGATACGGTGGGCAGCTTGCTCAAAGATTATCCAAAGGTCGGCCGCGATATCACAGTGCATCAGCTGCTGACGCATACCGCTGGCTTGAAAAACCTAAGCCGGCTGCCGGAATTTCGGGAAAACAAACCAAAAGATGCCACGCTCGCCGAAATGGTCGCGTTGTTTTCCAGCTTGCCGCTCGAATTCAAACCAGGCACGCAATTTCGCTATTCCAACTCGAACTATGTGTTGTTAACGGCCATCATCGAGGCGGTGAGTAAACAAAGTTATGCCGATTATCTGCAGCAGCATATTTTCGGCCGGCTCGGCATGCAAAACAGTGGCTATGACAGTGCCGGTACCATTCTGCCAAAACGCGCCAGCGGTTATGAACAAGGCCCGGCCGGGCTGGTCAATGCGCGCATTATCAGTATGACGCGGCCACAAGGCGCCGGCGCTTTGTACAGCACAGTCGATGACCTCAATCTGTGGGATCAGGCGCTTTATACTGACAAAATGGTGAAACAGCCGTTGCTGCAGCAGTCTTTTGTCCGGCACAAATCGCAAGATGGCACCCCACAGCCTTATGGTTACGGCTGGATGATGGCCGATTGGGAAACAGTGCCGACGCAGGAGCACAGCGGTGGTATTGAAGGATTTTCTTCTTATATCATCCGTATTCCGTCAGAGCAGGTTTATGTGACAGTACTGGCCAACAGCGCAGAAGCCGATACTTATAGTCTGGCGCTGAAACTGGCAGCCATTGCCATCGGTAAACCTTTTGAACCCAAAGCCATCAAGCTTTCGCCTGAACAGCTAAAGGGCGTGTCCGGTAGTTACCAGTTTGCCGATGGCGCTGTGCATCACATCCGCCAGCAGGGCGATACGCTGGTGTATCAGGCACCGGAAATGCCGCAGGTCACATTAATTCCCACAGCTGAAGGGCGTTTTTATCTGCAGGGTGATTTCACTTACCTGAGCTTTAATCCGGCCGGGACTCAAATGCAGCTGAATATGCGTGGTTTTCCAGCGCAGGCTGGGAAAAAAGTTGTACCGGCACCCTAAAGGCTTGAAATAAAAAACGCCGGGCTGTGTTGCAGCACGGCGTTTTTTATTGCTTTGAGCGCAGGTAGTCGCCAGGCGCTGCGCTATAAACTCAGCTGCTGGCGCAGCAGCGTACTTTGCCGGCGTGACACTTCAACCTGCTGGCCGGAAGTCAGCACCAATAACAAGCCGCCATTGAGCCAGGCGTCGATGCTGCGAATGGCTTTGAGATTGACCAGCTGATGCCGGTTGGCGCGAAAAAATAAGCCGGGGGCTAAGCGCTGCTCGATATTGCCGAGCGAGCGATACACCAACGGGGCCTGAGCGCCAGCCCAGACTTTGCTGTAATTGCCGATAGCCTCAAACAGTTCAACATCGCCAAGACGCAGCAGAAAACAGCGCTCACCGTCTTTAACAAAAAAGCTGGCGTCAGCATCCAGTACTGGGCCTGACGGGGCCGGCTCCGCAGCGGTTTGCTCCGACTCCCTGTCAGTCGGTGCTGTGAGCGCGGAACCAGTTTCGGCAACAGACCAGCTGAGCTTCGCCAGCGCCGCCGCCAGGCGCGGTGCACTGACTGGTTTTAACAGATAATCCACCGTCGGATAATTAAATGCCTGCAGCGCATGTTCGGCAAAAGCCGTGGTGAAAATGATCCGTGGTACAAACACCAGCTGTGCCAATAAATCAAAAGCGTTGTCGCCGCCGAGGTCGATATCGAGCAGCACCAAATCGGGCTGGCTTTGTTCAATCAGGTCTTTGGCATCCGGCAGATTGGCGGCTTCGCCAACCAGCTGCAAATGCGGATGGTCTGCCAGCAGCGTTTTCAGCTCCAGCCGGGCCAGCCTTGAATCTTCAATAATCACATAACGCATTTAATGCCTGTCCTCGTTGGCCGTGGCGGTCAGTGGCAAAAACAGCTGGGCACGCACAAAATCGCCATCCTGGATTAAAAACAGCTGAGCTTCAGCGCCATACAGCAGCTGCAGGCGCTGACGCAAATTAGTTAAACCGGTGCCGGTGTTGCCTTCAGTCGTCGCGCTTGTTGCTGCCAGTTGCCCCGGATTACAGACTTCGAGCTGCCAGTGGCTTGCATCTAAAGTCCGGGCAGAGATCTGAATACAACCGCCGTCACGTTGCTTGCTGATGCCATGTTTCACCGCATTTTCGACCAGCAGCTGCAGCGCCAGACGCGGCAGCACATAGCTGCGACACTCTGGCGCCAGCTGTAGTTGCCATTGTAAACGCTGTTCAAACTGTATAAACAACAACGCCAGATAAGCATCCAAAACCGCCAGTTCACTGCTAAGCGGCACCAATGCCTGCTGGGAGGATTCCATTTGCGGCTGGATTTGATAACGCAGCACATCGGCAAAATGACTGAGCATCAGCCGGGCGCTGTGCGTGTCTTCCAGAATCAGTGCGCGGATGTTATTGATACAGTTGAACATAAAATGTGGGCTGAGCTGGGCTAACAAACTCTGAAGCTGCGCTTGCGTCATATTAACCTCCAGCGTCTGGCGCAACTGTTCGCTGCGGCGCAAATCCAGCTGCCGGCTTAAGGTCAGATACAACATACTCCAGAACAGATACAGCAGCGCCAGCAGCGGCGCTTTAGAGCCAAGCGGCTGTGCATCAAACCAGTGAAAAGCCGCAGACTGCCAAAACAATGGTAGCTGCGCCAGTGGCCATAACAACCAGTAGTGCAGCACATCGACGCTGAGTGCCGCGATGAGGGCGCTTAATACCAACAAACCAAGCGTCTGCAGCTGGCTGTGCGGCCGGCGACGCCAGTGCCGATAACAGGCCCGCAGCAACAACGAGCCACCAAAGGCTAATGCCAATAACAATAACGCCGGCAAGACATTCTGCAGCGACAACGGCTCGTCGCTGCCCACCAGCAATAGTTGCAGCGTGGCGAATAAGCTCCAGCCGGCGAGCTGATACAACCAGAAGCCACTGGCCTGTGTTGCTTTTTGTGAGTGGGCTTTAGCCACGAAGCCTGGACTTATTCATAATTCAACACGCTGCGGGCACCGCCTTCGGGTTTGGTTTCCACGTTCACGGCCTGGCCATTTTGCAGGCCGTGTTGACCGCGGATCACCACTTTGTCGCCGGGGCGTAGCGCAGATTCCACGATGTAATGCGTGTCCAAAGTCGACAGAATTTTCAGCGGCACCCGTTCGACGTTTTGCTCGCTGCTGACCTTCCAGGTGCGGAACACTTCGCCTTCCAGTTCAATGGCTTCGTTCGGCACTTTGGTGATGGTGTCGGACTGCACCTGCATATCAATTTGTTGCACCTGGCCGACCAGCAAATTACTGCGGTCCTGCGCCGGGTGGTCAAAATACAAGGTCAGATGTTCGGCTTTGGCATCCAGTTGCTGGCTGACTTCGCGTAATTTCAGTGCTTTACCCTGCAGAATAAACTGATGACGTTGCAGCTCGGCATTACTGCTGTAGCTAATCACCGGTAGCAAACACTCCAGCTGTTTATTTTGTGTCGACAGTAGCTGCATGATGGGCTGGCCTTCAACCAGCTGTGAGCCGGGCTCGGAGCTGACACTCATCACCTGCGCATCAAAAGGCGCGAAGTGGCTTAAGCGTTTGTGTTTCATTTGCGCCAGCTGCAGTTCCTGTTCCAGCCGCTGGATTTTCAGCTCAGAACTGTCGAGCTGGAATTTCAGATTATTGATGTCGCTGGCGGCGGTGAGGCCGGATTTACTCAGCCGGTTCATCCGGTGAAATTCTTCACTGGCAAAATTTTTCGCCACCCGCGCCGATTCGATGTCAGTTTTGATGATGTTGATTTGCCGCTGCAGGTAGGCGTCGTCCTGTCTGGCGACCAGCTGGCCTTTTTTCACTGAGCTGCCCACTGGCAACATTTGCAGCAGTTCGGCAGTGGCATGGCTGGAGATACGATAACTTTGTGGTGCTGTGATGGTGCAGTTGAGCGGATGCACCACGGCGGCATGGTGCGCCAGCACCACGTCGGTTAACACGGTTTTGTCGGCAGCAGCGCTGCTAAAAGCCCACAACAAGGCAGAGACGGTAACAAACCGCAAATGATCAGGCTTTAACAACACAAGGCTCCCGATGTCAGTACCACAAGGCTTCTTATACCCAAAAGAGCACTGATTGACCAGCACCGGGCGCGATGAGTTCCCGTCATCATCAGTTAGCCGGCAATTTTTTACGAAATTTCTCAGGCCGGATAACGTCCAAGCAGCGGATGCCAGTCCTGCCAGACTGGCGCTATGCCGCTATTTCTCAGCATTGACGCAATGTCAGCCGGGCTGCGCTCATCGTCGATACTGAACTGCGCCAGGCTTTGGGGGGCCACCACATAACCTCCGGGCTGGGTTTTACTGCCGGCGCTGGCGCTGCAGGCGATACTGGTCAGCAATAAATCACGAAGTGCCGGACTGTCGCGGGTGGAAATACTCAGGCTCAGCTCCGGCGCAAAGATTTTCAGCGCACACAACAGCTGCAGATAATCGCGGTCCGACACGCCGCTCTGTTGCGAGCTTTGGCCGGCACAGGGTTTTAACCGCGGCAGCGCCACCGAAAAAGCCAGCTGATACCAGTGCTGTTGCAGAAAACGCAGATGCTGCGCCAGCACCAGCACGTCGGTGCGCCAGTCGCTCAGCCCCAGCAACACGCCCATCCCGAGCTGTGTGATGCCGGCCTGAGCCACCCGTGCTGGCGCAGCCAACCGGTTGGCCATATCGGCTTTGGCACCAAAGGTATGATGGCGGGCATAACTTTGCGGGTCATAAGTTTCCTGATACAACATCACCGCATCGATGCCGGCGCTGCGCAGCTGCTGATAATCACTGACATCCAGCGGCTGCGATTCCAGCATCAGTTTGGCGACCTGCGGGCGCAGCGCTTCAGTGATTTGCAGCAAATAGTCCAGACCGGCTTTGCGCTGATGTTCACCGGTGACCAGCAGGATTTGCGCAATCCCCAGCGCCTGAATGGCGGCGGTTTCCTGCAAAGCTTCACCGGCAGTTAAAATCCGCCGTTTTACCGCGACACTTCGGGAAAAACCACAGTAACTGCATTCGTTGCTACACAGGTTCGACAGGTACAGCGGCGCAAACAACGACAGGGTACGGCCGCTGCGCTGGCGTTTTAACTGCGTGGCGCGGGCCAGCAGTTCAGGCAGAAATTCGCCGGCGGCCGGGCTTAATAACGCTTGCAGGTCAGCAAAGCTCGGTTTTGCACTGTTAAGTGCCCGTTGCACTGCCGCCCGGTCCGGCAGGCAACTTTGTGCCTTGAGGCTGTCAAACTGCTGCTGGGTCAGCTGAAAAGGCTCAGGTGCTTGTTTTGGTATTAAAAGCGGCATCAGGACAACTCCGCCAATAACCGGGCAAACCGCGGCTCTAACGGACTGCTGGCCTCGGCCCACGATTGTTTCATCCCAAGGCCACTTTGCTGTGCCAGTACACCGGCTTCCACTGCCAAACGAAACGCCTGTGCCATCAGAACCGGATCTGCGCTTGAGGCAATAGCGGTATTGACCAGCACCGCATTGGCGCCGAGTTCGAGCGCGAGCGTGGCGTCCGACGGCGCGCCGATGCCGGCATCAATAATCACCGGAATATTGGCCTGCTCGATAATAATCTCCAGCATGGCGCGGTTTTGCAGGCCCTGATTGGAGCCAATCGGCGCACCAAGCGGCATCACCGCGGCGCAGCCGGCTTGTTCCAGCTGTTTGCAATGTAGTGGATCGGCGCTGCAATAAGGCAACACGACAAAACCCAAATTGCACAGCTGCTCGGCGGCTTTGAGGGTTTCGCGCGGGTCCGGCAGCAGATATTTGGGCTCCGGGTGAATTTCTAATTTCAGCCAGTGCGTGCCGACCGCTTCACGCGCCAGCAGCGCCGCTTGCACCGCTTCTTCGGCAGTGCGGGCGCCTGAGGTATTGGGTAATAACTGCACACCAAGTGCCTGCAGCGGGCTGAATACATCATCCAGTGGCGCCCCGGGTTGCAGGCGTTTGAGCGCCAGTGTCACCAGTTCAGTGCCACTGGCCTGCACGGCCTGCTGCATCTGCAAAGCACTTTGAAACTTGCCACTGCCAAGCAGCAGGTGGGAGTGAAAGGTCTTTCCGGCAATCGTCAGCATGTTAACCTCCGGCAACCAGCTGAAAAATTTCGATATGATGGTCTGTTTCTTCCGGCAATTGGGTTTGCGCCCACAAAGTCCGCGGCAACAGTTGCCGGTTCAGCACCAACGCGACGCCTTGCTTCGGCAGCGCAAGTTGCTCCGCCAGGTCCGCCAGCGTGGCGGCTTGCAGCAGGCTTTTTTGTTGATTGATATACAGCATCAAACTGCTCCTTCTAAAGCAGAACCAACGCCGCAGCAGGCGCAATCTGGGTTCTGGTGTAGCGGATACCAGTGAAAACCGATGTGATTCTCGCTAGCAGCAAAGCGGCCGTAGTGCCCAAAGGGCAACGGATTTGCCTGCCCAAAGGGCACTGGATTTGCCTGCCCGAAGGGGATTGGATTTGCCTGCCCGAAGGGCACTGGGTTTTCCTGGCCGCAGGGGACTGCGTCTGGGGTGTCAGCGGGACCAGCCTGTAAATACTGCAACAACAGCCAGGCCAGTTGCTGCGCGGTCAAAGTCACCAGCGCCGGGTCTACACCGATGCTTCGGCAGTTTTGCAACACTTGCCAGTCGGGGTCGACCAGACACTGGTAACAGGCGCTGTGGGGATTGAGCAGATACAACTGCGCCGAAGTGCCGCTGACGGCGCCGGCAAACAGCGGTTTGCCGCTCTCTCGCGCCAGCCGGTTTAGCTGCAGCCGGGTCGGCAAATTGTCACTGCAATCAACCAGCACATCGCAGTCGGCGGCAAGTTCACGTAGCTGTTGCGCATCCGGCCGGCCCTGATGCACCAGCAGTAATGGATGCGGGTTGTGCTGGCGCAGCCGCGCTGCGGCAACTTCGGCCTTGGGTTTACCAACATCGTTGCTTTGATACAGGCTCTGGCGCGGCAGATTGGATAATTCGACGACATCACCATCAATCAGTGTCAGGGCGCCGACGCCGGCGCTGACCAAAGTGCTGGCCAGCGGGCAACCGAGCCCGCCGAGGCCCAGGACCAGCACCCGCGCTTGTTTCAGCCGGGTTTGACGTTCCAGGCCGTCATCGCCGAGCATCAGGCTGCGGCTATAGCGGATAAATTCGCTGTCAGATAATGTCATAAGGGCTTTCTCCGGCCGGTACCTGATGCCACAACTGCTGCAGTTGTTCGCAGCGCGCCCGGATATCCTTGGCTTCTACCACAGTCCGCACCATTGCCACGCCTGACAGCCCCAAAGCGCGCAGTTGCGGCAAATGCGAGGCGTCAATGCCACCAATGGCGACGGCCGGGATCTGTTGTTGCTGGCAAAGCCGTTGCTGGCGGGCCAGCAGGCGCAGACCTTGCGGGATAGAGGGCATGTCTTTGGTTGGGGTAGCAAAAACATGACCCAGTGCGATGTACGAAGGCCTCAGCTGCAGTGCCTGCAACAGCTCCAGATAGCCGTGAGTAGAAATGCCCAGACGCAGGCCGGCGTGATGGATAGCTGTTAAATTGGCTGTGAACAAATCTTCCTGGCCAAGATGCACACCATAAGCACCCAGCTCCAGCGCAAGTTGCCAGTGGTCATTGATAAACAGTTGCAGCTGATGTTGCTGACCAAAGGCAATAGCGGCCTGCAGTTGCTGGCGCAGTTGCACCGAAGTGCCCGTTTTCACGCGCAGCTGCACGGTGCGAAGACCGGCCGCGGCAACGTCCACCAGCTGACTGAAATTGCTGACGACCGGATAAATGTCCGGTGCCTGCTGCAGCGGCGCAAAGCCAGTGCTGTTGATACTGGGAGCGCCAGCCAGTGGCCCACGCAAAGTCATACGGTCTTGCGGTTGCAATGTCAGCGGCCAGCCGGCCCGGCCAAGCTGAAATGGTTTTGTCGCGGGACGCTGCAGGCATTGTTGTAAGTAAAGACTTGCCAGCACGAATGCATCAGGCAGCAACATCGGTTGTGCCAAAGCACAGGCCAATGCCGTGGCAAAGCTGCAGCCGGTGCCGCGCCAACTGCCGGTTAGCCGGTGTTTTTCCAGTTGCAGTGCGCTTTGCGGCGCGCCGGCTGACAAAGCGTTGTTCAGCGCCTGGGCCGGCCACAGTTTAAAGCTTTGCGTTGCCGCCGGATGCAGATACAACTTTTCAAAAAGCGACTCGCCACTGCCATGACCGTCTTTGCACCAGATGGCTTTGACGCCGCCGGCCAACAACAGCTGGACCGCAAGCTGTGCCTCCGCATCGGCGGGTAAACCGGCCAAAGCCCGTAGTTCAGGTCCGTTCGGCGTCAGCACGTCGGTTAGCGCCAATAAAGGCGCGAACGCGGACGGACTCAAGCGTTGCAGGGCGCCACCCGAGCTTGCCACTTGCACCGGGTCAACAATGATCCAGACCTGCGGCTGTTGTTGCCTGAAGGCATTCAGCCAGTCGATCAGCAGCTCCAGCGTAGCAAGGTCCGGCACCAGACCTATTTTTATCGCCACCGGCAGCGGTTGGCCCGGGGCCGTCAGGGCATCCAGCTGGGACTGCAGTACCGCAGGCGAAACCGGATTCACCGCCAGCACCGCCGTCTGATGCTGTGCAGTTACCGCGGTCAGCACAGTGGCGGCCGGCACTTGCAAATCCTGCGCTGTGACCAAATCCGCCTGAATGCCGGCCAAAGCACTGCAATCCGAGCCGCCGATGAGCCAGATCAGGCCGGGTTCAGGCTGGTGCATCGGCGCGCTCCAGTGGTGCTGCTGACAAAGTACTGGCTTTGACCGTTTGATTCAGTTTCATCGAGCAGAATTTTGGCCCGCACATGGCGCAAAATTCAGTGTCGGCACCTTCCGGCAATGCTGCCTGGTAATAAGCTTTGGCGGTATCCGGGTCGAGCGATAAATGAAATTGGTCCAGCCAGCGGAATTCATAGCGCGCTTTGGATAAAGCGTTGTCACGCAGCTGTGCGCCGGGATGGCCTTTGGCCAAATCAGCGGCATGCGCGGCAATTTTGTAGGCAATCAGCCCTTGTTTGACATCTTCTTTATCCGGCAGGCCCAAATGCTCTTTGGGCGTGACATAACACAGCATGGCGCAGCCAAACCAGCCGATGAGCGCCGCACCTATGCCGGATGCGATATGGTCATACCCCGGCGAAATGTCAGTGATAAGCGGGCCTAAAGTGTAAAACGGCGCGCCGTGACAATGTTGCAGCTGCTCGGTCATATTGGCTTGCACCAATTGCAGCGGCACATGGCCCGGGCCTTCAATCATCACCTGTACATCATAGTGCCAGGCGATTTTGGTCAACTCGCCCAAGGTGCGCAGTTCGGCAAACTGAGCTTCGTCATTGGCATCGGCGACACAGCCGGGACGCAAGCCATCGCCGAGGCTTAATGACACGTCATACTGGGCACAAATCTGACAAATCTCGGCAAAATGCTGATAGAGGAAATTTTCGCTGTTCTGAAGCTGGCACCACTGCGCCAGAATAGCGCCGCCGCGCGACACAATGCCGGTGATGCGTTTTGCCGTCAGCGGAATAAAATCTTTTAACACACCGGCGTGAATGGTGAAGTAATCGACGCCTTGCTCGGCCTGTTCAATTAAGGTGTCGCGAAAGAGTTCCCAGCTCAGTTTTTCTACATCACCGCGCACTTTTTCCAGTGCCTGATAAATCGGCACTGTGCCAATCGGCACCGGCGAGTTGCGTAAAATCCACTCACGGGTCTGGTGAATATGCCGGCCGGTGGATAAATCCATCACGGTATCGGCGCCCCAGCGCACCGACCACAGCAGCTTTTCCACTTCTTCTTCGATACTGGAACTGACCGCTGAATTGCCGATGTTGGCATTCACCTTGACCAGAAAATTGCGGCCGATAATCATCGGCTCTGCTTCCGGGTGATTGATATTGGCCGGCAAAATGGCGCGGCCGGCGGCGATTTCGCTGCGGACAAATTCGGCGTCGATTTGCGCCGGAATGCCGGCACCAAAACTTTCACCGGCATGTTGTGGCGCTAAATCGACGGCAGCCTGCTGCTGGGCGGCACGCGCCATATTTTCTCTCAGGGCGACAAACTGCATTTCCGCCGTGATGAGGCCAGCACGGGCGTAAGCCAGCTGAGTGGGTCTTTTACCGGGTAAGGCCTGACGCACCGCATGACTAAACTGGCCTTGCTGTGCATCCAGTTCCACCGCAAGCGCGGAAAGTGGAGAAGCACAAGGCTCTGTATCGTCACGACCGGCTATCCAGCCGGCCCGAAGTTTTGGCAGACCACGGCTGACATCGGCCTGATAAGTTGGATCACCATAAGGCCCGCTGCAGTCATAGACGGGCACTGGCGCATTGGCGCTGCCATCCGGCGATGGATGTAACGCCACTTCACGACAAGGTACCGCAACCGTGCCATCTTCACTTTGCAGGTAAATCCGGCGGGAACCGGTATAAGCAGCGGTTTTAAAATCGACAATAAACTGGCGCGCCGCTTCGCGTTTATCGCGACGATTCAGCTGTGGCGCCGTTTGTGATGTAGTTGTGCAGTCAGACATAGCAAGCTCCAATAAAGTTGAGTTGCTTGTCCGGAGTGGGGCAGATGTGTGTTGCTGTGCCGGCTGCATTGAAGCGCCGGGGGCGACACACATTTGATAGAAAGTCAGTGCAGCTGGATAAGCTCCGGGAAACTCCGGTGAAAAATCCAACAGCACAGACAACTGCAGATCTGCGGCGCGCTCGCATACAGCAACACCTTCTCTCAAAGGTTTGGCACTGTATGGATCTGTTGCAGCAGGGTTGCAGTGATCCCCTTGTTTCCCTTCGCAGGTTCTAACCTGATCAGGTTCAACGGTATCCGCTTTCGCGGTCTCAGCCCAATGGGCACTCCGACAAGTGCGCGCAGTATAAGCAAAAAAATTTGCGGCTGGCAAATGCTGTGTTGTTGCATTTGTGTATTTCGTGTTTCATATTGGTACAACAATCATCCAAGGAGAGTGGCGATGAAAGCAGGGACGAGCTGTGTTGGGATGTTGTTATTGGGCAGCCTGTTGTTTCCGCTGCAGGCGCTGACGGCAAATGCCGAGCCAGTAGGCGCAGAGTCAACAATCGCGGCACCTGCCGGGCAATACAGTTATCACGATTTATTGCAAAAAGCCGTGCTCGCGACCGGCTCTCCGGTGCGCTACAACTACTCCACAGACTCCCCCGATATCAATAGCCGGATCAAATCAGTGATCCGTCGCAGTTCTTATGATGGCAGCCGGTTTTTGTTTGAAGCTTTTGTGAAATATCCGGAGTTATTGCCGGCGCTTCGGCAGGTGCGGGACGACATGCTGGCAATGTCCCCAAAGCTGCTGGAGACCCGCAGTACCGACGAGCAACTGGCTTACTGGCTGAATTTGCACAATGTGCTGGTGATTGACCATATCGCCCATCTGTATCCGAAGAAATTCTTAGATGATTTGTACCAAGGCGAACAGCCCTGGGCAACGCAGCGGCTGTATCGGATGGGCGATGAAACGCTGAGCCTGACTGATATTAAATTTCACAAAGTACTGCCGCTTTCGGCCGGTCGCACCGACGTGATTTATGGTTTTTATGAAGGTTATATCAGCGGCCCCAGTATCCGCAGCGAGCCTTTTACCGGTAAAAAACTCAAAGTACAGCTGAAAGAAAATGCCGTCGAGTTCGTCAACACCAGTCGTGGTTCTTATCCGGAATATGGTACCAGTTTTCGCGCTTCCGGTTTTTATCAGCGCCATCAGGCGTTTTTTCCGAATTTCCCTTATGACTTAAAATCGCACCTGCAGCAGTATGTCAACGTCGATGAGCAGGATGCACTGGCCAAAACCGATGTGGTCACCGCTGATATCAACGACTGGCGTATCGCTGACATTTACGGCACCGTGCGCCGGTCGAACAGCCGAAGTTTCGATGCCGAATTTGTCATGGATACCAGCAAGCGCAAAGGCGAACTCAGTGCCATTAGTAATCCGCTGCGCCTGGACGGTAAACAAATGCATCAGCTGAAAATGCTGCGTAAACGGCAGCAGGTAAAAGAAGGCAAAGTCGATATTATCGATTTGCCGGCAGAAGAAAAAACTGCAACGGCAAAACCGCAGCAATAGACGGGTAGCCATTTGTGCACAGCAAAGGCTGTCACATTGGGGGCCTGCGAACTCCATTGACAGCCTTTTGATATTCCTATGATAAACCCCGGACTTTTTACTGATATTTTTCCAGTCACCATGCCGGATTTTTTCCCTTTGTTAGGCTCAGCAAGCAGCGTTTTGCTGCGCCTGAACATGGAACAAAGAGGCTCAATGATGAACATCAAACATAAAATCACCCCGTTTTGTTGTGTCCTGCTATTGTCTGCACCTGTACTGCAAGCCAGTGAAAGCCCGGACGCCAGGTTGCCACAGCTGAACCCTGCCAGCAGCGCTTTGATTTACAGCTACGACGAAATGTTTCACTTTGATATCGAGCAATATCTGGCCAGCCAGGCCCCGCATCTGTTGCCTTATGCGGAAGTGATCTCGCACTGGGCCGGTTACAGCAGCATCAGTCCACGGGTGTTATTAACCCTGATTGATTTGCAAAGCCAGTTGATCAGCACGCCGGATCTGGCTTTATTACAACAACCGCTGGCGGGGCTCAGTTCGGCAAATGGTTTTAGTGCGCAGTTACAGGATGTGGCGGATCAGCTGGCCACGCGGTTGTATCAACGCGAGGCCGCTGCCAGTGAATTTGCTACAGCGCCGGCCGCAGCACTGAGTTATCTGTTTGGCGCGGATAACAACAAAGGCTTAGAGGTTTCGCAGCTTCAGGCGGACAAGCTGTCGAAGTTTACTCAGCGTTATCAGCAATTATTTGCCGAAGCTTACCAGCCAGCGCCGGCTAACAGCACGGCGGATAGCAGCATGCAAAACATCACGACGCTGGCCGGTCCTGCCAATGGTTTTCTGCAATTTCCGTTTCCGCTTGGGCAAAGCTGGCATGTCGGTGGCGCTCATACCAATACCGGCAGCGGCAATTATCCGATGTCGTCGCTGGATATGAGCATCGGCGGTGGCTGGGGCAGCAATCAGTCCAATACCTGGGTGGCGGCCTCAGCGGCTGGCAGTTTTAAACGCCATTCGTCCTGTTTTGCTGAAGTGGTGCATAGCGGCGGCTGGTCGACCACTTATTACCATTTGATGAACATCCAGTACAACACCGGCGCCAATGTGGCGAAAAATACCAAAATCGCCAATCCGGCCAACACCCAGCCTCAGGCTTTGTGTAACGGCGGTTCGTCCACCGGGCCGCATCAGCACTGGAGCCTGAAACAAAATGGCAGCTGGGTGCATTTAAATACGGTGTATTTATCCGGCTGGCAAATTACCGCGACCGGCAGCAGTTATGACACCAACTGCACAAGGTTTTATCTGACGAAAAACGGCGTGAAAAAATGCTCAGGTTTTTTTAATCACTGACAGCAAAAGCAACGACCAGTTGCAATTAAAAAAGGCCTGACATTTCAGGCCTTTTTACGTTGGAACCTGTCTATCAGCGCTGTGTTGCTGCTTTCATGCCCCGGACAAAATCGCCCAGTTGTTGTAATAACACTGCAGGCTCAGCCAGGTGTTTTTCAATCAGCTGCACTATCGCTGAGCCGGAAATAGCACCGGCCGCACCTGAATCCAAAGCTGCTTTGACGTGTTCAGGTTTGGAGATTCCAAAACCGAGCAGTGCTGGCGCCGCGTGATAGCTGCTGAGTTTGCTGAGCATTGCATCGGCCGGCATTGCGGCTGCGGTTTCAGTGCCGGTGACGCCGGCGCGTGATAACAAATAGGTGTAACCACGGCCGTAAGAGGCCAGTTCCTTTAAAGTGTCGTCGCTGGCGTTTGGTGTGGCGATAAAAATTGGTGCAATATCCGATGCCAGTGCCGCCTCGCGAAAGCGCCGGCTTTCTAATAACGGCACGTCGGCAATCAATACCGAATCAACACCAGCTGCTTTGGCCTGCTGATAAAAATGGCTGATGCCACGCGCCATCACTAAGTTGGAGTAGAGCAGGAGGCCAATTGGCAAATCCGGCGCATAAGCCCGTACTTTGGCGATAATGGCAAATGCATCAGCTGGCGTGACGCCTGCGGCCAAAGCGCGGATATTAGCACCCTGAATGGTCGGGCCATCGGCGATAGGGTCAGAAAACGGGATACCGAGTTCTAATGCATCGGCACCGTTGTCCACCAGCGTTTTGATGATGTCAAAAGACAAATCTGCTGTGGGGTCACCCAAGGTCACAAATGGCACAAAAGCGCCCTGATTAGCCGCTTTTAAGCGGCTGAACATCTGGTCATAACGTTGCATCAGTGGGCACTCCCTGTAGTTTTTGCTTGTGCGGCCAGCACCGACATCACATGGCCTAAGTCTTTGTCGCCACGGCCGGATAAGTTCACCAGCAGCACCAGCGGCGCTGTCGCGGTTTTGGCCATTTTTAACGCGTGCGCCAGGGCGTGTGAGCTTTCCAGCGCCGGGATAATGCCTTCCGATTTGGCCAGTAACTGGAAGGCCTCTAACGCTTCGTCATCGTTAATGGCGACATATTCAGCGCGGCCAATTGAGGATAAATAAGTATGTTGCGGGCCGACGGCCGGATAGTCGAGGCCGGCGGAAATGGAGTAGGACTCTTCAATCTGCCCGTCGGCGGTTTGCATAATAGCGGTATAAGCGCCATGCAAAATACCAAAACTGCCAGTGGAGAGCGCCGCGCCATGCTGATGGGTATTGATGCCCATGCCGCCCGGTTCTACGCCAATCAGCCGCACACCGTCTTCCTTGATAAAATCAGCAAACATGCCGATGGCATTGGAACCACCACCAACACAAGCCAGTACGGCATCCGGCAATTTGCCTTCAGCCGCAAGGATTTGTTGTTTGGCTTCTTCACCAATCATCTTTTGGAATTCGCGCACTATGGTCGGGAACGGATGCGGGCCAGCGGCGGTGCCGAGCAGATAATGACTGGTGGCGTAGCTGGCGGACCAGTCGCGCATCGCTTCGTTGACCGCATCTTTTAAAGTGCCGGAGCCGGCGGTGACCGGAATAACAGTCGCGCCCATCAGTTTCATCCGGAATACGTTTGGTTGCTGGCGCTCAATGTCCTTGGCACCCATATAAATTTTGCAGTTAAGGCCCAAAAGGGCGCAGGCTAAGGCCGTGGCGACGCCATGCTGACCGGCACCGGTTTCCGCGATAATGTCTTTTTTGCCCATACGCTTGGCGAGTAATGCCTGACCCAGCACCTGATTGGTTTTGTGCGCGCCGCCGTGTAATAAATCTTCGCGTTTTAAATAGATTTTCACCAAAGGATTGGGGGAAATATTCCGCGTTAATGTCAGCGGCGTTGGCCGGCCGGCGTATTCGTTTAACAGCTGCTGGAACTCGGCTAAAAAGGCCGGGTCCTGCTGTGCGTCAATAAAAGCCTGCTCGAGTTGCAGCAGGGCCGGGACTAACAACTCCGGCACAAACATGCCGCCGTAGTCACCAAAATAAGGGTTAAGCTTGGGTGCTGTCATCACTGGTTTCTCCGAAACTGAAAGCTCTGATACGTTGAAATGCGCTGGTAATTTTGGCCGGATCTTTGACGCCGGGCGCCGATTCCAGACCTGAATTCATATCGAGGCCGCTGGCGGCCGTTTTTAAGGCGTGCTGGACGTTGTCGGGATTTAAACCGCCGGCCAGCATCACGGGTTTATGTAAAATGCGCTCGCCAAGCAAACTCCAGTCAAACGACAAACCGGTGCCGCCGGGAATACCGGGTTGGTAAGCATCGAGTAAAATCCGGTCGGCGTTGTGGCTAAACTGCGGCAGCGTGTCTTTCACGCGATAGGCCTGCCAAATCTCACAGCCTTTGGGTAATAAAGTTTTTAAACTGGCGATATAACTTTCGTCTTCGTCACCATGCAGCTGCACTGCCGCAAGCTGTAATTCACGCGCCACCAAGGCCACCTGCGCTGGCGCTTCATTGACAAAAACCCCGACAAAACGTAAGGAAGCGCTGTCGCGAATGGTTTTGGCTTGTTCAAGCGTGACAAAACGCGGTGACGGCGGATAAAAAATCAGCCCGCCGTACACGGCGCCGGCTGCCGCGACTTGCTGCGCCTGCTCTGGTGTCGTCAGGCCACAGACTTTATGCTCGCCACGGGTTAAGGCATGTACAGCACGGTCTAAGTCCGGCTCGGCCATTAAAGAGCTGCCAACCAAAAAGGCGGTCGCCACTTTACCGAGCTGACGCACCTGATGGTTAAAATAGATGCCGGATTCGCTGACCAAAGGCGTGGACGGCGGTACCAGCCGCGCCAGGCGGAAACTGGTGTTTAAATCCGTCTCCAGTGTGCGCAGGTTACGGTTATTGATGCCAATCAGTTCAGCTTTCAGGGCGACTGCGCGCAGCGTTTCGTCTTCGTTACTGACTTCAGTCAGCACTGTCATGTTCAGGCGATGTGCCAGTGCCGCGAGCTGCTGATACTCGGCATCATCCAGCACTGACAGCATCAGCAGGACTGCATCGGCACCGCAAGCGCGGCCGCGGTAAATCTGATACTCGTCAATGATAAAGTCTTTGTGCAGCAAAGGCTGGTCGACCAAACCGCGCATGGTTTTCAGGTAATCGTAACTGCCCTGAAAAAACTTTTTGTCGGTCAGCACCGAAATACAGTCGGCATATTTGCCATAGACGCCGGCGATTTCTTTTAGGTCAAAATTGGCGCGGATCAGGCCTTTGGATGGCGATGCCTTTTTGCATTCCAGGATAAAACGTGCGCCAGGCGCGGTCAGTGCTTTGAGGAAATTGCGCTGGGTTGGCACCACATCGGCGATAAAACTCTCCAGCGGCAGCGCGATTTTATCTTCGGCCACTTCAATGGTTTTATGCGCAATGATGGTTTGCAAAATATTCGGTTTGGCTGATGAAGCCGTTGTGGAAGCTGGTGTTGCTGTCGGATTAGTTGCCATGACTGGCCTCCCGGAACTGCTGTAAGGTGGTCATTGCCTGATCTGTTGCAAGTAGCGCAAGCACGGCTTGGGTATTGGTTGCTAAATCTTCGCCCTGGCCGCAAATTTTCAGCATGGCCGCGACATTGGCGGCGATGGCAGCCCGATGCGGCTGTGGTGCTTTGCCAGACAGAATATCGCGGCTGGCCTGGGCGTTTTCCGCCGGTTTTCCGCCGCGTAATGCTTCGAGTGGCACTGGTGTCAGGCCAAAATCGGCGGCGGTTAAACGGAACTGATGGACCTGACCGTCACGCACTTCACAAACTTCGGTCACGCCATGCAGCGCTATCTCGTCGCAGCCTTCACCATGTACCACCCAGGCGCGCTCGACGCCAAGTTGTAACAGCGCCTCTGCCAATACCGGGCACAGCGCTTTGTCGTAGACGCCGAGTAATTGAAACTTGGGCGCCGCCGGGTTTAACAAAGGCCCCAGCAAATTAAACAAAGTGCGGGTCTTCAGTGCGGTTCGCACTGTCATCGCATGGCGAATGCCGCTGTGATACACAGGCGCAAATAAAAAGCTGACACCGGCCTGTTGCAGCGTGCGGGCGGCGGTCTCTGGGCTCATCTGGATGTCGATACCCAGTTGTTCCAGCAAATCGGCCGAACCACTTTGCGACGACACACTGCGATTGCCGTGTTTGGCCACTTTTAAACCGATGGCCGCCGCCACAATAGCGGCAGTGGTGGAAATATTGATGGTATTGCTGCCATCACCGCCAGTGCCACAGCAGTCGATAACCGGCAGGCCGGTCGCTGGCAGTGGCGTCGCGGCGGCGCGAAAAGCTTTGGCGGCACCGGCGATTTCCAGCGCGGTTTCGCCTTTGAGTTTCAGCGCCGTCAGCACAGACGCCAGCACTATCGGGTCAATATCCCCGCGTGCGACGGCGGCAAAAAAGGCTTCGCTGTGCGCTTCGGTTAAGGACTCGCGGTTCAGCAATTGGCTGATGGTCGCCAGTTCGAGCTCACGTGGGGTTAAACTTTCAGTCATGCAGTGGCCCCTTGTGTCAGAAACGCCAGGCTTTGTGCCAGCAGCGGTTTACCTTGCGTGGTCAGGATCGATTCCGGGTGGAACTGATAACCCAGCGCTTTATGTTCGCTGTGCAGTACTGCCATCGGAATATGCTGATAGTTAGCAATCACCTGAAGGCAAGCGGGCACTTCGGTGGCCATTAAGGAGTGATAACGCGCCACGGCAAAAGGCTTCGGCAAACCGGCAAACAGCGGGTGATCAGCCAGTTCAATCAACGAGGTTTTACCATGCACAGTTTCACCGGCGCGGCCGACGACACCACCATAATGCTCGACTAAGGCCTGATGACCGAGGCAAATCCCCAGCATCGGAAAACGCCCGGCACACAGGCGAATGAGCTCTGGCATCGAGCCGGCATCTTTTGGCGCGCCAGGGCCTGGGGACAGCAACAGCACCACAGGTTCGCTTTCCTGACACATCTTGTCGAAGATATAAGCCGCCGGCACCGTATTGCGATACAGCTTCAGCGTGCAGCCCAGCTGCGCCAGCTCGTCCACCAGGTTGTAAGTAAAAGAGTCTTTGTTATCCAGTAAATACACCAGGCTCATAAGGCACCTCCTGTGCTTTGCGTTTGCACACTGTCGGCTGAATGCGCCGCCAGAATGGCGCTTAACACTGCTTGTGCTTTGCTGCGAGTTTCTTCGGTTTCAGCCTGTGCCACACTGTCAAACACCACACCAGCGCCGGCTTGCACCGAGGCGACGCCGTTTTGCACATAAGCACTGCGAATCACAATGCAGCTGTCAAAATCACCGTTGCCGGACAAATAACCGACGGCGCCGCCGTAGCTGCCGCGTTTTTTACCTTCGACCTGACGAATCAGTTCTGCCGCCCGCACTTTCGGCGCGCCGACAAGAGTCCCCATATTCATACAGGCCTGATAAGCATGCAGCGCATCGAGTTCTGGTTTTAAGGTGCCGACCACACGCGAGACTAAATGCATCACATAAGAATAGCGGTCGACTTTAAGCAGCTCTTTGACATAACGGCTGCCCGGCACACTGATGCGCGCCACGTCGTTACGGGCTAAATCGACCAGCATCAGATGTTCAGCTTTTTCTTTTTCGTCTTGGCGCAGTTCCAGTTCAATCCGGCTGTCGAGGTCGCGATCGAGTTGTCCTTTCGCATTAAAACCGCGGCGGCGGGTACCGGCAATGGGATAAATCTCAACCTGACGGCTGGTGGCGTCAAATTTCAGTGCCGATTCCGGTGAAGCGCCAAATAACACAAAAGCCGGGTCCTGCAGGTAAAACATATAAGGGCTGGGGTTTTGTTGTTTTAACCGCGCGTATGCGGCCAGCGGTGACGGGCAAGGCAGACTGAAACAGCGGCTGGGCACCACCTGAAACACGTCGCCGGCAACAATATTGTGTTTGAGCTGTTCGACTTGTGCGCTGAATGCTGCGTCGCTGATGTCCACTTTCAGCATGTCGGCACTGACGGCCTGACGCGCTTCCAGTACCGGATTAAATTGACAGCCACCTTGTAACACCCGATTCAGTTGCTCAAGGCGTTTACCAATGCCAAAGCAACTTTGCATCGCCTGCTCGCCACAAAATACGTTGCCAACCAGCCGGGCTTGTTGGCGTTGATGGTCGAGCACTAACAGCGTTTCGGCCAGATAAAACACAAAATCAGGGCAGGCATTGTTGCCGACCGGCACGTCCGGCAGCAGTTCGGCACTTGCGACATAGTCGTAACCGATGACGCCACCCAAAAATACCGCAAAAGGCTCATCACTGTGGCTGCATAAGCTTTGTTGCAAGGTGCGCAGTACAGACAGCGGCGTTGGTGCTAATAATCGGCTGGCTTCATCGCAGAGTGGGTCTGGCCGGCTGAACTGCACACTGAGGCTGTTGGTGCTGCGCGCTAACTGCGCCAGGCCTTGCAGTTTGTCTTCTAGAAATTGCAGCAGTGGTAAACCGTTGTCGGAGACGGCGTCGACCCGGACCTCAAGGTCCTGGCATTCAATGCGCAGCGCCGCGTCCAGCAATAACAAAGTCTTTAAATTGTCTTTGCTGTCAATTTCGGCCGATTCAAGCAGCAGGCTATACGGGCTCAGGCGGCTTAATTGCTGATAACAACCCAAAGCGTCGCTTTGGTAGGGGATGGCGGTGGCAATAGATGCAACTTCGCCTGGTGTTTGTGTGATATGACTGAAAATCATCCGGAATTTCCTGTAAACCCGCGTCTAGTTGTGCGGGCGGTCAGCTGACCTTAATAAAAACGACAATAATCCAAAGCCGGGCCACAATTGCCCTTCGAAAATTGCCACCATCGCCAGGAAATCAGTGCTGTTGTGCTCATTGTTTACTCCACGCTTTAAAAATTTGTGAGTCCAGATACGACAAAGGCCCGTTTTGGAAAACGGGCCTTTGGTTTTTTGGCATACACCACCAACACACGCCCGTTAAGGAGTATGCCACCACCAGATGATTGGCTGAGTTGTCAGCTGAATAAGGTTAAGGTGCATGGGGTATCCGGTTATTTGTCTGACATTGAGTCTTGCGTCTATAAAACCGCAATTTGCCTGCCGGCGTCAAGCAAAAATCGGCAGGAATTGAAAATAAAAGCGTAAAGACGTCTGAAAGTCTATTTATTCAATAAGCAGCAGGCGCAGCTTTTGCGCTGGATCAACACGGCAGTTGTCCCAAGGTATACAGTGAGATGGTGATCACTGAGCATGGCTTTGGAGCTGAATCATGTCTGAGCAACACCAATTGTTAGTCGATTTACAACAGCAATTACAACAACGCTTGGCCGCCGTGCAACGCGATTTACGGCAACATCATGAGGCTGACAGCGCCGAGCAGGCGCAGCAACGTGAAAATGACGAAGTGTTGCAGCAGCTGGAGCAGCAGTTGCAACGCGAGCTGTTGCAACTGCATCTGGCACTGGACCGGCAACAGCGTGGCGAATACGGTTTATGTGAGCAATGTGGCGAAGTGATTGCGCCGGCGCGGCTGAAACTCCTGCCATTTGCGCTGCGCTGTCAGCACTGTGCCTGATTGAATAGCAGGGTGTATGACATAGCCGCAGCCAAGCTTCTGTGGCACAATTGACAGCTCTGCGCGGCTGAATCAACGCGCTTCACGTCAATTGAGTCTTTCATGAAATTTGATCTGCACAGTCACACCTTTTACTCCGACGGTATGCTCAGCCCCGCCGAATTACTGGCAAGAGCCATTGAGCGCAAAGTCGATGTGCTGGCGATCACTGACCATGACACTTTATTAGGCCTGGCGCCGGCCCATGCCGCTATCGCCGAACAGCAATTACCGCTGCAGCTGGTGAACGGCGTGGAGATCTCGACCAGCTGGTACGAATTTGAGATCCATATCGTTGGCCTTGCCATCGATCCCACAGATACACAGCTGCAACACCGATTGGCCAGTCAGCAGGAACGCCGGCTGGAACGGGCCCGCGAAATGGCAAGACGCCTGACCAAACACAATGTGCCGGATTGCCTCGACGCTGTTTTGGCGCTGGCCAACGGCGGCGCTGTGACCCGCACGCATTTTGCCCGCCATCTGATGAATATTGGCAAAGCCAGCTCGATGGCCGGAGTGTTTAAACATTATCTCGCGCGCGGCAAAGCCGGTTATGTGCCAAATAACTGGGTGAGCCTGGTAGAAGCGGTGCAGTGGATCCATGACGCCGGTGGTATTGCGGTGCTGGCGCATCCTTTGCGCTACAACCTCAATGGCAAATGGCTGACCAAGTTAATGCGTGAATTTGCCAGCGCCGGTGGTGATGCCGCCGAAGTGGCGAGCTGTCAGCTGACGCCGGTGCAAAAACGTGATGTCTGGAGCTTATGCCAGCAATTTGGGCTGGTGGCTTCGCAAGGTTCGGATTTCCATCAGCCAACCGACTGGAGCGATTTAGGCCGTGGGCTTTATCTGACCGATGATATCCGCACCGTCTGGCAACAATTTCCGGCGCTTTTTCCACAACCAAAGCCGCAGCCAGAGCTGCAGCCAGAATCACCCGCTGAAAGCTCTGACAAGCCACAACTTTGCAGCTAAGCTGTAGCAACAGGCAGCAAATTCGTTTTAAGCTGCTGATCTTCAGTCATTTTCAATGCTTGCCACCGGCAATAAGGATAAAGGCATGAGCCAGTTTTTTTATGTGCATCCGGAAACGCCGCAAAGCCGGCTGATGAAGCAGGCCGTACATATCATCAAACAAGGTGGGGTGGTGATTTATCCAACTGACAGTGGGTATGCGCTCGGCTGTCAGCTGGGTGATAAAAACGCGCTGGAGCGGATCCTGCAAATCCGCCATATCAGCGGCGAGCACCATTTCACTATTATGTGCCGCGATTTAAGCGAATTATCTCTTTATGCCAAAGTGGAAAATACCGCGTTCCGGCTGATTAAAAACAACACGCCAGGCGCTTACACTTTTATTTTGCGTGGCACTAAAGAAGTGCCACGGCGTTTACTCAATGAAAAGAAAAAAACTGTTGGTCTGCGCATTCCGGATCACAAAATCGCCTTGGCGCTTTTGGCTGAATTAGGCGAGCCACTAATGTCCAGCTCACTGATTTTGCCAGGCCGTGAATTTGCTGAATCGGATCCAGAGGAAATGCGTGACCAGCTCGAGCGTCAGGTCGATTTAATCCTGCATGGCGGCATTCTGGCCGGTCACCCGACCACGGTGATTGATTTGTCCGACGACCATCCGGTGGTGGTGCGCGAAGGCGCCGGCGCCGTGCAGCCATTTTTATAGCAGCCCGGTTTATGTCTTTAACAAATCAGACCGAGGCAGAAACACTCAGCTCGCTGACCGTGCAACAAGTGTTGCCGCTGGCGTTTGTCCGCGGTGAAGCGGTGCTCGAGCGGCCGGAAGATTTGTTTATTCCGCCCGATGCGCTCGAAGTTTTGTTAGAGGCCTTTGAAGGTCCGCTGGATTTTTTGCTGTACCTTATTCGCCGCCACAAATTTGATATTGTTGATTTACCGGTCAATGAAATCACGCTGCAGTACATGGAATATATCAACCTGATGCAGGAGCTGAATTTTGAACTGGCCGCTGAATATCTGGTGATGGCGGCAATGCTGGCGGAAATTAAATCGCGGTTGCTGTTACCCAAACGTGAAGCGGAACAAAGTGAAGAAGTGGACCCGCGCGCAGAATTAGTACGCCGGCTGCAGGAGTATGAGCAGTTTAAACTGGCCGCAACCCAGCTCGATGCGATGCCACGCCAGGAACGGGATTTTTTCCAGACACACGCTGCATTGGCCGACAACTTTGCGCCTTATGTCATAGAGCCAGAAGTGAGCCTCGCTGAATTGGTGCTGGCGCTGCAGGATGTATTCAAGCGCACCAAAGATTTTCAGCATCATCAGATTAAAAAAGAACAGCTGTCGACGCGGGAGAGGATGAGCCGCATTCTCGAATTGCTGCGTCAGCAGCCGGTGCTGGCTTTTGGCCAGTGTTTTGCCGCACAGGAAGGCCGGCAAGGCGTGGTCGTGACATTTTTAGCCGTGCTGGAGCTGGTCAAAGAGAAGCTCATCACACTGACGCAGGTGGAATCTTATGGTCAGATCCACCTGAAATTGGCATAATAAGCGGCCGTTTTGGCCCACCTGAACAGGTGGCCGTGACGGGGTGAACAGAAGGTGCGCAGATGGCGACAAAAATTCAGGATGATCAGCTGGTCCAGCTATTAGAAGCCTGTTTATTTGCCAGCGAGAAACCGCTGAGCCAGACTGAGCTGCTGGACACGGTGCTGGCGGATTTTCAGCTCAGTAAAAAACGTCTGCAGGCGGCTTTGACCCGACTGGAGCAGGACTATCAGGGCCGCGGCATCGGTTTGGTGGAAACCGCCAGCGGCTGGCAGTTCCAGACCAGACCAGAGTGGAGCCCTTATCTTGCAAAGCTTTGGCCTGAACGTTCACCGCGTTATTCCAGAGCTGTCTTAGAGACGCTGGCGCTGATTGCTTATCGCCAGCCTATTACCCGCGGCGAAATTGAAGAAGTACGCGGCGTGTCGGTCAGCAGCCAGATCATGCGCACTTTGCTCGACCGCGGCTGGGTCAAAGTGGTGGGGCACAAAGAAGTGCCAGGCCGGCCCGGTTTATATGCCACCACCAAGGAATTTCTCGATTATTTTGGCGTGAAACGGCTGGATCAGCTGCCGCCATTACCGGAACTGGCCCCGCTTGGGCCTTTATTTAAATCAAATCCTGAACACTAAATCTTTAAACACAGTCGAGATGACTGAGGAGTCGCAAACATGAGTGAAAAGTTACAAAAAGTCCTGGCCCGCAGTGGCGTCGGCTCGCGCCGTGAAATGGAAACATTTATCAGTGCCGGCCGTGTCACCGTCGATGGCAAAGTCGCCCATCTGGGCGACCGGATTAATCCGAATCAGCTGGTGCGTGTCGATGGCCACCCGGTCAAACTGGCGGCGGAAGAAGAACAAGTCTGCCGCGTCATCGCTTATCACAAACCGGAAGGTGAAATTTGTACCCGCACCGATCCGGATGGCCGTCCGACCGTTTTTGACCGCTTACCCAATATCCGTGGCGCCCGTTGGATTGCGATAGGCCGCCTCGATATTAATACTTCAGGTTTATTACTGTTCACTACCGACGGTGAGCTGGCGAATCGTTTAATGCATCCGAAATTTGAAGTGGAACGCGAATACTCAGTGCGGGTTTTTGGTGAAGTCAATGATGCTATTATTCAGCGTTTGCGCATTGGGGTTGAACTGGAAGACGGCAAAGCCAACTTCAAAAAAATCAAAGCCATGGGTGGCGAAGGTGTTAACCGCTGGTTTAATGTAGTGTTGACTGAAGGCCGCAATCGGGAAGTGCGCCGGATGTGGGAATCACAGGGCACTGTAGTCAACCGTTTGATCCGCATCCGTTATGGCGATTTGTTATTACCAAAACATTTACCGGCCGGTGGTTACACCGAATTTGGTCTGGAAGACGTAAACTACCTGCGTAAGCTGGTGCATTTGTCACTGGAAACTGAATCGCTGGCGAAGCCGGAAGACCGGGATGAACGCCGCCGCCGCATGGCATCGATAAAACGCGCGGTGCGTAAACATCAGGTCAATCAGAAGCTGGTCGAGAAAGGTGAAAAGCCGGCACCTAAACCAAAAACGGAAAAAGCCCGCAGCGATGAGAAAAAGCCGGGCAAAACCCCGTTTAAAGGCAAAAGCCGCACCCGGATCTAAACCGGCACTAACAATGCAATCCGCTGTTTTAATACAGGAGAATACATGAGTTTTATCGGAATTTTTGTGGCGCTCGCCTGTATTATCGGCGGCAATTTGCTTGAAGGCGGCCACCCGGGCGCCTTACTGAATTTACCCGCCTTTTTAATTGTGGTTGGCGCGACCTTTGGTGCCGCCCTGACCCAGTTTCCGTTCCATGTGGTGGGCGGCGTCGGTAAACGCTTTATTTGGTTTATTCTGCCGCCAAAGCGGGACTTACTTGAGCGCAGTCTGTTGCTACAGGAATTGGCCAATCTGGCGCGCAAAGGTGGTTTTCTCGCGCTGGAAGAAAAGCTGGATGACTTGCCAGATCCTTTCCTGAAAAAAGGCCTGTCAATGCTGGTCGACGGTTTTGATAAAGACCGCATTATCGATACGCTTGAAGATGACATTGAATTTGAATATGAAGATGTTGAGCTGACTGCCAAGTTTTTTGAAGCCATGGGGGGCTATGCTCCGACGATGGGGATTATCGGCGCGGTACTGGGGTTGATCCATGCCATGGGTCTGCTGGATAAGCCTGATGAGCTCGGCGGGGGTATCGCGGTCGCTTTTGTCGCCACTATTTATGGTGTGGCTTTCGCCAACCTGCTGTTTTTACCCTTTGGCAACCGGGTTAAATTATTTGCCCATGAAATCAAACACTACAACATGATGACGCTGGTCGCGATTGGCAGTATTGCTGATGGTGTCTCACCCCAGCAGCTGGCATCTCGCTTAGATGGTTATGTCGGAGGCCATGGTGGCAAAGAAAGCAAAGAAGCCTGAACCGCCGGAGAATCATGAACGTTGGCTGGTGTCCTTTGCCGACTACATGACGTTATTGTTTGCGCTCTTTGTGGTGTTGTATTCCTTTGCGATGGCGAAACAATCTGAATACAACGCCATGGTCAAAGCCTTTATGGATTCGATGGGCCAGGTTGGCCTGATTTCGCGGCCTTCAGGCTCGCCGGTGTTAGAGGGCGGTAACGGTATTCTGGACAAACAAAAAGATGTTGCCGTTGAAACCAAAGAAGAAACCCCGGCGCAGCTGATTGCCAGTGAAGCGCCGCCTATTCCGGAACAAGCAATAGATTTAAACGTCGGCAACGCCAAAATCAGTGCACCCATCGATTTACACAAAGACGAAACCGCCGCGTTACTCAGTCAGCAAAAAGATCAGGACGAATTGCTGGGGAAACTGCGTAACAGTCTGGATAACAAGCGGGTAGAGATTGAAGCGCTTGGTCAGCAGATCATTATCCGGATCAACGACAAAGGCCTGTTTCCGGCCGGTTCAGCGAATTTGCAGCCACAGTTTAAGCCGGTGCTGAATGATATAGCTGCAGTGCTGGCCGATGTGCCGGGTGAGATCACTGTAACCGGGCATACCGATGACAGTATCAGTGACATTGAAGGCCTCTATACCAGTAACTGGCAGCTGTCGGCATTACGCGCTGTCGCGGTGGTCGAACAGATGTTGCATCATCATGCATTAGACGGACATCGGGTGATAGCACAAGGCCGTGCTGATACGAAGCCCCGTTTCCCAAATGACTCTGCCGAAAACCGTGCGAAAAACCGCCGGATAGAAATTGCGATTTTGCAGGGAAGTGTGGATGAAGGCGGCACTATCGATGTCAAGCCTGCGGATAAGGCCAAATCGACTGGAACAGCGAAACCTGCTGGTGCGGAGCAGCCTGGCGCAGCACCGCAGCCTGTCAAGCAACCGTCAAATCAGTCTGCAGCAACACCTAAACCGGCGGAAAACAGCAAAGCGGGTTCCAATTAAAACGCCAGCCTGGTTGGCTGGCGTTATTGTTGACAACTGTGCAATTGCAGCGGGTTCAACGCAGTAAATCCTGACCGGCAAGGGTCAATAATAAATGTCTGAGCTTTGATGAATTTGCGGTTCGTCCTGTAACTCATCAAAGCTGACCGCGAAATGCCGGCTCTGATCATGTAAGTCTGACAGATAAACTGCTCTGTCCTGCGCGTCAATCCAGCTAACCACGCCGGCGCCTTTTTTGCTTTGACACACCATGCCTAATTTGAGCTCTTGTACGTTCATCATTGGCCTCCTGTTTAATTGACAGAACTGTAACGTTAGACGTTTTTTTGTACAGATGTGTGATCCGACCAGTGCTTTGGGAAGCTAAGCTACGCATTTTCCACTCAATTTATTTTTTTGCTATGGCATGATGCACTGCGACCTTGCAAGCAGACTGTCACAGGAACATAAACGATGTGTAATAAACAGGAAGAAGCAATATCTCTATACCGGGCACTGCGCTGCAGCCTGGTGCTTTTTTGCTGGCTGAGCGGATTATTTGTGTCGCCGCTGGCTCTGGCCGCATCTCTGGCCGACAGCCAGCACAGCCATTACTCGACGGTGTTGCAACAACAACGCCGTTATCAGGTGAGCTTGCCGGAACGTTATCAAAGTTCTACGCGTCGGTATGCCGTGTTGTATCTGATTGATGCTGATTTTCAGTTTGAACATGTCGCAGCAACAGTCAGGCAACTGGCGCGCGCCGGCCGCATAGCGCCGCTGATAGTGGTGGGTGTTGCCACCAACGGCACCAGTGATTATCAGCATAAAACCAGTTGGCTGACTGCAGATTTGCCCGGTTCTGGCGGTGCGGAAGCGATGCTGCAATATCTGCGCTCTGAACTACAGCCAGTGATCAACACGCAGTATCGGACCAGCGGTCAACAAGCCTTATTGGGCTATTCGCTCGGCGGATTATTGAGCTTACAAGCCCTGTTGCAAGGTGAGGGCACCTACTCGGCGTTTTATGCGTTAAGCCCAAGCGTCTGGCTGGATAATCAATCGATCGTTAGCCGCTTTTCGCGCGCGGCTCTGACAACATTGCCGGCGTCGCGTTTGTTTATCAGTCTGGCCAATGAAGAGGGTATGGGCGTGCAGGAACTGCGCAGTCAATTGCAGCAGCAGGCGCCGGCGAAGTTGCAATGGCAATTTGCGCATTTCCCGGCAGAGACGCATTACAGCATGGCGCTGCCGGCGCTGACCGCTGCGCTACAATGGGATTTTGCCGGCCATTTTGTCGATTTTGCCCAGCTCCTGCAGTTTTCCGATTACGCTGCCGTGCTGGATTATTTTGCCAAGAGGCGCCAGCACTGGGCCGGTTATCAGTATGACTGGCTGCAGGCTTACACTATCGCCAAGTATCTGTGGGTCAGTAACCAATGGCCGCAGGCCGAACAGTTATTGCAACAAACGGAGCAAAGGCTACCCGGCAGTAGTAGCGAACTGCGGGTACAACTGGCAAAAGTGCTGCTGAAAAAACAACAGGCCAAATTGGCGCTGCAGTTGCTGCAACAGGCGCCACAACCTGAGTATCACGACTGGCACAAACAAATGGCGGATGCTTATGCCGCTTTGCAGCAACCCAAGCTTGCCCTGCAGTATCAGCAACAGGCCGAAGCGCTGGTTATCTCGCAGCAGCTGGAACCCTGGGAATATCAGGAACTGGAACCGGGAACTTACCGCTGAAGGCGCCTGTGCTTCAGCTTTTAAAATCAATCTTTTGATGAATATTGACCCAGTTTTCCGGAAATTTGCCCTGTAGTACGTAAGAGAAAGCGATGAGTTCGGCGATCAGTACATAAAGCTCCGGCGGGATTTGGTCACCCAGTTCCATCCGTTGCAGTAGCTGATTCAGTTGCTCGTCTTCGTGGATCAACACGCCATGCTCGCGTGCCAGTGCGATAATGTCGGCAGCGAGGTCGCCATGACCTTTGGCGATGATTTTAGGCGCATTTTTGCCGTCATAATGCAGCGCGACGGCGCTTTGTGGTTTGTCACTCATACCCGCACCTGCAATAAACTGGTGCCACGCTGATACAGATGGTCCGGAATTTTACCAAGCTGGCAGCCGGCTTCGGCAACCTGTAAGCCTTGCATCGTCAGGCGGTCTTTAAACAGCGGTAAAAATTGCCCGGTATCCAACACAGTTTTTTCATTATCGGCGTAAAACTGCAGGCTGACTTCTTTGCCAATCAGCCGGACCTGTACCAGCATCTCACCTTGCTGACCTAAATCGAACTTCATCGTCAGCTGCCAGCAACGTTGGCCGCTGCGCTGCTCGGCGCCTTCGGCTTCGCGTTCGCTGACGGCCAGTTCAGCAAAGCGGCTGGCACCGTTTTGCAACAGCGGCAGCTGAATGAGCAGTTGTTCCGGCCTTTGCGGCTGCGCCGGTGTGGCCTGTTGCTCCAGATTGGCAATTTGCGCGCTTTGCAGTTGGCTGCTGTGGCCGGACAACTGACGCAGCAACTGGGCACTCTGGCTGCGATCGAGCTGGCCAATCAATTGCTGCAGTTTTTCTTTTTGCGGCGGATTTTGCCGCTCTGCCGGTAGCTGTGCGCCTAACCTACCGAGTAACAGTTGAATTGCAATGGCCAGCCCGCCGGCGACACTGGCTGGCTGTGTTGGTGTTTGCAGCGGGCTGAACTGCAGCGCTGCGTTAATTTGTTGCATCAATTGTTGTTGGTTTTGTAGTTTGGCAGCATCCGGATGTTGGGCGCGCAGCTCCTGTAACACCTGCCGGACTGCTGCCGGCAATGCCGGGCTGTCAGCTAACAGGTCAGCTGAACTTTGACTCAGTGGCAGCCATTGCCGCCATAAATCGCGACTGTCCGTTTGCAGCTGCTGTGACGCCGCAGTAGTGCCGGATTGAACCGGTAAAAACTGAAATGGTCGGCTGATTTCACTGACCGACAGCTTCAGCTGCCGCGCTTCAGCCTGCGGCGTCAGCTCAAGCTGGATTTGCTGCGCTGCCGGTTGTTTTAATTGCCACTGCCAACTTTGCACACTCTGCGCCGGCCCCTGAACTTTTGCCTGCGCCAACCAGTGTTTCACTTCGCTGCCAAGCTGTTCCGGCCAGCTCGCTTTGGCCAACTGCGGCAACAGTTGCTGCACAATGGCAGGTTTTAATAACACAGGGAAATGGCTGCTTTCAGTGTCGCGCGTTTTTGCATGTGAAGTGATCGGATTATCCGCCGCAGCGGCTTGGGGTGTTGCCCCTGTAGATTTGCGCTGTGGTTCTAACTGCAAGCTGATTTTAAGCTGGCCTTGCTCCGCACTCATTTGCAAACGGGCGGGTTGCACTTGTTGTTCTGGCCAGTGTTTCGCTTCTGGTAACGCGGTGAGGTCAATCAGCAGCGGCTGGCCTTGCCCAAGTTGGATCTGTAACTGCTGGCCCTGACGCGATACCTGCACTGGCCACTGCATGCTCAGATTGTCTGATTTGGCACTTTGTTGCTGCGCCTGCACACTGAAATGCTGCTGTGGGCTTGGGGCCGGTTGCTGCAACAACTGCAGTAGTTGCGCAGCCTGCAATGGAATGGTCAGCGTTTTACCGGCCAGACGTAACGTCAGCTGGATTTGATCGGTGCCCAGTGGCTGCAACTGGACAAAAACTCTGGTTTCAGTGGCTTTGCCGGTGGCAGGAGGGGAGCCTGTACCGACGGCATCGTCCCTGGCGGCATTGCTGCTTTGCGCGCTGGCCATGTTCTGGGGGGCCGTGTTCTGGGTGGCTGGCGTCGCGGCCGCTATCAGTTGCTGCGCCGTTTGCAAAATCTGCTGCGCCGTGTTGGTGGGGAGTGCCACTTGCAACGGCCCTTGTGGTGTCTGAATGCTGAGGCGGGCGTCCTGGTCGCGGCCAATTTGCAGCAAGGCCTGATACAGCTGCGACGAGTCCAGCTTCAGGCTTTGTTCAATTTTTGCACCACTGCCAATTTGCAGCAGACTGTCGATATTGATCTGGTTCATATTTCAGGCGCTTAGCCTGTCCGCAGAGTGAACGCACATTCGTATTCTAACGCCAATATGCTAATATGCCCGCGTTTTTTTCCGCGTCCACAGGTCGTAGTTGCTGATGTTATTGTCTGCCCGTCAATTAAGCTGCATCCGTCAGGATCGAGTGCTGTTTGAACAGCTCGATCTGCAATTGCATGCCGGCGAAGTGCTGCAAATTGCCGGCAAAAACGGCGCGGGGAAAAGCTCATTATTGCGTATTCTGGCTGGTCTTTCCGACCCGGAAGACGGCGAGATTTGGTATCAACAACAACCTTTGTCGCAAAGTGCCGATGATTATGCCGATAATCTTTGTTTTATCGGCCATCTGGCCGGTGTGCAGCCCCAGCTCACCGCACTGGAAAACCTCGCCTTCTGGCGTGCCTGTTTTGCCTTAACACCAGCGGATGATTGGGTATTATTGGCTCAGCTGGGTTTAGCTGGCCTTGAAGATATCCCTTGTCAGCAATTATCCGCCGGCCAACAACGCCGGGTGTCGTTGGCGCGGCTCTGGTTAACCACAGCGCAAATCTGGATTTTAGATGAGCCCTTTACCGCGCTGGACCAAAGTGCCATCGCGGCCTTGACCAGGCGCATGGCCGCGCATTGTGCTGCAGGCGGTGCTGTGTTGCTGACGTCACACCAGCCGGTTGAAGTACCGGGCCATCCTGTGCGCCAACTGACTTTGGAGTACCGCTGGTAATGAGCCATGTCGCCGTATTTCGCGCTACTTTTCAACGGGAACTGAAACTCTTAGCCCGGCAAAAAGCCGACTGGGTCAACCCCTTGTTATTCTTCATTATTATCCTGACTTTATTCCCACTTGGTGTCGGTGCCAAACCGAATTTATTACGCGAAATCGCGCCTGGCGTGATTTGGATAGCGGCATTGTTGTCGGTGTTATTAGGCGCCGAACGCCAGTTCCGCCAGGACTATCGCGACGGTGTGTTAGAACAATTAGTCGCCGCGCGTTCGCCGTTGCTCGGTTACAGCCTGGCAAAAATCGCTGCCGGCTGGCTGGGCAGTGGCTTGCCGCTGATTGTAGTGTCGCCGCTGCTGGCGCTGTTTCTCGGTTTATCGGCCGAGGCTTTAACCGCAGTGGTGCTGACTTTATTGCTTGGCACGCCACTGTTAAGTCTGCTGTCGGCACTCGGCGCGGCGTTGACCTTGTCCGCCGACAAAGGCGGGATTTTATTGGCGCTGATTATTCTGCCTCTGTATATTCCGTTACTGATTTTCGCCAGCGCAGCGGTGGAGCAGGCAAGCTTTGGCCTGAACTATCAGGCGCAACTGGCCGTACTGGCTGCGATGTTATGTGTGGCGCTGGCGCTGGTGCCGCTTGCGGTACAAAAAGCATTAAAACTGAACGTGGGGTGATATGTTTAAGTGGCTTGATCCATATGCAAAACCACAAGTGTTATTTGCAACCTTACTTTGGTGGCAACGTTGGTTAATGCCGCTGTCTGTTGTGGTCTTACTGCTGGGCACGGTTTGGGGCCTGGGGTTCACGCCGGCGGATTATCAGCAAGGTGATTCCTACCGCATTATTCACGTGCATGTGCCGGCCGCGATTTGGTCGATGGGCGTCTACGCCTGGATGGCGATCGCAGCTTTTATCGCCTTAGTCTGGCAGGTGAAAACTGCACAGTGGGCCATTGGCGCTATGGCGCCGATTGGTGCTGTGTATACGCTGATTGCGCTTTTTACCGGTGCAGCCTGGGGCAAACCGATGTGGGGCACCTGGTGGGTCTGGGATGCGCGTTTAACTTCTGAACTAATTCTGTTGTTTTTGTTTTTAGGCGTAATGGCGCTGCAAAACGCCTTTGCCGACCGTCAGACCGGTGACAAAGCGGCTTCCGTGCTGGCGGTGGTTGGTGTGGTCAATCTGCCGATTATTCACTACTCGGTGGAGTGGTGGAATACGCTGCATCAGGGCGCCACTATTACCAAATTTGCCAAACCGTCGATGGACCCGTCGATGCTCTGGCCGCTGCTGATTTGTATTCTGGGTTTTGCGCTGTTGTTTGGCGCTTTAACCTGTTTGCGGCTGCGCACCGCGATATTGCAGCATGAAGCGCACCGGCCCTGGGTACGGCAATATGTACAGGAGCAGCAACATGCCACAGTTTAATTTTGCCTCCTTTGCCGATTTTCTGGCGATGGGCGGTTATGGCTTTTTTGTCTGGCTGTCGTTTGGCGGCAGTGTCGCTGTGTTATTGGCGCTGGGTGTTTACAGCAAAAGACAACAACAACAGTTTATTCAGCAACAGGCGAGTCGCGCCGCCCGTGAAGACCGGGTGCGGCAACATACGCAGGAGCAACAATGAATCCACGTCGTAAACAGCGGCTATTGGCCGTCAGCGGTATTCTGGTGTTATTAAGTGGCGGCGTCGGCGCGATGTTGTATGCGCTGAACGAAAACGTCGATTTGTTTTATACGCCGTCACAGCTGATTGATGGTCTTGGCGAAGAGAAGAAAAAACCGGTGGTCGGGCAACGCCTGCGCATTGGTGGCATGGTGGTCAAAGGCTCAGTGCGCCGCGACGAACACAGCCTGAAAGTCAGCTTCGATCTGGTCGACACCGGCCCCATTGTCACCGTGCATTACGACGGCATTTTGCCGGACTTGTTCCGCGAAGGGCAGGGTATTGTCGCGCAAGGAACTTTGCTGGATGCCACCAATATTCAGGCCACTGAAGTGCTGGCCAAACACGATGAAAACTATATGCCACCTGAAGTTGCTGAAGCCGTCAAAGGCATCAAACATGTGGCACCGAAACAAACTTACCCGGCAGGTACGCCCTGATGATTGCTGAAGTCGGACATCTCGCGCTTTGTTTTGCCCTCGCTTTATCGCTGATCCTGGCGTTATTTCCACTCTACGGCAGTTATAAAGGTGCCGCTGGCCCGGTGTTATTAGCCCGCCCGGCCGCGGTGTTATTGTTTTTACTGACCGCAGTGTCGTTCGCCGCACTCTGTTATGCCTTTTGGATCAACGACTTCACTGTGGCTTATGTCGCCAATAACTCCAACAGCATGTTGCCCTGGTATTACCGCTTAACGGCGGTGTGGGGTTCGCATGAAGGCTCGATGTTGTTATGGGTGTTAATGTTGTCCGGCTGGACAGCGGCAGTCGCGTTGTTGTCGAACAGCCTGCCACTGATTTTGCAGGGCCGTATTCTTGGTGTGCTGGGTTTTGTTAACGTCGGTTTTTATGCCTTTGTGCTGCTGATGTCGAACCCCTATGAACGCACTTTGCCGTTTTTCCCGGTTGATGGCCGTGACCTCAATCCGCTGCTACAGGATTTTGGCATGATCATCCATCCGCCGTTGCTGTATATGGGCTACGTCGGTTTTGCCGTGTCTTTTGCTTTTGCCATCGCAGCATTGCTGGGTGGGCGTTTTGACGCCAACTGGGCGCGCTGGGCGCGGCCCTGGACATTAGCCGCCTGGTTGTTTTTAACGCTCGGCATCATGCTGGGCAGCTGGTGGGCGTACAACGAATTGGGCTGGGGCGGCTGGTGGTTCTGGGATCCGGTGGAAAACGCTTCTCTGATGCCCTGGTTAGTCGGTACCGCTTTAATCCATTCATTGGCGGTCACGGAAAAACGCGGCACATTTAAATCCTGGACCGTGCTTTTAGCCATTGCAGCGTTTTCGTTAAGCCTGCTCGGGGCTTTTTTAGTGCGCTCTGGGGTACTGGTGTCTGTGCATGCTTTTGCCACAGATCCGAGCCGCGGTTTGTTTCTGCTGGCGTTTTTGCTGGTTGTAGTCGGTGGCTCGCTGTTGCTGTACGGCCTGCGTATGCATGCGGTGCGCTCTCAGGCGCGTTATCAGCTGTTTTCACGCGAAGTGCTGCTGTGGGGCAATAACGTCTTCTTGTTGACCGCCACGCTGGTGGTGTTTCTCGGCACTTTGTATCCGCTGTTTCACAAAGAGCTGGGGCTGGGTTCTATCTCCATTGGCGAGCCGTTTTTTAACTCGATTTTCCAGTATCTGGCTATTCCTTTTGCGCTGCTACTGGGCCTCGCGCCCTGGGTGCGCTGGAAACAACAGCAATGGCAACCACTGTTAAAGCCGCTGGGTTTGTGGCTGGTCGGTGCTTTAGTGCTGGCTGTGGGCGTGCTTAGCATGTACCAGAGCCCGGCCGCCAATCTGGCGCTGCTCGGCCTGTTATTGGGCGCCTGGGTGACTATGGCGACTATCGGCGAAATTCAGCAAAAAGCCGCCCAGCTCGGTGGTGTGCCCGGTTTATTTAAACTGCAGGCCAGTCACTGGGGCATGGTGCTGGGGCATTTGGGTTTTGCCATGTTGGTGGTCGGTATTGCGATGACCAAAACCTTCAGCGTCGAAAAAGATGTGCGGATGAAGATTGGCGACAGTGTCGAACTCAATGGCTACACCTTTATGCTCAGTGAAGTCTATGCATTAAATGGCCCGAATTACGGTGGTCAGGCAGCAGAGCTGGAAGTGTTCCAACACGGCGAAAAAGTCACGCATCTGCACGCCGAGAAACGCTTTTATCCGGTGACGCGTGCTGTGATGACCGAAGCTGCGGTGCATGCGCGCTTAAGCCGTGATTTATATGTGGCACTGGGTGAAGAATTATCCGGCCCGTCCTGGGCGCTACGGGTTTATGTCAAACCTTATGTCCGTTGGATTTGGCTTGGTGCCATTCTGATGGCTTTGGGTGGCCTGGTGTCGTTGTCGGATAAACGTTACCGGCGTAAAGCCGTGAAGGCGGACACAGGAGCACAAGCCCATGCGTAAAGCGATGTTTTATGTGCCTTTGGCGGCTTTTTTAGCGCTGTCCCTGTTTTTGTTGAGCGGGCTTTTTTCCGACCCACGCGACCACGGCTCGGCACTCATTGAAAAGTCGCTGCCGGCGTTTTCATTGCCAGATCTACAACAACCGACACGATTAGTGACGGCAGCCGATTTAAAAGGCGAAGTGACGCTGCTAAACGTCTGGGGTTTGTGGTGCCCGACCTGTAATGCTGAGCTTGGCTTTTTAACTGAGTTACGTCAGCAGGGTGTCAGAATCGTCGGGCTTTATTATGTGCAGCCGGTCGATGCAAGTTTTGGCGATACTTTTGATATCAATAAATTACGTCTGGATGTGCAGGATAAACTGGCGGAGCAGGGTGACCCGTATCTGTTAAATATCGTCGATGAAAAACGCTCGCTGATTTTTGATTTAGGCGTGACCGGCGCACCTGAGACCTTTTTAATCGACCGTAACGGCGTGATCCGTCATCACCATGTGGGGGATATTAACCCACAGAACTGGCCGAAAATTCAGCAGCTCTATCAGCAATTACAGCAAGGAGGCAGCGATGCGCCTTAATGGATTGCTGTTGACTGCGTTGTTGTTGGCGTTGCCGGCCAGCGCGACCGAAGAGTTGCTGCAGTTTGAATCTGCTGAACAACAACAGCTGTATCGTCAGCTGACCGCTGAGCTGCGTTGTCCGAAATGTCAGAATCAGAATATTGCCGACTCTAACGCTGTGGTTGCAGTCGATATGCGTAATAAAACGCTGGAGCTGGTGCGTCAAGGCCAAAGTCATGACGAAGTGATCGACTACATGAAACAGCGCTACGGTGATTTTGTGCATTATCAGCCGCCGTTTCAGCTCAGTACTGTGTTGTTGTGGTTATTGCCGCTGCTGGCAGTGCTGTCGCTGGGCTGGACTGTGTTTCGCCGCAGCAACAGCAGTCAAACCGCTATTGTTGACAATGCCAATGAGCCGTCTGACCACAGCGACTTAGATGCGCAGCTACAAGCAATGATTGACGAAGCGACCGCCGCCAACCGGCAGCAGCCGAAGGAGTAACAGGCCATGTTGATGAATTTAGCGATAGTGGCGGCCCTGTTGCTGGCAGTATCTGCGTTGATGTTATGTTGGCCACGGCAGATGAAAGCCGGCCAGCAACTGGACCGCAAAAGTTTGTTTGCCGAAAAGCTGGCGCTGCTATCTGATGCCCGCGAGCAGGGGGAGCTGTCCGAGCAGGATTTTGCGCTCGCGGCGGCGGAGCTTAAAAGTCAATTTCTGGCGCCATTGCCGGACGCACAACAATTGCAGGGCCAGTCAACCCGTAGTGGCTGGCTGGCGTTTGGCTTGTTACTTATTTTGACAGCGGCTGGTTATGCGTTGACCGGACAATATCGTGAGTTGCAGCACTGGCAACAGGCGCAGGACAATCTGGCTGGTTTTGGCGAACGGGCCTTGCTGGGTAAAGGCGAAGCGCTCAATGAAGCAGAACTGTCGCAGTTTGCGCTGGCGCTGCGCACCAAACTCGCTGACAGCGGCGATGATGCAGTGGCCTGGTTTGTATTAGGCCGCATCTGGTTTAGCCAGGGCCAGGTGCCGGAATCCATTGAAGCTTTTGAAAAAGCATTGAGTATGACGCCGGAGCGTACCAACTTGCTGATTAGCTATGCTCAGGCATTGCTGGTCGAAGGCTCGGAAGACAATGTCAAAAAAGCCGCAAAAAGTTTAGGTGTGGTGCTGAGTAAAGATGCCGGTAATATCGATGCGCTGTCGATGTTGGCTTTAATCGCCCAGCAGCGTGGTGATGTCAAAGAAGCCCGCGCCGCCTGGGAAGTGTTACTGGCACAATTGCCCAAAGACGACCCGCGTTATGCTCAGGTGCAACAACAGTTGGCGCAGCTAGCGTCTCAACAACATATGCCGCAACAGCAAGCGCCTCAACAGCAAATGTCTCAGCAACAAGCAGAGCAGCAAAGCGCCGAAACACCGGCTGGCCCTGTGTTAACAGTGACTTTGACCATTCCGCAGGCGGTTGCTGATGCCAATGCCGGTGCGACTTTGTTTGTGTTTGCCCGCGCCACCGAAGGCATGCCGTTGCCGGTTGCCGTGCAAAAACTGACGGTGAAAGCCGGCACCATGCAGGTTCAGCTCGATAACAGCCACAGCATGCAAAGCGGTTGGAACTTATCCGCAGTGAAAAGCGTCACAGTGGGGGCGCGTATCAGCCGCAGCGGTTCAGCCACGCCGGACCCGACTGATTTGCAGCTAAAATCGGCGGCATTAAGCTTGTCGGCAACGCCGCAGCAGGTCGATTTGAGTTTCTGACCACCGACAAGCATTAATAACTGAGTGAAAATACGGCAAAATCGCGCAAAAACTGTAGTGAGCAGTGATCCGCGATAGCGGCGCAGGGTATAATCCCGCGCCTTTTTTTCTTATTGCAACAGGACGCAACATGCATTTCATTAAAACTGCAGCGCTGCTGCTGACGCTGTTACTGGCAGGTTGTGCCAGCAAACCAGAATCGGCCGAGACGGCATCCAATGACCCGCGGGACCCGCTGGAGTCGGTCAACCGCAAGACCTGGACCTTAAACTACGAATATCTCGACCCGTATTTGCTGCGTCCGGCCACAGTTGGTTATATGACAGTGACGCCAAAACCAGTGCGCACCGGTTTGGCCAATATGGTACAAAACCTCGATGAACCGGCCAGTTTTATCAATGCTGTGTTGCAAGGCAAACCAAAAAGCTCAGCCATTTCGGCCGGCCGTTTTCTGGTCAACAGCACCGTCGGCGTGCTGGGTTTCTTTGATGTGGCCTCACATTTTGAATTACCGTTGCAAAACGAAGATTTCAGTCAGACGCTGGGCGTCTGGGGAGTCGGCCACGGCCCTTATCTGATGGTGCCGGGCATGGGCCCAACCACAGTGCGCGACGCCACAGGCCGGGTCGTTGATAACCTGTATTTCCCGCTGGCGTTATTAAACACACCACTGTCGATTGGCCGCTTTGTCATTAGCGCGCTCGATGGCCGCGAACAGCTGATGGCACAGGAAAAGCTGTTAAACGATTCACTTGATCCTTATCTGTTTGTCCGTGATGCTTATTTCCAGCGTCAGGATTACAAACAATATGACGGCAATCCGCCGCAGGCTGAAGTCGATGAAGAGGCGTTAGAAGCCTTTATCGAATAGCCGGTTGCCGCAACAGCCGGGCTGACCAGTGCAGCCCGGCTTTTCATTTCTGCTCAGCTGCGGTATAAACGGCTGGCAAAAATCAGAAACACCCGCGTCTTATAATTATTAGAAACAGGAAACCACCATGACCCAATCCCCTGTGACTCAGCCACAGCCTGCGCTGCTGTGCTGCAAGATGAACCGGAGCTGCCGATGAATCACGTAGCAGCTAAACAATTTGATACGCTGTGGGGCCACCCCAAACCGCTGTGGATGTTATTCATGGCAGAGTTCTGGGAACGTTTTGCCTTCTACGGCATCCGCTGGGCGTTAACGCTGTATATCGTCGCGCAGTTTTATGAAGGTAATGCCGCCGGCGAAGCTGACGCCAGCCGTTATTACGGCGCTTACCTGGCGCTGGTGTATGCCACCGCTATTTTCGGCGGTTATGTCGCGGACCGGGTGATTGGTTACCAGCGTTCGATCTTACTCGGCGCTGTGGTGATGTCGATCGGTCTCTTTATGATCATGATCCCAAGCCTTGAGCTGTTCCTGCTGGGCCTTGCGGTGATTGTGGTTGGTAACGGTCTGTTTAAGCCGAATATTTCTTCGCTGGTTGGTCAGCTGTATGAACAAGGTGATGACCGTCGTGACCGTGGTTTCACCATTTTTTATATGGGGATTAACCTCGGCGGTATGTTGTCACCGTTAATTACCGGCTGGTTAGCCAGTGAAATTTTTGGCACGCCACAACATCAGAACTACAAAGCAGTGTTTGGCGCTGCTGGTGTGGGGATGTTGTTAAGCACCATCTGGTTTTATATCGGCCGTGCCCAGTTAAAAGGTATCGGCATGGTGCCGGAAGATAAACCAGCCGGCAAAATGCTGGCTTATGTGATTGCCGGTGTAGTCGTGGCAGTGCCTACTGTTTATTTCCTGATGGCCGGTATGGGCGCACAAACATTGGCCTGGGTGCTGGGTGTGCTGTTTGTCATCGTCGCGCTGATGCTGTTGGTCGAAGGTAAACAAAACGGTACTGTGCAAATGCACCGCGTCTGCGCGCTGTTGCTGTTGTTCGGCTTTAATGTGACCTTCTGGATGTTCTTTGAGCAGGCCGGCAGCTCGTTTAACTTCCTGGCGCAGAACCTGGTGAATCGCGATGTATTCGGCGATGCCAGTTTTATTTTCCCGACCGGCTGGTTCCAGTCAGTCAATTCACTTGCCATCATTGTGTTTGCCCCAATTATCAGTGCGGTCTGGTACTTCACCAGTAAACGTAAAATGGAGCCAACTATCCCATTTAAGTTTGGCTTAGGTTTGTTGGGCAACGCTTTAGGCTTTTTAGTGCTGATGTTCGCCTTGACCCAACTGGTGGATGGCAATGGCCTGATCCCAATGTGGCCGCTGGTGCTGTGTTATGTGCTGCAGTCCATTGGTGAGTTGTGCCTGTCGCCGATAGGTCTGTCGATGGTGACCAAGCTGGCACCGGTGCGCTATGTTGGCCTGGCAATGGGCGCCTGGTTCTTGTCGGTGGCGACTGGTAACAACTTATCAGGCTTGCTGGCCGGTGAAATTTCCGGTGAAACCGGCATGACAGTCGAATCTGCGTTAGCAGGCTTTAGCTTCAGCTTCTACCTGTTGTTAGGCGCTGCTATCGTGCTGCTGCTGATTTCGCCGCTGATTAATAAACTGATGCATGGCGTGAAATAACGCTGCAGCTTTAATCGTAAACGAATAAAAAAAGCGCCGGTTGGCGCTTTTTTTATGCCCAATTCAGGGCCGTGTGGGGCGTATTTACAACTGCAACTGCCGCCGCGCCTGCGCCAATAAAGGCCGCACTAAAGCAAAAGTGACGGGCCTTGTCAGCAGCGGGTACAGCAGTACCAGCGCCAGCGCAAAACCAAGGCCTTGCCAGATGGTGTCAGCGCGGGCGATCAGCATAAAAGGTGGGATCAACACACAAAGCTTCCAGATATTGAGGATAAGCTTCTGTGGCGTCGGCAGCTGATCGGCGGCCCGGCGCAACACCGCCATGCGGTCACGGAAGTTCAGTTGCTGCAGTTCAGGTAAAGCACGACTGTTCCAGAACATAACATACCTTTATTCAATCAATTTACCGGTTATACGCGGTAGTGGCTGCCGCAGATTAGCCAGAATCAATCCCGCCAAAAACCGCGTCGCCGGAAATAACAAAGGCCGGTACGCCGGCCTTTGCATGATGTAGCCTCAGGTTAAGCGAGTTTGGCCAAAATCTCTGTTACCACGTCATCAATCGCCAACAGCGATTTTTCGCCGCTGCGACGGTTTTTGTATTCGACCAGACGCTCGTCCAGATTGCGCTCACCAATCACGATATGATGCGGCACTCCGAGCAGTTCCATATCAGCGAACATCACACCTGGGCGCTCTTTACGGTCATCGAATAACACTTCCACACCGGCCGCGGTCAGTGCTTTGTACAGTGCTTCGGCGGTGTCCTGAATGCGCACCGATTTGTGCATATTCATCGGCACTAAAGCGACCTGGAACGGTGCAATGGCCGCTGGCCAGATGATGCCGTATTGGTCGTGGTTCTGCTCAATCGCCGCCGCGACAATACGGGACACACCGACGCCATAACAGCCCATCGTCATGATCTGATGTTTGCCTTCTTCGTTCAGCACGCCGGCTTTCATCGCTGCGGCATAACGGTCGCCGAGCTGGAAGATATGCCCGACTTCAATACCACGTTTAATCACTAAGTTGCCTTTGCCACAAGGGCTTGGATCGCCTTCAACGACGTTGCGAAGATCTGCCACTTCATATTGCGCGATGTCACGGTCGAAATTAACACCGGTTAAGTGATAACCATCTTTGTTGGCACCACAAACAAAGTTAGCGGCGACAGCTGCACTGCGATCAGCAACGATGCGGATGGACAGGCCAACCGGACCCAGCGAACCGGCAGATGCGCCGGTGACGGCACGGATATCAGCTTCAGAGGCAAAAGTCAGCGGGCTTTGGATGCCTGCCAGTTTTTCAGCTTTGATTTCGTTTAACTCATGGTCACCGCGTAATAACAGCGCGACCAGTGGCTGCGGGCCTTTGTCGTCCACAGGTTCACCGTACACCAGCAGGGTTTTGATAATTTGGCTGGCATCGACTGAGAGTAATGCCGCAACTTCAGCAATAGTGCCGGCATTTGGCGTGGCGATTTCAGTCACTGCGGCTGTAGCTGCCGGGCGTGGCGTCGCTGGCGCCAGCGCTTCGGCTTTTTCGATGTTGGCGGCGTAGTCGCTGGCATCAGAAAACACAATCGCATCTTCACCCGATGAGGCCAACACGTGGAATTCGTGCGAAACGGCACCACCGATGGCGCCGGTGTCAGCTAAGACCGGACGGAATTCGAGGCCCAAACGGGTAAAGATATTGCTGTAAGCCTGATACATCGCCTGATAAGTTTTTTCCAGACATTCCTGGCTCAGGTGAAAAGAGTAAGCGTCTTTCATCAGGAATTCACGTGCGCGCATCACACCAAAACGTGGCCGGCGTTCGTCGCGGAATTTGGTCTGGATTTGATATAAATTCAGTGGCAGTTGTTTGTAGCTGCTGACTTCTTTGCGCACCAGGTCGGTGATGACTTCTTCATGGGTTGGACCAAGCACAAAGTCGCGCTGGTGGCGGTCTTTAAAACGCAGTAATTCTGCGTCCATTTTTTCCCAGCGGCCAGATTCCTGCCAGAGTTCAGCCGGTTGTACCATCGGCATCAGCACTTCAATAGCGCCGGCTTTATTCATTTCCTCGCGCACAATGGCTTCAACTTTGCGCAGCACCCGGATACCGTTTGGCAGCCAGGTGTACATGCCGGATGCTTCACGACGGATCATGCCGGCACGCAGCATCAACTGATGGCTGATAATCTCGGCATCGGCCGGCGTTTCTTTTAAGGTGGATAACAGGTACTGACTGGTGCGCATTGCTGAGTTCACTCTGAAATACAAATAATTTGGCCCTATTCTAACAAGGGGTTTAGTCGGGCAGAAGGGTGATTTGCTGTTTTCTCAGGCCTGATTGCACTTGCTGGCCCGTGCCCATACCGCCAAGACTGTAAATCACGCCATCGATTTCGATGAGATTTCGCAGGTCCATCACCGCGGCACTGGTTTTACCCAGCCGCCACTTTTGGCTACTCAGCTGATATAACCAGACTTTATCGTCCGGTTCAGCTGGTTTGCCGTTGTAACCGATGCCGTTGAAATTGTAAGGCGTGGTGCTGCCACCGATAAATGCCAGATAACGTTCGCTTTCTATAGAAACAGGTAGTGCGGCCTGGCGGTAACGTGCGGTGCCGGTTGGATGCGGGATTGCTTTCCAGCTGATTTTGCGTGCATTGCTGCGGTCTATATCGCCACGATAACAGGCCGGGCTTGCGACGTAGCTGCGCTCGCCCGCCGGATTTAACGCGGTGGCAACGCCGTCGCAAACCACCATGACATTGCCGTCAATTGCCGCGGCATGGCCAAACACCGGAGTGCCGGAAAAAGGTGTCGCCTGTGACCATTTCTGCGTGAAGTTATCAAATACCTGCACCAGATTGATATTACCGTCGTTATGCCAGCCGCTGACGAGGTAGATGTAGCGATTTTGATAGGCAAGGGCGACACTGTCATCGACGGCCACCGGCATATCCGGCAATTTGGTGTAATTCTTACTGATCACACTAAAACGATAGCTGTCCGGCTGGGTCACTTCTGTACCATCGCGGGCCACCGAATAACCACCAAACAGATAAAAGTTTTGTTCCAGCACAGTCGCCGTCATTGCCAGGCGGCTATTGTGGCCAAGGCTATTGGGTACATTCGGCAGTTTTTGCCAGCTGCTGTCGCCGGAGATCAACATCCAGGCTTTACTGTGCGCATCGGCAGCGGTTTTACCTTCACCAAGGCCGGCGAAACTGGCGATATAAGTTTTGCCACGGATAGTGGTGGTTAATACCGGATTATTACTGACCGGCTCCGGTAACGGCGGTAGTGTCTGCGCCAGAGCTGGCGTTAGTAGCATTGGGCTCAGCAGCAACGTCTTCCGCAGGGAGTACAAAAATGTCGGTAACGTGATTGTGGTTGCCATCGACTGTCCATTTGATGTTGTAGTGATACAAAGTCATACCATAAGTTTGTAAGTCTTCGCGCTGTTTTTTATAGGGTGGCCGCGGGTCCTGTTTCAACACTTTTTCAATAAACAGTTGCAGGTGCGGATATTGTTGCTGCTGCTGACAAAAAGCTGCGGCCGCATCGCTGAAACTGACTGTCATCGCCGTTTCTGGTGCCGCGTCGGCAAAACCACCCAACGCATCTGGTAAAGAATCTGAATAGGGCAGATACGGCTTGATGTCTAATACGGGGGTACCATCAAGCAGATCAATGCCGGATAAATGTAATACCAGTAATTCGCCGCGCCGGCTGACCCCTTCCAGTTTGACCACAGACAAACCAATCGGATTGGGCCTGAAGGTGGCGCGGGTGGCGAAGACGCCTTTTTTGGTATTACCGCCAAGGCGCGGTGGCCGCACCATGGGTGACCAGCCTTTGTCTGCGGTTTCATGAAACACAAACACCAGCCACAAATGCGAAAAAGCTTCGATGCCGCGCACTATCGCATCATCGGCATAAGGTGGGTGCAGTACCAGTTCGCCGCGCGCTTCCGGAATAAGGCCTGGCTGGCGTGGAATGGCAAATTTCTGTTTATAAGGCGACTGGATAAATCCGAGCGCCGGGAAGTTAAATGTCAGGTCCATGGGCAGAACAACAATCTCTGGCTGGTATCTTCTGACATTATCCGGTGCCGCCGGGCAAACAACAAGGTTCAGCCGCTTTGGAAGCAGAAGTGCTTGCTCTTGGCTGTCTGGGTGTCTAGAGTGATTTTTTGCCAATGAAGTAGAGAATTGTGATTCGATGGAACAGAAAACACTTTTAATTGAATGCCCGGATTCAAAGGGGCTTATCGCACAAATTACCAATATTTGTTACAAACATCAGCTGAATATCACCCGTAATACTGAATACGTCGACCCGGATTCCGGCCGCTTTTATATGCGCACTCAGCTCGAAGGCATATTTAATGATCATACATTGTTGCTGGACCTGGACCGCGCTTTGCCACAAGGCAGTGAACGGCAATTAGTCGGCACGGCAAAAAAACGGGTGGTGATTCTGGTCACCAAGGAAGCACATTGCCTCGGCGATATTCTGATGAAAGTGTTTGATGGATCGCTGGAGCTGGATATTGCTGCGGTGATTGGTAATCACCCACATTTGCAGGCACTGACCGAGAAATTCGACCTGCCTTATCATTTTATTGATCATCAGGGCGTAAGCCGGGTAGAGCATGAACAATTATTGGCGGCGCAGATTGCAGAGTATCAGCCGGATTATCTGGTTCTGGCCAAGTTTATGCGCGTATTAAGCCCGGATTTTGTTGCGGCCTATCCAAACCGAATCATCAATATCCATCATAGTTTTCTACCGGCGTTTATCGGTGCTCATCCTTATCGCCAGGCCTTTAATCGCGGCGTGAAAATCATCGGCGCAACCGCGCATTTTGTCACCGATCATCTGGATGAAGGGCCAATCATCAAGCAAATGGTAACTAATGTTGATCATACATATAGCGCAAAAGATATGGCAAAAGCCGGTCGTGATGTGGAAAAAAATGTGCTGACCAAAGCGCTGGAACTGGTGGTCGAAGACCGGGTATTTGTACACGGCAATAAAACCGTCATACTCTGAAAAAAATAGCTTAAGGATCCGCGATGCAGCCAAGATCAGTAGAATTTCGTTTTCTGGCCGAACCAACCCATGTCAATTTTGGCGGCAAAGTGCATGGTGGCATGGTCATGAAATGGCTGGATCAGGCCGCTTATGCTTGCGCCGCGCGCTGGAGCGGGCTGTATTGTGTCACTGTGTCGGTGGGGACTATTCGTTTCCGCCGGCCTATTCTGGTCGGTCATTTAGTGGAACTGGAAGCCAAAGTGGTGCACACCGGCAGTACCAGCATGCATATTTTCGTACAGGTTCGTTCCGGCGACAGTAAAAGTGGCGAGCTGGCGGAAACCAATCACTGCATCATCACTTTTGTGGCACTGGACGAGCAGGGCAATACCGCAAAAGTCCCAGCCTGGGTGCCCGAAACGGCTGAGGATAAGTTTCTCGAACAATATGCCATTCAAATGAAACAGTTTTCTCAGACTGTCGAACAGCAAATGCTGGATTTCTATCAGGAGCAACAGCATGCAACTTAAAACGTTTTGGCTCATTACGTTGATATTTGTAACTGGGTCTTTGTCAGCCGCAGAGCAGGCCACTCTCAGCGCTGAACTGGAGCCACTGCGGTCTTATATCGGTAAAACCTGGCGAGGTCTGTTGTCACAGCCCGGCCAGCCTGAGATGATTGATATCAGCCGCTGGGAGCGGGCGTTAAATGGCACTGCGATTAAAATCAGCCATTCAGTGAATCAGGGGGAATACGGCGGCGAGACCATGTTGTTTTATGATAAAAAACAGCAGTCGCTGGTTTATTATTATTTCACCACTGCCGGTTTTTATACACATGGCACTATGTCGGTAGATAAGAAAACTCAGACACTCACGGCGGAAGAAACGGTGGAAAACAATGCCAAAGGCATCACTAAAGTCCGCTCGTCATCCAAGTTGTCTGAGAACACCCTGACAACGACTGCAGAATATCTGCAACAGGGGAAGTGGGTGGCGGGCCACAGTGCCGTCTACAAAACGGCACCGGACGCGCAAGTGGTATTTAAGTAATTATTTGTCTTTCAGGTCGTCAGTCATATCCAGCGCATAGATATTGTCGATTTGCTCGGCACTGGAGTGGCTGACTTTTAAATCTTTCACCCGGCCGTTGCGCAGACTGTATACCCAGCCGTGGACTGCCAGTTCCTGGCCGCGGTCCCAGGCATCCTGCACCACACTGGTGTGACACACATTACGCACTTGCTCCATAACATTGAGTTCGCACATGCGGTTTTGCCGCTCCGCTTCCGTTTCCAGTGCCTCAAGTTCAGCTTTGTGTATGGTGTAAATATCTTTGATATTACGCAGCCAGTTATCCACCAGGCCGACTTTTTGTTTACTGATAGCTGCATTGATGCCACCGCAGCCGTAATGACCGCAGACGATGATATGTTTCACTTTCAGTACATCGATGGCGTACTGCAACACAGACAAACAATTGATGTCCGCATGCAGCACCAGATTGGCGACGTTACGGTGCACAAACAACTCACCTGGCAATAAACCGACAATATCATTGGCCGGCACCCGGCTGTCAGAACAGCCGATCCACAGATACTCAGGTGCTTGTTGTGCCGACAATTTCTTGAAAAATCCTGGCGCTTCCCGCTCGATACGGTCAGCCCATGCTTTATTGTTTTCGAACAAGTGTTGTAAAGATTGCATCTCAGATCCCCGGGCAAATTTGGGCTAAGATACCTGAATTCGGCTCAAATGCCAGCACCGACCAGCTGAGGCTCTTGTAACCGCTGTGGAAATTATTGTATCCCCATTTCTTTTTTTATTTAATATCACTATGATGTCGGCAGATATTATATCGCTAACATAGAAGGTTCGCTGTATGTCATTATTACTTGATAAACGTGAGTTAAAAAAAGCAGCAAAAGAGTTGTCTGTATTAAAATTACAGGAAGTAATTGATGTATTGAAATCGGTACTGGATGAGCGGCAAAAAGAATCTGAAGTCCTGGAAAAAGTGCGTGAATTCGCCCGTGCTCAAGGCTTCACACTCGAACAGCTGGGTTATAAATTAAATGCCGAAGGCACCGTTGTATTAAATCAGGAAGAAGAAGTACAACAAGATGATGCCAAACGCCCGGTGAAACCGAAGTTCAAAACAATCAATAAAGAAAGTCAGTTCTTCTACGTTGAAAATGGTCAGTTGCAGTTGCTGAAAACCCATACGATGAAAAAAGCACTGAACGACAAAGGTATTGACGTAGTTCCTTTCTCAAAAGTTGAGAAGAAATATGTGAAACAGATCGACGCTCTGTTAACTGAAGCAGGTAGCCAGGCGCTGCTGAACTACAATGCTAAAGTTGACGTGTGGAATGAGTGGGCTGCGGCGCACCATGAAGAGATCCTGAATAAGCGTTAATAAAGTGCGCGAAATATCAGATAAAAAAACAGGAGCTTTTAAGCTCCTGTTTTTTTATGCCTGATCGTGATGGGGGGCCGGTTACTTCGGCTGCGCATCCAGCGACTGGCCATTGATATGCACGCTTTGGTCTGACATCAGATACAGATACAGCGGCATAATCTCGGCCGGCGTTTTGAGCAGGCGCTGATCTTCACCCGGATAAGCGGCATTGCGCATTTTGGTGCGCGTGGCGCCGGGATTGATACAGTTAGTGCGGATAGTTGAATGCTCGTACTCATCAGCAATCAGCTGCATCAGCCCTTCGGTGGCAAATTTTGATACGGCATATGGCCCCCAGTAAGCGCGGGCTTTTTTACCGACGCCGGATGACGTAAAAATCAGGGAGGCCCGTGGCGCCAACGCCATCACCGGTAATAACGCCTGTGTCATCAGCATCGCGCCTGTCACGTTGACCTGCATAATTTTCTGCCAGGTCTCCAAATCAATATGCTCAAAAGGCGTTAATACGCCTAGCATACCGGCATTGTGCAACAGACCATCGAGTTTGCCGAATTCTGCTTTAATAGTATTCGCCATGTCGGTGTAATGCTGTTTGGTGGCGCCGTTTAAATCCAGCGGCACTATCGCCGGCTCCGGCGCACCGCTGGCGACGATTTCATCGTATACGGCTTCGAGTTTTTTGGTGGTTTTGCCAAGCAGGATCACGGTCGCGCCGGCTAGAGCAAAAGAAAGAGCGGCCTGGCGGCCAATACCGTCACCGGCACCAGTGACTAAAATCGTTTTACCTGCCAGTTCATCTGGCTTTGCCTGGAAATTATGCATGAGAAAACAACCTGTGCAGCTGCTGAAATCGCGCGCAGAATACAGGGTTGTCGGGCTTTTTGCACCTTTCTTCAGAGAACTGCAGTTTAGCCCTAGCGAATTTTTTCTGATTGGGTTAAGTTTAACTGGTCGTAGCTGTTACCAGTCTACACAAAGGAATTTTAATCTGCAGCCTAGCTAAGCTGTGGAAATATAATAAAAAATCAGGACACGGGGAGAACGTATGAAGAAGCTTCTGATTAGCCTGGCGGTGACCAGCGCGCTTGGGCTGACCGGCTGTGGTGGTGACTCACTGAATGATATCAAACAAGATACGGCGAATAACGACCAGGTTCTGGTTCCTGCCAGCCGTGTGGTGTTTGACCCTACCGCCAGTAAAGTATCTGTGCCGAATGACTTGTTGTTCCAGGGGACAACCGACGGCACTTTAGTGATGCCGGGTGAAGCCGCAGCCACACCTAATTACACAGATCCACAAACCGCATTAGGTGCGCTGGACGGCTGGTCAACCCAGAATCCATTTAGCATCGAACTGGCCTTTGCCGGTGGTGTCAGTCTGGACGCTGCCAGTGCTGCACGCCCTGACTCAGTGCGCCTGGTTGAGGTGTTAATGGGCGACCCTGCTTCGGCTGATGCTTCTTGCCGTACTGTACCGCGTGGCGTAGCTTGTAAAGCCGTTGGCCAACTCACTTTCGGTCAGGATTTTGTCACCAAGGCCGTGGGCAATAATGTCGCGGTGATCCCGTTAAAACCATTAAAACCTGCCACCACTTACATTCTGGTGCTGACAAATAATCTGAAAGATTCTGAAGGCCGCAGTGTGCTGCCATCCACCACCTATGAGCTGGTGAAACAGGATCTGGCAACGATGCCACTGGGTTCTGAAGCGCAACGTGCGTTGCAGGGCGTGATTAACAGTTTCGAAAATGTGGTGTCGACCCAATCTATTGCTAAAGAGTCGATTATTTACACTGCGGCTATCACCACTCAATCCACTGCAAACGTACTGGCCACAGTGAAACAGCTGATGCTGCCAAGCGCACTCAATGGCAATACACCGCCGAAAGTCGTAGTGCAGAATACCGGTAAACTGGTGTCGGATATTTTATTCCCGGGCGCCACTATTCCGGACAATCCGGCTGACCCCCGTTTTGCCTTTAAACTGGCGCAATATTATGCCGGTACTATCGCTCTGCCTTATTACCTGGGGGTTTCTACTGCAGCTGCGCCAACAGGCGCACTGAATACACGCTGGACCGGCCGCTGCGACAGTGGCGCGATGATCGCCGGATTAACAGATGCCCAAAAAGCTGCGCTGGAAGCAGGCATCACCACGCCGGCACAACTGCAGAACGATGCCGTCTGTAAAGGCGCCAGCGGTGGTGCTTTACGCGATTTTGGTATCGATAAACAACGTCACCTGACCAAGTTTAACGTCGTGCCAAAAGTTAATTCAGTGCAGACGCTGCAAGTGCAGATGACAGTCCCTGTTGAAGCATTTGGTCTGAAAAAACCAGCCACAGGCTGGCCTGTAGTGATTTTGCAGCACGGTATTACTGGCTGTAAAGAAAGCATGCTGGCCATCACTGGTGCATTATCATCACAAGGTTTTGCCACAGTCGCTATCGACCATCCACTGCACGGCAGCCGTGGTTTTGATGTGAACGGCGATGGCAAAAAAGATGTTACCGCATCTGGTGCTTATTGTCAGGAATCTGGCAATGCCACAGTGTATATGAACCTGGCGGATATGCTGGTCACCCGCGACAACCTGCGTCAGAGTATCGCTGACATGCTGGGCCTGCGTTTAGGTCTGAATTTCAACAACACCGCAGGCTTGCTGAATACCCAGGACGTGCAGTTCATCGGTCACTCGTTAGGCGCTATCACTGGTGCCAGCATGGTGGCTCTGGCCAATGCGTCAACCGGCATTCCGACAGCGGATGCCTTATACAAAATTAAAGCCAGCACGCTGGCGATGCCAGGTGGTGCTGTTGCCAATTTCCTGTTGGAATCACCGGAATTCGGTAACACCATTAAATCAGCGGTGATGCTGGGTTCTGCCACTTTGTCACCAGGCTTTAAAGCTTATGTCGATGCACAGAAAGTTTGTGTGGACGCGGCGACTTATGCTGGTTGTGCGGCCCGTTTTGTCGACGGTTATCTGGCTGATTTGACTGCCAAAGGCCAGGTTGCAGCACTAACTGCCATCAGTGCAACTCTGAGCCAGTTTGTGTTTGCTGCTCAGACTATTACTGATGCCGGCGACCCGAACAACTACGCCGCAATGCATGTGGCTGGTAAAACACCAGTGCATATTCTGGAAGTGGTTGGCAACGGTGGCACTAATAAGTCTGACCAGGTGATCCCGAATCAGGCGGTGAACATGCCACTGGGCGGTACTGAACCACTGGCCCGTCTGTTGGGCGCAGCCAGCCTGCCAGCCAAAGCCGGTGCCTATGTGTTAGACCGTCCGTCTATCGCCCGCTTTACTGAAGGCGATCACGCATCGATTCTGAGCCCAACGGCGAGCGCTGCAGCGACCGCAGAAATGCAGCGTCAGACGGTGTCATTCTTCGTTAATCGTGGCGCAGGCATTCAGGTGACGAATGCTGCAGTGTTAAAAGCACAATAATTTTGTTCCTGACGAAAAAACCCGGCGCCGCCGGGTTTTTTTTCGCCTGCTGAACACTATTGTATTTGTAGGTTTAAAGGTGTGTTTTACCACTTCGCCAGTCTTACAGGCGTGACTATGCGGCCTGGGCGCAGACGCGCTAGAATGCAACTAAATCAATCATTTGAGGATCTTCTGTGGAATTTTTACTGGAATACGGCATGTTTTTGGCCAAAACCCTGACCCTCGTGCTGGCAATAGGCGCGGTGATCGTGATGGTTGTGGTCGCCTCGGTGAAACCAAAAGCGCGTAAAGGTGAGCTGTGTTTTGATGATTTGTCGGAAGAGTATCAGCATTTACAGGCCGATTTGCAGCAACAGCTGCTGGATAAAAAAGCTTATAAGCAGTGGCAAAAACAGGCAGAAAAAGCTGAAAAACCGCAGCACCGGCTTTTTGTCATCGACTTTAACGGCAGTATGGATGCACATGAAGTCGATGCGCTGCGTGAGGAAGTGACCGCGGTGCTTGCCGTCGCCAGTAAAGAGGATGCAGTGTTGGTCCGGCTGGAATCGGGTGGTGGGGTGGTGCATGGTTATGGTCTGGGCGCATCGCAGTTAGAGCGGGTGCGACAGAAAAATATCGCACTGACCGTTGCGGTCGACAAGGTTGCCGCGAGCGGTGGTTATATGATGGCCTGTATTGCCGACAAAATTATCGCAGCGCCTTTTGCCATTCTTGGCTCTATCGGTGTGATCGCGCAGTTGCCGAACTTCAATAAATTACTGAAAAAAAATCATATTGAATTTGAACAATTCACCGCCGGTGAATTTAAGCGCACTGTCACTGTGTTTGGCGAAAATACCGAAAAAGGCCGGGAGAAATTTCAGCGTGAACTGGAAGAAACCCATGTGTTGTTTAAGCATTTTGTGCAGCGCCACCGCCAGCAACTGGATATCGACGAAGTGGCCACCGGTGAGCATTGGTTTGGTTATCAGGCACTTGATTTAAAACTGGTCGATGCGCTTTGTACCAGTGACGATTATCTGATCACCCAATTAGCCGAACGTCAGGTGTATAAAGTGCAGTATAGGGTGCGCAAGTCGCTGGCGGAAAAAGCCGGTCTGACCGCAGCAAGCATTGTCAAAAGCAGTCTGCAACAACTGCAGCAATTGACGTTTTGGCGCTAAGATGCAGCAGGATTTCTGGCTGCAATGCTGGCAGCAAAATCAGCTGGGCTGGCAACAGGATGAGGCGCATCCGCTGCTGCGGTCTGCACCGTCAGACTGGTTGAATGCCAGTCCGGTGTTTGTGCCTTTGTGTGGCAAGTCGCCAGATTTATTGTTTTTGGCGCAGCAGGCGCCTGTGGTTGGTGCTGAGTTATCTGAGATCGCCTGTCGGGACTTTTTTACAGAAAATCAGCTGCAGGCAACGCGCGCAGAGGCCGGCGAATTTGTCTGTTACAGTGCTGCCGAGATTAAGCTGTGGCAAGGCGACTTTTTTGCCATGCAGAGTGCACAAGTTGCCGAATGCCGGCGCATTTACGACAGAGCAGCACTGATCGCATTACCGGCACCGATGCGCCGTGACTATGTCAACCAACTGCGGGCTTTAATGCCAACGGCTGATCTGTTGCTGCTGAGCCTGGAGTATCCGGTGGGCGAAAAAAACGGTCCGCCTTTTAGTGTGCCGGCTGAGGAGATCACCCGGTTGTTCGGCTTTGCTGAGGTCACACTGCTGCAGCAACGTGATCTGACCGGACAAGGCTTTGCCAGACGTCGTTTTGACACAACCTACCTGACAGAGACCAGTTGGCGCATCCGGTGGTGATGAGCACATCAGTGCGCTGCGGTACAGCAGGTACTCGAAATAAAAAAGCCGGCAAATGCCGGCTTTTTAGTGATGCAAAGTTCCGTCGGTTTTTTTAACGGCTGACAACGTCAGCTGACCTGACCGGCTTTGGGATCGTTGTAAACAGTTTCGTCAAAGCAGTTTTCACTTTTGCCGACCAGACAGGACACCATCGCATCACCGGTGATATTCACCGCGGTACGGGTCATATCCAGTAATCGGTCCACGCCAATAATCAGCGCAATGCCTTCAACCGGCAGGTTAACCTGTTGCAGCACCATCGCCAGCATGACCAGACCGACGCCCGGCACACCGGCTGTACCTATAGATGCCAGTGTTGCGGTCAGTACAACTAATAAATAGTCGTTGAAAGTCAGGTCAATACCATAAACCTGCGCGATAAATACGGTGGCAACGCCCTGCATAATCGCAGTGCCGTCCATATTAATAGTGGCGCCCAGCGGAATAGTGAATGAGGCAACTTTGTTGTCGACACCGAGTTTTTGCGTGGTCGTGGTCATGTTGCTGGCGATCGTTGCGTTACTGCTGGATGTACTGAATGCGAACAGGGCCGTTTCTTTCATTTTGCTGAAAAACATCAGTGGATTGAGGCGGGCGGCAAAAGCCAGGAATGCGCCGTACACGATAAATCCATGAAACAACAAGACAAAAATAACCAACGCAAAGTATTTGATCAGATTGGCCATATCACCCAGATCCAGAATGGTGAACTGCTTGGCCATCAGGAAAAACACGCCGTAAGGAGAGAAATGCATGACTATACCCACCAGCTTCATCATCGCGGTGTTGATATCTTCAAACATCAGCCGTAAACGTTCACCAGCGTCACCGGATAATGCCAGCGCCACACCAAACAGCACGGCAAACACAATGATCTGCAGCATTTCGCCTTTGGCCATTGCATCAATCGGGTTGCTTGGGAACATATTAATAAAAACCTGAGCGATACCAGGCGCTTCGCCCGGGTTAAAGCTGCTGCTCAGTTGCATATTGACGCCTTCACCAGGTTTTATCAGGGTGGCGAAGAACACAGCGATTGCGATAGCAAGAGCGGTAGTCAGGATATACAGGCTCATCGACTTACTGCCGATCCGCCCCAGCGTTTTGATGTCTTTCAGTGAACTGGTGCCACAGATCAGTGACACGAGCACCAGCGGTACTACCAGCATTTTTAAGCTGGCGATAAAAATCTGTCCGCCGACATGAAAAAAACCATCAATAAATAACGCTTTGATCCCAAAGCTAAATATTCCTGCATCGACCACGCGCTCGGCCTGGCCATCTAACAGAAATTTGAACAGAGTACCGACAAGAATGCCGATAGCCATCGCGAGCAGAATTCGCGTGGTCAGATTGTATTTTGTGTTTGTAGTCATCTGGGCACATGGGTTATAACAGAGTTAAGGACGGCGTAATCTAGCAGTTTCTGAACTAAAAGAAAAATTTGTGCTTTGGCCTCGGTAAATCCTCGCAGCCGCGCGGGTTAATCGGCTAAGCTAGGAAAAGTCATAAATTCTAATGAAAATAGCCAGCTAGGGAGAGTTTTCATGCGAAACATCCGGCAACTTCTCGTTGCGTTTCTGATGAGTGTTGTAGTCGCTTGTGGTGGGGGGGGAACTCTGGACAGTGGTGGTACACCAACAACGCCCGTGATCACACTTGCAGCGACCGTAGAACCATCCAACGTTTTAACTCAAACATCCAATATCACCGTCAAAGTGAAAGTGACATCTACCACTGGCGTGTTGTCTGGTAAGCTGGTGACTTTTACGTTAAGTGACGCTGGGCTTGCTACCTTTAGCAATCAGGCTGGCACGGCACTGACAGATGCGTCCGGTGTGGCAAGTATTCAGCTGTTTGTCGGTGCCAAAAGTGGTGCCGGTACCGTGACAGCAACCTTAGATAGTGGAGAAAAGACCTCCGTAGGCTTCACCTCGGAGGGCAAACTCGATTCGGCGGATATTCTGACGTTGAGTGCAGATTTAGTTGCCGGCAATAACGGTAACGCCAATGCTCCATGTGGTGCCAGAGAAGTGAGTCGCGTCTGTCAGCCACAAGTCAAGGTCAAATTAGTCTCGGCTCAAGGCAAGTCGATGCAAAACCGGCAGTTAAAACTGACTATCCCTGCGACTGATGTCAATAAGGCTTCTTTTAGCGGTGGTGCTGCCACTATCACAGTGTCTCTAGATGCTGCAGGTCAGGGCGCCGCCACTCTTAATGTTGGTACCGAAGCCAATGATGGCCGTGTTGAAGTCACAGTGGTTGATGCTACCGGCGTCAGCCCGGTATTCACTGGATTCAGCTCTAAAGGCGATTATTATTCCGTCACGCTGCTAGCAAATAAATTACAGCTTGGAACCGGCAATGTCGATTTCATCGAACTAACAACGCTGGTCAGGAACCCTGGCAATGTGGTAGTGAAAGGAGCAAAAGTCGAATTCTCCACTGAGAGTCTGAGTAATACCGAACTGCAAATTGATTCCGATATCACTGCAGCCGACGGCACCGCCAAAGCAAAATTAACCAGTAAAAGTGATTTCAAACGCCGCACTGTCAAAGTGCAGTCGTCTGTCGGGAAGCAAATGTCTGAAGCGCTGCTGATTCAGATAGATGGCAACAAAATTGAGATCCAAAAACCCGATTCTGTAGTGCTGGAATCACAATCAGACGTGTTTTTAACCTTGACGGATTCTGCCGGCAATGCGATCCCCAATGCGGCTATTGCGGTCGAGTCGCAACTTGGCAACTTGTTTGCGCTGAGTCCGGCAAGCGCTGCTTCGGTGTTTAACAGCAAGTTCACCGGGACCACAGATGTATCCGGCAAATTAAAGCTTGTAGTCAAAGCAGCAAAAGTTGGTGACGACACTATTACCGTGAGCACATTAAACTCCAGTACTACCAGCCGATTAACTGTGAATGGTGATGCCTTTGCATTTACGCCTGCGTCTCAGACCGCACTGGAAATTGATATTGCCCCGGCCAAAGCAGATAAAAAGCTGGATGTGCTCTGGAGTAGCAATAACACTGCTGTGGTCGGGCAGAATGTGCGGTTTATTTCAAACCGTGGTGTGTTACTGGGGGCTGCAACAGCGACGCCGCAGTTTACCAACCCACAACCGCTAATCGCGTTAACTGACGCCAACGGCGTTGCCAGTGCTTTTGCTTATTCTGAGTTCACCGGATTTGCTTCGGTCGAAGCGACCGCCATCCGGGATGGGAAAAGTATTGCTACGGCGCGGCGTGATATTGAATTTGTCTCATCTGATGCACAAAAAATTGAGGTGCAGGTTGCCCCGGCTCAGGTTGCCATTAGTGAGCGTGCGGCAGTCAGAGCTATCGTTCGCGACAGCAAAAATAACCCGGTAAAAAATAAACGAGTGGTTTTCCAGCTGGATAAATCCAGCGGTGGTGTGATAAATCCGGTCGAAGCCATTACTAACTCACAAGGGGTGGCTGTGACAGAGTTCATTGCAGACCAGACCACAGGAGCAAATACCGGCGCTAATCTGAATATCCGGGCTTATGTGATGGATGTGCCTGCGGTAAGCAATAGCACGCCAGTTGCTGTCGGAAACAGAACCCTGTCATTCCGCTTTGGAACCGGTAATGCGATTTCAAAACCCAATGTGAGTACTTACAGCAAGCAGTTCTCGGTAATTGTGACTGACTCCAGCGGGAACCCGGTACCGAATCAGGCGTTGAATGTTGCAGTGTTGCCGGTCGCGTATAACCACGGTTATTGGCGCAAAGAGCCGTTGGTTGGCACCTTTGTCAATTGGGCGCCAGAAGTGACGAAATCTTGTGTGAGTGAAGATGCCAACAATAACGGTATTTTGGATGCCGGTGAAGATATCAGTGGTGACGGTCAGTTAACGCCATTAAATGTGGCAAAAGTTGAAAAGTCAGTGACGTCTGGCCCTATTACTTCAGATTTATCTGGTGTGGCGACCTTCAATCTGGTTTACCCACAAGATTATGGTGCCTGGACTACAGTCCGAATTATTGTCAGTGGTTTTGCTGACGGCACTGAAAACGTGTCAAGCCGCTTATTTACTTTACCGGTCAGTGCTGAAGATACCGGTGATGAAAAAGTTCAGCCAGTGGCTAACGCATTTGGTTTTGACGGAACTTGCATTGAGCCATAAACTCAGCACTCACTAACTCTGAAAACGGCTCCGGACAGGAGCCGTTTTTATTTGCGCAATACAATACAGTGTTCTCCCGCAGCGATGCAGAAATCAGGGCTATGCAGTTAATTTGAATATGCAGTCATGGCCTTTAGCTGTGTCCTATCGCTGGCAGTTGACAGCGGCACACAGCTCGTTTTAGCTGGTGAATAAAGTGATTTTGCTGCTTGCCTGTATCGTGGTTTTAATTTCAACTAACTGAAAATAAATATAAAAAAATTTATTTAGTTTTGATACTGAAGCTTCGGATGTTGCAGCAATCGCCAATAATGCCAGAGAAACAGCAGAACCGGCAAAAAGCTATATTTGCATAACTATTCGCTATTGAGCGACACGTAACTGAATTATTCGCAGTAAAACTATGGAGTGCCCCATGTCGACATCCACAGAGTTATTTCTCCAAACCGCCAGCCAATGCCTGTGTCCGCCGGGGGATGGCGTTTTTACCGTCAATACGGCAAAAGAGCGCAAAGCATTATTACGGGCCGAATTGTTTGGCGAGACCACAGATGTCCGTGCCGAGTGGCTGGCTGGACTGACGCGTTTCGCTGAGTCACCAGCGCCTGCTGCCATCCTGGGCATCAGCTCAGACTGCGGCGGCGGTATTTTGCGCGGTGCCAACTGGGGGCCGTTGTTTTTACGTCTGGCGTTGTTACAGCAGCAACGCCGCAGTTATCCGGCCGACCTCGGTGATATCCGGGTGATCCCCCATCTGCTGCATGACAAATACCTGAACAGCGAAACTATCACCAACTGTCGCCAGGCGTTGTACCAAAATGCACAGGCAGATTTGCCGGTGAGCCCGTTGTCGTTAACTGAGCAAATAGCCGACTTGTTTTACCAGACCTTTCCGGGTAAAGGCATTTTTGGCATTGGTGGTGACCATTCGGTCAGTTATCCGCTGACCAAAGCCTATTTAAAAGCGCGCCGCGCTGCCGGTATCCGCACTGCGATAATCCATTTTGATGCGCACACTGATTTATTGACCGAGCGGCTTGGCATTGATTTATGTTTTGGCTCCTGGTGTACCCATATCCTCCAATATCTGCCAGCGCCGTCGCATTTGATTCAGTTAGGCATCCGCTCCAGCGGCAAGCCCAAAACGCACTGGGAAAGCACATTTGGTGTGCGCCAGTTCTGGGCCAATGAAATCCGCGAGCAGGGCGCAGCGGCTGTCGCAGCGCAAATCGTGGCACAGTTAAAAGCTGCCGCGGTGGATGAGCTGTACGTCAGTTTTGATATCGATGCGCTGGATGCAGAATATGCTGCGGCGACCGGCACGCCGGAAACCGGTGGCATGACACCGGATGAAGCACAGCAAATTCTGGCCATCTTACGTCGGCATTTCCGGGTTGGCGCTGCCGACATGATGGAGATTGCGCCATTTACCGACAGTACCGGGCAGGGGGCTGTAAGCTCAGCGCAGACGCTTAAAGTTGGCGCTGAACTTTCCGCCGTTTTACTCGACGCTATCTGTCAACATCCGGTCCGTTAAAGGCCGTTTTGTCGCAGTTCCTGGCCGGGAAATGACAAAAATCACGGCCCGACCGCATCGGGCCTGATTTGCCGCCTTTTGTCTGCGCTGCTGGATAAAGCAGCAATCAAGCCACGAAAAACCAGCTGTCGGAGACAATTGTGCAGCTGGCTACTTGTCACAACCTCCGTTTACGGATATACGTTAAAAAGCAAAAAAGACTACTGAATTTTTTAATAGGGACTCCTGCACTCCAATGGCGAAATCTCTGGTCATCGTCGAATCCCCGGCAAAGGCAAAAACTATCAACAAGTACCTGGGTGCTGATTACATCGTAAAAAGCAGCGTCGGGCATATCCGTGATCTGCCTTCCAGCAGTTCCAGGGACAAAACCAAAGCAAGCGACAGTAAACTCAGCAAAGCTGAAAAAGACTATCTGGCGTTGGTGGACCGGATGGGGATAGATCCGGCAAACGGCTGGAAAGCCCGCTATGAAATTCTGGAAGGCAAAGAAAAAGTTGTCCGGGAATTAAAACAATTAGCGGAAAAGGCCGACACTGTTTACCTGGCAACGGACTTGGACCGCGAAGGGGAAGCCATCGCCTGGCACTTGCAGAGTATTATTGGCGGTGACGCCAGCAAGTTTAAACGCGTGGTGTTTAACGAAATCACCAAAAACGCCATTAAAAATGCCTTCACTGAACCTGGTATTGTCAATCAGGACCGCGTGGATGCACAGCAGGCGCGGCGCTTTTTAGACCGCGTCGTCGGTTTTATGGTCTCGCCACTGCTGTGGAAAAAGGTCGCGCGTGGCTTGTCCGCCGGTCGGGTGCAATCAGTGGCCGTGCGGCTGGTGGTCGAGCGCGAGCGCGAGATCAAAGCTTTTGTGCCGGAAGAATACTGGACTGTAGATGCCGACGTGCGTAATCCGCGTCAGGCGCAGCTGCGGCTTGAAGTCGCCCGTCAGGCTGGTAAAGCCTTCCGGCCGGTCAATCAGCAACAAACTGATGCTGCTGTGGCGTTATTACAGCGCGCGGCGTATCAGGTCACTGATCGTGAAGACAAACCTTCAAGTTCCAAACCTCAAGCGCCATTTATCACTTCAACGCTACAACAGGCGGCCAGTACGCGCCTAGGCTACGGCGTGAAAAAAACCATGATGCTGGCACAACGTTTATACGAAGCCGGCTACATCACTTATATGCGTACCGACTCGACGAACTTGTCGGCCGAAGCCGTCGGTGCAGTGCGTGATTTTATCGTGCAGCAGTTCGGTAAAAATTATCTGCCGGCTGAGCCATTAAGTTATGGCAGCAAAGCCAATGCGCAGGAAGCGCACGAAGCGATCCGGCCTTCCGACGTCAATGTGCAGGCCTCAGCTTTGAGTGATATGGAAGTGGACGCCAAGAAGCTGTATGAGCTGATTTGGCGTCAGTTTGTTGCCTGTCAGATGCCACCTGCGCTTTATGACGTCACCAATATCACAGTGCAAGCCGGTGAGTTTGAACTGCGGGCCAAAGGCCGTGTGCTGCGTTTTGATGGCTGGACCCGGGTACAACCGGCACAGAAACGCAAAGACGAAGAAGAAAACGAATTACCGGATGTCAAAGTCGGCGAAGTATTAAGCCTGGAGCAGTTATTACCGGCGCAGCATTTTACCAAACCACCGGCGCGTTACAGCGAAGCCAGTCTGGTGAAAGAGCTGGAAAAACGCGGTATTGGCCGGCCTTCGACTTATGCGGCAATTATCTCCACCATTCAGGAACGCGGTTATGTCAAAGTCGACAATAAACGTTTTTATGCCGAAAAAATGGGTGAGATTGTCACAGACCGGCTGGTTGAGAACTTCAGCGACCTGATGAACTACGACTTTACCGCCAACATGGAGCTGAAGCTTGATGATATCGCCAATGGCGAGGCGGCTTGGCGCAAGGTGCTGGATAACTTCTATGCCGATTTCTCCAAGCGGCTGCAAGTGGCCGAAGGCGACAGTACCGAAGGCGGCATGCGCACCAATCAGTTTGTGCTGACCGACATCGACTGTCCGACCTGTGGCCGTAAAATGGGCATCCGCACCGCCAGTACCGGCGTGTTTTTGGGTTGCTCCGGCTACAACCTGCCGCCAAAAGAACGCTGCACCACCACGATGAACCTGACGCCAGGTGATGAAGCGGTATTAGTTGCAGACGAAGAAGAGCTGGAAACCGAAGTGCTGCGCCACAAAAAGCGCTGCGCCAAATGCGGTACTGCGATGGACCCGTATTTGCTGGATGAGACCCGTAAACTCTATGTCTGCGGTAACAACCCGGGCTGTGACGGTTATCTGGTCGAAAGCGGCGCCTTTAAAATCAAGGGTTATGACGGGCCACTTATCGAATGCGAAAAATGTGGCTCGGACATGCAGTTAAAATCTGGCCGTTTTGGTAAATACTTCGGCTGCACCAATAGCGACTGTAAAAATACCCGTAAACTGCTGCGTAACGGCGAAGCTGCGCCGCCAAAAGAAGACCCGGTGCATTTACCGGAGCTGCGCTGTGAAAAGTCTGATGCATACTTTGTGCTGCGTGATGGTGCTGCTGGTTTGTTCCTGGCCGCGTCAACTTTCCCGAAAAGCCGGGAAACCCGTGCACCGCTCGTCGCTGAGTTGCAACGTTTTAAAGACCGCATGATGCCGAAGTTCCATTATCTGGCGGCGGCACCGGCTCAGGATCCGGCCGGCAACGCAACAATAGTGCGCTGGAGCCGCAAAACCAAGCAGCAGTATGTGATGTCGGAAAAAGACGGCAAAGCAACCGGCTGGATGGCCTGGTATAAAAACGGCCAGTGGGTGGAAGGCAAAGCTGACGCCTGATCCGCAGCTTTAGACAAAACAAAGTCCCGCATGCGGGGCTTTGTTGTTTGTGCGAATGCTGAAGTGATAATAAGACGGGTTAGAGGACTACCATTTTCTTTTCGGCGCGAACAACACATCGAGGTCGTTGTTTTCCTGTTCGGCTTTTTTCTGCCGGTCCCGCAGGTTGCCTTCTTTCAACTCTTCGGCAATTTCTTGCAGGATGCTGTTCATTTCTGAGCGGCGTGACTGCACATATTCATCGACATGGCTGGCGTTGCTGAGTGTCACCAGAGCTTTTTCATAACATTGACGCGCAGAACCCAGCAACTGATTGGCTCTGGCCTGATTGCCACGTTTGATTTGGCTTTCAACATTAATGCGTAGTTGCAGGTTCTCGAGCCGACGGTCTTCCTGGATCACCAGTTGAGTATCAATATTGCCGCGGGCGTGTTCGGCACGCAAAATAGTCCTGAGCTTTTTAATACCCTGGATCATGCTGATAATTTGTTTGTCGTTATCGGGCAGACTGATATTTTCTGAACCGCCCGAACCTTCTTTGGTCAGCTCTGACAAGCGTTTTTCAGTATCGGCCAGCCGGCTTTTTAAATCGCGGGAACCGGGTTCCAGTTCGACCATGGCTTTGAGGGTATAGACGATGCGGGTCAGCAGCATTTGTACTATCCCCGGCGTCAATGGCACGTTGGCGGCGTTCAGCAGGATCTCTTCGGTATCTTCCAGCATGCCCCGCAGTTTACTGAATTCGGCGCGTTTTAACGTGGCCAGTCGTTCTTTGTGCTGCTGCATCGCGCTGGCGACCACAGAGATCACCAATAAGCCAATGAAAAGCACCACAATTACTGTAAAAGCCATCTGAACCTCTGCTTTGGTCTTACCTTCGCATCTTAAACAGAAACGCGGCAAAATACCAATCTTTGCACTGGTGCTGTTTGTAAAACGAGACGGTTTCATCCGCCGTCCGCTCACAGCCTGAACTGATTAATTTTACGCTGTTTTTTGCATCACGGCAGAATTAAACGGAACACAGCGCCACCGAATTCACCGCCATTGGATAATTCAATACGACCGCATTGCTGCCGGTTACGGTGTGCCCGTGCAATCATATGAGCAAAAAACAAGCCAAGCCCGGTGCGGCCAGCGGCCAGATTCAGATTATTGATGCCTTCATCACTGTTATCCAGCATGTCCGGCGGATAACCTGAGCCGTCATCATGTAGCTCTATCACGAGTTGCTGTTGTTGTAGACTGGCTTTTAATAACAAACGGCTGGCCGAATACCGCAGCGCATTGACGAACATATCGTTCAGCAGGTTACTGACGAGGTCATTGTCAAAAAACCAACTCAGCCGGGCGGGGCAGTCTTTGGTGACTTCAATATGGCGTTGCTGACTGTATAAGGCATTTTTCAGCAGGATCTCGTCGCACAAATCGTCGACATTGTATTCGTCCATGTGTAGCGGCAACTGATCTTTTTCAATGCGGTACAGCGACAGCAGCTGCAGCAAATTGGTATTAAGGCGGGTAGCCTCGTAATGAATGCGGCCAAGCTCCTGACTCGCTGAGATGGATTTTTCCGCCAGCTCTTGTTGCAGCACGTCCATCGACTGGATCAGCATACACAATGAGTTCTTCATGTCGTGCACGCCGGACGCCAGCACAGTCGCGAAATCTATTTCAGGATGTTCCACCACATGCTCCTGTGAAGTTCAGTGATTTGAAGGAAAAAGTACTACAGTCTGATTGGTTTTTTAGCTACTATTAGTTATACATAAATAAAAAACAATGAATCGTTGGAATAATTAGCCCGATTTATTATTGCCATTGGCCGTCAACCATGGAAAGCCTGACCGATGAAATTACAACAGCTCCGTTATATTGTCGAAGTGTTAAACCATAACCTGAATGTGTCGGCGACGGCAGAAAGTCTGTATACGTCACAACCCGGCATCAGTAAACAAGTGCGGATGCTGGAGGACGAATTAGGTATTCAGGTGTTTGGCCGCAGCGGCAAACATCTAACCCATGTCACACCTGCCGGGCGCGATGTGATTGAAATCGCGCAGCAAATTCTGGCTAAAGTCGAAAGTATTAAAGCGGTAGCGAAGGAACATACTTTACCCGATCAGGGCAAACTCAATATAGCCACCACACATACTCAGGCCCGTTATGCGCTGCCTGGCGTTATTGGTGGTTTTATCAAGAAATTCCCCAAAGTGTCGTTGCATATGCATCAGGGCACGCCACAGCAGATCTCAGAAGCGGCATCCCGTGGTGAAGCCGATTTTGCCATTGCGACTGAAGCTATGCATTTATTCAGCGATTTGGTGATGCTGCCTTGTTATCACTGGAACCGCAGCGTGATCGTGCGCACCGACCACCCGCTGGCGAATTTACAGCGCAAAATCGAAATTGAAGATGTAGCGCAGTACCAGATTGTCACTTATGTATTTGGCTTCACCGGCCGCTCCGAGCTGGACCGCGCTTTTGGCGAAAAAGGCCTGGAGCCGAAAATTGTCTTCACAGCGACCGATGCCGATGTGATTAAAACTTATGTCCGGCTCGGTCTTGGCGTCGGAGTCATCGCGTCGATGGCGATGGATAAAACGCTGGATACTGATTTGGTCGCTATTGATGCCAGTCATTTATTTGCGGCGTCGACCACCAAAATCGGCTTCAGAAAAGGCACATTCCTGCGCACTTATATGTATGATTTTATTGAGCGTTTTGCCCCACATCTGACCAAGGACGTGGTTGAGCGCGCCAATATGCTGCGTAATCAGGAAGAAATCGACCGGATGTTTGCCAAGTTTGAATTGCCGGTGCGTTAAGCGCTATTGAGACTTACAATTGAAACTTAAAAAGGACAGCATTAGCTGTCCTTTTTGTTTTAGCCATCCAGATGTTGATATGTCTAAATAAAGTGGGTACAGTGCATGTTAATCAGGGTTCCTGCTGCAGAAGGTGATGCATGCAACTGGATTTTAAGCTGCTCAAAACGCTGCGCGCTTTGGCACAAACCGGCTCGCTGCAAGGCGCGGCCAGCCGGTTATTTGTGACGCAATCCGCGTTATCGCACCAGTTAAAAGATATTGAGCAGCAGCTTGGCGAGCCACTGTTTGTGCGCAAATCGCAACCTCTGCAATTCAGCTGGCAAGGGCAGCTGTTATTGCAGCTGGCAGATGAGGTGCTGCCAAAAGTCGAAGCGGTGCAGCAGCAACTGCGCCAGCAACCTGGCCTGCCGGCCCAGCTACGCCTGACGGTCGAATGTCACGCTTGTTTTCATTGGCTGTTACCGGCTGTCAAAGCGTTCCGCTTGCAATATCCGCAAGTGAACCTGAGTCTGGATACAGAGATTGAGCATCATGCCATTGAAGCCATGCTGGCCGGCGAGTTGGATTTAGTGCTGACCACTGACGCGCGGTTGCCGCGTCAGGTTTGCTATCAGCCGCTGTTTGAGCTGGAACTACTGGCTTACCTGGCGCCTGAGCATCCGCTTGCGGCGAAGCCCTGGCTGACGCCGGCTGATTTACAAAACGCGCGCTTACTTAGCTACCCAATTCCGCCGGAGCGGCAGGATTTGTTTCGGTATTTTCTCAAAGATCTGGAATTTAGGGGTGAACGCCGGCAAGTGGCGCAGGCCAGTCAGATGTTACAGCTGGTCGCCGCCGGCGAGGGGATTGCGGTGTTACCGTTGTGGCTGGCCGAACCATTTTTAAGCCAAGGGCTGATTGTGACGAGGCCACTTGGGCCACAAGGTTTAAAACGCACTATGTATCTGGCGAGCCGGCGTGGTGATAACCACAGCGCCGTGCAGGCGCTGTATCAGCTGCTGCAGCTCCATGCACCGGTTCAGGCTTCGTAGGGCAGCGGATCAGTGGCTTGGTTTAACTGAAAGGCTTCCAGCCGTTCGGCGCAAGAGCCGCATTTACCACAGGCTTTGGCCCGGCCGTTATAACAGGTCCAGGTTTTGCTGTAATCCAGCCCCATCGCGAGGCCGTCGCGCAGGATCTCGATTTTGGTCTGTTTCAGGTACGGGCTGATAATAGCTACAGGTTCATAGTTGGCGACCTGACAAACATCATGCATCTTCTGTACGAATTCAGGCCGGCAATCCGGATAAATAAAGTGATCCCCGGAATGGGCACCGTAATACACAGCCTGTGCGTCAAGCGACACGGCATAACCCACCGCCAGCGAAATCAAAATCATGTTGCGATTAGGCACTACAGTGGATTTCATGTTGTCGGCGGCGTAGTGGCCTTCCGGTACTTCGATATCCGAGGTCAGAGAGGAGCCACCAATCAGCTGGTTAATCGCTGAAATATCAACAACCTTGTGATTGATGCCGAGTTCTGCACAAACCGCTTTTGCACATTCCAGTTCACGGACATGGCGCTGGCCATAATTAAACGACAGGGCAAAAACTTCATGCCCGTCTTTGATGGCCTTGTGTAATACGGTAAAAGAATCCATACCACCGGAATAAATCACAACAACTTTTTGCGGCATCTGGCAAGCTCCCGTTATAATGGCCAACAAATTTGGGGCGCGCATTGTACTGCAATTCAGCCCGATGCTAAAGGAAATCCAAGCACTGTGTATAAAGTCAATGAAATCTTCGAAACCATTCAGGGTGAGGGTAGTTATACTGGTACGCCGGCGATTTTTGTCCGGCTGCAGGGCTGTCCGGTCGGTTGCGCCTGGTGCGACACCAAACATACCTGGGAAATTGTGCCGGATTTATTGATTGCGCTCAGTGACACCAGCAGCAAAAAAGCCGAGTCGGATCATTGGGCCAATGCCAATGCTGACGATTTGCTGGCGTTATTCCGCAGCCGCGGTTATCGCGCCCGCCATGTGGTGATCACCGGTGGCGAACCTTGTATCTATGATCTGAACCCACTGTGTGAACTGTTGCATGCCAACGGCTACAGCAGCCAAATCGAAACCAGCGGCACTTTTGAAATTCTGGCACCGGCGTCAACCTGGGTCACAGTCTCGCCCAAGGTGAATATGAAAGGCGGCTACCCGGTACTGACCAGCTGTCTGGTGCGCGCCAATGAAATCAAACATCCGGTGGCGATGGAAAAACACATCGAAGAGTTGCAAGCGCTTTTGCAATCGTTTGATAGTTCGGGAAAATTAATCTATTTGCAACCGATCAGCCAAAAGGCAAAGGCCACAGCGCTGGCTATCGATATGTGCAAACAACACAACTGGCGCCTCAGTGTGCAGGTGCACAAATACCTCGGCATTAACTAGTTCATTGCGTCTGGCGCTTGTTCTGTTGACTGCTGCTCACTGAGCCATTCCTGTAACATATCAAGGGTCGGACCCGGCTGGTCGGCACTCAGTAGTTCAAATTTTAACTGTGGCGGCATAGTCAGCACTTCCAACCAACGTTGTGCCAGCCAGCTGGCGTTGTGCCAGTCTGGTGACGGGTATAACGCCGCCAGTTGTGGATTTTGCTGATAAACCTGTTGCAGCGCGGGCACCAGAGGCCGTGCAGCCGCACTGATTTCCAGTTCAGACCATTGGGGTAAGGCTTCCGTCTGCGCAATATGCAGCTGGTCCGCTTCCTGCCAGCGTTTGATAATGCGCTGGCGCTCCACCCCTTCGATGGTAATACCCAGCAGTCCATCTGGCAGCTGACAAAAATCGATGATGCGGACTAAAGTCACCAGCGGGAAGATGCGCGCCTGATGTTGTTGATGGACATAAGGGTTGAGCAAAGCGCTGGCAAAAGGGCGTTGCTGCGCCTCGCGAACCAGGCGCTGATAACGCGGTTCAAATACCCGCAGTTGCATCCGGCCGTGCGGTAACACAATCTGGCTTAACGGAAATAACGCAATCGTTTGGGACATAAACAACACTCTGATCCTGACTGTGGCGTGATACGGTGTAGTTCTGTCGCTGGATTTGTGTTTGCCGGCTGAAAATCTGGCATTTTTTTGTTATGTTGGTCATAAGACGTCAGCAGAGGTTGTGCCCGTTATGATAAAACTTCAGTGCGTCCGCAACTCGGCGAACAGCATCATGCATCTGGTTTTACTGCTGATGTCCTGTTTCGCAGGACTGGCCGGGGCTGAGGGTATTAAATCGCTGAACGTGCTGTCACCGCCACTGAAAGCTGCGGTCAGTGACACCAACGCCGTCCCCTTTGCGATTTTTAATAGCGGTGGCCATTTATCCGGCGGCATGGCCAAAGATATTCTCGATAAAGTAGCGCTGGAACTACGCAGTCAGGTGCAGTATTTGGATATCCCGCGGGCCCGGCTCGAACCCTGGTTGGTGGCTGGTGATGCTGAAGTCGGTTGTTTTCTCAATCCGGACTGGGTCAGCCAGCCGCAACGTTTTGACTGGACTGATACTTTGTTTTTCAGCCGGCAATTGATTATCCGTCGCAGTGACAGCGCCCCCATCCGCCGCTTGGCTGATCTGTATTACAAAAGAGTCGGCACCACTTTTGGTTTTATTTATCCGGAATTACAACAGGCGTTCAGTGAACGGCTGATTGTGCGGGATGATGCGCACTCACTGCAAAGTAACCTGAAACGACTGGCGCAGCGCCGGCTCGACGCGGTGATGGCGGTCGACCTGAGTTACTTTTATCTGCTGGATCGCCAGCAGTTCGACACCGAGTTTGTTGCAGAGCCGATTTGGAGTGAGCCGCCCGGAGTTTTTTGTGCGGTGAGCCAGCAATCACCACGACGCCAGGCGATTTTACGCGCTTTTAGCCGGCTAAAAGCGCAAGGCGTGATTGAGCAGCTCATTCAGAAATACAAAACGGGTGGACCGGCTTAGCGGCCAACCGGATCATCTTTTAGTTTCGGAATTTTTAAACCCAACTCTTTACCGCGATCGCGGGCGTAGTAGGTGCAGCCGTAAAACATCAGACTGGCAAACAGCACTTCGGCCAGTGCCAGATAAAAAGCCATTCCACCGCTGACCCACATATGTGTCAGGCCGTGCACAAAATAAATCATCACAATAAAATTGGCCCAGGCAAAGGTATAGGCTTTACCCTGCCAGATCCCTTTGAGCGGTAACCACAGCGGGCCCCATAGCAGCGCCAGTAACACCCGCGAACTGCCAAGCTCAGGTGGTGACAGCCACAGCACCCAGGCCGGGATCAGTAAAAACAGCGCCAGATAACCCAGCTGCCCGATGCGCAGCAAACGTCGGGTGGATGGCGCCAACGGCGCCTGTTGTTCAAATAACACTTTCATTGTAGTTTCCCGGCAAAGCGGGCCAGCCGCTTGCCAAATTCGAGACAGAGGTGATGTTCGTGGGTGGTTAATCCACTGCTGGTGCCGTGGCTGGTGACCTGGGTCGGGCCATAAGGCGTACCGCCACTTTGAGTCTGATGCAGCGCCGGCACATCATAAGGCTGACCGAGCAGGACCATGCCGTGGTGTAACAGCGGCAACATCATGCCCAGCAGATTGGCTTCCTGGCCGCCATGCATTGAAGACGATGAGGTAAACACACCGGCCGGTTTATCAATCAAAGCGCCTTGCAGCCAGAGATCTGAGGTTTGCTCCCAGAAGTATTTCATTTCTGAACTCATCTGACCAAAACGCACCGGACTGCCTACAGCCAGTGCGTCTGCCTGCACCAGTTCGGCTTTTGTCACGACCGGGTGAGCGGGCGGCGGATCTGCTGGCCAAGGGGCGACGCAACGCAACATCGCCTCAGCTGCGGCGCTCTGCACACCTACGGCGATTTTTTCGGCGAGCCGCTGCACTGAGCCATGCCGCGAATGATACAAAATCAGTACCTTTGCCGGCATTACAGCAGTTCCAGCAACAACTCGGGCGGACGCGCCACTACGGCTTTATCTGGCCATTCAACAATAGGGCGTTCAATCAGTTTGGGGTGCTTGATCATTGCAGCGATCAGCTGTTCGTCAGTCAGCGCCGGATTGTCCAGGCCTAACTGGCTGTATTCTGCTTCTTTGCTGCGTAACAACTGCCGGGCTTGAACACCAAGCTTTTGCAGCAGTGCCTGCAAAGTCGCCTGATCCGGTGGGGTTTCGAGGTAATACACCACTTCAAACTTCAGACCGCGTTCTGTCAGCAGTGCCAAAGCCTCCCGGCTTTTTGAACAGCGGTTATTGTGGTAAATCTTCAGCATCTTGGTCTCAGTTTAATTGTTTTAACCGGGTGAATTCGGCCTGCCATTGCTTTTTCTTCGCCTCCAGCCGGCGGCTTTCCAGCTTGTCGGTGGCGGCTAACCGGTTCAGAGATTCATTAATATCATCAATAGCTTTGGGATAAATCGCCAGCTGATAATACAAATCTGCGCGGGCTTCAAAATACTTTGCCATATCATTCATCGATTTATAGGTATCGATCAGCATTTCATACGCCAGATAGGTATCAGGCTTGAAATACAGCAGATTTTTCAGCAGGTGCAGCGCCAGGCGTTCGGATTTCGCCGCCAGCGCCGCATTGGCGTAGTTCAGTGTGATCACCTGATTATTCGGCCGCAACAGATATTCCTGCTCAAGTAACTGCAGCGCCTTTTCGCTGCGGCCAGACTGAATGTAGACGTCGGTGATGGCATCGATATAAAACAGATTTTTGTCGTCATGCGCGCGCAGTTTCAACAAAATTTGCTCCGCCGCACTGACATCGCCATTGTCAAATAAAGTCAGCGCCAGGCCATATTGATTGGCTTTAGTATTGCCGCCAGGCGTCGCGACCTTTTTCTGAAAATGAGCCAGCGCATCTTTGCCTTTTAACTGATAACGGGCCCAGATCCGGGCTTTAGCCAGCGCGAAATCGCTGCTGTCAGGGACAAAACGCCGCTCGAATTGTTCGGCACGCACCCGGGAGTCACTGATCCGCGCCTGTGACAGCGGGTGAGTATATAAAAACGCCAGCTGGGTATTACTAAAACGGGTCTTTTCGCTGAGCTTGTTAAAAAATTCCGGCATGGCATAAGGGTCATAGCCGCCTTTGGCCAGTAACTGAATACCGATGCGATCTGCTTCCTGCTCATTGCTGCGGGTAAAATTAATCGCCTGCTGCGCAGCGACGCCCTGAGTGGCCATCAGACCCGCCATACCTGCTTCCGGATTGGCAATGGTCAATAAAATCGAGCCCAGTAAAGATGCCAGGGTGAGCGGTGCATTCTGCGATTTTGCTTCGACTGCGCGGGCGATATGGCGCTGCGTCACGTGCACGATTTCATGCGACATCACCGACGCGAATTCACTTTCACTGTCGGCGGCAGCCAGTGTGCCTGTATTTGATACAATATTGCCACCAAGCATGGCAAAGGCGTTAATATCCGGGCTGTTGACCCAGGAAAATGAAAAAGGAAAACGCACACCTTCCGCTTTGGCAACCAGCGCCTGGCCCAGTGTGTGCAAATACTCGTCTAATAACGGGTCGTTGACCATCGGCAGCTGTGCGCGGGTTTGTTTGAGCATCATGTCACCGATAATTTTCTCTTTTTCCGGTGACAAACTGGAGAAGGCATTAGTGCCTAAATCAGGCAAAGTGGTGGGGTTTACTGCCGCCGCGGTGAGGGGCAACACGAACATCGAACAAAACGCAATTTTCAGGAGATACGTCATCTACTTCTTCTGCTCACCTTGTAAACCGGATTTTAAACCTTGCAGCTGCAGGGCATCAGCATCGGCCTGACCCAGACGTTTTTCCTGTGCTTCAAAAAACGCCTTGATGGTGATGCCTTCAACTTTCTGCACATTGAGATGTTGCTGCATGAATTGAATCACTTTATGCACCGTTTTGTGCGCATGCAGGATCAGTGCGAAGTCGGCATCGTCGCCGTGTTCAAAGTAATATCCGATAAATTTATGTAACTGGTTGACCCGTAACAATAAGCGCATTGATACCGGGTCCCACAAATTGAACTCCATCAACCGGTTGCCTTTGACATACTGGTCAATCTCCTGGTCTTTGGCATACGGGATAGCATGAAGTTCAAAGCCGCGTTCAGAAAAAACCTGATACAGCGCAATACGCGGTTTATTGTCGCAATGGATCTCATTGTTGTCATCGATATAGCCGCCCAGTAATTGCAGATTCCAGTTGCGTTTATCGATGATTTTTTTCACGGCGGTATCAAAACCATGCGTCAGCATGCCTTCTGATTCGCCCAGTGACTGCGACACCATATGATAAAACGGCGGCAATTCACCCCAGTTAATCTGTTTTTTGTACCAGTTGATGTCTTTCAGCGATGGATTTGGCGGTAATTTGTGTTTGTTGCCATGTTGCGACATGAACTATTCCTCCTGGCCGCGCCGGATGGTAGGTTTTTCGGCCGCGTCGTCGGCAAATTCCGGCAAAAGCAGCTGTTTTGTCATAGAGTTAAAATGTATCACAACTTCTGCGGCTGTTGGGTAGCCGGCGAGGCATTTCCAGCGCGGACAGTGTTTATTCTGGCGGGAACCGTGACTACAAGCAAGACAGACCTGCAGGCAGGAGTATCAAATGCGTAATATCTGGCCACCACTGTTGCGCAGCGCTGCGGGATCTCCGGCATTTCTGCTGTTGGTTCACATCTTGGTGTTGTTGGGAATTGCGCTGTTTTTCGCCGATGTGTTGTTGCCGGCTTTTCTGGCTCTGTGTGGTGCTTATGTGCTGGAACGCCCGGTATTGTGGCTGCAGCGCCTGCCGATGCCGCGGGGTTATGCTGTGGCGCTGACCATGCTGGCACTGATCGCGTTGTTGTGGTGGTTGCTCGCGATGTTGTTGCCACTGGTGTGGCAGCAGGGGCAGGCTTTTTGGCTGGCTCTGCCGGAGCTGGCAGCAACGGGTCGGTTGTATCTGGATCAGTTTTGGCTGGCACAGCCTGGTTGGCTCAGCGAACGTCAGCTGACGTTGTTACTGCAGCGGCTGGAAGGGCAAAGCCTGAATTTCCTCAATACAATTCTGGCCTCGTCACTGACCGGTGTTGCCGGTGTGTTTTATCTGTTGGTGTACCTGGTGTTGTTACCGATGATGATGTTTTTTCTGCTCAAAGATAAAACAGCTTTGCTGACTGGTTTGCAACAGCAGTTCCCTACCAGCAGTGCTCTGTTAAAACCGGTTTGGCAAAAGTTGGATCATCAGCTGCTGGGCTACATTCAGGGAAAGCTGTTGGAGCTGGTCTTGCTGGCGCTGAGCTGTTATTTGCTGTTCAGCCTGTTTGCTCTGCCATACGCCTTGTTGCTGGCGCTGTTGGTTGGCTTGTCCGTGTTTATCCCATATCTGGGAATAGCCGTAGTGACTGTGCCTGTGGTGTTGGTGACAATCAGTCAATGGGGGCTCAGCAGCACCAGCAGCTGGATTTTATTCAGTTATCTGTTGTTGCAGCTGCTGGACGCTTACATTCTGGTCCCGTGGTTATTTGGTCGGGTAGTCGATATCAATCCGTTTTACATCATGCTGGCGGTGCTGGTATTTGGGGGTCTGTTTGGCTTTTGGGGCGTGGTGCTGGCTATTCCGCTGGCGTCGCTGTTAAAGGTGTTGCTACAGGCTTTTGTGCCTGGTTCTGAATAGCCGGCAGGTGGTATTTTTGCCACAGCAAATGAAACATGCCGGCGCGATATTGTTGCTCCAGCATCTGCTCCAGTTTGGCCGCCAGCTGAAAGTTAGGCGATTGACGCGAGAATGCCATATAACCGCGAATATTCTGATTTACATGATACGGCTGGCGCTTTAAGTCGCTGAGTTGCAGGCCGGCCTGAGCAAAAGATCCTTCGGCTGTCTGCTCAATGGTAATGGCGTAATCGGCGCGGCCTTTATGCACAAGCTCCAGCGCTTTGGCTTCAGAATTGACCGGGACTCTTTCAAAATCAGCAGCCTGATCAAAAGCAGGAAAATAAGCGGCGTCGCGCATCACAGTGACGCTGTGGCCGCTTAAATCCGCCACGGAATGAATGTCATGGTCTTGGCCGTGCCGGCTATAAAAGACAAAAGAAGAAACAAAATTCATCATGGCCGGCTGAATAAAATGCAGGTAGCTTTCGCGCTCATCCGTTTTAATCAAACCTGCCACGATATCAACTTCGCCCTGTTCAGCCAGTTTCAGGCAGCGTGGGAAAGGGCAGGTGACGATTTCAATGCGAAGCCCAAGCTGACGTGCTGCCGGTTTCAGCAAATCCAGCGACAAACCATGAGGTTCAGCAACGTCTTCGGTAAAATAATAGGGTGGGCTGTGGTACATCGCGAGTTTCAGCACCGGCATGTCTGCCCGCAATGGCGGCGCAGCGAACAACGGTGTCAGTGCCGACGGCAGCAGACAGAACAGCAGGACTAACAAGCTTTGTTTGAACATAGTGAGCATACGCACCTGACTTCTGAGTGGCCGCTGACTTTGTCGTGATCCTTGCGGAAATCTGTCCTGTAGAGAGGTCCTTAGAGTAACTGAAAACTGAGCTGGATTCCAGCACTCAGTTGCCTTGGCATACCGGGTTCAAAGGCGCGGCCAGAACTCTGGTTCACTACTACAGCGCCAACGTACTGCTGATTGGTCAGATTCTGCGCAGACAAATCAAAGCGCCATTGCATAACGCCGGCTTGAGCTGACCAGCCGGTCTGTAGGTCAAACAGGCCATAACCCGGAGCAAACTGTGCATGACGGTCATCGACCGCGACCCGGCTGAGCCGACGATAACCCGCTGCAGCAAACCAGTGCTCGCCAGGCGCGAAACTCAGCCGCAGCGCATGTTGGTTACTGGCGACGCCGGGCAATTGCAGGCCATGGCTGGGTTCTGCCGGATTCTGGTACACCGCATCCAGATAACTGTAGCTGTATTCCGCTTGCCAGCCCGAAGACCAGCGCTGCGCCATGCTCAGTTCTGTACCATAGCGTCTGGTGCCGGCAGCATTTTTAAATACGGTCCGACCACCGCTGCTGATGTCAACGACCAGTTCATTGCTGCTAGTCAAATAAAACACATCAAACTGGACCTGACTGCGTCGGCCGTTATTATCCTGCTTCAGCCATTTTAAACCGCTGTCCCACTGCCGGTTTTGCGCGGCTTCTAACTGCAGGTTGAGGCCACTGCCATTGCGCTGATACGCCATTTCAGTCAGGGTCGGGCTTTCAAAACCACGACCTGAACTGGCATGCCAGGTCAATTCATCGGTGAGCTGATAAGAAAAACCAAGCGCGTGGGCATGGCCTTGTTGGCTTTTTTCGCCGCTGTCATCCGGATTGCCCGGCACTATAAAAAAGTCCTGACTGGAAAATTTCAGAAATGCCAGCCGGCCACCGGCAAACAGCGATAAAGCGGGCGTCAGCGCATAACTCAGGCGCAGTGTGGCATCCTGACTGCGACTGTCACTGCGATCGTCGCGACGTAACGCGCCGGCCTGACCAAACTGATTGACATAGCCCTGGCGCTCATCACGGCTTTGTTCGTGGCTCAGCCCCCATTGCAATGCCAGTTGTTGCCATTGGTGTTGCTGTTGCCATTGCAAGCCGGCCATTTGCCGAGATAGCTGCACTATGCCGCCGGCGCTGGTAATAGCTTCACCGCTTTGGGTTAAAAACTGATTGATTTGCCGTGAAGTCAGATAACTACTGAACTGCCAGTCGCTGCTTTGCAAACTGATACCAGCCTGTTGCTGGCGGGTGCTTTTGTGGCTGTCAAAACGACTCGCTAATGCTGAGGTTTGCTCAGGGTTCGTTTGCCATTCGGTCAGCGTTAAGGCGCCGGGGTCATCGAGCCTGGGGTCGCGGCTCCAGTCAAACCGGGCATTAAGCCGGATATCATCGCCAAGCTGCCATTGCTGTTTCCACAGAGCAGCCTGACGTTCAGCGCGATTGTGTGGGCGGGTCCCCTGAAAGTCAGCTTGCTGCAGCATCAGGGTGCCGAAATCGCTGTCAGCGCGCAGCAGTTGCTGGCGCATGGTGCTGCTTTGTTGTTGCTGCAGCTGCAGCAGACCCGGCTCGGTCGGTTTGCTGTCAAAAGCCACCACGCCGCCGGCTGCATTGCCATACAAGGCGGCAAACGGGCCTTTGAGTACAGACACTGCAGCGAGATCGGCTGTGAATAAAGCACTGGGTTGGGTCTGCCCATCCGGCGTGGTGAGCGGAATGCCATCCAGCGTCATGCGCAGGCCTCTGACGCCAAAGCTGCTGCGACTGCCAAAGCCACGCAGACTGAGGCGGCTGTCCTGCGCCAGATTAGAACGTACATCGACCTGCAGACCGGCGATGCCTTGCAACAGCGCCAGCGCGTCAGTTTGCAGTGCCGGATTGAGCGGCTGCACACTGAGCGCGGCCGGGTTTTGCAACCAGCTCACGGGTAAAGGGCCGGTGCGCACCGCGATCCGTTCAATGGGATCCGGTGCGGTTGCATAGAGTAAATCCGTGCCGGCAGGCAATGTCGCACTGCCCAGCAACGTCATACTGCTAACGGGTAACCACAACAGCATTGGATCAGCCGGCTGGGGTCAGGCGTAACACTGCGCCTTTGTCTTCGTCGGTCAGCAAATACACAGCACCGTCCGGTGCGACTTCGACATCCCGAACCCGCGCACCAATACGGATGCGTTCTTCGTGGCTGACTTTGTCGTCTTTGATTTCCAGCCGTACCAGTTGGCCGAATTTCAGTGAGCCAACCAACAGATTATTTTGCCATTTGCTGAACATAGCGCCGCGATAAAACAACATGCCACTCGGGGCAATTGACGGCACCCAATAATGCAGCGGCTGTTCGAGGCCTGCTTTGCTGGTGGTGCCGATCACACCACCGCCATATTCTTCACCATAAGTGATTAGCGGCCAGCCGTAGTTTTTACCGGCAACAGTGATATTGATTTCATCACCGCCTTGTGGACCGTGTTCATGGGTCCAGAGCCTGCCTTTGTCATCCAAAGTGGCCCCCTGAATATTGCGATGCCCATACGACCAAATCAGCGGTTGGGCTTTGCTCTGAGCTGCGAGCACGTTACCCGGCGCCGCTGCGCCATCTGGTGTGATGTGCGCGACTTTACCGACTAAAGTTGATAAATCCTGCACCAGTTCGCGTTGATTGCCGCGATCGCCCATAGTCACAAACAGACTGCCATCGGCCTGTTGCACCAGCCGGCCACCAAAGTGGTATTTGCTGTCGACTTTGGGCGTCTGACTGAAGATGACTTTGAAGTTTTTCAGTGCCTGACCGTCCAGCGTGGCGCGGGCGACTGCGGTGCTGTTGGTGTTATCAGCACCAGGTTCGGCGTAGCTTAAGTAAATAGTCTGATTTTTAGCGAAATCTTTGTCGGTCAGCACATCGAGCAGACCGCCCTGGCCGGCCACAACAATTGCCGGTAAGCCACTGATGGGCGCACTGAGCTGGCCGCTTTTGTCGATATAACGCAGCCGGCCATCACGTTCTGTCACCAGCAAACGGCCATCCGGCAGCACACTGATGCCCCAGGGATGGGCTAAATCGGTGGCGACAGTATCTATCCGCAAGTTGCCCTGTTGGCTTGCGACAAAAGCCGGATCTGCGGCAACAACACTACTCAGAATGGCAAGCGCCAGCATAGAAATACGCATCAAGATCTCCTTAAACTTTCAGGCCTTCAGCCAGCATCGCTCGTTGCACTGCAGGCCGCGCCAGCACCCGCTGCTGAAACTGTTGTAATTGCGCGTATGGTGTCAGATCTACCTGAACCATCCGTGCCCAGCCCAATACCGTAAACAAATAGGCATCTGCGACGGTAAAATAATCGCCAAGCAGAAAGTTTTGTGCGCCCAAAAGCGCTTCGGTCTGACTGAGACGATGCGACAGCCGTTGACGAGCGGCTTCTTTAGTGACATCCGCAGCGGTTGGGTCAAACAGCGGCGAGAAATTCTTATGCAGTTCAGTGGCGATAAAATTCAGCAGGGACTGCAGGCGATACCGGCCAAAGCTGCCATTGGCCGGAGCCAGATTGGTCGCCGGCGCCTGGTCAGCAATGTATTGCAACAGGGCCGGGCCTTCGGTCAGCAGTTCGCCGTTTTTCAGCTGCAATGCCGGCACATAACCCTGTGGACAAATCTGGCGGTAATCACTGCCGTCGGGCAGGGTTTTGCTGCGCAGGTCGACCCGGATAATTTCATGTTTAAGTCCGGCCTCTTCCAGCGCAATATGGGAAGCCAGCGAACAGGCGGCAGGGGCAAAATATAACTTCATAACAAGGCTCCTGAGCCGGTGGCAGGCCACCGGGATATGAATGTAACCACGCTTATAGCGCGTTCAGCACTACCTCATGATGGTTGCTGGTTTTAAAAGTATCAAATACCTGGCTCACCACACCATCCTGTTCAATCAGAAAGCTGATGCGGTGAATGCCATCGTAAATTTTTCCCATGAACTTCTTCTCGCCCCAGACGCCAAAGGCCTCAGCCAGCTGATGCTCCGGGTCGGACAACAGCATGAAATTGAGCTGGTCGCGTTCGACAAACTTCGCCAGGCTTTTCACCGGATCTGTGCTGACACCCACAGCCACGACATTTTTCGCTGACAGTTCAGCCTTGATATCACGCAGCCCACAAGCCTGCACGGTACAGCCCGGCGTCATGGCTTTTGGATAGAAATATAACAGCACCCGGTGATTGGCCAGCAGGCCTTTTAAGGTTGTCTGCTCACCAGACTGATTCAGTAACGCGAAATCCGGGGCCGGCTGACCGGCAGCTAAAGTTTGCATAAACACTCCTGTATGTAAGGCGCTTAGCTTTGCAGCTCAAAGCGGCCTTGCAGTTGCATCTGATTAAATTTAGCCTGCAACAGGCGTTTGATTTTGTCGCTGTCGAGGCCTTGCGGTAACTGCACTGTCATCACGGTATGGGTTTGCGGCGGCTGTGCCGGGTCCGATTGCAGCGTCTCAGATTTCAGCGCGCCGATATAGACCTGGTGTTCTGCCAGCAAACTGGAGATAGCGCCTAAAGTGCCGACGCGATCAATCCCTGTGTATTCGACAATATAAGGTGCCGACAAGGTCGGCAATGTGCAGGCGCTGGTACGTTTGGACATCGTCAGCAGATCAAGCTCAAAAGCCGAGCTAGGCAGCAGATATTCGATTTTGCTGATCGCCGCGGCGTCACCGGACAGCAGCATAATAAAGGTAAATTCGTTACCAAAAATGGCCATCCGGCTGTCGACGATGTTGCAGTTGCAGTCAGTGACCAGCCGGGCCAGCTGACTGACGATCCCTGTACGGTCTGTACCTATGGCTGTAACGACCAGTTGTTGCGGCATGAGCGTGCATAAATCCGAAATCAAGAAGGCCCGGAGTGTAACATAATCCTTTGAAATTTCATCAGGAACGGAACGTGCGCTTGTGTTAAGACCGCGCCGTCATTAATATGAGCAGCCTGATTTTTATGGAGCTGCAGTTAAAATGTTCAGTGGTAGTCACGTTGCCCTTATCACCCCAATGTTTGAAGATGGACAGGTGGATTACCCAAGCCTCAAACGGCTGCTCGATTATCAGTTAAATAACGGCACCGATGGCCTGATCATCATGGGTACCACAGGCGAAGCTGCCACCATCGAATTCGCTGAACAATTAACTGTGCTGCAATTTGTTATCGACCATGTGCAGGGACGTTGCCAGGTTATCGCCGGCAACGGTTCTAACAGCACAGCAGAAGCTGTCGAAAAAACCAAAGCGCTGGATAAAATGGCGATTGATGGTTTCCTGACTGTGACGCCTTATTACAACAAACCGACCCAAAAAGGCATGTTGGCGCATTTCGGTGCAGTGGCCGCAGCCACTGACAAACCAGTGCTGCTCTACAACGTTCCTGGCCGCACTGGCGTTGATTTATTGCCGGCGACTGTGGCGGAGCTGTCAAAGATCAGCAATATCACCGGCATCAAAGAAGCTACTGGCAATCTTACGCGTTTACGCGACATACAGGCGCTGGTCGGGGCGGATTTTGCGCTGCTGAGCGGCGATGACGCCAGTGCCTGTGATTTCCTGCTGCAGGGCGGGCACGGCGTGATTTCAGTCACCACCAACGTGGCGCCAAAAGCCATGTCAGCGATGATTAGTGCCGCCCGCTCCGGTGACAGTGTCAAGGCGAAAAGCGTTGACAGCACTTTGCAACCACTGCACCGTGACCTCTTTATCGAAAGCAACCCGATCCCGGCCAAATGGGCGCTGCTGCGCCTGGGGCTGATTTCGTCGGATTTTGCCCGTTTACCTTTGACACAGCTGGAACCAATTCACCAGCCCGTAATCGAACAAGCGCTGCACGCAGCGCAGCTGTAACCGAATTTTTGACAATTTCTTCAGTAGGAGTGCTTAGGTGCATTATTGGATCCCTGGCGCAGTAGCAGCCACTTTGTTGTTATCTGGCTGTTCTTTGTGGCCCGCCGCAGAAAAAACCGCTGTTAATGAACAGCGTATCGCCGATTTAAAAATCCCGGCCGGCTTAAAAGCGCCAAAAAAACCAGGTCAATACGATTTACCGGCCAAAGTAGCATCTGGCGTCGCGCCAGAACAAATGGACCTGCGGGCACCAATGCAGGTATTGGCTGTGGCCACTAACGCGCGGGTGGAAGAAGAAGAAAAAGAAGCCCGGGTCTGGTTTGAACGTTCAGAGTTCACCGGCGACCTGATGCCTTATTTACAGAACAACATCAACAGCTATTTCAGCAAAAACAGCATCGAAGTGAACCAGCCAAAACAACTGGAATGGCAGACCGGCTGGGTCAGCGAATATCAGGAAACCGGCTGGTGGCTGTGGAAAGGGCAGGAATTAACCCAACAAAGTAAGTTCAGCGTGCAATTAGAGCCACGCAGCCACGGCCGCACTATCGCAGTGCAGGTCAAACTGCTGGAACATAAATACACCGACGAGACGCAAAAACTGACGCCAATCAGCCAGCGCCGCGAAGAAGTGCATTTTTTAAACCGCATTATCGACCACGTTGCGACTGTTGAACTGGCGGCCATTCGTGAAGCCAAAGCCAAACTGCCGGATGTTCTGCTGACGCGCGCCGTCAACGACAAACAGGAACCAGTGATGCTGACGACCCAGCCAATTGACGTGGCCTGGTCGCAGCTTGAACTGCTGCTGGAAAAAGTCGGGCTGGAAGTGACAGATCTTAACCAGTCGGATTATGTCTATTACGTTAAGTACGTCAAAGCCGAACAAGGTTTCTGGGACAGCATCTGGGGTGATGACGCATTACCTGAGTTACCGCTGACCGCTGGTGAATATCAGTTATCGCTTGGCAAAACCGATAAAGGCACTGCGATTAAGATCAAAGACAAAGACGGCAAAGTGTTGGACCAAACCACCTTAGACGCCGTGTACGAAGTCTTTGCTGCAGCGATCCGCCAGGGCAAACTGGAACTCTGATCTGAGATTCCGGTGACAGATAAAAGCGCGAAGTCTCTGACTTTGCGCTTTGTTTTTTGGCAAAACCGCAGTGTATTGCGGCACAATATGTGTTCTTTATTCCAGCTGGTCACCGTTGTTTGAGTGCAACTGACCAGCGCCAGACTGTGCATTGCACACTGGTCTGAATCAGCGGAGTTTTTATCATGCCAACCCCTACTATGCCTGGTCGTATTAAGCGTCTGCTCCATGCTGCTTTACTGGTATCTGCGGTGCTGAACACGCAGGCCAAAGCAGCGGAACTGACCGATTTGTATCAGGCGAAAGTGGCGGCAGGGCAGAGTCAGTCGCAGTGGCAACGGCAAGCCTTGCAAGACGTGTTGGTCAAACTCACCGGCGGCGAAGCGATACTTGGCCAGGCCGGCATCGCGGACGCGTTGAAAAACAGTGGTCAGTTTGTCGTGCAGTTTCAACAGGTGCAGCAAGATGGTCAGTCGCAGTTATTAGTCACGCTCGACGGCCAGAAAATTACTCGCCTGCTGCAAAGTCTGCAGATCCCAGTGTGGGGGCCACGCCGGCCTGATGTGCTGTTATGGCTGACCGAGCGGCCGGTTGAGACACCGCAGTTTGTGTTAAGTCCGGAACATCCGCTGCGTAAAGCACTGCTACAGCAAGCCGGCCGCTACGGCCTGAGCCTGCAATTCCCGCTTTATGATGAAACCGACAGTGCTCTGGTCAATGAAACTGCCAGCTGGGGCGGCGACTGGGCATTGTTGCAACAGGCGTCCGGGCGGTATCAGGCCACTGAAGTCTATAACCTGTTGTTTGATCAGCTGACCGACGCCAGCGGCTTAGTACAGTTCCGTCTGACCTGGCAGCAGCTGCTAGACGGCGCCGTGCAAAGTAAAGAGCTGCTGAACGCCGATGCCATGGCGCTGGCGCAGCAGTTCTGTGCGGAACTGGCCGCGGCGCAGGCCTCGCGTTATGCCGTGCGCATCAGCGCCGGTGGTGATGCCGCCTCCGGCAGCCTGCAACTGACCTTTGACGGGGTCAGCAGTCTGAGCGATTTAGTGGCACTGCGGCAATTATTCAGCAGTATGTTGACTGTGCGCGAGCATCAGCTATTGCAGTATCAGGCCGGACAGGCCGTGTTGCAGCTGCAGCTCGCCGCCAGTCCCGATGAGTTTTACCGCGCCTTAAGTCTGGTCAAAGAACTGACGCCGCAGCCAGAGGCTGTTGCGCCTGAAACTGTCACATCTGAGCCTGTCGCAGCAGATACCGCAGCTGGCCAGCCGGCTGAAGGTGCACCTGCAGCTGAAACCCCGGCGGCATCGCCAGTGCAGAACTCAGGCGAACTGACCGATGCCGAAGCGGCGATGGAAGCCGCGTTGGCGGGCGGACAGCCTGAGCCGGTGGCGGGTACGACAGATCCTGCGTTGCCCCAGTTAGGTGGACCGAGTTCTGCTAGTGCAGCGCTGGTGATCAGCAGCCGTTATTTGTTCCGTCGCCAATAATGCAAACGCCGATGCAGCCGACGCAGTTTACGCTTGCAGTGACTTTGCCGGACGACGAAACTCTGCATAGCTTTTACGGTGCAGACAGCAGTCCGGCCGTGGCTTATATCCGTCAGTACTTGCAGCCTGAAACGTCAAATAGCGGCAAGCCGCAGCCGCCGGTGTTTGTGTTTGGCGCATCTGGCAGTGGCAAGTCTCACTTGCTGTATGCCGCCTGCGTGCAGGCACAGGAGCTGGGCCTCACCAGTCAGTTGCTGGCGCTCGATGAATTTGCCCAGTACAGCCCACGGATGCTGGATAATCTGGAGCAGCTCGACCTGGTTTGCCTGGATAATATCGGCGCGGTCGCCGGTGATTCACACTGGCAGGTGGCCTTGTTTGATTTGTACAACCGCCTGGCTGAACATGGTAAAAAACTGATCATTGTCGCCGACGACCAGCCGACCGCGCTTGGCTTTACACTGCCGGATTTGGTCTCTCGCTTACAGGCTTGTACTGTGTTTCAGCTGCGGCTGCTCAGCGATGATGACAAACAAAAACTGCTGCAGCAAAAAGCCCGGGTGCGCGGTTTAGATTTGCCCGACGAAGTCGCGCGTTATTTGCTAAACCGCCAGCAACGGGATATCCGCGCCCTGGTTGATACCCTGGATTTACTCGACAAAGCCTCGATGGTGCATCAGCGCCGGCTGACCATTCCTTTTGTCAAAGACGTTTTGGCTGCGACTTTGCCCGCCACAGAGCTCTGATCTGCTGGTTTTTCCGGCGATTTGCTAAAATTTTCCTCGACTTGGCGCGCCCAAAAGCGGCGAAATTGTTGTAAAATCACCGGTTTTAGCAAACTGGCTGGTCTGAGGAAAATCATGAACCTATCTGCCATCTTAGACAGCGCATTACAGGCGGTTGCCAACGCCGCCGATGTGAATGCGCTCGAAGACGTCCGCGTTGAGTATTTCGGCAAAAAAGGCAGCATCACCGAGCTGTTAAAATCCTTAGGCGCGATGGACGCTGAAGCCCGCAAAGTGGCGGGTGCGCAAATCAATGAACTGAAACAACAAGTCCAGGACGCTTTAAACGCCCGCCGCGATGGCATGCAGGCCGCAGTGCTGGCGCAAAAACTGGCGTCTGAGCAAATCGACGTGACACTGCCGGGCCGCAGCATCGAGCAGGGTGGTTTACACCCGGTCACGCGCACTATTCGCCGCATTGAAACCTTTTTTGGCGAACTCGGTTTTGAAGTCAAACATGGCCCGGAGATCGAAGATGATTTCCACAACTTTGATGCGCTGAATATCCCTGAGCATCACCCGGCCCGTGCTGATCACGACACTTTCTATTTTAATCCAAAGCTGATGCTGCGTACGCAGACTTCAGGCGTGCAAATCCGCACCATGGAAACTGAACAGCCGCCGCTGCGGATCATCTCTCCAGGCCGCGTTTACCGGAACGACTACGACATGACGCACACGCCAATGTTCCACCAGGTCGAAGGTCTGATGGTCGACAAAAATGTCAGCTTTACCGAGCTTAAAGGCATTTTGCACGACTTCCTGAACAACTATTTCGAAGAAGACTTACAGATCCGCTTCCGTCCGTCATTTTTCCCGTTTACTGAGCCTTCGGCCGAAGTGGACGTGATGGGCAAAAACGGTAAATGGCTGGAAGTATTAGGATGCGGCATGGTGCATCCGAACGTGCTGCGTTCGGTCGGTATTGACCCTGAAGTTTACAGCGGTTTTGCTTTTGGCATGGGCGTGGAGCGTCTGACCATGCTGCGTTATGGCGTCACCGACTTGCGTTCATTCTTCGAGAATGACCTGCGTTTCTTAAAACAATTTAAATAAGCCGGAGCAAAACAATGAAATTCAGTGAATCCTGGTTACGGGAATGGGTCAACCCGGCGTTATCGACGCAGGAACTGGCCGAACAGATTTCAATGGCCGGCCTTGAAGTCGACGGTATTGATGCCATTGCAGGTAGCTTCAGCGGTGTGGTGGTTGGTCATGTGGTTGAATGTGGCCGCCATCCGGAAGCCGACAAATTACAGGTGACCAAAGTAGACATCGGCAGCGGTGAGCTGCTGGACATCGTCTGTGGTGCTGCCAACTGCCGTCAGGGCTTAAAAGTTGCGGTCGCCACTGTCGGCGCTGTGTTACCGGGCGATTTTAAAATCAAAGCGGCCAAATTACGCGGCCAGCCGTCTAATGGCATGTTGTGTTCTTTGTCTGAACTTGGTATGGCTGAAAGCTCCGAAGGCATTATCGAATTGCCAGCGGACGCGCCACTGGGTAAAAACATCCGCGAATATCTGCAGCTAGATGACAATGCCATTGAAGTAGACTTGACGCCAAACCGGGCGGACTGCCTGGGTATGCTGGGCCTGGCCCGTGAAGTCGGCGTACTGAATAAACTGGACGTCACGAAGCCGGCTATCGCTGCAGTGACTCCAGCTATTGATGAGACGCGCACTATCACGTTACAGGCGCCAAAAAGCTGCCCGCGTTACCTGGGGCGGGTGATCCGCAACATCAACGTTGGCGCGTCAACGCCGCTGTGGATGGTGGAAAAATTACGCCGCAGCGGTATCCGCTCTATCGACCCGGTGGTAGACGTGACCAACTACGTGCTGGTGGAACTCGGTCATCCGATGCATGCCTTTGATTTGGCGAAAATCGACGGCGGCATTGTGGTGCGTCTGGCCAAACCGGAAGAGAAACTGGTGCTGCTGGATGAAAGCGAAGTCACGCTGAATCCACAAACTTTAGTCATTGCTGATGCGCAAAAAGCTTTAGCCATGGCTGGTATTTTTGGTGGCCTCAACAGTGGTGTCACCAAAGACAGCCGCGATATTTTCCTCGAAAGTGCGTTTTTCGCGCCAACAGAGATGGCTGGCCGTGCCCGCCAATATGGTTTGCACACCGACGCTTCACATCGTTATGAACGCGGTGTAGACCCGGAACTGCAACGCACCGCGATGGAGCGGGCGACTGCGCTGTTACTGGATATCGTTGGTGGCGAAGCCGGTCCAATTGTTGAAGCGAAGTCTGATGAGCATCTGCCAAAAGCCGCACAAATCACGCTGACCCGGCAGAAGCTGGACCGCATTCTTGGTATCCATATCGACACTGCGACCGTCAGCGAGATTTTCACCCGGTTAGGTTTTGCCGTAACCGAGCAATCCGACAGCTGGCAGGTGACAGTGCCGACATATCGCTTTGATATTTCTATCAGCGAAGATTTGATTGAAGAAGTTGCGCGGGTTTACGGTTACAACAGCATTCCAAATGTGGCGCCTGTGGCATCGCTGGCGATGCGCGACCACCATGAAGCCGACATTTCAGTGCATAGCCTGCGCGATTTGCTGGTTGACCGTGGTTATCAGGAAGCCATCACTTACTCCTTTGTTGACCCGAAAGTGCAGCAAGTGTTGTTCCCTGGCGTCGAAGCATTAGTGCTGCCAAACCCAATTTCTGCTGACATGTCAGCGATGCGCTTAAACCTGTGGCCAGGCCTGCTGCAGGCTGTGCAGTACAACCAAAACCGTCAGCAAAACCGTATTCGCCTGTTTGAATACGGCCTGAAGTTTATCCCGGATGCCACTGCTGAAGGCGGTGTGCGTCAGGTGCCGGTGATCGGCGGTATTATCGTGGGCTCTTATGGCAACGAACACTGGACTATCGCAGAACGTGCAGTAGATTTCTATGATGTCAAAGGCGACGTCGAAGCGCTGCTGAGCAAAACTTCAGCCGCCGATGAATTCAGCTTTGCCAAAGGCGAGCACAGCGCATTACATCCGGGCCAGACGGCTGCGCTGCTGCGTAACGGTCAGCAAGTTGGCTTGTTGGGTGCGCTGCATCCGGAAGCCGAACGCAAGCTCGGCATTAAAGGCAAGGCCTTCCTGTTTGAACTGGAGCTGGCGGCAATTGGCGACAAGCACATTGTTTCTGCTCAGGAAATCTCAAAATACCCGGCAAACCGCCGCGATTTGGCAATTGTAGTGAAATCTGATGTGCGTTTTTCAGATATCCTTGCTACTATAAGAAAAGTTGGCGGAAATCAACTAGTTGACCTAAAGTTGTTTGACGTGTACACAGGTCAGGGCGTGGCAGACGGCATGAAGTCGCTGGCAATCGCTTTGACCCTGCAGGACAAGACGCGGACCCTGGAAGATAAAGACATCCAACAAGTGGTGGCTTCCGTGGTGCAGGCCCTTGGAGATGAGTTCAACGCAACGTTGAGGGATTGAGAATGGCGCTTACCAAAGCCGATTTAGCAGAACGTTTATTTACTAAGTTTGGCATCAGCAAACGCGACGCCAAAATGATAGTAGAGGCATTTTTTGAAGAGATCCGCCTCGCCCTTGAAACCGGCGATCAGGTCAAACTATCAGGCTTTGGTAACTTTGACCTGCGGGTGAAAAATCAGCGGCCGGGTCGTAACCCGAAAACTGGTGAAGACATTCCAATCTCTGCCCGCTGTGTGGTGACATTCCGCCCGGGTCAGAAATTAAAAAGTCGGGTAGAAGTCGGCACTGCCAAAAAATAACGGCAGAAACTGCAGCAAAAAAAGCGCAATGGCTATGCCAGTGCGCTTTTTTTTTGCCGGAAAACCGCCAGTCAAATCGCTGATCTGCATAAATATTTCACGGACTACTGATCCAACAACCGGGCAGGATTGTAATGACCCCATCATCTGAATTGCTCCACGTGACTATGAAACTGAAAATTGGTATCAGTGCCTGTGTCCTCGGCCAGAAAGTACGCTTTGACGGCGGGCACAAACAATCCGAATTTTGTACCGCAACTTTATTACCCTTCGCTGATTTTGTGCCATTTTGCCCGGAGCAGGCGCTGGGTATGGGCGTACCGCGCCCGGCGATCCGGCTGATGAAAAATGCTGCTGAGCAAATCCGTCTGGTCAATAACAAAGATGCCAACATCGACCATACCGATGCGATGCATGCGCTTTGTGACGAACGGCTGCCACAAATGGCTGATTTTTGCGGTTATATCGTTTGCGCCAAATCACCGAGCTGTGGCATGGAGCGCGTGCGTTTGGTTGATGAAAAAGGTGCACAGCTCGGCAAAGTCGCAGTCGGGCTTTTTACTCGCGAACTGATGCAGCGTTACCCTTGGCTACCGGTGGAAGAAGATGGCCGGTTGCTCGATGCCGGCATCCGCGAAAGTTTCGTCACGCGGATTTACGCCTTAGCGCATTGGCAGCAGCTGATGGCGGACGGTTTTAGCATCGGCAAGCTGGTGAAGTATCACAGCCAATATAAGTTTGTGTTACTGGCGCATCACCCTGTGGCGTATCGCGAATTAGGCCGTTTAGTCGCGCAAGGCAAGCTGTTTGCGCCAGAGGAGTTGGCAAACCGCTATCTGGTCGCGATGCAGCAGGCGCTGGCACAACCAACGACGCGGAAAAATCACGCCAATGTGCTGATGCACCTGCAGGGCTTTTTCAAAAAAGTGTTATCCAGTGAGGCCAAGGCTGAGCTGCTGCAGCTTATTCATCAATACCGGCTCGGTCATATTCCGCTGCTCGCGCCACTGACGTTATTAAAACATCATCTGCGGTTGCATCCGGACGATTATGTCGCGTGTCAGCGTTATTTACAGCCGTTCCCGACTGAACTTGGAGTGCGGGTATGAGTGCTTTCCAGCTGGTGTGGCTGCGCAACGATCTGCGTCATTATGATAACGCTGCGCTTTTTGCCGCTGCACAAACCGGTTTGCCGGTAGTGGCTGTTTTTGTCGCCACGCCGCAGACCTGGCAGCAACACGACATGGCACCGATCAAGCAGGATTTAGTTCGCCGCCGGGTACTGGTGCTCAAAAATGAGCTGGCCTCGCTTGGCATCCCGCTGCTGGCTATTGAAGCGCAGCGTTACAGCGACTGTGCCGCGATTTTGCAAAAACTTGCCGGGCAAGGTGCGGCCGGGCTTTATGCTCAAACCGAGTATGAGCTGCGTGAACAGGCGCGTGATCAGGCCGTCACTGCGGCCATGAATGCTATCGGCGTGCCTTGTTTCTGGTATGACAGCCAATGTGTGATGCCGCCGGGTTCAGTGCGCAGTAAAACCGGCGACATTTATAAAATTTTTACCCCATTTAAGAAAACCTGGCTGGCACAGCTGCAATATAAAGGTGTGCAGGTGCTGGGGAAGCCTCAGGTACAAAGCAGTGTGCAACTGGATGAGACTGGCTTGACCCCGATGCTTCCAGGAGATAACAGCTCCGCAGCCTGGCCGGTGGCCGAGCAACAAGTGCTGGATTTACTGCGTAGTTTTTGTCGTGAACGGGTGCAAGACTATCAGCAGGCGCGTGATTTCCCGGCCATTGACGGCACTTCGACCTTGTCGCCGTATTTTGCCATTGGCGTGGTGTCGGCGCAGCAGGCGGTTGCGCGGTTGCAGGCGGAAGCCAACACCACGATGTGGCAGGACAGCAGCGGCGCCGCGGTGTGGTTGTCCGAACTGATTTGGCGGGAATTTTATAAACACATTCTGGTGGCGTATCCGCAGCTGATTAAACACCGGGCCTTTCAGGCCGACACTGAAGCCATTGTCTGGGGCAATAACGAGGCCTGGTTTGCCGCCTGGTGTGAAGGCCGCACCGGTTATCCGATAGTCGACGCAGCAATGCGCCAGCTCAATCAAACCGGCTGGATGCACAATCGTCTGCGGATGATCACGGCGAGTTTTCTGGTAAAAGACTTACAAATCGACTGGCGCTGGGGCGAGCGTTATTTTATGTCGAAGCTGATTGACGGTGAATTTGCCGCCAACAATGGTGGCTGGCAGTGGGCGGCGTCAACAGGCACTGATGCCGCGCCGTATTTCCGTATTTTTAATCCGGTGACACAAAGCGAGAAATTTGACCCGAAAGGCGTATTCCTGCAGCGGTATTTGCCGGAACTAAAAGGTCTTGCCAGTAAACAACTGCATTGGCCGCACCCGTTGCCGATGTCGGTGCAGTATTTCCGGCCTGTGGTTGATCATGCCAAGGCCCGGCTGCGTACATTGGCTATGTTCAAAGCTGCACGCGGTGAATCAGCAGATGTTACTGATGAACCTACTCAGCTGGCACTTGGCACTTCTGACGGACTTTAAGCAATGCAGACGGAATCACCCGCGGTTACGCAGCCTCAGCCTGACGCCTTCAAACGGCTGGCGCTATTTGTTGAATTTTATAACCAATTAAATTTCAGTAACCTCAAGACTTTAAGAGAGTTGTATGCCGACCATGTCGAGTTTATCGACCCTGTGCATCAAATCTCGGGTCTCCCGGCGCTGGAGCAATATTTTGCCCACGCCTATCAAAATCTGCAGCACTGTGAGTTTGTCATGGGGGCGCACGGTGTGGGGCCACATTGGGGGTTTGTCAGCTGGCAAATGCGTTTTCGCCATCCCGCCATCGGAGCAGGTGAGTTGATTGTCGTCGATGGCAGCACTGAACTCACTTATGACGCCGGTGGCAAAATTGTCCGGCATCGGGATTATTACGATTTAACGCAAATGGTCTATCAGCACTTACCGGTCATTGGCTGGCTGACCGGCAAAGTCCGCAGCCGGATGGCACAGGCCTGATTTCAGGCATTTTCACCGACTTTATTTCAAGGAATATCTACATGCGTATTGCAGTCATTGGCGGTGGTATCTCTGGCATGATGAGCTGGTATTTATTAAGGCAGCAACATCAGGTCACCTTATTTGAGGCCGGCAATTATCTGGGGGGCCATACCGCGACTGTCGATGTGAGTGTCAATGGCCGTGAGTACGCCGTCGATACCGGTTTTATCGTGTTTAACAACTGGACTTATCCGCTGTTTAACCGCTTTATCGCCGAGCTGCAGGTGCCGTTTCAGCATACGACCATGAGCTTTGCTGTCACTGACCGTGCCGCCGATTTTGAATACAACGGTAACAACCTGTGGAGCTTGTTTTCGCAAAAACGCAATCTGCTGCGACCGTTCTTCTGGCGCATGCTGCGCGACATCGTGCGTTTTAACAAAATTGCTAAGCAGGCGGTTGCCGATAACAGTGCGGATTTAGATTTGCCTATCGATGCCTTTTTGCAGAAACATCAGCTTGGTAACGACATGCGCGACAAATATCTGCTGCCGATGGGCGCGGCGATTTGGTCGGCCGGACTCATCGCGATGCCGGATTTCCCGCTGCGGTTTTTCCTGCAATTTTGCAATAACCACGGTCTGCTGAATATCAACGACCGGCCGCAGTGGGCCGTGATCAAAGGCGGCTCGCGTCAATACGTCAATGCCATGTTAGCCAAATGCGGCACTGATGGCATCCGCCTGAATAGCCCGGTAGCGCAGGTCCGTCGTTTTGATGAGTCTGTTGAAATCGCATTGGCCGATGGCAGCACTGAACATTTTGATCAGGTGGTATTTGCCTGCCACAGCGATCAGGCGCTGAAAATGCTGGCTGATGCAACAGCGACTGAGCGGCAAGTGCTTGGCGGCATTGCTTATCAGGATAACGATGTAGTGCTCCATACCGACATCCGGCTGTTACCCAAACGCAAAGCAGCCTGGGCGGCCTGGAATTATCTGTTAGGCGCTGATGCGGCAACGCGTGCCACGCTCAGTTACAACATGAATATGCTGCAAGGCATCAGCAGCGACACCACTTTTGTCGTCAGTCTGAATGCGTCAAACCAAATAGCAGCCGAACATGTTTTACGCCGTTTCACTTACGCCCATCCGGTCTACAACCAAAGCACGATGCAATCGCAAGCGCGGCGCAGCGAGATTAACGGTCAAAACCGCAGTTATTTCTGCGGTGCTTATTGGTATAACGGCTTTCACGAAGATGGCGTGCGCAGCGCCGTGGATGTCGCAGCCATGCTTGGGGTGAAGTTCTGATGGCAGCCCATGCCATTTATCGCGGCCGGGTCGGGCATCAGCGCCTCAAACCCAAACCGCATGGGCTGCATTATGATATCCAGTATTTCTGGCTGGATTTGTCTGCGCTTGGCGAGCTGCCGGCGCAAATCCAGCGCGAGTCTTTTGGCGCTTTTTCCCTGCGTCGCCGCGATTATTTTAACGGCTGCGCTGCAGTTGCCGGCATTGCTGATTTGGCTGAAGCGGCACTGCGACGCGCCGAGCAGCTTGGCGCTGATGTCAGCGGCATCGATCAGGTGTTTTTGTTATCGCCGCTGGCCAACTGGGGCGTCTATTTCAGCCCGCTGACACAGTATTATTTGTATCAGCAGGGCCAGCCGCGTTACCTCTTGGCAGAAGTCAGCAATACGCCCTGGAACGAACGGCATCATTATCTGGTGCCGCTTGCAACGGCTGATGTGACTGAGTACAGCCACGCGAAAAATTTTCATGTCTCGCCGTTTAATCCGTTGGATATGCAGTATCACTGGCGCATTGAAGCGCCCGCTGAGCAATTTAATCTGCTGCTGCAGAACAGCCGGCAAGGCGAAAAAGTATTTTCGGCCTGGTTCCGCCTGCAGCGCGAAGCATTAAATGCAGACAGCATCCGCCAGATGTTGATCCGCCAGCCATGGCAAAACGTACAGGTTGTCATACGCATTTATTGGCAGGCGCTGTTGCTGTTGGTCAAAGGCCTGCCATTTTATTCTCATCAAAAGCCAAAGGATCAATCGGTATGACATTAGCACTCAGTCAATCAGGTGATTATGCACAGCCAGGACTGTTGGACCGCATCTGCCGTCGTCTGGTACAGGGTTACCTCGCCGGCCTGCAACAGGGTTGTATTGAGCTGGTGGATCACAAAGACGAGCTGATCCTCGGTGATGCCCATGCCGATCTGCGGGTGCGGCTGGAAGTGCGTGATCCACGGTTCTATCAAAAACTGGTGCTGGAAGGTTCGGTTGGCGCTGGTGAAGCTTATATGGATGGTTGGTGGCACACGGACCAACTGACTGCACTGGTACGAATTTTCGCCCGCAATATGGTGCTGTTGGATTCTTTGGAAAGCGCCTGGGCGCGTTTAAGCAAGCCGGCACTGAAACTACTCGACTGGAAAAACCGCAACACCCTTGGCCAGTCGCGTAAAAACATTGCTGCGCATTATGATTTAGGTAATCCGTTATACCGCTTGTTTCTGGACGACAGCATGATGTACTCCAGTGCTGTGTATCCGTCACCAGACAGCACGCTGGAGCAGGCGCAGCAGCATAAATTGCATCTGCTCTGCGAAAAATTGCAGCTCAAGCCGGGTGACCATTTGCTGGAAATTGGCACCGGCTGGGGCAGCTTAGCGATTTATGCGGCGACTCACTATGGCTGCAAAGTCACCACCACCACCATTTCCAGTGAACAATATGACTACGCGGCCGAGCGGATTGCTGCTGCGGGCCTCACCGAACAAATCACGCTGTTATTTGAAGATTATCGTTTGCTGAGCGGTCAATACGACAAACTGGTTTCGGTTGAAATGATTGAAGCAGTGGGCAAAGAGTACCTCGACAGTTATTTTGCCAAATGCAGCAGCCTGCTGAAGCCGGATGGCTTGATGGTGTTGCAAGCCATAACCATCGCGGATCAGCGCTTTGAGCACTACAGCAAAGAAGTAGATTTTATTCAGAAGTTTATTTTCCCCGGTGGTTTTTTGCCGTCTGTGACCAAAATGGCCAGCGCAGTTTGTGATCACACGGATCTGGTGATCCGTCAGCTCAGCGACATAGGCCTGGATTATGCGCGGACTTTGGCTGACTGGTTTGAACGCTTTGAGCAGCAAAAAGATCAGGTACTGGCACTGGGTTATGATCAGCGCTTTATCCGGATGTGGCAATTCTATTTATGTTACTGCGAAGGTGGATTTTTAGAGCGCGCCACCAGCACTGTGCATCTGGTACTGGCCAAACCGGGTTTTAAACAGCCGGTCTGATAATTTACTTAAAATCTGACATTGTGTTATAACTTTCAAAAAGTTATCGGAAGTCAGGTGACATGGATCCGCAGCTAAATCAGCAAAGTGGTACCGACCAAACAGTATGCTCAGCAGGAGAGCAGTCCGAGATTAAGCAACTGCGCTATGAAGTGGCCACGCTACGAGCATTAAACCGGTTGGCGCTGGAACTGCATAGTATAGCGACAGACCACGCCGTTTATCAGCAGGTGGTGCGGCTGGTCAGTGACGAGCTGGGGTTCGCCGATTGCGGTTTGTTTGTACCCGACGCTTCCGGTGTGTTACGTCGTGTTGCTGCCTGCGGTTTGCGTGTCTCTGATCAGGCACCGGTGTTGGACCCACAAAGCGCGGCAGGTCTGGTCGCTTGCGCCGCCCGTCAGCAGCAAATTGTGTGCGTGGCTGATACCAGACAAGACTCCCGCTATGTACCGGGCAACAGCCGTTTTGCCGCAGAGTTAGCTGTGCCTGTGCTCTCCGCTGGTAAATTATTGGCGGTGCTGGATTGCGAGCATCCGACCCCTGGTTTTTTTGCTGATAAAACCGCGTTATTAACCCAGGTGGCTGAGATCCTGGCGCGCAAAATGGAGCAGCTGGCCGGGCTTGCAAATATTCAGCATTCCGTGACACAGCTGGAATATGCCAGCCGCCTACAAAAAGTGTTGTTTAACATCGCCTCGCTGCAGTACGACGGTGAGGCGTCTGGGCAGTTTTATCAGCAGCTGCATCAGAATGTGAACTCGCTGATTTATGCCGAGAATTTTTTTATTGCGCTGTATGACAGCGATACCGAAGTGCTGCATTTCCCTTATTTTGCCGACTCGCATGAGCACATCAGCCCGGACCAGTTTTACCCTAAAGAAATTCTCAATCACAGTCTGACCGGTTATGTATTTCGCACCGACAAACCTCTATTGGCGGACAAAGCCATGCTGGCACAGCTGGATCGCGAGCACGTGGTCAAAGCTTATGGTGAACAGCCGGAATACTGGCTGGGAGTGCCGTTTAAGTCGGAAGACCGTGTACAGGGCGTGGTGGTGGTGCAAAGTTACGATGCTGAGCGCTTTTACCAACAAACCGATCTGGATTTATTGTTGTTTGTCAGCCAGCACATTTGCAGTGCGCTGGAGCGGGTTTTTGTCCAGCAGCGCCTGTTGCATCAGGCTTTGCACGATGCGCTGACCAATTTGCCAAACCGTGTGTTGTTTTTGGATCGGGTTCGGCAAGGCTTTAAACGCCGCCGGCGTTATCCGAGCCATGTGGTTGCCGTGGCTTATCTCGATTTAGACCGCTTTAAAATGGTGAATGACACCCTTGGGCATCAAATCGGCGACGAGTTTCTGGTGGCTGTCGCACAACTATTGCGCCGTTGTCTGCGCCAGAACGACACGCTGGCGCGGCTTGGCGGCGACGAATTCGCCATTTTACTGGATGACGTGCATACGGAGGCGGATGTGGCGGAAGTGATGCAGCGGATCAGTCATCAGCTGAATCAGCCAATAGTCCTGAAGCAGCATAAACTACAGACATCCGCCAGTATTGGTGTAGCTTTGGCTGATGCCAACACAGTACTGGATGACACCGACGAGTTGATCCGCCGCGCCGATATCGCCATGTATCAGGCGAAGCAGGATGGCCGTGGCGTTTGCCGGTTTTTCTCCGACGAAATGGATCAACGTGCCGTGCAGCACTATCAGCTGGAGATGGAGATCCAGACTGCGCTCAGCGAACAACAGTTTGAATTGCACTACCAGCCAGTGGTGAATTTGGACAATGATGATACTGTCGGTTTTGAAGCCCTCATTCGCTGGCAGCACCCGGTGCGCGGTTTTATCCCGCCCAATGATTTTATTCCGCTGGCGGAAGATCTGGGTTTACTTGGTGATATTGACCTTTATGTGGTGCGTCAGGCGGTCAGTCAAATTAATCTGTGGTGGCAGAACTATGCCACGCCGTTTTATATCAGCGTGAATATTTCCGGTCGTAGTTTCTCGCAGGCTGATTTCGCTGATGCCGTGTTGCAACTGCTGGCGGCGGCGCAAGTGCCGGCCTGCTATCTGGCCATCGAAATTACGGAGCGGGCGCTGATTGATAAAATCGATCAGGCAAAAACTACGATAGCGCGGCTCAGAGCGGCGGGCATCCGGGTGTTTCTGGATGATTTTGGTACTGGTTATTCCAGCTTAAGTTACTTGCACGAATTTCAGCTCGATGTGCTGAAAATTGACCGTAGTTTTATTGCCGGGATCCGGCCGCGCATTCAGGAAAACGCCGTGGTCAATACCATCATTACGCTGGCTAAGACATTAAAACTCAAAGTGATAGCTGAAGGTATTGAAAATAGTCTGCAGCGCAAGATTTTGTCCGAACTGGGTTGTGAGTCGGGGCAGGGATATTGGTTTGCTGCAGCATTGCCACCGCGTCAGGCGGTGGAGTGGCTGAGATAGGCCGGGTGTATTGGCCCGGTGTTAGTCACCGGGCGTTGCAGCTACTTTTTCAGCTCGATTTTGCTCTCGCTGATGCTGATTTTGCCTTCTTTAAACAAAGCGCCAATGGCCTGTTTATAGACTTTTTTGCTGACGCCAAACAGCGCGTAAATCGCTTCCGGCGAGCTTTTGTCGGACAGCATCAATACACCGTCGTTAGCTTCAAGTTTTTGCAGGATCTGGCCGGTTAAATCCAGCGTTTTGCCATAGCCCGGTTTGTCCAGTAACAGGTCAATTTTGCCGTCGCTACGCAGTTTATTGACATAGGCTTTGCATTGATAACCGCGGCGCAACTGCTTAAACACCTGATCTTTATATAAAAGACCCCAGTGTTCATTATTCACCACTACTTTAAAACCTAGATCGGTTGGTTCAGCCACCACAATTGAGACTTCGTCACCGGCTTTGAGCTGTGGTGTGGTTTTGCCAATAAATTTATCCAGTTTGCTGGACGCAACAATGCGGTTGCTTTTATCGACAAAACAATAGACCAGGTAGCTGTAGTCCTGCTGCATCGGCACCGCCTGTTCGGCAAAAGGGACCAGCAGGTCTTTTTTCAGACCCCAGTTTAAAAAGGCACCGACTTTGGTGACTGCGACGACGCGCATCTGCGCGACTTCACCGACTTTGATCAGCGGGCGTTCGGTCGTTGCGATCAGTTGGTCTTCCGAGTCGAGATACAAAAATACGTCGATGCTGCTGCCGATATCGGCAGTTGCCGGCACATAGCGTTTTGGTAACAGGATATCGCCCCATTCTTTGCCATCGAGATAGACGCCAAAGTCCACCCGTCTTTTCATGACCAGCCGATTGGTTTTTCCGAGAAACATTATGACTCCAGTTGAAACAGGGGAGGATTGCTCTGCTGCAGCAGGCGCGGATTCAGCACAACAGACTGGTTTGAATCTGCAAACCACAGCTGGCCTTCCTGAATGGTACATTGTAGCTGCATAGTGCGCTGGCACAACTCAGCAAGTGCCTGCGACTCAGATGCATCAATAGCGACGACGGTCAGATTCGCTAATTCGCGGGCAGTTTTTTGCGCGTCTTTCCACCATTTATCAACAACAGTACCGCCATAAGCCAGCACCATGCCTTGTTGCGCCCGGTGCGCGGCGCGGCGTAACAGTTTGTCATCCGGTAAACCCAGCTCAATCCAGAGTTCGATATTGCCGCCATAATCGTGTTGCCACAGATCCGGTTCAGCGTCTTCGGAAATACCTTTGCCGAAGATCAGCCGCTCGTGTGCGCACAAAGTAAAAGCCACCAGACGCAGCATCATGCGTTCAATAGTTTCAGAAGGATGCTGCGCCAGCGTCAGACTGTGGGTCTGATAATAGTGACGGGTCATATCGGCGATGGCCAGTTCAGCTTTATAAATGGTGGCTTTGAGCGCCATGGAAGATACCAGAGAAAAAACGGGGCGCCAGTGTAACGGTTTTTGCCGTTGAATGCGACTGTCACCCTGCGGCGTTGTCTTATACTCAGGCCAGCAAGTGACTGGCTTGCTGGCGATGTTGCAGGCGTTGCCAGACTTTTTCGTGGACGATGTAACCGACAGTATTCACCGCGGGTTCGACCATAGCCACCAGACCGCCGACCAGTAAATCACCGGTCAGCAGGTAAGCCACAGTGAAGGCGATACTAAAGTGCATAGTGGTGAAGCTTAAGGTTTTTAACATGATGGTTTCCTTTAATCTGCTGCTTTAGGGCATAGAGTCAGCTTAAAGATGTTTATTCATCAGTTAAAACAAATAAAAATGTGAAGGGTGTTCGATAAAAGAGATGATAAGCGACGACGCTTAACGCGCCGTCGCCGCAATTGCCAACCGATTTAACGCATCGGTCAATAGAGGTAAATCTGGTTTTTGTTCAAGCGGCACAAAAGTACCTGCTGACCAGACGCTGTATTGGCCGTCCGCTTGAACCAGCAGCATTTTATCTTTGCGAAAGGCGTAAATTTCATTACCAATCACGTTAAGACGGGCGTTTTGGCTGGATGCTAACCAGTTTTCACCGACCCAGGCTTGCTGGTTGTAACAGCCGGCATAGCCTAATAAAGTCGGAATTAAATCCAGATGCTGACTGACCTGGTTGTAGCGTTGTTGCCGCAGTTCTGGCCAGTGGAAAAAGATTTTTGCCGGCGCCAGCGCAAAACGCTCGCCACGACCTGCCAATTCAATCACCAGCAGTTGTTGGTCAGCCGATCTTTGTTTCAGCTCGGCTGTCAGCAGGTTGGCGTCCTGCCGCAGGTGGATACGCACGGCCGCAGCTGCCGGTTTCTGTGTTGCCAGCCAGGGCAGTTGTTGTTGCCAGTGGCTGTCGGCGTCAAATTGCAGATACCCGGCCGGTATCTGTTTAAACCAGTCCGGCGCCTGTGTCGGCGGGATTTGTGCCAGCTGCGCGTGCAACAAATTAGTCAGCGCCAGCTGTGGGTCGCGTGGTGCCAGATGTTGTGGCAGCGTTTTGAAATTCTGTAGCTGCAACAGCTGTAGCTGTTCATCGCTGAGCTGTTCAACCAGCCAGACATCCAGTGGTGCAGCTTGCGGCGCTGCCGAGCAGGACAGTTGCACCGGTTGCAGTATTGTTGTTGCCTGCTGTAACCAGCTTTGTTGCTGAGTGTCTGTGCTGCGCGTGCTGATGATTTGATACCGGTTCAGTACCGTGCGCGCTGTCGCCGGGTAACTGAGTGGCAAGGTATTGTCCTGACGGGTGATGCTGCTGATTTCAGTCGCATCAGCCCAGATATGCAGCAGATGGCTACAGACAAAACTACCCAGCAACAGCAGCAAAGCCGGTGCACCGATACCAGACCTTTTCAGCCGTTCAATTTTTTTCCAGCAAAAGTTACTGCACAGCAATTCTATCGCCAGCAGCAGTAAGCCGACCGACAGCGTGATCAGGATAAAATTGCGTAAGTTGGTGACAACCTGCTGGCGTAATAGATCGACAGTTTGCTCCCACGAGGCGCTGCCGGCGTGATAGCCCAGACTGTGATAGACATAAGCATCAAAAATCAGTGCGACCAGACCACAACTGGCCAGCAATGCTGCAACACCACGCACATGGCGCTGCGAAGGAAAAATCAGGCTGACCGGAAATATGGTCACAATAAAAAACAACAAACAGATAAAAGCGGTGTGACCCAGCCAGTTCAGCACCAGATAAATCCAGCCTATGGCATCGGGCGGCAACGGGTCGGCGAGAAAAAAACTTAAAGTGACAGGTAAAGCGAGCAGCACATTAAAAAAAGTAAACCAATGGCCCCAGCGCAGCAGCCGGTTTACTTTATTGACTAGCGACAGGTCTTGCTCGAGGACCATAAATCAGTGCGACTTCGCCGAAATGGAATCGACCAGCACCTGGGCGAATGATTTGGCCACATCTTGTTGCTGCGCGGCCGGCACATGGGTCTGGATGATATGGCTGATGGTATTGCCAAGGCACATCAGGCTCAGCTCGGTATTGGCGTCCTGCTTGCGCAGCGTGTCGAGCAGCAGGTTCATGATAGTTTCAATCTGGGCGGTACTGTACTTGGACTGGATCGGCATGAATTACTCTGAAATGAAGGCTGTAAAACAGGTAGAATGGTAACAGAATTCGGTTAAACAGGAAAATTTATGTCTGTTGATGTCCACGCGCTGGCGATTAATTTCATCGAAGCCAACGAGTCTGCGCAGTTAACCGCGCATTTCCGTCAGGACCTGCTCAGTATCACGCCGCATGTCGCTTTGTTATTAGAGCAGTTGCATCTGGCCTACAACGGCAAACCGGCCAAAGGTTATGCCAGTTTCCACAGCGACAAAGTCGAGCAAATGCTGGAGCCGCTGGGGCAATGGCAGCATGGCGAAAAATCGTTTTTAAGCCTGGCTGAGCATGCCACTGCTGCGCTGGTGGTGGAACTGACTAAACATCAAATTCCGGAGACCGGTTATCTGATGTTGTGCCACTATCGTTATTTAGCCAACGAATACCTGTTTGTCGCTTTGCTGGGCAGTAAAGAACATTTCAGCCTGACCTCAGATTTGCAGCTCGCCAGCAGTAAACACCTGGATATTGCCCGGATGCAGCTGGCGGCGCGGATTGATTTGACGGAGCTGGCCAGTGCGCCGGAGCAAGGCAAATATATCTCTTTTATCCGTGGTCGTGCCGGTCGCAAAGTGGCGGATTTTTTCCTCGACTTTTTAGGTGCCGCCGAAGGAGTAGACCCCAAAGCCAGCAGCAAAGTGGTATTAGCATCGGTCGAAGAGTATTTAAGTGCATCTGATTATGACGCTGGTGAAAAAAACGACGTGCGTAAGCAGGTGTACCAGTATTGTGAAGAACGCGCCAAGCAGGGTCAGGACGTGCGGCTCGATGAATTATCCGCCACCGTCGACAGCTCGGATGACAATGCTTTTATCCGTTATTGTCAGGAACAGGATATCGCCGTGGCCGAAGAATTTCCGGTCGATGTCAAGGAACTGAAAACGTTGGTAAAATTCTCCGGAGCCGGCGCTGGTCTCAGCCTGAGTTTTGAGCAAAAATTGCTCGGTGAGCGCGTGCAATATGATGCAGAACGCGATGTGCTCATCATCAAAGGCACACCGCCGAATCTGCGTGACCAGTTACAGAAGTTTATTCGTGGTTATTCCAGTTTCGACAAAAAAGGCGAATAAGCTGGCATCAGGCAGCGCTTAATCAGCGCCGCCGTCGCTGTCACCGGATGTGTGCGTTGCTGTCGGCGTTGATGAGTGCGCAGGCGCATCGGTGACTTTGCTGGCTGGCGTGTCGGCTTGGTTTTTCTCACCAGCCGTCACAACTAGCGGACTGGTTTGGACTGCGGCAGCCGTTTGCGCTGACTGTCCCGGGCGGCTCACTGTTGTTTTGCGTTTGAGCTGTTGTTTACTGTTGCGTTTAAGCAGCCATAAATTGCCAACCAGCAAGGCCACCACCAGCACCACCATCAGCCATAGATCAGACATGTTCTTCTCCATCGATATTACAAATATAACGTTGATACAGCTCTGGCAGCATGGTGCAAATCGTCTCCCGCGCTGCTAAGTTGCTGTGTAAAATTGCGTCGTTCAGCACCGGCAGACTCAGTTGTTGCAGATATTGGCCGGCGAGTGGCTGATAACTTAAATGCCAGGGTTCGGCCGCCACACCGCCACGGAAACTGCGGTAAGGCCGGAAAAAACCAAAGCGGCCGGCATGTTGGCTTAACCACTGCGATAGCCGGCTGAATGGGCCATCTGGCGCGTATTCTGCCGGGGTCAACTGTAACACATAGTCAGCCGCTACTGCTGCCTGGTCCCACACATCCAGATCTGTGCCCCAGTGATGACGACTGGCGCCCGGCAATGCTGAATACAGCAGTACGGCGTGGATTTGCTCAGCAAGTGGCAGCTCGTGCATGACGACCAATTGACCTGCACTATCCAATACCGGCCGCTGGCCACTGAGTTTGGCCTGCACTATCGCCTGCTGGCGGGCAAAGTCACGCCAGCCAGAGGCGATGCGAAGTGCTATCCCTTCCGCCGCCGCCGCCTGTTGCATCGCGAGATAAGCCTCGGCAACCACAGGTTGTAACAACCGGCCCGGTTCGACTTCCTGCAAAGGCGGGCTGTCGATACCGGTGAGTTGGCGGGCAGTCAGCTGCGCCGCGGTTAAATCTGCGCTTAAGTCAGCAGATGCCACAGCATGGCCTCATACATGTCGGTCAGCAGGTCTAAATCGGCGACCCGCACATGTTCATTGATTTTATGGATAGTGCCATTACAGGGGCCAAGTTCTACCACCTGAGCGCCGGTGGGGGCAATAAAACGGCCGTCTGAGGTGCCGCCGGTGGTTTCCAGCGAGGTTTCAAAGCCTTGCACCTGTCGCACGGCTTTCACCGCAGCTTCGACCAACGGACCGCGGTCGGTCAGAAATGGCAGGCCGTTGAGCACCCATTCAATGTCGTATTGCAGCTTGTGCTGGTCCAATAACGCCAGTACCCGCTGTTGCAGCTGTTCAGCGCTCACTTCAGTGCTGTAACGGAAGTTAAAGGTCAGGCTGAGTTCCCCCGGCACGACGTTTGTGGCGCCGGTACCGGCATGGATATTGGAGATCTGAAAACTGGTAGCCGGGAAAAACGCATTGCCATGGTCCCAGACTTCAGTGCTGAGTGCGGCGAGTGCCGGTGCCGCTTTGTGAATAGGGTTGTCGACCAGATGCGGGTAGGCCACATGGCCCTGCACGCCTTTAATTTTCAGATAACCGGTCAGACTGCCGCGCCGGCCGTTTTTAATCACATCACCGACTTGCTGAGTACTGGACGGTTCACCGACCAGGCACCAGCTGATTTTTTCCTGCCGCGCTTCCAGCGTTTCAATGACTCTTTTGGTGCCATTGATAAATGGGCCTTCTTCATCGCTGGTAATTAAAAACGCGATATCACCGGTAAGTGTAGGATTTTTCGCTAAAAAGCGCTCAGTCGCGACAATCATCGCCGCCAGGCTACCTTTCATATCCGCAGTGCCACGGCCGTACAACAAACCGTCGCGGATCTGTGGTTCAAATGGCGGGCTGTGCCATTGTTCCAACGGGCCTGTCGGTACCACATCGGTATGACCGGCGAAACAAAACAGCGGTTTACCCTGGCCACGCCGCGCCCATAAATTCAGCGTATCCTCAAAAAACATCGATTCGATATCAAAGCCAAGCGCGGCGAGGCGCTCAGCCATTAATTGCTGGCAGCCTTCGTCCAGTGGTGTTACGGAAGGGCGGCGGATCAGTTCCTCGGTCAGCGCGAGAACGGCAGATTTTTCAGACATCACAGATTCTTCAGACATGAAAGGGCTCAGAGACAAAATTGCTGATAAAGGCTGGCGTCAAAGCCAAGCAGGAATTGCTCGCCACGTTGTAATAACGGGCGTTTGATCACCGCCGGATGCTGTTGCATCAGCTTCAAAGCTGATTCGTCATCGACAATGCTTTTTTCGCTATCTGGCAAAGCACGCCAGGTCGTGCCGCGTTGATTAATCAGTTTTTTGTAGCCAAGGACTGCAATCGCCTGGCGCAGCACATCGGTCGGCACGCCGTCCACCCGGTAATCATGAAACTTCACTTCAACCGGCATTTGTTCCAGCAAACTGCGGGCTTTTTTCATCGTGTCACAATTTTTAATGCCGTAGATCACACAAGATGTCACGCAAACTTACTCCTGTCAGAATTGGGTTTAGCTGGCTACCGCAGGGGTGAATTCCAGCCAGAATAAAGGGTCAACTCCAGCGGCTACATAACCGCTTTTACTATGAATACGTTGAATTTTCGGATGGTCAGACAAAGTCAGAATGCAATACAACGGCTGACATACCGGCGCCAAACGCGCGGCATCAAACTGCAGTAATGGCTGGCCGGCATTGATTTTACTGCGCGTGGCAACCAGCCAGTGAAAGCCCAGCGTGTGCTGCGCTGTTTGCGGCGGGAAAGCAATTTCCAGTTTCAGTCCATTTGGATGATGCAGCAGGACGCGATGACCGCCCCGGTCGGCACTGGTGACGATTCCGCTAAAAGGGGCTACCAGTTGGTGGCCCTGCAACTGAACCTGCACCGCATCCGGGATTAATCCGGACTGATACACCGGGCCTGCCAGCACGTCTGGTGCAGACACTAAGCCGCTGACCGGGCTGCGGATCTCAATGCCGCGTCCCGGATGTTGGTCACTGTGCAGCGTCAGTTTACTGAATGCCGAAGTCATCTCTGCAATTTCCTGCGTTGTCGCTTGGGCTGATAGTAACAAACTCCTCGTCTGCACTGCAGCGCTTCAGCGAAAAAAGCATCGAAAAAAAAGTCTGAGAAGAAAAGTGGTAAAAATGCAGGGTATGGCAGATTTTGTTGTACAAGCCAGTGTTTTTATTAGTTATGTTTGGAATGAAAACGCTGCGATCCGTTTGTTTTATGTCTTTAGGTTGTCCACAGATTCTGTGGATAACTTTGTGGGTTGTTCTGTGTATTTGTTTTATCTGTATGAAAATATTGAATTAATTCAAATGGCACAAATTTTGTTACCTTGTGACACTTCGATGAATCCTATTAAAGGTCTAAAAATCTAAGTTTGCTGGTCTTGGCCGCATATATGCAGTATTTTCTTTCAACTATACGCCGCCGCTGCTGGCCGCAAGGTTTTTTTCCTGCCACGCGACCCCGCGTGCGGGTACTTTATGCTAGTGTTGCCATAGATAGCTTGTTCGGAGTTCAGTCATGCGTACAGATGTCGGCCATACCCTGCAGTTGGGCGTTGTCTATAGTCAGACCTGGCCAAAGTTGCAGGAACTCAATCTGATGTTTCCGGAAAACCGGGTGATCCGCCTGACACAGCTGTTAAAAATCTGGATGCCACCTTTGGCGGTGCTGTCGGTTTGTGTGCAATTGCAGTACTTTGGCAGCAGTTATTTGTGGTCAGCGTTGGCCTGTGGGTTATTTATGCTAGCGCTGCCGTTGCAGGGCTATTTTTGGTTGGGTCTGCGCTCACAAAGCCAGTTGCCGCCGGCGGTCAGCCACTGGTATCGGGATATCAGAGCTCAGATGCAACAAGCCGGGGTGCAAGTGCCACAAGCTGCAACCGGTAAACCCTGTTATGGTGATTTGGCAAATGTCCTGCAATCGGCATTGCGCCAACTGGATAAAGCGTTTTTTCATCATTGGTTTTAACTGCTCTCAGAAAAAGCGCAGATCAGATCTGGCGATAAGTCGCGACCCAATGCGGTTTGTACACCAGCAATAAAGTGAGTGCCATGCCATTTAATAGCGCTTCCGGCATGGCCAACAGCGGCATGACCAGCAGAAACTCGCTGAATTGGCCGTCTTCCCCGGCACCCAGCACACCAAAAAATCCCAGTGCCAGTAAGGCGACAAAGGTCAGGGCGCTGCACAAACTATTGAGAAATCCGCTGACAAAAATCGCCACGAACAGATGCTGTGGTAGCTTATGGTTGATCAGCAGATAACAGCCATAACTTTGCAGCGCAACCAGCGTCAGCACTGTCCACTGCAACAAGATGGCGTTGAGGTCTGCGACAGGCTGGTGAAGTAGCAAAGCGGCCAGTTGTGGCAGCAACAAAGCTAACGGGATCACCAGTATTGTCAGCCGCAGCCCTAATAACAGCGCAACAGTGGTGATGCCGAGAAAATGTACCGGCGGCAAATCCGGTAATTGGGCTTTGAGCTGCCACAGCACACAAAGTGCCATCAAGGCACCAAGGAACAGCGCCTGCAATAAAGGTTGGCGTAACAGGTGCCAGACTTTGCGGTCCAGCACCAGGTAATACACCGCCATTAACAGTGCGCAAAACCACCACATGGGGTCATTCCAGCTTGAATTCCGACCAGACCGGCGCGTGATCCGAAGGCCGCTCCATAGCGCGGATGTCGTAGTCGACATCACTTGCGGCACATAAGGCCGCCAGCGGCGCCGTTGCCATCACCACATCGATGCGCAGACCGCGATTGTCATCAAAACCTTTTGAGCGGTAATCAAACCAGCTGTAGCGCTCGGTGCGATCCGGGTACAGCTGACGGAAGGTATCAATCAGCCCCCAGTCTTTGATGGTTTGCAGCATGTCGCGCTCTTCCGGTAAAAATGAACATTTGCCATCTTTTAACCAGCGTTTACGGTTGGGCTCACCAATGCCGATATCCAGATCGAGCGGAGAGATATTGATGTCACCAATCACGGCGATATAGTCGTCTGGCGTATGATGCTGCTGCAAATAGTTCAGCAGGTCAGCATAAAAGCGTTGTTTAGCCGGGAACTTAACCGGGTGGTCACGGCTTTCACCTTGCGGGAAATAACCGTTTAATAAGGTGAATTTTTTGCCGTTGGCCAGCGTCCACTGGCCGATTAACATACGGCGCTGGGCATCTTCGGCATCGCCGGGAAAACCATATAACATCTGGTCGGCCGGGGTTTTACTTAAAATTGCCACGCCGTAGTGGCCTTTCTGGCCAAAATGATAAGTGTGATAGCCCAGCGGCTGCACTTCGTCATGTGGAAACTCATCGTCGTGGACTTTAATTTCCTGCAAGCCGATAAAATCTGGCTGGTGCTGCGCGACCAGCGCTTGCAGTTGATGTGGTCTTGCACGCAGGCCATTGATATTAAATGAAATGATTTTCATAGCTGAAGCTGTATCCTTGAAAATGCCGCCATTGCCGAAGATGGCCATCATAGCATCGACCAGCGGCGACTGTCTAAAGCGGACTTGCAGCCGGCCGCTGGCCTTGGGTATGCTGCGGCGGCTTTTATCAGTCAACCGGAGCAGGCAGTGAACGAAGTCTGTCAGTTCAGCAGTATTCCATATCAGTTAAAACGCTCGAGCCGCCGGCGCACACTGGCGTTGCAGGTCGGACAGCAGGGTCTGACCGTGCTGGCACCTTTGTATCTGGAAAAACTGCAGATCGATGCCTTTATTCGCAAAAAATCGAGCTGGATCCAGCAACACTTACAGCAGCAACAGCAAAGGCCGCAGCAAGGTTATCCAGTCAGTGGCGAGCATCTGATGCTGCGGGAGCTGATGCTCAGATTAAAGGTGGTGGAGGATTCGGTGTCAGCAGTGACGCTGGAAGGTCAGACGCTCTGGGTGCAACTTTCAAGACGTATTAAAGCAGAAAACCGGCAAAAACATCTGCTGGGGCTGCTGGAAGACTGGTACCAACAGGAAGCGCAGCGTTATTTCAATCAGCGCCTGAGTTTTTGGGCTGAGCGGATGGGATTATCCTGGCGTCAGCTGCTGATCAAAGGCTGGCAAACCAAGTGGGGCAGTTGTCACAGTGACGGCACTATTTGCCTGAACTGGCGTTTGTTACTGGCGCCGGATTGGGTCAGTGATTATGTTATCGTGCATGAACTGGCGCATTTGCGACAGATGAATCATTCGCCGGTTTTCTGGGCTTTGGTTGCCGAATTTTATCCGCGCTGGCAAGAAGCAAAACTTTATCTGAAACAGCATCAACAGCAGATGACGCTGTCGTTAAACTGAGTTGACGCTGCTGAGATGCAGCACTTTGCAACGGCAGCGCTTTCTGTTTTAATCCGCCGGCATCAAAGCCTGCAACTTAGCCGGCATTAAACTTAGAAGAGTGCTTAAACGCACCAGTAACAGGAATCAATAACATGACCAGTCCCCTGCGATTACACCAATTACTGCGTTTGCTGGATTTAACCCGCCTGACCGAACAGGACACCCCGACGGAGATGGCACAGTGGCTACAGCAAACCGCCCGGCCAGATGCGGTGCCCGCGGCATTTTGTGTCTACCCGCAGTTTATTCAGCAAACCCTGCTACATCTGACACAACAACAGATGTCGGCGCCAGTTGCAACAGTGGTGAATTTCCCTTCTGGTGATTTGGCAGTGGATACTGTGGTGCAGGAAATTGAAGCGGCTCTGGTGGCCGGCGCCGGCGAAATAGATGCCGTGTTGCCTTATAAAGCGCTGTTAGCCGGCGATTACGTCCGGGTCAAACATTTTATGTACGACGTCCGGCAATCCTGTGGCCGCACGCCGTTAAAAATTATTATCGAGTCTGGTGAGTTATTAACAGCGCAACAAATTTGCAAGGCCACTGAGCTTGCGATTGAAGGTGGTGCTGATTTTGTCAAAACCTCAACTGGCAAAGTGCCGGTGGGTGTGACCCTTGAAGCTGCCCGTATCATGTTGACAGCCATTGCCGGAGCCGGCCGGCCTGTTGGTTTTAAAGCGTCCGGTGGTGTCAGGACTGTCGCTCAGGCGCTGGAATTGATGCAACTGTATGAAGACATTACCGGACAGTTAGCCAATCCGGCGGGGATGCGCATTGGTGCCAGTGCGTTATTAACCGAATTATTGCCACTATTGCAGCAGGCCTGATCCATCTTTGCTGGCGGAGGCTTGAGTGGCCTCTGCCGCGCGCCCATTTTCCATTATTGCCGACCCGCGAAACCAGTTTTAGGTGGATCCTGTGCGGTACAATTTCTTGTGAAAATAGTTAAGTCAGCTTTGCTGAAAAAACCACTGAAAACAACTGGATGTTGTCGTTTCAAACATGCTGGGCTGGATTTCTAACAATGTTGATGCCGCAAGGGCGTCTGAGATCAAGCGAAGATGGTGGAGGGGGAAGGATTCGAACCTTCGAAGGCAGTGCCGGCAGATTTACAGTCTGATCCCTTTGGCCACTCGGGAACCCCTCCACGTGGCGGGCATATTATCAAAAAAAGTGATGTTGTAAAGCAAATATCTCAAGTTCGCTGACTGACTGCCGATAATCTCAGCAATTCTGTGTCTGGACTCATCATAAGTAAGCAACTGACATGCTGATTAACGAGTGGCAATTAGGTAATGAACTGAACCAGTCTGTGCAGCAACACCTGCACGCTGATTTCCGTTTATGGTTAGCGTTTTTATCTCCGGCGATTGAAGAACAAGCCGGATTTTGTCTGGCAGACCAGCAAGCAACTCCTCAAACGACAGATCTGCGCCAGCAACTGCAATTGGTGCCACAACGCGACTACGGGCTACAACCGGATGATCTGCCGCTATTACAACAACATACGAAACTGATGACGCAAGGCGGTTTTGCCGCAATGCGGCTCGGAATATTGCTCCAACCGCCGCCGGCGGTGATACGGCACGATGCAAAGAAACTCACTGCAGATTTAGCAGACAACTTATCTCTACATTGTCAGCGCCATCTGGCCAAGCAATTGGCGCCAGTGCAGAGCACTGATGCCACATTACTTTACGACGTCCTCGAGCAATTACATACACCTGCAGCCGCCTGAACAGCAGCGAAAAACCGGATGGCGTGAGCCATGTTGTTGCAGTGACTTCGTTAATAGACCGGTGCTGGCTTGCCGGGGCTAACGGGTCAGAGTGGTGGCCGGGCTGGTGCCGGTTGATGGTTTAACCAGTGCGGATTGCAGGCTTTAAATTTTTTACCACTGCCGCAGGGGCACAAATCATTGCGGCCTGTTTTCATGACCGGGTGTGGTAATAACACACCATCGATATAACGCCACTGCCCGTCTAAGCGAATAAACCGTGAATGTTCTTCCAGCACATGCAATTTGTCCGCGATGAAGAACCACACCTTAAAATGCACATAACTCAGCGGCGGTTGTGCTGCCGACAAACCAATCGTTGCTGCTAGGTCAAATGCTGACGGTAACGCTGGGAACTGGCCAGGATCGACGCCCGGAGTACCACCAGACGCTACAACCTGCAGCGCCAGAAAGTGTGCATTACCCGCAAATGCCGCAATTTCAGCAATAGCGTCTGCCGATTGAACTGCCGGGTAATAAGTCTCGGCGATGTAGGGCACTAATTGCAGCACATAAGCACTGAACCGGGACCGCATTAATTGCTCTGCGCTCTGTGCAGGACCAGACCCGGTATGACAGGGCTGACAGCAATCCTGATATAGCTTTGGTTGCCCGCAGTAACAATTCATTTAATCATCCGACCCATCAGCGCAAAAATGCGATTGTACCCAATGCATTCCGGCAAAGGTACTGTTACCTCTGCCGGTGCCTGTGCTGCCTCTTGCAGGTGATGGAGCGCATAAACCAGTTTAGTGGGTCGTTGCTCCGCTGGTGCTGTGATTAATCAGTTGTGTCTGATATTTGTTGGCCAGATACTGATAATCGGCCAGTTCTGCACAATCCGCCGGTAAAAAACTGACCACTGCACTACAGGTCGAACAGGTCAGCGCATCCCGCATCAGATTGTCATAACGGTGGACTTGTTTTTGACTGATCAGCAACAGGCGCTGGCAATCAATCTGACATTGCTCCAGTACTTGTTTGCTCAGATGCAGTTGCGGCGCCAGAACCAGTACCCAGCCTTGTTGCTGCTCACCGGTTGCAGTCAGGGCAGCCAATGTCTGACAAACCGCAGCAAAGTGAGCCTCACTGACTTCACGGAAATAGCTTGTTTGCTGTGATTTCAGCTGTGGTTGCAGAGGACGGACTGCCGATGGTGTCAAAGCAAATTGGCGCATAAAAACCTCAAATACTGATGATGCATACAGTGTATGTTCATACAGTAATCAGCTTCAGAACAAAAAGCAAGCATTTACTGTGTGGATATACAGTATTTTTTGGTTTGCCGGCCAAAACTCAGAGCACATACTGGTTATACCATCCAAACCGGCGTATTCAGTTAGACTGCAGGGCTCATTGCTGTGTTTATAGGTCCCAGATGTTTCTTGATGCTTTTGTCAGCCGCCAGGGCGAACAATTCGTTTTCAGCGCCGAGCAGGCCAGTCAGTTTGCTAAAAACGTGGCCGAAGATTTTAATCCTATCCACGATGCCGACAGCAAAAGGTTCTGCGTGCCGGGCGATTTGCTGTTTGCTTATCTGCTGAGACGTTACGGACTGTCCGCTGAGCTCAGTTGCCGCTTTGAAGGTATGGTAGGGGCTGATGTGTTGCTGCACTGCGTTGAACAGGGCGACGAAGTACAAATTCAGGACCAGAATGGGAAAGTCTACTTGTCGCTGACGCAATCCGGCGAACGGCAGCAACAATGTCAGTTTATTGAACAACTGGTGCGGGACTATGTGCGTTTTTCCGGCCAGAACTTTCCGCATATACTGCAGCCGCTGATGCAGCAACATGATGTGATGATCAACCCACAGCGACCGCTGGTGATTTACCAGAGTATGGCGCTGCATTTCAGTCGCTTTAGCCAGCAATGTCCGAGCCTGCGTTTAGTCGAATCGACCTTAACGCAAGAGGGCAAACGGGCACAGGTAGTGTTGCGTTTTGAACTCTGTGAAGGCGATGAAGTTATTGGCGTCGGTGAAAAACGCCTGGTGCTGGGCAGTCTGGTACCCTATGACGCAGAGCAGATGCAGCAAATGGTGGATTTCTACAATCAGCGCAAGCAGACTTTAGGCCAAGCCGCCTGAGCACCTGACTACAGCAACTAATCGCAGTACCAAGTTGCCGCACCAAATCATCGTAAAAACGCCCGTCAGGGCGTTTTTTGATCTGATTGTTTCCAACAAATCATGTGTAGCAAACAGGCGCAGGTATTTGACAGTTGCTGTGCCTTTCGGCGGTGCTGGCGTTGAAAAATCAATATGCTATCTGTTATCTTCGCAAACAATTCCCGCCTTCTCTGCAGCAAGTGAGCCTGACATGTATTACATGATTTATTCTGAAGATATCGCCAATAGCCTGTCATTACGTCTGCAGCACCGGCCTGCACATTTGGCCCGTTTACAGGCACTAAACGACGCCGGCCGGCTGTTAATTGCTGGCCCGACACCGGCGATAGACAGCAATGAACCGGGCGATGCCGGCTTCAGCGGCTCTCTGGTCGTCGCAGAATTTGCCTCATTAGCCGAAGCACAGCAGTGGGCTGCGCAGGACCCTTTTATCCTCAATGGCGTCTACGACCGCAGTACCGTCAAACCTTTTAAAAAAGTATTGCCATAAGGATGTGATATGTCTTTGATTTTATTAACGGGGGGCGCCGGTTATATCGGTAGCCATACCGCAATAGTGCTGCAACAGGCTGGTTTTGATGTCATCGCGCTGGATAATTTGTGTAACTCGTCGGCTGAATCATTGCGCCGCGTCGCCCAAATCACCGGCAAAGCCGTACCGCTGATTGAAGCTGATATCCGCGATGAAGCCGCGTTACGCCGGGTATTTGCCGAATATCCGATCACAGCTGTGGTGCATTTTGCCGGGTTAAAAGCGGTCGGTGAATCCACCCAATTACCGCTGAAATACTATGACTATAATGTGGCCGGCACTGTGACTTTATGCCGCGTGATGGCTGATGCCGGCGTGAAGCAGCTGGTGTTCAGTTCGTCGGCGACCGTCTACGGCGCGGCGGCCGAAGTGCCGATCACTGAAAGCTCGGCACGCTCTGCCACCAATCCGTATGGCCAGAGCAAGCTGATGATTGAATATATTCTGCAGGACCTGGCCGCAGCGGATGCAGAGTGGCGTATCACTTTATTGCGTTATTTTAACCCGGTCGGGGCGCACCCAAGCGGGTTGATTGGTGAAGATCCAAATGGTATTCCGAACAATCTGATGCCGTTTATTTCTCAGGTTGCTGTTGGCAAACGTGCGCAGTTGTCAGTGTTTGGCAGTGATTATCCAACGGTGGATGGTACCGGCGTGCGGGATTACATCCATGTGATGGATTTGGCGCGTGGCCATTTGCAGGCGTTAAAGTACCTGCAACAGCACAAAGGCATCGAAGCGGTAAATTTAGGCACTGGTCAGGGCTATAGTGTGTTACAGATGGTCGAGGCTTTTGCCCGTGAAAACAACGTGGCAGTGCCTTATCAGCTGGTCGACCGCCGTCCTGGTGACGTGGCTGTCTGCTACGCCGAACCGGCTAAGGCTGCCCGCTTACTGGACTGGCGTGCCGAACATTCGCTGGCGGATATGGTGCGGGACGCCTGGCGCTGGCAACAACAAAATCCGGATGGTTATCACCAGCGCTGAGCTGGCACGGAGGTTTGATGCGGCAAATTGCGCAAGCACTGCTTGGTGCTGTGTTGTGGCTTGGTTGCGGCGGAGCTGCTGTAGCGGCGGATACCGCTGCATTTGACGAGCTGGTGCGCCAGCTCGAGCACGGCGAACAGGTGTTTTATGACGCCAAAGCCGCCAACGCTTTCCTCAGCCAGTTAAAGCAACAGTTGCCGCCGAACGATGAGCCGCGTCTGCGCCGTTATCAACGTGAAGCCTGTGCCATTGAGTTTGCTGAAGATCCCAAAGCCGGTATTGCTTACGCTGAACGTTTTATCGCTGATCCAGCCTACGCCGCTGATCACCTGACACTGAGTTATTTTTATTTATGCCGGGCTTCATTTCTGGCAGTTACCAGCGATACCGCGCGTCAGGAAGCTGATTTATCTCAGGCGCTGGCATTGGCCAACAGCAGTGAAGACGCGCTGGCACAAGCCAATGTGTTGTCTGCTCAGGCGGATTTTCATTCTACCCGCGGCGAACATGCCGAAGCCTTAATTCGTTTATTTAAAGCCTTTGAGTTATATCAGAAATCCGGCAACCGTCTGGGTGTTGGTTTGTCGCTGGAAAATATTGCGGCGGCCTTTCGCCGCATGGCGGAATACGACAAAGCGCTGGAATACCTCGAAACCAGTGAACGCGAATATATAGCGCCAAATGACAGCTACCGGCAGGCCTTTGTGTTATTGCAAAAAGCCTTTATTTTCGCCGAAATGGGCAAAACGCCGCAGGCCCGGGCCGTGCTGCAGCAAGTACAAAAAATCTATCAGGATATCGACGACCAGCGTTATGCGGTGGCGGTGGCGATTGAGCTGCTGTGGGTCAGTAACCTGGAACAAAAATTTACCCAATCGCTGGAACTGATCGCGGCGATAGAACAACAGATCCGGCGTATTCAGGCCAAAGATCCGGATTTTCTGCCCTACAACAATACTTTATATCAGCTGTATCAGGCGGAAGCGCTGGCAGAAACGGGCCAGTCGGCACAGGCTGCAGTGAAATTTGCCGCTGCTGACACTTTGCTGGCGCAGGAAAAAAATCCGCGTTACATGTTGATGTTACGCCAGGCCTGGTCGCGGGCTGAAGCCAAAGCCGGTCAATTTGAGCGTGCCTATCAATTGCAAGCCGAGGCGGTGGCGCTGCAGGAGCAGCTAAATTCGCAGGCCAAACTGCAGCGCGAGGCATTATTAAAGTTCCAGTTTGACAGCGAACTGCAGTCGCAGAAAAACTCGCAGCTACAGGCCGAGAATCGTTTAACCGGCCAGCAGCTGGCCGTGCTGGAAGCCGCACAGCGCTGGCAATATACCGCTATTGGTTTGTTTGTGGTGCTGGCGCTCATCGCGCTGTTTTATGCCATTTCGCAAATTCAGCGCAACAGACGTCTGCACAAACTGGCGATGACCGACGAACTGACCCAGGTTGGCAACCGCAGGGCCATTCTGGCGCAGTGCAACCGGGTGCTGGAGCAGGCTAGCCACAGCCAGCAGGCCTGGAGTTTGCTGATTGCAGACATTGACCACTTTAAACAATGCAACGATTTATATGGCCACGATGCCGGTGACGAAGTGCTGCGCGGCGTGGCGCAGGCCATGCAATCGGTGTTACGGGCGCCGGACCGGATTGGCCGCAGTGGCGGCGAAGAATTCTTGCTGGTGCTGCCGGATACCACAGAGCAGCAGGCGACTGCTATCGCCGAACAGCTGCGCCAGGCGGTGGCATCGCTGCGTTTTAGCGCTTATCCAGAACTTCGCATCAGTATCAGCATCGGCCTGACTCAGGCTGGCCGGCATGAGCAGGTGCGTGAAGTCATCACCCGCGCCGACAGTGCTTTGTATCAGGCGAAAAATCGCGGACGTAACCAGGTGGTCAGCTGCTGACACCAAGCAAGGATGTTGTGTTGTTAATATCGAATCCCACGCCGTTGACCCCGGGCTTTATGGTGGTCCATGCCAATTTGCCGGAGCAGTTGCGCGCTTTGTGCACCGCCTGGATGGCGGCGTATCCGCTGGATGTTTTTGAATCTGAAACCATTCTGGTACAAAGCAACGGCATCGCGCAGTGGCTGAAACTGGCGCTGGCGGCTGAACCCAAGCCCGACGGCAGTGGCGGCTTAGGCATTGCCGCCGGTTTGTCGCTGACGATGCCACACCGTTTTGTCTGGCAGCTGTACCGCTGGCTGTTACCCGATCTGCATATTCCACAACACTGTGCTTTTGACAAAGACCAGCTGCACTGGCGCCTGCTGCGCTTATTGCCAGAGTTGGTGCAACAACCGCAGTTTGCCACGCTGGCCGCCTATTTGGCGGATGATGAGCAGCAACGTAAAACCGACCAGCTGGCGCTGAAGCTGGCGGATTTATTTGACCAGTATCAGGTGTACCGCGCCGACTGGCTGTTGTTATGGCAACAGCAGCTGGATGTGCTGACTGACGCACAGGGCCAGCAGCGGCCACTACCTGAAGAATACCAATGGCAGAGTGCGTTGTGGCGCGCCATTCTGGCCGACCTGCAACCCGAAGAGCGGCAGTTCAGCCGGGCGTCCCTGCATCAAACTTTTTTGCAGCGGGCTGCGGGCTATAGCCTCATGAAGCGACCGGCGCAGCTGCCACGTCGTGTGATGTTATTTGGTATCAGCAGCATGTCGCAGCAAAGCCTCGAAGCCTTGGCCGCGATAGCACCTTATACGCAGATTTTGCTGGCAGTGCACAATCCCTGTCAGCATTACTGGGCGGACATTATCGCCGACAAAGATTTGTACCCACAGTCGCAGGGCGGACGGTCGCGTCAGCAGGTCAAATCCGGCGCGGCCGGTCATCCGTTGCTGGCGGCCTGGGGTAAACAGGGCCGCGACTATATCCGCCTGCTTGACCAGTTTGACCAGACCGAGCAGTTCCGTCAGCTGTTTCGCGGTGAGCGCATTGATCTATTCAGCGACTACGATACTTCGTTTTTACTCGGACAATTGCAGCAGGACATTCTGCAGCTGCGCGACCTGCCGGATAGCCGACCATTCTGGCCGGCGCTGGATCTAACGGCTGCCCGCTCGTTATGTTTTGCCCGCTGTCACAGTGTCGTGCGTGAACTTGAAGTGTTGCATGATGACCTGCTGGCGCAGCTGCAGGCCGATCCGACACTGAACTTCAGTGATTTTATGGTGATGGTGCCGGACATCAACGAATATGCCGCCGCGATTCATGCGGTGTTTGGCCGTTACCGGCGCGACGATGACCGCTATTTGCCGTTTACCATCGCTGATCAGGCCGCCACTGTGCAGCAGCCGCTGCTGCAGGCGCTGCATTATCTGCTGAATATCCGTCAGCAGCGCTTTTATGTCAGCGACATTATCGACTTATTGCAGGTGCCTGAGCTTGCCGCCAAATTTGCGCTGGATGCGCAATCAGTGGAGCGGCTCAGCAGCTGGTTGACGCAGGCCGGTGCGCATTGGGGCCTGCACAGTGAACAGCGGCAAAGTCTTGGGATTCGTTTTGATTATCAGCAGTTTAGCCTGATGCATGCATTAAAGCGTATGTTGCTGGGCTATGCCTGTGGCGACGCTGTGCCGCTTTTGGACTTTGGTAGCGATGCGGCGGCGCCGCTTGGTGCTGTGCAGGGGCTGGAGGCGGAATTTGCCGGTCAGCTGGCGTTGTTATTGCAACAGCTGGATGACTGGTGGCAGTTAAGTGCTGACGCCAAAACGCCTGAGCAGTGGTATCAGACTTTATTACAGCTGCTGGAAGATTTTTTTGCTGCCGACACCGAACAGGGCCTGCTGCTGCGCCCTCAGCTGACGGAAGAACTTGCCAGCTGGCTGCAAGCCTGCCAAAACGGCCGGCTCGACACGCCACTGGCACTGCAGGTGGTTGCCAGTGCCTGGCTTGGTCAATTTGAAAAAAACAGTCTGCAGCAGCGCTTTTTATCTGGCGCAGTCAATTTTGCTTCGTTGTTACCGATGCGGGCTATTCCGTTTCGCCAGGTGCATTTACTCGGCATGCAGGATGGCGCTTTCCCACGGGTGCAGCGGCGGCAGGATTTTGACCTGATGGCGCTGCAGCACAGGCCCGGCGACCGCTCGCGGCGTGATGATGACCGTTACCTGTTGCTCGAAGCTTTGTTGTCGGCCCGTGAGCGGCTGCGGATCAGTTGGCTCGGCCGCAGCATTCATGACAACAGCGAACGCGAACCCAGTGTGTTAGTCGCGCAGCTGCGCGCCCATCTGGCCCGCGGCTGGCGGCTTGAAGATGGCAGTGATTTGCTGGTGGCTCTGACCGAAGATTTTCCGTTAAAACCCTACAGCGAGCGCTACCGACGCGGTGAATTACGTAGCTGGCAACGCGAGTGGCGCAGTTTTTATCAGCCGGCGCCTGAGCTACAGGACAGCGGCCCTTTGCCACTGCAAGTGCCGGAGCAACCGCTGGACCTGACCCAGCTGCATGACTTTTTGCGCGATCCGGTGCGTTGTTTCTTTCAGCAGCGGCTGAAAGTGACGTTCCGTGCTGCGGCTGAAGCGCAAAGTGACGATGAAGCTTTTGTGCTGGATGCTTTGGCGCACTGGCAGCTGCAGCAGCAAGTGTTCAGCAATCTGGCGCAGCAGCTGCGTGAACAACAGCTTCCCGCCGATCACGACTGGACTGGCCTTATCCGCCAGCAACTGCAACAGGCCGATGCCGCCGGGTTATTACCGGTCGGCGCGGCTGGGGTGTTGATCAGCGACGCATTGGTACAGCAACTACCGGAACAATTGCAGCGCTTTAGCCGGCAACTGGCAACAACCTCGGCACTGGCGCGTGATTTCCAGCTGTTGCGTTATCGTTGTGCCCTGACCGTGCCAGCACATCACACGGATGAGCCGGCGGAAGGCGCAGTTGTTGAAAAAGCAGTTGTTGCCGCCGCTGCTATTGAATGTACGGTGCAGGACTGGCTCAAACAACTGCGCCAGGCATCAGATGGCAGCCTGTGGCAATTGCATCTGCACAGCGAAGCCTTACAACGCGACGGTGAATGGCGTCTTGGGCCTTTACTATTGCCCTGGCTGATGGCGCTGTTGTCATCTGCCGCCGGCCAGCCGGTGCGTCAGCATATAGTGGCACCGGATGGCGACTTAGTGCTGCCACCACTGAACGCGCAAGACGCCGCAGCGCTGCTGCAGCGCCTGCTTGGCTGTTATCTGCAAGGCATGCAACAGCCGTTGCCTTTTGTGCTGAAACTGGCAGGAGCCTGGCTGCAAAGCAAAATGGATGATAAACAGCTGCAAAAACTGCAGCAGATGTACGATGGCAGCGGCTTTAGCGCCGGTCTGGTGCAGCACAATCCTTATCTGCGTCGCGCTTTTGCTGATTTCTCCCTGTTCTGGCACCGCGAATTATCGCCGGCGCTGGCGGAGGATTTGTTACAACCGCTGCTGCAGGCTCTGGGAACTGCGCCGTCTAACGCAGGAGCTATCTGATGCAGCCACTGAATTTTATGCAACTGCCGCTGCAGGGCACTTCATTGATTGAAGCCAGTGCCGGCACCGGCAAAACTTATACCATTGCCGCTTTGTATCTGCGTCTGGTGCTGGGGCATGGCCTGACGGCGCCGCTGCGGCCGGACGAAATTCTGGTGGTGACTTTTACTGAAGCTGCGACGGCAGAGCTTAAAGGCCGGATCCAGCAACGGTTAAGCGATGCTGCACTGGTGTTTGCCGGTGAACTGCCGGCAGAGGACGCGGCGCTTCAAGCTTTGCTGGCGGCTTTTGCGCCGGAGCAACACGCAGAATGCGCCCGGCAGCTCGACTTAGCGGCGCAGTGGATGGATGAAGCCGCTGTCGCGACTATTCACGGCTGGGCTAAGCGCATGCTCAGCGAACACGCTTTTGCCTGTGGCAGTCAGTTTGAACACGAGCTGGTGACCGACCAGAGCAGCTTGCAGCAACAAGTGGTGATGGATTACTGGCGCTCTGAAATTTATCCGTTGCCGCTGCCGTTATTTGTGCGTTATCAGCAAAGTTTTGCCAGCCCCGAGCAGCTTTGGCAGGCCTTATTGCCGCTGTGGCAGGAAGCGCTGGCTACGCCGTCTTTACCTTTAGCCATGCTGCTGGAGCAGGAAATTACTCAGCGCCGTGAGCAACTCACCGCGTTAAAAGCGCCGTGGCGCGACTGGATCCCGCAAATTGGAGCGCTGATAGAGCAGGGCCGGGCGGCCGGTCTTACCAACAACACCAAACTCAGGGCCGATTATGTGGCGAAATGGCTGCAGGGCCTGACGGATTGGTGCGACGACCCGGCTTTGGTCTGGCCTGAAATTGGCAAAGGTCTGGAGCGATTGACGCCGGACGGTATGGCTGAGGCCTGGAAAGGCGCACCGCCGCAGCATCCGGCGTTTGCTGCAATGGCGCGCTTGCCCCAGGCGTTAACTGATTTGCCCGATGTCAGCTTCACGCTGCGTCTGCATGCGTTGGCGCAGGTGCGGGCGCAGTTTGAGTTATTAAAACAGCAACGTGCTGAGCTTGGTTTTGATGATTTACTCAGCCAGCTCGACAACGCCTTGCAAGGCGACAATGGTGAGGCACTGGCGGCTATTATCCGCCAGCAATTCCCGCTGGCGCTGATTGATGAATTTCAGGACACAGATCCACTGCAATGGCGTATTTTCAGCCGGATTTATCAACCAGAAGTGCTGCGTGATGATTGTGGTTTATTGCTGATTGGCGACCCGAAACAGGCGATTTATGGTTTTCGCGGCGCTGATATTTACACTTATCTCGCCGCCAAACGGCAAACACAAGGCCGGCATTTTTCGCTTGGCACAAACTTTCGCTCCACAGCAGCTATGGTCGAGGCGGTGAATCAGCTGTTCCTGCAGGCCGAGCAGCGCGATAGCGGTAAAGGCGCGTTTTTGTTTCGTGACCAGCCTGAGTTACTGCCGTTTTTGCCGGTCAATGCCAAAGGCCGGTCTGAGCAGCTGGTGCTGGATGCTAAGCCGTTACCCGCGCTGCAATGGCTTTCGCTCGACAGCAGCGAAAAACCGCTCAGCAAAGCGGCGTACCTGAGTCAAAGTGCCCGCTACTGCGCCTGGCAGATTGTCAGTTTGTTGCAGGCGGCCCGCGAGCAACGCTGTGGTTTTTTAGCGCCGGATGGCGTCCTGATCCCACTGCAGCCGGCTGATATCGCTGTGCTGGTGAATAATCAGCAGGAAGCCGATGTCATCCGCGCTGAACTGGCGGCGCTTGAGGTGCGCGCCGTGTATCTGTCGGACAAAGGCTCGGTGTTTGACAGCGTACTTGCCGGCGAATTGTGGTTATGGCTCAGTGCCTGCGCTGAACCCCGCCATGTCGGCAAACTCAGAGCTGCGCTCGCGACCCCGGCGATGGGCTGGACTTATGTGCAATTGCTGGCGCTGCAACAGGATGACTGGGCGCTGGAACAAATGCAGCTGCGCTTTATCGGCTATCAACAAGTCTGGCGCAGTCAGGGCGTGCTGGCGCTGGTGCACCGGCTGTTGCAGGATTTTGCATTGGTGCAGCAACTGGCACGCCGGCCGGATGCGGAGCGCCAGCTCACCGATTTATTTCACTTGGCTGAATTGCTGCAGCAAGCAGCCCGTCAGCTTGATGGTGAAGCGGCATTGCTGCGTTATCTGCAGCATCATCTGCAGGGTGAAGGTGAGTTAGGCGCCGATGCACTGAAACTGCGGCTGGAATCCGATGCAGCTTTACTGAAAATTGTCACTATTCATAAATCCAAAGGCCTCGAATATCCGCTGGTTTTTTTGCCATTTTTGCTTGCTGCCCGTGAGCTGGACACAAAAAAACTGCCTTACAGCTGGCACCAGCCCGATGGCAGGCGTGAGCTCGCCACCCGCTTTGACGAGCAGAGTTTTGCCCGGGCGGAGCAGGAACGGCTTGGTGAAGATCTGCGCAAACTCTATGTGGCGCTGACGCGGGCACGCCATGGCTGCGTAGTCACATTGGCGCCGCTGAAAGAGCGCAGTGCGCTCGGTTACCTGCTGTGCGCTGACGGCGTGCTGGCGCCACAAACACAGTGGCTGCCAGAGCCACTGACTGCTGCGCCGGCTTTTGGGCTTGCTGCTTTACAGACTGAAGCGCCGCCGCGATATATCGCTTCTTCAGCGCAAAACGCAGCTGCGGATGGCTTTGAGTTGCAGGGCATAGCGCCAAGGCCTGCCTGGGTCATCAGCAGTTACAGCGCGCTGGCAGCGCCCGGTGCGAATCAGCAGGCACATAACCAGCAAGTCAACTATTCCCAAGCCGGCTACTCTCAAACCAGCAGCCCGGACGACAGCGCCAGTGGCGGCAAAATTGCTGAACTGATGGCGGGCGTTGCAGCTGCGTCTGATCTCAGCCTGGGCGCAGATCAAACCGGCTTTGCCCAACAATTTGTCCGCGGCGCCGGCCCCGGCACTTTTTTACACGCGCAGCTGGAATGGGCGGCGGCGCAGGGCTTTGCCACTGTTGTCGCCGAGCCGGTTTTGTTGCTGGATCAACTCGTAGCTGCGGCAGCGCAGGAGGGATTGATCCGACGCCAGCATGATGGTCGCTGGCAGCGGCTCATGCTGCAAAGTGACAAAGAGCAGCCGGTGTTATTTGCCGATGCGGCTTTGGCTGTGGCGGAGCTCGCAAGCTGGTTAATGACGCTGTTGCAACAACCTTTGCCGGTCGCTGAAAACGCTTCGCTGGCGACAGTGCCGGCTTGTATTGCCGAACTGGAGTTTCTGCTGCCAGCGACGCGGGTCGATATCCGCTTGCTGGACGCGTTAGTGCAGCAGCAGTTCTGGCCCGGAGTGGCGAGGCCTGAATTGCAGCCGCGGCTGCTGAACGGCATGTTAAAAGGTTTTATTGACCTGACGCTGTTTGACGGTGAGCGTTATTATGTCGCTGATTTTAAGAGTAACTATCGCGAAGATGGCCGCTATTATGCCAAAGAGCTGCAACAGATGATGCTCGAAGCGCGTTACGATTTACAAGCCGCTTTATACGGCCTGGCACTGCACCGTTTATTGTCGGCCCGGCTTGTCGGCTATCAACCCGCGCAGCACATTGGTCCGGCATTGTATTGGTTTTTACGCGGCAGCGCTGTGTCGCAAACACAGGGCCAAGGGGTGCTGGCAGTGCCCTTTGCTGCTGAATTTATCCTCGCTTTGGATGCGTTGTTTCTTGGCGATACCAAGCCGGCCCGCCTGTTACTAAAAGGCGCAGATCTTGATACCGGCGCAAGCGCCGCAGAGGGAATTGGCTGATGTTACTGCGTTTTTCTGCTGAATTTGAATTGCAGCTGAGCCTATGGCAACAGGCGCAGTTATTAAGGCCGCTGGATGTTGCGCTGCTGCGGGCTTTACCGCAGGCCGCGACTTTACCTGAGCCGCTGTTACTGTATCTGATGCTGGCAAGCAGCCAGCTGGCGCAGGGCCACTTGTGTCTGGACTTACAACACGCAGCGACTAAGCCATTGCAACTATTGCCGTTGGCGCTGCGTGATCGCCGTCAGCGTCAATTGCTGCTGGATTTTTGTGCTGAGTATCCGCCAACTCAGGTTGCAGCGGCGCTGGCGCAGTATCCGGCGCTGGTTGCTGTGAATTCTTCGGCCGCCACCGACGCTTCTGCAGGCAAGCAGCCCTTTGTGCTCAAAGGTCAGCGCCTTTATTTGCGTCGTTATGCCGACGATGAAGCCGTCATCGCCGATTTTATCGCCAGCCGGCGCGAGGCGGATAAGACTTTGCGCCAGCAACTGGACCCCGGCCGTGTGCGCCAGATGTTAGCGATGCTGTTCCCGGCTGCAAATGATGACATCGACTGGCAGCAACAAGCCTGTGCGCTGGCGGCCAGCAGCTATTTTGCTGTGATCACCGGCGGTCCCGGCACCGGTAAAACCACTACAGTGCTGAAGTTATTGCTGTTGTTGTTACAACAAGCCAGCCAGGGCTTACATATTGTGCTGGCGGCACCTACCGGCAAAGCTGCTGCTCGCTTAACGGAGTCACTGGCACAGTCCAGGCCAAAGCTTGCGGCCACGTTGCCGCAACTGGCGAACCTTTTGCCGCAGTTACCGCAACGTGCGCAGACCGTCCACCGGCTGTTGGCGCCAAAACCGGACGGCAGCGGCTTTCGTTATCACGCCGGTCAGCCGCTGCCGGCCGATGTGGTGATTGTCGATGAAGCCTCAATGCTTGACGTCAGTTTATTTGCCGCTTTGGTGCGCGCTTTGCCGCCGCAATGCCGGTTGATCCTGCTGGGCGACAAAGACCAGCTGGCATCGGTTGAAGCCGGTGCTGTGCTGGCGGAGATTTGCCGTCATGCGCAAGCTGGCGGTTACAGTGCAGATAGCGCAGAGTGGCTGATGGCACTGACCGGTCAGGCCTTGCCGGCGGCTTTTATCTCGGCGCAGCCCGATCCATTGGATCAGCAGGTGATGATGCTGCGGCACAGCCATCGTTTTGGTGCCGATAGTGGCATTGGACGGCTGGCCCGGGCCGTCAATGATAGCGACCCTCAGACACTGCCGTGGTTGCAGCAGCTGGCCGGCAACGCAGAGCTACAACATGATGTCGCGGTCCAGCTGCTGAGCACACAGCAATCAAGTACCGCGGTCTGTGCCAGCATCAGGCCATGGCTGAACCCATATTTAGATTTATTGCAAATCCCGGTCAGTGCTGCAGAGGCCGACCAGCAGGCGCTGCGGTTGCATCAACAACTGACCCAAGTGCAACTGCTGTGCGCCGTGCGGCAGGGGCCGGCCGGCGTGGAGACGATGAATCAGGCGCTGGAACAATATCTGGCGCAGCAGCATCTGATCCACCGTCAGGGGGGCTGGTATCATGGCCGGCCGGTGATAGTGCTGCAAAATGACTACAGCACAGGCCTGATGAATGGCGATATTGGCATTTGTCTCGCGGTACAAGGCGCTGCTGATACGGGACTGGTCGGGCAGAATGGCCAGACTGAACTGCGCGTGGCGTTTTTGCAGCCTGATGAGCAACAGGGTTATAAAGTCCGTTGGTTTTTACCGGGCCGCTTACCGCCGCTGGAGAGTGCTTTTGCCCTGACGGTGCATAAATCACAAGGCTCGGAATTTCAGCACGCGATTTTGCTGTTACCACCGACAGACAGCCCGGTGCTGACACGTGAACTGATTTATACCGCTATCACCCGGGCGAAAAGCCGGTTCAGTTTATATCTGAGCGACTGGCAGGTGCTCGGCGGCGCGATAAACCGGTGTATTGTGCGTCACGGTGGCTTGCGGCTGGAATAGCGCTACAGGAATAAGCCTTAGTCCTGGCCTGCGGTGCTGCCATCGGCCGCCAGTAAATCACTGTGCTGCATCTGGGCACAAAACCACTGAATAAACTGATTAATCTGTTGCTGCTGCTGGCCGCCGGGCCGGTAGTGCAGCTGATATTGGCCCCAGGGCAGCTGGTAACGCCACTGCAGCAGTGCTTTTAACGTCCCGGCGCGCACCGCGTCGCCAGCGATCCAGCTGTTGCTAAGTGCAATACCTTCACCACTGCTGACCGCTTTGGTCGCCAGTAACGCCAGACTCACCTGCCGTTGTTGCAGCATTGCGGGTGCACTGAGCTGCATCTGCTGACGCCACAGTTGCCAGTCCTGGCCTTGTTCTGAGCTGTACAGCACGGCCTGAAACACCGAAGCCGGGTCCTGTAAATCAAGCTGCTGATACTGCGCCGGACTACAGACCGGGAACCACCATTCCGGCCGTAGCGCGACAGTGGCAAAGCCAGACGGGCAGGGCCAGGTGCCGAGAATCAAATCAAACTGGCCGGCGTCCAGACTGGCGGCATTGGATTCCATGTGTAAAAGCGTTTCGATATGTGGAAAAGCGCTGCGAAAGGCATTTAGCCGCGGTGCCAGAAATTCCACCGCGATTGAGGTCTGCGCCGCAATCGCCAGACGCCGGCCCGGTTGCTGCACTAAATGCTGACAGACTGAACGCATGCGGAAAAAACTCTCCTGCAACACTGAAAATAACGTGGCGCCTTGTTCAGTCAGTGCCAACGGCTGCTGTTTGCGGTTTATCAACACGCAGCCGAGTTGTTGTTCCAGCAGGCGGACCTGATGCGAGATAGCGCTCTGGCTGACAAACAGCTCCTGCGCTGCAGCGCTGAAGCTATGCAAACGGGCGGTGGCTTCAAAGGCCTGCAGTGCTTTCAGGGGTGGTAATATTTGCATAAGCATGAGTCAAATTCATAGTGTGGTGAAATCATATCATTTAAATTCATGCTGTGCGCTTGGCATACTGCGAATAACGAAGCAGTCACGTTGAATCTACCACAGGAGTTTTTACTCATGTCGCAACTATCGATACCAAAGGCCGCCCGCCAGATTGGCGGCGCCGACCCAGCGCAGGTTTTAGCCAGTCTGACCGATATGCGCGAAGGCGTAAGCCCAATAGCGTTACCGGAATATCAGGCCAGAATGCAGCGTGCCTGTGCGCTGATGCGCGAGCAGAATATCGCGGCCTTGTATTTAAATGCCGGCAGCAGCCTGCTGTATTTTACCGGCACCGCCTGGTATGCCAGTGAGCGGCTGGTCGGCGCCATTCTGACCGCAGACGGCGTACTGAAATACATAGCGCCGGTGTTTGAAATTGGCACTTTGTCGGAGTACCAGCAAATCAAAGCCGAAGTTATCGGCTGGGAAGAAGACGAAAACCCTTATCAATTATTGCTCGCGACTTTAGGCAATTTGGGCGTTGCTGCGGATGCGCGGGTGGGGCTTGATGAAAGCTGTGCTTTTTTTATTGTGGATGCGCTGCAGCAACTCGCACCAACAACGCAGTTTATCAATGCGGCTGCTGTAACAGCGGCCTGCCGGCGGCAGAAATCCGCGGCTGAGATCGCCATTATGCAACGGGCCATGGACATGACGCTGACGGTACATCAGGCGGTGGCGCAAATCTTAAAACCCGGCATCAGCACGCTGGAAGTTGAGGCTTTTATCGACGAAGCGCATCGCCGCGTTGGTGCCAGCGGTTCGTATTTTTGTATTGTGCTGTTTGGGGAAGCCACAGCGTACCCACATGGTGTCAAAGACCCGCAATATCTGCAGCGCGGCGATATGGTGCTGATCGATACCGGCTGCCGGCTGCATCATTATGTTTCCGACATTACCCGCAGTTATGTGTTTGGTGAGCCGACCGAGCGTCAGCAGGCCATCTGGAACCTGGAAAAACAGGCGCAGGCGGCCGCTTTTGCCGCCGCTCAGCCCGGAGTGCCTTGTGGTGCGGTCGATGATGCAGCGCGCGCTGTGTTAACTGCAGCAGGCCTTGGGCCAGATTACCGGCTGCCGGGTCTGCCACATCGCACTGGCCATGGTATTGGCTTGGATATCCACGAATGGCCTTATCTGGTGCGCGGCAATGTACTGCCGCTGGCCGAGGGCATGTGTTTCTCCAATGAGCCGATGATTTGTATCCCGGGCGAATTTGGGGTGCGGCTAGAGGATCATTTTTACATGACGCAAACCGGGCCGCGCTGGTTCACTGAGCCGGCGTTTTCCATCACAGATCCGTTTGGCTGGCAGCAGGCTTAACCGCTGCTGTGCAGAAAGGCCGGAAAGTAGTTGGACGGACAGGGAAAAGTCCGGATAATAACCACCAATTTCAGTATTGATTGGAGTCAACATGGATTGGTGGTTGTTAATTCAGGCCTTTATTCTGGGCATTGTCGAAGGTCTGACCGAATTTTTGCCGGTCTCCAGTACCGGCCATTTAATTGTCGTCGGCGATTTAATCGGTTTTCATAATGATGGCAGGGTGTTTGAAATCGCCATTCAGCTCGGCGCTATTCTGGCGATTGTGTTTGAATACCGGCAGCGTTTTATCGGCGTCGCCACCGGCATTGTCAGTGAACCTAAAGCACAGCGTTTTGTGTTAAATCTGCTGGTGGCGTTTTTACCGGCCGCTATCATCGGTTTGATGTTTATCAAAACCATTAAATATTATCTGTTTAACCCGGTGTCGGTTGCCATCATGCTGATTGTCGGTGGCCTGATTATCCTGTGGGCTGAGCGCCGTACCCATCAGGTGCGGGTGCATGATGTTGACGATATGAGTCTGCTGGATGCGTTTAAAGTCGGTTGTGCCCAGGTAGTGTCGATGATCCCGGGCACTTCGCGTTCTGGCGCCACTATTATCGGCGGGCTGTTTATTGGTCTGGACCGCAAAGTCGCCGCAGAATTTTCGTTTTTCCTTGCGGTGCCAACGATGTTTGCCGCCACCTTCTACGATATCTACAAACACCGCGAACTGCTGCAGCTGGACGACGCGCCGATGTTTGCCGTCGGTTTTGTCACTGCCTTTATCAGTGCGCTGCTGGCGGTACGAACTTTAGTGCGTTTTGTCGCGAATCACAGCTATGAGATTTTCGCCTGGTACCGCATTGCCTTTGGTGGGCTGATTTTATTGTCTTGGCAACAGGGCTGGGTCAGCTGGGAATTGCCTGCTTAATCCCGACCAGATAAAAAAGCCGCCCCAATCCGTCGCGATGAGGGGCGGCTTTTTTTATCCTGAAGACAGGCTTTCTCTTTTCAGCTTCAGCATTTCAAAGAAATGCGCCCGGGTCTTTTTCGAGAAGAAGATAAAGAAAAACGAGGCGTAAGCATAAGATATCAGCGTGGCCCAGGCCGCGCCTTCAATACCCATTCGCGGAATAAGCAGGAAGTTCAGCCCCACGTTCAGTAAAGCGCCAACACCATGACTGAGCAGGCTCAGTGGTTCGTTGCCGGTGATAATCAGATGCTGACTGATCAGCGCGCGCACAAAGACAAAACAGCCGGCCCAGACATGAATTTGCAGCACTGTGGTCGAGCCGGTAAATTTCTCGCCATAAGCAAACAACATGATCCAATAAGCGCTGATTGTCATCAGAATCGAAATCACCAGTGCCAGGCCAAAAAACTGCAAGCCACGCCGGCGCAGGATCAACAGGTATTGTGGCCAGCTTTGTTCAAAAGCTTTCAGTAAATCCGGGTAATAACGGGCGGCTAAAGTGACCGGGATCACATACCAAAGTTCTGAGATGCGCGCCACTGCGGTATACTGGCCGGTTGCCGCCACGCCAAGCATACTCTCGATCATCACAGTGTCGATTTTCAGATAAATCACTGAAACAATGCCGGAGACCCAAAGCCAGGATGACCGTTTCAGCAAGGCTTTGCCGGCAGGCCAGTCAAAAAATTGCCAGTGCCAGCGGGCATCATCTGGCGCATAACGGCGATACCAATAATATTGTACGGCGCCGGTGAGCAGAAACTCGATGCCGACAATCAGCAATAAAAAACTAATGCCGTAGCCCTGCAGCAATCCCCAAATCCGCACCATTAAAGTCAACGCCGACACGGCGATCTTGGTCAGCGCCACGGCGCGGAAATGACCGAGGTAGTTTTGTTGATATTCAAACAAAATCAGTGCAAAAAAGCTCTGCAACATAAACAGCATGGCGATTTGCCAAGGACCTGCAGCGAAATAATGCGGATAAAACAGCATAAAACCGGCGATCATCAGCAAGCCAAACACGCCGCCCGCGATGATACGCAGCCAGACGGCGGTCTGCAGAAACTGCATGGCTTTGGCCGGATCACTTTGGCTGCTGGCCATTTTCTGCACCAGATTGTTCATGCCAAGGTTGGTCAGCGGGGCAAGAAAAGCGGTCCAGACCATGACCAGGCCATAGGTCCCAAGCGCTTCGGCGCCTAACATGCGGGCGACCATAAAAGTCACCAACGCGCCGGCGCCTAAACGGAAAAAGCGCTCAATCAATAAAATGACAGAACGCGCCGCCAGTAATTTACGGATTTTGTTTAGCACGTTGTCTGGCTTTATAACGTTTAATGGCACGGGTGATCCGCCAGATGTATTGCAATGACAGCGAATACAACGCAAAAATCAGCAGGAATAACAACAACATCACGAGGTCGGGCACCATCAGGTATTCACCAACGACGCCGATAGTGGCCAGCATCGCGGCCAGGGTGGTAATGACCACCAGTGCCTGACGTGAGTTGAGACCCAGCCGTAAAAAGATATGATGTAAATGTTCGCGGTCAGCCATAAAAGGCGACTGACCTTTGCGGATGCGGCGGATCATTATCGCCACCATATCCATCAGCGGCACCGCAATCACCCACAACGCCGTGACCGGCCTGAAGCTGGCGCTGTCACTTTGACTGCCGATGATCAGCAGCCAAATCACCGACAGGCCAATCAGCATACTACCGGCATCACCCATAAAGATTTTGCCTTTGCCTTTACCGACTAAGTCGAGGTTAAACATCAGGTAGGGGATGAGGGCAAATACCAACACCATCGGCAACACTGCATGTTCGAGTTGGCCGCCAATGCCCATCATCAACGTCAACGAGACAAAACTGACACCGCTCAGCATGCCGGCCAGACCATCGATACCATCAATCATGTTAAAAGCGTTGATGGCGGCAATGACCGCAATTACGGTAAAGGGGATACCGATATAACCGAGGCTGACGGCGCCAAGACCAAACAAATCGCCCAAATCGGCGACATACAGCTGAAGGCCATACATCATCACCAGCGCGATGATCACCTGCGCAATCAGCCGCAGTTTCACGCTTAAATCGAGGAAATCGTCAAAAACACCCAGAATGACGATAGTGCCGCCACACAGCAGATAATACCAATGGGTGTCGCCGGGCAGACCAAAATAACTTAAGGTCAGCGCCACGCCGGTAAAGACCGAAATACCGCCAATCAGCGGAATAGCCCCGACATGTTGTTTACGGCCATGAGGTTTGTCGACCAGACCAATCCGGTTGGCGACCGGGATCAGGATAAAAATGGCCAGCAGAGTTAACACAAATGTGGTGATAAATAACACCATATGTTCGCGCATAAGCAGATCCCGCTATTACATTGTTGTTCTTGTTTTGTTATCGGGCGATTATAGGTGAACAACCCGATGCTGACTATCGGCCTCATGTGAAATCAGCAGCTTAACTGCGCTTTATTTCAGCACTTGGGGTATATGCGTGACAGCACGCTGGCATTTTGGTTGTGACCACCGCCAGTTTGCCAGTATGATCAGCCGACTTTCTGAACTGCAGGTACCATTGATGCTGCAACGCTTGTTAATCCTGACCAATATGGGGCCCAAACCCGCAGCGCCGTTTCAGGGGGTGTTTGTCCGCAATCAGGTCGCGGCACTTGCGGCATTAAACCCGGCTTATTTCCAAATGGAGTGGCAGAATGACAGAATGCCCTGGCGTTTACTGCGTTATCCGGTGTTCTGGGGGCAGTTTGTCTGGCGTTTTGTCTTTAGCCGGCAAAAATTTGACATCATTCATGTGCATTTTTTCTATCCAACCATCTGGCTGGCATTAACCTATCGTTGGTTGCGCAATCCGCAGGTGAAGATTGTGGTCACCTGCCATGGCACTGATATTTACGCCTATCAGCCGGAATCCCGTTGGTATAAAGCTGCAGCCGCGCAAGTTGACCAGTGGATTTTTGTCAGTGAACAACTCCGTCAGCGTTTTTTCCGGCAGGACCTGCGGTCTGAAGTGCTGCCGGCCGGCATCCATCCGGTGTTTGGTGCTGTGCCGGCCTTGGCTTCGACAAACAAAGATATCGATGTGCTGTACGTCGGCACGCTGGATTTGAATAAAGGCATGGACCGGCTGATTGCCTTATTACCGGCATTGGACGGTAAAAGGGTCGTGGTGATTGGTCATGGCCCCTGGCATCAACAACTGCAGGCTGCAGCCAGCCAATATCCCCAGCTGCAGTTAGTCGCGGCAAAGGGTGCAGAGCAATTAAAAGACTATTATCAGCGCAGCCGGGTTTTCGTCAGTCTATCGCGTAACGAGTCTTTTGGTCTGGTGATGACTGAAGCGATGGCCTGTGGCACTCCGGTGGTGGCGACAACAACCGATGGTTCGGCGATGCAGGTGCGGGATGGCACAAACGGCTATCTGGTCAGTGCCGACACAGAGCCGGCGCTGGTGCGTCAGCTGGCCGAAAAAATTCAGTTGCTGTTAAGTTTGCCGGCAGCAGATTACCAGCAACTGCAGCAATCTTGTCAGACCAGTGCTGAGCCTTATCTGCTGGACAAGATCGCAGACCGATTAACTGCAATATATCAGCGGCTGAGCACAGCCCCTGCCGCAAGCCCGGAGTGACAAAGATGCAACAACCTGAAGTAGTCAATGTCGGTGGTCTGGATGTGATGGCATTTGCCAGCATGCAACAGCTGGTGGAATTTATCGTACATGATGATGGCACTGTGTTTGCCGGTTCTGCCATTGCTATCAATCCGGAAAAGGTCATGAAAGCGCGCGAAGATGCCGCGCTGAAAACCATGCTGAATCAGGCTGAGATACGCTATGCCGATGGCATGGGTGTGGTCAAAGTGATGCGAAAAAAATTAGGTCGTCGGGTTGAGCGTGTGCCTGGCTGTGAAACCTGGGAAGCCATTATGTACCGGGCGGCCAGTAAAAAAGTGCCGGTATTTCTGGTCGGTGCCAAACCAGAAGTGCTGCAACAAACCCGCGACAAACTGCTGGCGGCTGGTGTCAATGTGGTTGGTGCGCAGGATGGATACTTCAAAGATGAAGCGGCGCTGTTGAACCAAATCCAGCAAAGTGGCGCCCGTATTATTACCATCGCTATGGGGTCGCCGAAGCAGGAACTGTTGATCGAACGGGCGAAAAAAGTCATTCCTGACGCTTATTTTATGGGCGTGGGCGGCACTTATGATGTGTTTACCGGCAATGTAAAACGGGCGCCTGAGCTTTGGTGCCGGCTCAATCTGGAATGGGCGTATCGCCTGTTGAGCCAGCCAAGCCGGATCAAACGGCAATGGAGTCTGGTGGAATATCTGTGGCTTTATCTGACCGGCAAGTTATAGAATCAAATTGATGAAAGCCTCCTGCCAACCCATTGACTGAGAGCGATATTTTGACAGCTGCAATGCCTGAATCTGCTGGACACCCAGCGCCGCTGATAAGCGTATATATGCCAACCTACAACCGCAGTGAGATGATGCAGCGCGCCGTCAACTCAGTGCTGGCGCAGGATTATCCAAATTTTGAACTGCTGATTGTCGATGATTGCTCGCCGGACAATACCTGGCAGGTGTTGAATGACTTGTATGGCGAACATCCGAAGATCCGTTTGTTCCGGCAGGAAAAAGGTCAGGGTGCTTGTGCCGCCCGCAATATGGCGATCAAAGCGGCGGCCGGTGAGTTTGTCACCGGCATTGATGATGATGACGAATTTCTGCCAAACCGTTTATCCAGCATGATGGCCGCATATGATGACCAATATTCCTGTGTGGTTACCGGCTATTTCTGGGATTATGGCTCAGTGCGTAAAGCCTTATACACCGAACAGAAAATTATCCGTTTGCCCGAAGTGCTGGATGCACATTGTCTATCGAATCAGGCACTGGTGCGGACCAGCCGGATGCTGGCGCAAGGTGGCTTTGATGAAACGCTGGCGGCCTTTCAGGACTATGATATGTGGCTGCGGATGGTCGCAGCTTATGGGCCGGCGTTGCGGCTGGCGGAGCCGACTTATGTGGTTCATGTTGGCCATGAACTCGGTCGTATCACCACATCGCCGAAACGCCTGAACGCGCAGACCCAGTTTGTCGACAAACACCGGCACCTCATGAACGAACGCAATCTGCATAATCAGGCGTTTTACCGGCGCACTATGCAGCAGGAGCCGTTATCGCTTGGCGAATTGCTCAGTTCCTGCCGTTATGGCCTGATGGAAACCAAAGTGCGTTATTACCTGAAACACCGCATGCTGTGGCTGATTAAAGTCAGAAAGCAGCTGTTGTCGAAGGGGATCAAAGGCTTATTCGGACCCAAATGATGTTAGCAACCGAAGTTGAATTCAGTGGCCAGCTGTATCTGGTGATGCGCCGGCTGAAATGGTGGCTGTTAGTCGTGGCTGCTGCCTGTGCATTGGGCGGTGCTTTTTATGCCAAGCAACACCGGTTGGCGGGGAGCAGTCAGGGCCATTTTTCGTTATCCGAAACCCGCGTCAGCCTGCTGGCGAATGATTACCGTACTATCGCGGCCAATACGCAGCTGTTTATCGGCGCGCTGGAAGTGGATGAACTGGCGCGTTTTAGTCTGTTGATGGACAGCAGCGCCGTCTGGTCGCAGTTGTGGCAGGATGCAGCTTGGTGCAAAAGCCAGCCGAAGCTCTGCGCACACAGTGCCGATGAAGCGGTGGCGCTGACCAAAATCTGGCAGCCTGCCTTTTCACAGGAACATAAACGTCGCGGCAATTTGTTGTTTTTCCGCTTAAAGGCGCCAGATGCGACTCAGGCAGAAGCTGTGTTGACACAGTTGATCCGTCAGGCCGAAGCGCTGGACCAGCAAACCCGGCTGCAGAATTTACAACAGCAGCAACAGCAACTGCAGCAAGCGATGGATCAGGCGACCACAGTGGGCGAGCGTTCATTACTGGCGCAGCAACTGGATCAGAATCTGGCGGCGCAGAATTTATGGCGTCAGGGCTATTATCCGGCATTAAAACCGGTCGCCGCCATACAAACACAAGCCGCTAAATCACCTTCGTTGCTGCTAAGTGCAGTCGCGGCCGCTTTATTAGGGACTTTATTGGCCCTGACCCTAGCTCTGTTATTCCTGCGCCGATGAATCACACCGCTGGCCTTGGCGCCCCGCAAAGCCTGTTACTACCTCAGGTCCGCACGCTGGATTTGCTGATCCTGTTGCTGGTAAAAACTTATCTGCTGGTCGATGCGCTGCAAGGTTTTTTGCAGCAGCAGTGGGCGCTCAATCTGTCGTTATCTGCCGGCTATAAATCTGCGCTGATGCTGTTAATGTTGTTGAGCTGTGGCCTGACGATGGGGCGGCGGATCGCGTTATTACCGGCCTTGTTGCTGTTCTTGCTGGCAGGACCGGTGCTGAGTTTTTTCAGCCTGGGGCACAGTGCCGGATTGTCTTATGATATCGGCATGGCACTGAAGCTGGTGGCACCGTTACTCGCAGCCTGGTATTGCTACGGCTTGTGCCAGCGCGATGCGGCGTTGGCGCGGCACAATCTGCATCAGTTGATGTGGCTTGGTTTTGCCATCATTGTCATCAATTTAGTGCTTGGGCGGCTCGGGTTTGGCCTGTCCGCTTATTTGCCGAGCGACTACTTTCCCGATCAGCTGCTTGGATCTAAAGGCTTTTTTAAAGCCACTAACGAGTTATCTGCGTTATTACTGGTATTTAGTGCCTATCTGTTCGCCTGGTACTGGCCACGGCAAAAAGTCATCTTTGCGCTGGTGCTGGGGTTCAGTTTGTTTTGCAGCAGCACTTTGCTGACTAAAACCGGCAATGCCGGTGTGTTGTTATTAGCCGTTTTGATTCCGTTATTACAGGCGAGAGCGCAATGGCTGCCATATCGTCGTTTTATTCAGCTGGCGATGGGCTTAGGCGCAATGCTGTTGTTGCTGCTGGCCTGGCAATTGCCGGCGATCCTGCCTTATCTGCCGCTGTCGGAAAAACAACAATTCGTGCTGGCGCAGCAAGGCGCCATCGGCATTGTACTGTCCAACCGGGACTTGTTTGTCGCTGAGAACTGGTTTTATGTCGTGCGTTATTTTCCTGATTGGCAGCAGTTGCTCGGTGTGGGCAACGCAGGGCTGGCTTTGTACAGCAGCAAGCCGCTCGCTGAAATTGACCCGGCCGATTTGTTTATCTGGTTTGGTGTGGCCGGGCTGAGCTGGTATGCGCTGTGGTTTGCCGGCGTGATCCGCTTGGCGCTTGACGCCTGGCGCCTGGCGCCGCAATCGGTCGCGGCCGGTGTGCTCATGCTGAATATTTTACTGCTGGTGGTGGCCTCGATGGCCGGCCATGTGCTGACCTCTGGCATGCTCTGGATCCCTTGGGGCATGCTGAACGGTGCTTTTTTATTGTGGCAAACGACTGCGGCTCCTGATCCGTCGGAGGCCAACCATGCTGCGCAGTGATTTTGTCCGTAAGCTGATGAGTAACAGCGTGGCGCAGGGCTTAAATTTCGGCTCACGCTGGCTGCTGAATCTGGCGCTGGCCCGGCATTTACTGGAACAGGAATTTGGTGTGTTCAGCTTTATTTATATGCTGGCCAACCTGTTTTTTCCGGCGATTGCCTTTGGTGCCAATTTTTATCTCATTCATCATGCGGCGCAGCAGCGCCACATCAGTCAGTTGTTGCAAAGCTTGCGCATTAGTCTGTTGGTGTTTGCAGTATTGACGCTGGCAAGTGGCTTGTTGCTGTGGTGGACTGACGCGACGCTGTCCTGGACTTTATATCTGCTCAGTTTGTTGATTGGCCTTAGCTGGGCGCTGAATCAGGCCTGTTTCAGCTACTTAAAAGGTGCGCAGCAGTTTGCACTGGAAGTGCGCAGTCAGCTCATCAGTGTGGCGCTGACACTGTTGCTGGTTATTGCAATCTTTGCCGGGTTTTTCAGTGATACCGCACCGGTGTTGTTGCTGATTTTGCTGATCAGTCTGTTTCCACTCATCACTGCGTTACGGGCTCTGCTGCCCGAGTACCGGCACTGGCAGGGTGATGTACAGCAAGACACACCAGGTTTATGGCAACAGCTGAAACAGCGCTTTAGTTATGCCTGGCACGATGTGTTTGCCATTTACCTGACCAATATTCCTTTTGTATTTCTGGCGCTGTTCAGTAGCTTGCTGGCGCTTGGTCAATTTCGTAAAGCCTTTGTATTGTTTATGCCGGTGACTTTATTGCCGGTGGTGTTTTCGCAGGTGCTGCTGGCAAAACTCAGTCACCAGCGCTTGCTGGATGATAAAATCCGTTTGTTTAAGCGGGTATTTTTATACAGTTTTCCGCTATTGAGCCTGCCGTATTTTGTGTTGTTGCTGGCGTGCCCCTGGCTGTATCCCTGGCTGTTAGCCGAGCCACTGAGTGCACAGGCGCAATTGATTTGCACTCTGGTGGTATTGACCTTGTGGCTGACCTTGCTGAAAACCTATTTCGAAGTCTGGATCACGGCGCTGGGTTTAAATAAATGGCGGGCGCTCAGTGTGACTGTGGTGGCGCTATTGGGGTCTGCGGCTTATTTACTGGCGAACAAACAGCTCAGTGCTGAAGTTGTCGCCTGGATTTTCTTCTCCACCAATGCTTTGGCCGTGCTTTCGCTGATGGGGTTGAGTTTGCCGGCAGTGCGTTATTGTCGCCAGCGATGACGCAGAAAACATCAGCGAACTAAATAGAAAAAGGCGGGTTAAACCCGCCTTTTACATGCTTGTCAGTGAAACAGTTGTTATTGACCGACCACGTTGATGACGGTTTTACCGCTGAAATCACAATTGGCAAAAGCTTTGTGTTTGACCAGGATCACGATGATATCGGCCGCCAGACCCTGTTCAATCGACACCAACTGGGCTTTGCTGTTCAGCTTGCTGGTACTTTCCACATTCGGCTCTACCGCCAGGACTTTGCCTTCGTAAGCACCGGCCAGTTTGTTGACGATGTGCAGCGCCGGGCTTTCCCGCAGGTCGTCAATATCCGGCTTAAACGCCAGACCAAAACAAGCCACTGATGGTTTGTTCAGTGCGTGGTTAGCGACCGTGGTCATGACTTTTTGCAGTACCCATTCCGGCTTGAAGTCGTTCACTTCACGCGCGGTGCGGATAATGCGCGCCTGCTCTGGTGCTGAATGCACGATAAACCAGGGGTCGACAGCGATACAGTGACCACCGACGCCGGCGCCAGGGGTCAGGATGTTGACGCGCGGGTGGCGGTTGGCCATCCGGATCAGTTCCCACACATTGATGTTTAACTTGTCACAGATCAGCGACAGTTCGTTGGCAAAAGCGATATTCACATCACGGAATGAGTTTTCCGTCAGTTTTGACATTTCAGCCGTACGCGCATCAGTTTCCAGTAATTCACCGGCGACAAAAGTGCGGTACAGTTGTTTGGCCATCTCAGAACAAGCCGGCGTCAGGCCACCGACGATACGGTCATTGGAGATCAGTTCCTGGACTACTTTGCCTGGTAAAACCCGTTCTGGGCAATAAGCGACGTGGATGTCCGGGCTGTTTGAATCTGTTGGTAAGGTCAGATCAGGGCGGACTTCTTTAATCCATTTGCACATTAATTCAGTGGTGCCTACCGGGCTGGTAGATTCCAGCACGACCAGATTGCCTTTTTGCAGCACTGGCGCAATGGATTTGGCCGCTGCTTCGACGTAAGACAAATCTGGTGATAAATCGTCAAAAAATGGCGTTGGGACTGCGATCATAAATGCATCTGCGGCGGCAGGTTTAGTCTGTGCTGACAGATAACCACCGGTGACTGCTGCGTTGACCAATAAATCCAGATCCGGTTCGATAATATGGATTTTGCCCTGATTGATAGTGTCGACGGCGTGTTGATTGACATCAACACCGATAACCCGCAGTTTGCGCGAGGCCAGCATGGCCGCTGTTGGCAAACCGATATAACCCAAACCGATGACTGAAACAGTCTTTAACATAGCGTCACTCCGATTGTTTGCTATTTTTCGCTTATGGTATCACAGCTTAACGCTGGCGCACGCTGCAGCGCCAGCCTTTGCCTGCATTTTTTCTGCGTAAATCCTGCTTGTTTCTGCAACGGGGCAACTTCATACTAACGCCGGTAAATGAGCAGACGGAGTGGCTGGTGAAAGACCTGATCGAACCTTTTTTATACCCGCATAATGTATTTTTCTGGGGCCTGCTGATTGCGGCTGTGCGTTACCGGAAATGGGGGTTGTGGTTGTTGCTGGGCTGGTTTTATCTGTTCGGCAATGGCTGGGTGGCGAATCAGGTGCGGCATTGGTACAACGCTGAAGTGGCGTCAACGGCTTTTCCAGCCGATTTTAGCGGCAACTTTGTGTTGCCTGGTTGTGGTGGCGATGAAAATAACATTCCGGATTGCGCCAAAGCCCGGCTGACGCAACTGGCGGCACTGGTGAATCAGACCACCCATGACTCACCGCTGATTCATATCACGACTTTGTACTGCCAGCCGTATTTGGATTATCTGCGCCCGTTGCTTAACCGCGAAACCCGCTTAGATTGTTTCCACGGCGGAGCAACCACTTATCATGAGTTTTATACGCTGAACAGCCGGCTGGACCATCAAGTGCCGTTGTGGTTTGTCACCAGTGACTATCATGCTTATCGCGTGCATCAGTTGGCGTTGCAATATGGTTTTAACGCCAAAGTCTATGCCGCACCCAGCTCAACGTTCCGCCCGGTGAATTGTGGCGCCGTCTGTTTTCTGACTGTCAATCTGTCGAATTTTGATCTGTTCGCCAAACTCAGCGCCGAGATGTCCAGCTTTTATGTCTACCGGCTGACGAAGGGCTTTACTGACTGGTCGAAATGAAGCGGTGGAAAGTAAACCCGGTACAAAGGCAGAAAAAAATCCACCGCATTGCGGTGGATTTTTTTGCGAAAAACAGCGCTGAGGCTTATTTATTGCCGCGGGCAATAATTTCCTGCGCCATTTGGTCGGCTACCAGATTGGTTGGCTGGCCACTTTGTTCGGCACGACTGAAAATGGTCAGCAGCGTGTCGTAAATCGCCAGCACTTGTTTAGTGGACTGCGCTTCGTCGTAGCCCTCAGGCCGGATCTCCATTGACACGTTGATAATACCGCCAGCGTTGATGACATAGTCCGGCGCATACAAAATGCCTTTTTGCCGCAGTAACTCACCATGCCGGGCTTCTTTGAGCTGATTGTTGGCACAACCGGCGACAATGGCGCATTTCAGGCGTGGCAACGTGTTGTCGTTGATAGTCGCACCGAGGGCGCACGGGGCATAAACGTCACATTCAACGTCATAAATGGCATCCAGACCCACAGCGGTCGCGCCAAACTGGCTGACGGCACGGTCCACTGCGGCCTGATTGATGTCGGTGACAATCAGCTTCACGCCTTCTTTGTGCAGGTGTTCACACAGATAAAAACCGACACTACCGAGGCCTTGCACTGCAACGGTACGGCCTTTGAGGTCGTCGCTGCCAAATTTATGTTTAATGGCAGCTTTGATGCCGCGGTAAGTGCCCAGTGCGGTGAATGGCCCCGGGTTACCACTTTTGCCTTCCAGACCGGCGACATAAGGCGTTTCCCGGTTGACGATGGAAATATCCGCTGTGGTGATATTGACATCTTCAGCGCTGATATAGCGGCCGCTCAGCGAGTGCACATATTGACCGAATTTACGGAACAGCGCTTCAGATTTGATGGTTTTGGCATTGCCGATAATGACCGCTTTGCCGCCGCCAAGCGCTAAGCCCGCCATGGCATTTTTATAGGTCATGCCGCGGGATAACCGCAACACATCGACCAGGGCTTCGTCATCTGACACATAATCCCACATCCGGCAACCGCCACAGGCGGGTCCTAATGCAGTGCTGTGGACGGCGATAATTGCTTTGAGGCCCGTTGTAGGATCACTGCAAAATACGACTTGTTCATGGTTGTCAAACTCAGGGTGGTTAAATACTGCCACTTTCTTATGCTCCGATTTATGCCAGCTTTGTGCTGGGGTAGGGCCGGTTTTTTCGCGGCGGAATTTATCATTTCGGCAAGGCTTGTGCTATCAAATCCAAATTAATTCATCTGGTCATGCCAGTGGATTGTCGACAATTTTTGTTGAAGGTTGCGTAATCAGCATTGCTGACATAAAGTGCGGTTTCAGATTTTTTGCAGGTAAGTAGTATGGACAAGCAACAACAAGCTGCCGCGCCAATGACCGAGCAGCAAACCAGTGAATGGGTCCGCGCCCAGTTTCAGAAAGCCAATTTATTCTTAGCGGAACAGGGCGTGGTGATGGATACTGTCGCTGTGCAGGATTCGCGTTATTTGCCACCTTTTGTCGCCATCTGGAAAATCAACGGTATCGATCGGAAAAGCTATTGGGCTATTACCGGTGATCTGCCGACAGATGTGATGGCTTTTAGCGGCGCCGCCAACGCCCGTGATGCCCTGCGTGCCTTTTCGTTCCGCTGGCAAATGCAGGCGCAACAGCTGATGGAAGCTGGCGTTAAAGATCAGACCGGTGCGGATTACGTCAAATTGCTCATCAACAGAGCTGAACAGCTGTATCAACTGTTTGAAGCCGACGACTTCTGGAATCAACAGACGGCTTAAACGCGCAACGAAGCCCCGGTATCACACCGGGGTTTGTTTTTGCGATGGCTGAAACGGCTGACGGCACGGAGGTGCTGTGGATCTTTTATTCGGTTTTTTACTTGGCTGCACCTTATTAGGTGGTGGCACTTTGTATTGGTACCTACTGAGCCGCAGTTTGGCCTCCCGACATTGTTATCCGCTCTGGCTGTCAGTACCGGTGCATCAGCTGCTGACCTTAGCTGTGGTCTTTGGCCTTGGTGTGACTCCGGCGCAAGGCTGGTTTAGTTTCACTTTGTTTTGTTTGCTCGTGGCTTTGGTGCTGGGCCTGCTGTTGCTGCCAATACTGATGTTTCTGCGGTACGTCGAACGCTGCCGGCCGCTGCAGGATAAAATCTAAGTGCGCTTTAACCGGCAAAATTTGCCGTTGGACCGGCATTGCCGACAATCCGCTTGTCAGGTGCGCTGCGCTCTTTTAGTGTGAACCTCTGAAAGGTCCGCCATTGCAACCAAGAGGTTTATTCGTGTTGACTACCAAATCCAACAAATTCAACAAGGCCGGTGTCTGGTTATTGTGCACAGGCTTGACTGCTGTATGCACAGCTGCAGGCGCCGCAGTACCAACCCAGGCTGCGCCTTTGGTGAATCCGTCGTACTTTGAATCGGCTGATATTTTTGCGCTGGAATGGGCCAGCGATCCGCAGTTATCGCCCGATGGCCGTACTATCGTTTATGTACGCAACAGCAATGACATTATGACCGACCGTGCGCGCACCGCACTGTGGCAAATCGACGTGGCAAGCGGCCAGCATACGCCGCTGTATGCCGACAAATTTAATTACAGTCAGCCGCGTTGGGCGCCCGATGGCAGCCGGCTGGCGTTTATCTCTGACCAAAGCGGCAAAGCGCAAATCCACCTGCATTGGGTTAAAACCGGGCAAAACACTCAGCTCAGTGCGCTGGAGAAAAGCCCGTCCAATCTGACCTGGTCACCGGATGGCAAACAGCTTGCTTTCACGATGAATCTGCCGGCAGCGCCTTCAAAACTGACCACGTTGGTTAAAATGCCGAAAAAGCCCAAAGACGCCAACTGGTCTGAGCCGGTGATTGTCATTGACCGGGCGCAGTATCAAGCCGACGGGCAGGGTTTCCTGAAATCTGAATACCGGCATTTGTTTTTACTCAGCAGCGATGGCGGCACAGCCCGGCAGCTCACCAGCGGCGATCGCAGCTATGGCGAAGATTTGACCTTCAGCCCGGATGGCAAAGCGCTGGTGTTCTCCGCGAACTTAGCGCCTGACTGGGAATATCAGCCGCGTGACAGCGATTTGTATCAGCTGGACCTGCAATCCGGCGCGCTGAAACAGCTGACCTCAGTGCCGGGCCAGGAAACCAGTCCGGTGTTTTCGCCGGATGGCAAAAAACTGGCTTATTTGTGGGGCAGCAATGCCAAATTACCTTTCGCTAACGGCAAACTCAAAGTGCTGGATGTCGGTTCGGGTAAAAGCCGCGATATCGGTGCCGCACTGGATCTGGACCTGAACGCGCCAGACTGGTGGTCCAATGACGAACTGACGGTGCAATATGATGAAAAAGGCCTGCGCAAAGTTGCGCTGCTGGATTTGGACGGTGAGCTGAAAGTACTGACGGACCAGCTGTCCGGTACCGGTCTGCCACAGCCATATTTAAGCGGTGAATATCAGCAAAGTGCCGAAAAACTGGTGTTTACCAAAGGTGATGCGTCGCGTCCGGCCGATGTGGCTTTGTGGCAGGATGGCAAAGTGCGGCAGCTGACGGCGCTTAACGAAGACCTGCTCGGCCACAAAAAGCTCGGGGAGGTGCATGAAATCAATTACAAATCCTCGTTTGATGGCGAGCCGATTCAGGGCTGGTATATCACGCCACCAGACTTTGACCCGAATAAAAAATACCCGATGATGTTGGAAATTCATGGTGGGCCGCATCTGGCTTATGGCCCGCATTTCAGCGCTGAAATGCAGCGGTTTGCCCGTGAAGGTTATGTAGTGTTTTACGACAATCATCGCGGCAGTACCGGTTATGGTGAGCGCTTTGCGCTGCTGTTGCACAACAAATACAGCTCACCGGAAGATTATGCTGACCATGATGCCGGCGTGAACGCGATGATTGCCAAAGGTTTTGTTGATGCCGACAACGTCTATATCGCCGGGGGCTCGGCCGGCGGCATCGCCACCGCTTATGCCATTGGTCTGACTGACAGATACCGAGCGGCAGCAGTGATCAAACCTATTATCAACTGGGTCAGTAAAGTGTTGACCGGGGATAGTTATTTGTACCAGACCTATCATCAGTTCCCTGGTGTGCCCTGGGACAACCTGCAGCATTACTGGCAACGTTCGCCGATTGCCAATGCCGGTAAAATCAAAACACCGACGCTGATCATGACCGGTGAAGCCGACCGCCGTACGCCAATCAGTGAGTCTGAGCAGCTGTATCAGGCGCTGCAATTGCAGCATGTGCCGACTGCGTTGGTGCGCGTACCAGGCGCGCCGCATGGCATCGCCGGCCGGCCGAGCCGGATGATCGCCAAAATCGAACATACGCTGGCCTGGTTCGAATTGCATAAAAAGCAATAAGATCTGCTGGTACTGAAAAGGCGCTGCGGCGCCTTTTTTTGTCAGCAACAGCAAGCTACATCAGCAAAAATATTGCGCCAGCTCATGGCCTTAGCGACAGAATAGTGCTGAAATCAATTCAGAATGCTTTGGATAAACACAGGCCGATATGCAAACCGAACTGACCTTGTTACAGAACTTCGCATATGCGCTGGCCATTGGTGCTTTGGTCGGCATTGAGCGCGAAAAACATAAAGTGAATAACCTGAGTAGTTTTGGTGGCGTACGCACCTTTATGTTATTAGCGTTGCTCGGCGCTGTTGGCGCCTGGTTGAGTGAGCAGTTACAGCAGCCATGGCTGGAACTGGCGGTGCTGACGGTAGTGGCGGCGTTAGTCGTGGTTGCCTACCATCTCAAACACCGTGAAGAGTTGCAGGCGCCGGGGCTGACCACCGAACTTAGCGCAGTATTGGTGTTTTTATTGGGCGGTGCTGTGATGCATGGCCATGCCGGCATCGCTGTCGCGATTGCGATCATGACCTCAGCCATTCTGGCGTTTAAACAACCACTGCACGGCCTGGTTGCCAAAATTGGCAACGATGATTTATTTGCCGGCCTGAAATTATTGATCGCGAGTTTTGTCGTGCTGCCGCTGCTGCCTGATCATGCACTGGATCCCTGGCAAGCCTTTAACCCCTATAAAATCTGGTTGTTGGTGATCCTGATCTCGGTGTTGTCACTAGTCGGTTATGTGGCGACCCGGCTACTGGGGCCGGCGCGTGGTACCGCTGTGGCCGGCTTAGCCGGTGGCCTGGTGTCGTCTACCGCAGTCAGTCTGAGCTTTGCCCGCCTGAGTAGGCAATTACAGGGCGATGACAATCAGGACGATGCGCTGGCCTGTGGCATTCTGCTGGCGTGGTCGGTGATGTCGTTACGGGTGCTGTTGATGGTCGGTATTGTTTGCCTGCCGTTACTGGCGCCGTTGTGGCCGGCCGTCAGCGCAATGGCGCTGGTCACGCTGGCAACGGCAGCGTATTTTTACCGGCGGGCGCCGCAGCTGCAGGCCAATTCGGCGACCAGCATCAGCAATCCTTTTAGTTTATGGGCCGCCAGTCAGTTTGGTCTGATGTTCGCGCTGGTGTTGCTGGTCGTCAAACTGACCGAACATTTTGCGCCGGCCGAAGGGCTGTATCTGGTTGCTGCCATTGCCGGCACCACAGATGTGGATGCGATCACGCTGTCGATGGCGCAATACGCACAGCAGGCTGGCCGGGAACCATTAGCGGCGACGGCGCTGGTGATTGCCGTGATCAGTAATACATTAGTGAAAACGGCGCTGGTCACTGTGGCTGGCAGCGCCGGCCTGCGCCGGCGTCTATTTGGCGCCTGCGCTCTGGTGATTTTAAGCGCTACATTGTTGCTGTGGGCGCTGTAGCCTTAATTTGTTAAGATGCGCGCCCACGAGCACTGCGGCAAAGCCTGCAGTTGTTGTCAGGAGTAGTGATGTCTAAAGCGGCGCGGCCTTCCGAAATTACTTTACCGCCAGTCAATCAGGGCTGGGACAACCTGTACCAGTTTCTCTGTGACCAGTTTCCACGCATAACGCCAGCGATCTGGGCCGAGCGCCTTGAGCAGGGGAAAGTACATTGGCATAGCGGTGAAATCGTCAGCATGCAAACGCCTTTTCTGCCAAGCCGGCGTTTATGTTATTACCGCGAGGTGGCTGCAGAGCCGGTGGTCGCCGCCGCCCATCAGATCATTTATCAGGATGAGCATATCTTGCTTGCCTGCAAACCGCATGGCTTACCGGTCATTCCGGGTGGTGAATTTGTTAATGAATGCCTGCTCGAGCGCTTGCGGCGTGACACCGGGCTTGAAGATATCGCGCCGGTCCACCGGCTGGACCGCGACACCGCAGGGCTGGTGCTGTTTTCGCTCAATCCCCACAGCCGTCCGGCTTATTATCAGCTGTTTGCACAAGGGCGAATTGAAAAGACCTATCAGGCGGTCGCCCGTTTACCGCAGCACCTGCTGCAGGCAGCTTTACCGCAGGAATTCACCGTGCAAAACCGGCTGGAAAAAAGTCAGCCCAGGTTTTTGATGCAACAGGTCGAGGGGGAAGCGAATGCACATTCGACACTGCGTCTGGTGGCGCGGCAACAGCAGCTGGGTTTATTTGCCCTGACGCCCCATACCGGCAAAACCCATCAGCTCCGGTTGCACATGCAGGCGATAGGTTGCCCGATTTTGTTTGACCCTTATTACCCCGTGCTGCTGGCCAAAAACCGGTCGCTGGCCGGGCCTTTGCAGTTGCTGGCGCAGCAGTTACGATTTGTTGATCCGGTCAGTGGTCAGCCGCAGCATTTTTGCTCATCACGGCAACTTTGCAGCTGGCAGGAACCTGCGTGTTAAAGGACGCCGTGGCTATTTAGCTTTGCATCATTAAAAAACTTAATATTTATCCATTATTTATCCATTATTTAACGCGGTTTACCTGAAAGCAGGCTTTACCTCTGCCTGGTAACTGCTTACATTGGTTCAGTAACTGCTGATATTGGTGAACCATGCTTTTAAACCAACAATTTTATACCGGGTCCGGGGCGCTGCTGCTGTTGTTGCTGTGGTCCGCAGTTGCACCTTTTGACCGGACCACCTGGTTATTGGAAATCTTCCCGGTGTTGCTGGCCTGGCCGCTGCTGTGGTGGACCCGCAAATCCTATCCGTTGACCCCCTTGTTGTATGCTCTGATTTTGTTACATGCTTTGGTGTTAATTCTTGGCGGCGCTTATAGCTATGCCCGGGTGCCGCTTGGATTCTGGCTGATGGACTGGTTCGCGCTTGAGCGCAATCCGTATGACAAAATCGGCCATTTGATGCAGGGCTTTGCTCCGGTACTGGTAGCGCGGGAAATCCTGCTGCGTGGGGCTTATATCTGGGGTCAGCGCATGCTGAACTTTTTGCTGTTGTGTATTGTGCTGGCGATCAGTGCAACCTATGAGCTGATCGAATGGGCAGCAGCTGTGCTACTCGGGCAGGGCGCAGATGAGTTTCTCGGGACTCAGGGTTATGCCTGGGATACGCAGGCGGATATGGGATTTGCGCTGTTAGGGGCTATTCTGGCCCTGTTGTTATTGAGTCGCTGGCATGACCGGCAACTGGCTCAGCTTGCAGTAACATAAAATTACCTATATGTTAACCGAATGTTTTTTGTTTGTGTGAAAGGATTCCTGATGAAGTTGCCACTGTTTTGCATTGTTTTGTTGGCCTGGCAGCTGACCCCGCTGCATGCTGAAACACTGGCACCGCTGGTCGATTTTTTGCCAGAGTGTAAGCAGACTGATGTGGTGCCGGTGAAAACAGTGCTGAAAGTCCGCAACCACAATTTATGGCGTTTTGTCGTGTTACGGGATGTGCCTGAAGTTGCCCGTTATCTGCAGCAAATTCGGGAAAACGCCACAGCGCGGCGTTTTGATGCCGTGCTGGTGCAAAAAATAAAGCAAAGTGAGCATAAACTGCCTGGCAACTATACGGAAGTGTCAGTTCAATTGGAGTTGTTCCGGTTTTGCGAAGGCAATGATGCGTTGTCTGAAAAAAGTGCGGACACCAGCGGAGCCCGACAGGTCAAAGTCGATTTAGGCAGCACGCAAATCAGGACTGCTTTGACCGAAGTGATAAAACGGCAGGATGCAGCCGAGTACCGGGTCATAGTGCCGCCGAATCATCATCTGTCATTACAGGAAGGTGTTTTTGGTGTGAAACTGAAGATGAGCGCCGAACAGGTTTATGCGCTTTGGGGCTCGCCATCTGCTGATTTCACCTTACAGGATGGTGCCCGCTTGTTAGGTTATGGCCGCAGGTTGTGGGTCTATCTGGACCCGCTGGTCAAAGCGGTGTTCACCGACAGCGAAGTCCTGAGTGGCGTCGGTCGGAACTTGCTGGAATTCCATCCTGAGTTTGATGACAAACCCTGGTTGGTTGAAGGTAAAGTCGCTTATAAAACTGACATGGTACAAGCAGCTTTGAAATTAGGCTCCTGGCACAAAGTAACACCATTGGTTTGGCGTAAACAGCAGCCGGGCCAGCAGCTCAAGCTACAGTTTGAAGAATTTAATCCGCAGTCTGTGCATCAGACAACAACCATCTTAACCGGCTTTCACTACAGCAGTGCCGCCGCTTTGCCAGCCCGCATAGTTCTGCAGCAACAGGCCTGGCAAGATGTGTTGGCGTTTGCTGAGACTGTCAGTGTGCGCAATCTGCAGCAACAACCTGCTGCCAACCTGTTTCCGGCCCATTTGCGGCTGCACCAGTTGGTACAGCGGCGCAATCAGGGTTGGTGGCTGCCAACCGGCCAATTGCATGTGATGCTGGTCAAAGACGAGATCCGTCGGATCAAGCTGACCCCACCGGTGATGCGTAAGTCCGATCAGCCAAATCAGATTCCGGCCCTGCTAAAGGCCCTGCAAATTCCGGTGACGAAGGCAGGTCTGCGTCTGGCATTTCCTGATATGCAGGATGTTGGCGACCGCTTTCAGCTTTATCGCGACGATTATGACATTTTGATTGAATTCAGCTCCGACGAGGAGCAGGCTGAGATTGAGCAACTGGAGATTATTTACCACTTCACCTGAGCCTGCTAAGCGCATTGCAGCAAGACCGCCGGCAGGGCATACTGCCAGACTTTAGCTGGTCCTGAATTTTGCTGACACAAGGTAGTGCCGTTGTTGCCTCGTCCTGATCGCCGTTCCCTGCTGCTAGTGATTGTGCTGAGTCTGTTTTGCTCAGTGCTTGATGCTGTGGTGTTTCAACACAAGTATAAATTGTTTACCGGTGGTGGATTTTTACAGCCTCATACATTCCTGCTTTTTTCTGACCGGGCGTGGTATCTGCTGGCCGGCTGGCTGGCTGACCTGACCGCAGTAGTCTGTGCCTTTATGTTGTATAACCTGCTGTGCCGTATGCAAACCAGCAGCCGCAGTCATTTGTGGTTTGCGTTGATTGTGGTGCTGTTCCAGCTTGGTCATGGTTGGGTTGGCGGTGAGTTGTACCAGTATTTTGGTGACAATCTGGACTGGCAGGTGCTGGCGAATTTGGGTGGTGGCAGTGTGCTGGCGGCGGTCAGTATGGTGCTGACCGAGCTGAGCCTGCACTTGTTACCGGTGCTGGTTGGGCTGCTGGTCGGCTTGATGCTGCTGTATTGTGTGCATCTTGCGTTCCGGCGTTATCGCGCTCCGGTCGCCGATGGCGCTCAATGGTGGCGTTACAGTGCCCTGTTGATCCTGGTGTTGTTCCCGCTGCAATGGCAACTGCTGGCAACAGAGCAGCCATATCGGTTTGGTCTGGAGAAAAAGCTGTCGCAGCAGTTGTTATCCGGGCTGTTAAATCGGCTGACTGACCTTGATCTTGATGGTTATGGCGCATTGGGGGCTCTGGCGGACACCGCGCCATTTGATGCAGCCCTGTATCCGGGCGCGATGGATATTCCGGGCAATGGGATTGATGAAGATGGCATCGCTGGTGATCTGCCGTCGTTGCCGGCTGCCGGGCCCGATGCACTCAGGATGTTACCGATCCGCGCCGGGCAGCATATTTTCCTGGTGGTATTGGAAAGTGTGCGCGCTGATGCCTTGTTTGCAAAGCAAGACGGCAAGGCGGTGATGCCACATCTGGCGGCATTGGCCGGGCAGGGTAGTTACAGTGAAAATGCTTACAGCCACACCGGCTTTACCACCAGTTCACTCAAAGCGCTGTTTAACCGCAGCCTGAGTTACCACCCGCCACAACAGAATCTGCTGGATGCGCTGCAGGCGCGCGGATATCAGCTTAATGTATTGTCAGCGCAGGCGGAACGCTTTGGCGACGTGTTAAGCAGCGCCCGCTTAAAACGACCGGGCCATTATTATTTTGATGCTGACTCCGCGCTGGCCGACCGGTTGGACCCGTCGCTGAACGCCGGCTCTTTGCGACTGAGCGAGCAGCGTTTGCTGCGCCAATTGCAACAACGTTTTGCTCAGGTCGACTGGTCATTGCCGCAGTTTTTTTATCTGAACATTCAGGCAGCGCATTATCCCTATCATCACAAAGAAATGCTGCCGCTGCTGACCCAGCAGTCAATTAGCCGCCAACAAATGCAGCCGGCAAATAAAGCTTTGTTGCAGCTCAGTTATTACAATGCTGTTGCCAACGCGGATTGGCTGGTGGGACAGCTGCAACAGCTTTTAGGCAGTTATCAGCTCACCAAACACAGTACTCAGCTGTTTACCTCTGACCATGGCGAATCTTTGTTTGATGATGGTTTTCTCGGCCATGGCCATCAGCTTAATGACACGCAAACCAAGGTGCTGATGGTCAGCAATCGCGATATCGATTATCCACCGGTGCTTGGGCATGCCGATGTGGCGCCGCTGTTGCTGGCAACTGCGTTGGGTCTGCCATTACCACCGTCCCCCACTGCGGTGTTACAAGTCGTTGGCCTGGTGCGCGCACCACAGCAAATAGCCCGTATCGACAGCCGCGGGCGAATGTTGTATGACTTCCGGCAACGGCATTTCCGGGCCGGCGATGCTGCCGCATGGGCCGACCTTGCTGAATTATCTGTCATTGATCAAGCCCGGGCGCTGCAGCTGGTGCAGAGCTGGGGCATGCTGCGGTATCAGCAGTCAGAGCTGTACCAGCAGCAGTTACAGCGTCGCTGAGCGGTTTAGCGGTTCAGCGGGGCAAAATTGGCCTCGGCCTGCGCCAGGCGGATCTGCAGCCGGCCAATTTCCTGATTGTAACCTTCCATCTGATAACGCAGCCGGTCCGCCTGATTGAGCAGTGCTGCACGGGTAGAAGCATTTTGTTCTACGGCAATGCGTTGATTAATGGCATAAATGTCTTCGCGCAGATTCAGATTGCGGTTTTGTAAATCGGCGATCGCCGCAGCAATATCATCCACCACTTTTTTCGCTTTATACCAGCGTTGACCTTGCTGAAAACCTTGCCTGAACGCTGGCTCAAGCTTGCCGGTACAGGCGGTGTTGTAATCTTTACCGGCGCGGCCCCAGGCTTCGCCGTGCGGGAAATCACAGAAAAACACCAGCCCCTGGCTATGGCCCTGCTGATAAGTCTTAAAATCCGGCAGTACGCCGTGTTCGGCGCAGTCTTTTTGATAATCGCGGAATTTACTGCTGAGCTCGCCGGCTTTGCCGTCATTGACACCCAGGCTATACCAGTCGCCCTGTAAACATTCATCTTTACTGATACTGGAACAGGCTGCCAATTGGGCGAGTACCGTCATCATCAAAATCCGGCGAAGCATAGAGATCCTTTTTGAATTATTTCTGCAGTGCTGACCACCGCCATGCTGCTGCATGCTAATCGCCGGTTATTGCTTTGTAAAGGCGGCGGCGCCAGCACTGTTCAGACAGCTTGCTGCGATGCAGCCAAGTCCACTATAGTGAACTAAACCAATGGCAAAGCGGGGAAAGCTGATGCGGCTGTTGACCGGATTATTCTTGTGCTGCAGCACCTGGTGCTTTGCGGCACTGGCAGAGCAACCGCAGCCAATCCGTATTTTGGGGCTGCAATCGCCGGGGGAAGCCAGTGTCGGTTATTATCAGGACCTGCTGCAGCTGGTGCTGAACCGGACCAAAGCCGACTATGGCGCCGCCCGGATTGAATTGCTGCAACCGCCGGTGTTGGGTGACTATCGTTATCTGCTGATGAAGCAGAATTTTATCGATGTACATCATTTTGGCACTTCGCCGGAACTGGAGCGGGACTTGCTGCCAATACGGGTGCCGCTGTTAGGTGGCGGCCTGGGTTGGCGTGGTTTTATTATCCGCAAGACTGACCGGCAAGCGTTCCGCCAAATCCGTCTGCTCAGTGAATTAAAACGCCTGACCGCTTGTCAGGGTGAACTCTGGCCGGATAGCGACATCATGCGGGCGGCAGGGCTTAAAGTCATGACCGCTGAGCGCCATGACCAGATGCTGGAGTTGTTAAGACGCGAACGTTGCGATTATTTTCCGCGTAGTATTTTTGAAGGCCCGGTTGAGCAAAAGGCCTTTGCCGCGGCCTATCCGGATCTGGAATACAACACCAGCGTTTTATTGCATTACCCATTTGCTATGTATTATTTTGTGAACAAAAACAATAAGGTATTGGCTGAGCGGCTGTTCCGGGGGCTGGATAAGTTAGCGCGCAGCGGCGAGTTACTGGCATTTTTGCAGGCGCACCCAATAGCACAACAGGTGTTTCCGCTGAGTCAGTTCAGTAAATCCGTGGTGTTTCATTTGGACAACCCGTTGTTACCGGCCGACACGCCGCTGCAGCAGCAGGAATACTGGCTGAAAATTCCGGTGGGCGACACTGTTGCAACCGGACGGCAGCCGGATTAGGCAGGCTCTGATATACTGCGCGCCAGAATTTCTAGTCGGACTGATTGATGAGCCAACCCGAATTATCCGCATCCCTGGCCGGTTTTATCCGGCAATTTCTCGACGCCTTTAACCAAAACCAGTTACTCCGCCTGGTGTTGTCACGTTATGAAGGCAACCAGAGCGAATTGAACCGCATCCAAATCCGGCCAATTTTACTGAAAACCGGCACCCAGCTTAGTGTGTTATTTGAAAACAAAACCTTTGATCAAACTAAAAATTTCAGTGCTGAAGAACTGACGCCGTTGTTAACACAATGGCTGACGGCTGATTTCAAAGCTGCGTTGCTGGAATGTAACGGCAGCGAAACTCAGCTGACGGTATCAAAAAAAGGCAAAGTACTGCTCAATACCCGCAAAACCGCCACGGCTGCTGTGGCGCCGGTGCAAAGCCATAACCGCGAAAAACAGCGTTTTATCGATAGTCAGGCGCCATTTTTACGCGAGCTTGGTATTGCCGGCAGCGATGGTCAGATTGCGCCGACCATGCAGAAAAAATGGAAGCAAATCAATAAATTCATTGAGATTTTTGCCAGGGCGCTGAAAGAGGCTGGCCTGCTGGAGCGCAGCAATTTGACCATCGCTGATTTTGGTTCCGGCAAAGCTTATCTGACTTTTGCCGTTGCGCATTATCTGCAGCAACTGGCGTTGCCGGCGACAGTGATTGGCGTTGAATTACGCCAGAGTCTGGTCGACTTGTGCAATACCACGGCGGCGCGGTTAAATCAGCCGGGCATCCGCTTTGAGCAAGGTGATGTGCAGCATTACCAAAGCACCGGCCTGGATGTGATGATTGCTTTACATGCCTGTGATACTGCGACTGACCATGCCATCCACATGGGGATCCGCGCCGGTGCCAGTGTGATTATGTGCTCTCCGTGTTGCCATAAAGAACTCAGACCACAAGTGCAAAGTCCGGCGGTGTTATCGCCATTGCTGCAACATGGCATTCATCTGGGGCAGGAAGCGGAGATGCTGACTGATGGCATTCGCGCTTTGCTGCTGGACGCGTACGGCTACGATACGCAAGTATTTGAATTTATTGCGCTGGAACATACCAGCAAAAACAAAATGATCCTGGCGGTGAAACGTTCAGGCCCTATGGTGGCGGCGCGCCAACAAGCGTTACTGGCGCAGGTCAGCGCGCTGAAGCAGTTTTATGGCATCAGGCAGCATTGTCTGGAAGCGTTACTGACCGAAATTCCGGTAGTGTCAGCTGCTGAGTCGGCATCCGCATAGAGGCAAAAGGAAAAAACATGACTGAGTTGTTTTCTGTTGATTTTAAAGTGCGTGATTACGAGTGTGATATGCAGGGTATCGTCAATAACGCCGTGTATTTTCATTATCTGGAGCATGCGCGGCACGAATATCTGCTGGCCTGCGGTCTTGATTTTGCCAAATTGACGCGGGAAAAAATCCATCTGGTGGTGGTACGCTCGGAGATGGACTACAAGGCCTCCTTACAAAGTGGTGACCAGTTTTTTGTCACTGTGCAGTATCAACCGGTATCAAAATTGCGTTTTGGCTTTCGTCAGCAGGTCCGGCGCCGGTCAGACGATAAGCTGATGCTGGATGCATTAATCACCGGGACTGCGCTGAATGCGCAAGGTAAACCTTTTGTGCCGGAATTTATCAGTGCCTTGGCCGCTGCGGCTGTTTAACCGGGGCAGACCGATGCGTGTGCTGATCGCGCTACTTTTAAGCTGTAGCTGTGTGCTGCCCCTGCATGCGGCGTCGCTGCGCATCTGTGTGCAGAATATCGATTATTATCCGCATTATGATTTCAGTACTCAGCCGGGCCGCGGTTATGCCGCTGACTTGTTTGCATTATTCAGTGCAAAAACCGGCTTGCAAATCACGCTGTTACCTTTGCCGGTCAAACGATTGCAGGACAATCCGGACTGCCAGCTGGTGTATCCGGATAACCCGCAGTGGCACAGTGCCAAAGGTGAAGCGCAGCCACTGTTTTTCAGTCAGCCGTTGACCGGCATTATCGGTGCGACCTTGGTACGCCGTGGCGACGCTCAGCTGGAGTTGGCCGCAGTGCGCGCTATCGCAGTACCACGTGGTTTTACGCCGGATCATTTGTTGGCCGTACAAAAAGACTATCACTTTGAACTGGTAGAAACCGGTGATGCCACCGCAGCCATTCAAATGCTGCTGAAACAGCGGGTTGATGCCGCCGATGTTGAGTGGCATGTCGCCAGACATTTATTACAAAAACTCGGTCAGCCGCAAGGCGCAGTGATCGGCAGACAGCTGCCGCTCGCCAGTGTTGGGTTTCACCTGTCGAGCCGCGAGCATGGTGAATTGCTGCGCCGTTTTGACCAATTTTTATTGCAGTATCCAAAAGAAATCAACCGCCTCAGAGTGCGTTATCAGCTACAGACTGTGGCTGACCTGCAATTCGATGCTACGGACGCTGCCGAAGCCCGGCACTAACGCGGCGGTCCTCACGCCGGGCACTGCCGGCGCGACAAACAGGCCGGTTTGCCAACAGGCGGCGGTATCTTGTCAGCGATAAAGTGATCCGAGCAGTGCTCAAATCCATAACCACAGCAGGCCGGCCGCAAAAAGTTCAATCCATTAACTGATTATTTTACGCACAGCTCTTGACGGCGGAATTTAGATCATCTAAAACGATTAAGTTAAGAGGGATGCATTTTTTTCATCTGTCAGAACAACATCCGGTGCTGCCGAGTATGTTGTTTTTTTGATAGAGAATCTTAAACGATTAAGTTTAGTGAATTACGCCGTTTGAACCGCGCTGCAGACAGGCAAAAAATGTTTCTGGATCTACGACAAAGATCTGACGACGAACTAGCCTTAACCAGTCCGCCGGAACCAGACGGAACCCAGAACCAGGCAAGACAACACACAAATAAGCAACACCAATCGACAAGGGATAACCAAATGAGAACACAATTATTTAAACCCGCGTTACTGTCACTCGCAGTCTCGTCCGCCATCTGGTCGGTGCCTGCAACAGCGGCAGAGCAACAAGCCGCCGGCGCTGCAGCGAAATCCGGTGAAGAAGTCGAAGTGATCGCCGTACGCGGCATCCGCGGCTCGTTAATTCGTTCTCAGGCGGAAAAAATGGATAACTCATCCATTGTCGAAGCCATCTCCGCCGAGGACATCGGTAAGTTACCGGACTCTTCCATCGCAGAGTCCTTATCCCGTTTGCCAGGCCTTGCCGGTGAGCGCGTTGGTGGCCGTACCTCGGGCATTTCGGTGCGTGGTTTTAAAGAAGATTTCACCGGTACCTCATTAAATGGCCGGGAACTGATTGGTATTGGTGACAACCGCGGCGTTGAATACGACCTGTACCCATCAGAAATCATGACCGGCGCGACCATCTACAAAACCACAGATGCGACGCTGATGGTGCAGGGTATTGGCGGTACTGTCGATTTACGCACTGTACGTCCGCTGCAGGCGAAAGAAACCCTGACCGTCAACGGTAACTATGAATCCAACAGCCGCGATTCTGACAACCCGGAATTTGATAACAAAGGCAAACGTTATGCGCTGTCTTTTGTTGAGAAATTCGCCGATGACACTTTAGGCTTAGCGGTTGCGCTGGCTTCGACTGAATCACCGAATAACCAGCGTAAATACGGTGTCTGGGGTTACAGCGCCAACTCAGCTGGTCAGGTGTTGCCAACCGGTTTGGATATCGCGTCCATCAGCACCAAACTGGAGCGCGACACTATTTCTACCGTGCTGCAATATCAGCCAAACGACAAACTGAACATCGTGTTTGACGTGCTGGATATCGATTATTCCGATTCCGGTGTGTTACGTGGTTTTATCGAGCCGTTCTCGTCAGCGAATGTCAGCGGCAGCGGCACCAGCACCACCGGCACCCAGGTCGGCGCCAACCCGGTGCTGCGCACCGACCCACTGAAAAAAGACGGTGATTTGCAGACCTTTGGTCTGAACGTCGAATATCAGCTGAACGATAACTGGCAGGTTGAATTAGACGTTGCCAGCAGCGAATCGAGTAAACGCGATTTACGCGGTGAATCCTATGCCGGTTTGGCCCGTTCTGGCGCGCTGAACTCATCGCAGTTAGGTTCACGTGAATTTACTATGAGCCCGGACGGTGTGTTTTTCACTAAACTGACTGGCCTTGGTGCGTTTTCCGATCCAAAAGCCTTACAACTGACCGGCCCGCAGGTGTGGGGTGGTGGCATGGCCAACCTCGCCAGCCAGTTTGTGACGAATGTGAAACAGGCCAATGGCGACCCGTACAGCTACTTTAACGCGCAGGACGGTTTCCTGAACTATGCCGATTTCAGCGAAGAGCTGAAAACTTACCGCTTAGAAGCGGTAGGCAATATCGAATACAGCATCTTTAACAAACTGACGGTTGGTGTGAATTACTCTGACCGCTTTAAAGATAAAGATAACAAAGGCTTCTTTGCCACAGCGACGTCTTATCCGTTTTCAACCGCTATTCCAAGCCAGTATTTGTATGGCGGTCTGGCGGATTTAACCTGGGCAGGCCTTGGTCAGGTGGTGGCCTATGATGGTTTCGCGCCATACAACGACGGGACTTACAAACTGAATGACGCGGGTTTGTTAGAGCCGGACCGTCTGGGTGATACTTATGATGTCAACGAAGAAGTCACCACCTTGTATTTCAAAACTGATTTTGAAACCCAGTTGGCGGATTTCCCGGTGACCGGTAATTTCGGCATGCAATATGTCAAAACCGACCAGTCTTCAAGCGGCTTTATTGGCATTGTCGGCGCGAATTTTGCCGTTTGTGATGACAATAACGACAAACAAGTGGATGCCGACTGTATTACTGAGCAAGGCGACAGCTACAGCCACGTGCTGCCAAGCCTGAACCTGAGCATGGAAGTGTCGGACAATAATTTTGTGCGTTTTGCTGCCAACAAAACCATCAGCCGCGCCCGTATCGACCAGATGAAAGCGTCCGGCTTTGTCAAGTTTGACCAAAACATCGACCTGATTGCTATTCCAAATACCACTGCCGCGGTGGAAACCTATGGTTCACCCTGGTCGAAATTTGCCGGTAACCCGCTGTTAAAACCGCTGGAAGCCAATAACTTCGACTTAGCTTTTGAAAGCTACTTCGAAGAAGAAGGTTACCTGTCGGTCACGGCCTTCTACAAAGACTTAGTCAACTGGACCCGTGACGGTAACAAGCTGATTAATTTCACCAATGATGAAACCAACAGTGGCGCCAACTATTTTATCCCTGGCTTCCATGACCGCATCATTGACCAGGCTGGTACTTATGGTCCGGCAGATATCTTCTACGCCGCCGGCGCTAAGGTGACACCACCGAACTACGGTTATTTCTCGTACTTTGAAGATGGTCTGACTGGTCGTGTGCATGGCGTTGAAGTGACTGCCAACGTGCCGTTCAGCAAGTTCTCCGATGTACTGGAAGGCTTTGGTGTCGCGACATCCGGCACTTTGATTGACGCCAAACTCAATGACGGCAGCCGTATTCCTGGCCAGTCCGACAAAGTGTTCTCGTTAACGGCTTATTACGAGAGAAACGGCTTTGAGGTGCGGGTTGCCGGCACGGACCGTTCTGACTTCCTGACTTATGAGCGTGGCGGTTCGAACAAAATCTCTACTGCCAGCCGTAACGGCGTGACGCTGGTCGACGCGCAAATCAGTTACGACTTCTCTGAGAGCAGCTTCACTTCATTACATGGATTGCGGGTGTCCTTGCAAGGCACCAACCTGACCGACGTGGATGAAGAAACCGTCAACGACGACGGCATCGTCACCACACGCCGGCAGTTTGGCCCGACTTACATGCTGAACGTGAACTACGCGTTTTATTAAGAAGTAAACCGACCCGGTGTAAAGGCCTCAATAAGTTCTTGGTATTGAGGCCTTTTTTTAGGGTATTGGTGTAGGCTTTAGCTTAGAACCCAGACCAATACCTTTTTTTGCAAGGGAGTTGTTATGCATCAGTCATCTGAGTCCGTTGTTGCCGGTAAACCAATTCGTAAAGTCGTGATCGCCGGCGGTGGCACTGCCGGCTGGATGACGGCGGCACTGCTGAAAAAAGTGCTGGCAGACAGCGTTGAGATTGAACTGGTGGAGTCGGACGATATTGGCATTGTCGGCGTCGGCGAAGCGACTATTCCGCCTATTCAGATTTTTAATCAGTATCTGGGCCTGGATGAAAAAGCCTTTTTGCGTGACACCCATGCCACGATGAAGCTGGCAATTAAATTTGAAAACTGGCGTAAACCCGGCGAGAGCTATTACCACACCTTTGGTGCGCCCGGTGCGAGCCTTGGCTTTTGTAACTTCCAGCATTATTGGTTACGCGCGAAGCAAGCCGGGTTGCAGCAATCCTTGTGGGACTACGATTTAAATTATCTGTGCTGCGAAGCCGGCAAATTTAACATCATCAAAACGCCGAATCCGGTCTATGAAATGCCATACGCCTATCATTTTGATTCGGCGTTATATGGCCAGTTTTTACGCAAAATTGCTGAAAACGCCGGCGTCAAACGCACTGAAGGCATGATTGAAACAGTGCAGCAACATGGCATTTCCGGCCATATTGAAGCGCTGCAGTTAAAAGATGGCCGCAAAATTCACGGCGATTTATTTGTCGACTGCACCGGTTTAGGCGCATTGCTTATTCGTAAAACTTTGGGTGTGGCTTATGAATCCTGGTCTAAATACCTGCCAGCCAACAGCGCTTTGGCGGTGCCGAGTGAGCGTTTTGCCAAAACGCTGCCATACACCCGCAGTATCGCCCACAAAGCCGGTTGGCAATGGCGTATTCCGCTGACGCATCGCAACGGCAACGGCATCGTCTACAGCTCGGATTATTTAAGCGACGATGAAGCCTGCAGCACCTTAATGGCCAATCTTGACAGCAAAGCACTGGCCGAACCACGCAAAATCAGTTTTGAAACCGGCCGCACCAGCACGCAGTGGGCAAAAAACGTGGTGGCGATAGGCCTCTCCAGTGGTTTCCTCGAACCGCTGGAATCAACCAGTATTCACCTGATTCAGTCTGGTATTGTGCGCCTGCTCAAACTGTTCCCGAATCAAGGCATCACAGATGCTGTCGTCGATTATTACAACGCTGATTCGAAACAGGAATTTGAAACTATTCGCGATTTTATCATCCTGCATTACCACGCCAATGAACGCGATGATTCTAAATTTTGGCGCGATATGCGCAACATGGATGTGCCAGAGCGGCTTCGCGACAAAATGGCGCTGTTTCGTCAGTCGGCGCAGGTATTTAATGACCACAACGATATTTTTCGCGATGCCAGCTGGATCCAGGTGATGCTCGGACAGGGCATTGTGCCACAGGATTATCATCCGGCCGCCAAAGTGCCCACCAGCAACGAGCTGTTGGCGACGCTGGCCAAAGTGCAGGACGCCAAACAACAGCCGCTGGCGCAGATGTTGTCGCATGATGAATTTTTAAGCCGCTATAGCAAGGCCTGAGTGATGAATGCCGCTCAAGTATCAACAGCGCAGCCGTTTCATTTTGTCATTCTCGGTGGCGGCACCGCCGGCTGGATGGCGGCGTTATTGTTTGCCGACAAATGGTTAAAGCCTGCCGCAGCGAATCAGCGTGCGGTAACAATCACACTGCAGGAAGCGCCGGACATCGGCATTATTGGCGTCGGTGAAGGCTCGACGCCGTCGCTGAAGCGTTTTTTCCACAAGCTGGGCATTGCCGACAGCGAATGGATGCCGGCCTGTCAGGCCACATACAAGACCAATATCCGTTTTGTGAACTGGAGCCCGACTGCTCAAGCGATGGGGCTTGGGGCTGATTACAGCCATCCGTTTATCTCGCAGCCGGACCTGCACAGCGAAACGGCGTTTTACAGCAATTGTTTTAAGCGCCGGCTGGGGCTTGCGGTCGAAACTGCGCCGGAGAAATTCCTGTTAAACGCTTATCTCGCGGCAGACAAACTGGCGCCGCTACCCAGTGCGAATTTTCCGTTTCGTATCGAATATGGCTATCACTTTGATTCGGCTTTGTTGGGCCAGTTTTTAAAGCAAAAAGCGCTGGCGCTTGGCGTCAGGTACCAGGCGATGACAGTGACGCAAGTTAATCAGTTACCAGATGGCCGCATTGGCAGCCTGACCGGTGAAACCGCGGACGGCGGGGCCAAAGTTACTCAGGCCATCAGCGCTGATTTTTTTGTCGATTGCACCGGCTTTCGTTCCAGTTTATTGCAGCAGACGTTGCAGGTGCCGTTTGAGTCTTTTGCCAGCAACCTGTTTAACGATGCCGCTGTGGTGCTGCCCAGTGACGCTTTTGCCATCCCGCCGCTGGAAACCCGCGCTACCGCGTTATCAAATGGCTGGGCCTGGCAAATTCCGCTACAGCATCGCACTGGCAATGGATATGTCTACAGTTCGGCCTTTATTTCCAAAGACGGCGCTGAGCTGGAGTTACGGCAGCACCTGGGGCTGCTGGATACTGAGGTGAGTGCCCGCCATCTTCAGATGAAAGTTGGCCAGGTGAGCCGGTGCTGGGAGAAAAATTGTCTGGCACTGGGCTTGTCGCAGGGGTTTATTGAGCCGCTGGAAGCTACTGCGCTACATCTGGTGCAAAGCTCGATTGAACAGTTTATTGATGCTTTTGCCGATTTTTCTCATGACGGGCAAGCCGAATTTAACCGTCAGGTGCATCAGCGCTTTGAGGCTGTGCGCGATTACATCGTCGCGCATTACAAACTCAGTAGCCGCAGCGACAGCCATTATTGGCGGGCGAATCAACAAAATATGCAGCTGTCTGAGTCACTGCGGCAAATTCTGGATGTCTGGTTTCGCCAGGGGGATTTGGCGAACGAGCTCTCTCGCCAGCAAATCGACAGTCACTTTGGCGCCACGTCCTGGCATTGCTTGCTGGCGGGTTATGGCGTGTTTCCGCCGCTGCGCCAACCGCAGCCGGCTGGTGTCAGTGACGCTTTTGCGGAGCTGCAGCTGGCCGCGTTTTTTAAAGGTTGCAGCCTGAATTTTCAGCCGCAGCATTTGCTGTGGCGCGGTTAAATGTGTATGGAGCAGGTATGACGTTTTATCAGCAAATGAAGCATGGCTTGTGGCTGAGCCTGGTGCTGTTTGTCAGCGCAGTGTTGGCCGAAGAGCAGCTGACAACGCCGCAGAAGTGGCAGTTGTTGTCGCCGGACCAGCAGATTAGCGTGGAGCTGGTGCTATCTGGTGAAGCGCTGACGTATCAGGTTAGTTATCGCGGCAAAGCGGTGTTAAAACCGTCAGTGCTGGGGCTGACATTTAAAGGTCAGCCGCCGCTAAAAACCGGCCTGCTGGCGGACAAAGTCAGCAGTCGCAGTCAGGATTTGAACTGGCAGCCGGTCTGGGGCCAACGCAGCAATATCCGCGATCATTTTAATGAGCTGACGCTGCAGCTGCATGAGAGTAAAGCGCCGGGCCGCCGGTTCACGCTGGTGTTTCGCAGCTACGACGACGGGGTTGCGTTTCGTTACCAGTTGCCAGCCCAAGCGGCACTGGCAGGCGATTTAGTGATCACTGATGAGCTGACTGAATTTGCTTTTGCCCGAAACTTTTCAGCCTGGTGGGTTGAGGCGTACCGCAACTTAAGTTTTGAATATCAGTATATGAATTCGGCGTTATCGAGCGTGTCGGTGGCGCATACGCCGCTGACGCTGACCGATGATGGCATTGCGGTCGCGGTGCATGAAGCGGCGCTGGTCGATTACAGCTCGATGACGCTGCGCAACATCACTGATAACCACATTACGCTCAAAGCCGATCTGATGCCCTGGAATGGAACCAATCCAGCATTGGCAAGCGACACTCTGCCTGACCGTGTCTATACCAAAGCACCATTTCAAAGCCCGTGGCGTACGATTCAAATCGCACCGACCGAAGCGGCGCTGCTCAATTCCAGCCTGATTTTAAACCTCAATGAGCCGATGGCCGCAGGCACTGACACCAGCTACATCAAACCCGGCAAATATATGGGCATCTGGTGGGAGATGCATATCGGCGAAAAAGACTGGTCGCCGGGCCCGCTGCAAGGCGCAACCACAGAACGCGCGCTGCAATATATTGATTTTGCCAGTCAACATGACATTGACGGCCTGTTAGTTGAAGGTTGGAACCAAGGCTGGGAAGGGCAATGGTGGCAACGGCCGCCGACGTTCAGCTTCACTAAACCAGTGAAGGGTTTTGATATCGACAAAGTCGCCGCTTATGCCAAAGCCAAAGGCGTTGGGCTGATTGGTCATCATGAAACTGCCGCCGGCATCAGCTATTACGAACAACAAATGGCGGATGCGTTTAAATACTATCAACGCCTGGGGATCCACAGCGTCAAGATGGGCTATGTCGGCAAACGGCTGGACGGACGCGAGTGGCATGATGGCCAGTTTATGGTGCAGCACTTTAAAAAAGTGGTCGACACTGCAGCGGGTCACCAGGTGATGGTCAATGCACATGAAACGGTGAAAGACACCGGTTTAAGCCGTACTTATCCAAATTTGATGACGCGCGAATCGGTGCGTGGCATGGAATATAACGGCGGCAGCCCTGATACCGGCAATGCGCCGAATCACACGGTGATTATTCCGTTTACCCGCGGTTTGTCCGGGCCTATCGATTTCACGCCGGGTATTTTTAACTTCAACTACCAAAAACACCGGCCGAATAACCGCGTGCCGAGCACTTTAGTCAATCAGCTGGCGCTTTATGTCACGCTGTATAGCCCACTGCAGATGGTGGCGGATTTGCCGGAAAATTATGCGCCAGGCGGTAAGCTGCATCCGGCTTTTGCATTTATCGATGCGGTACCGACCGACTGGCAACAAAGCATGGCGCTCGACGGTAAAATCGGTCAGTACCTGGTGATGGCAAGGCAGGACAAGCACTCCAAACGCTGGTTTGTCGGCGCCACCAGCAACGAGCAGGCACGCACGCTCACCTTGCCGCTGTCGTTTTTAGATGCAGATAAGACCTATGATGCAGTGCTGTATCTCGATGCGCCGGACGCACACTGGCAAAACAACCCGATGGCGTATCAAATTCAGCGCCGAACCGTTCACAGCAAAGCGGTGCTGGCGCTGGCATTGGCGCCGGGCGGTGGCGCGGCTATTGAGTTTGTGCCGCGTTAAAGCGGCACTGGAACTGCTTCTGGCAATATCACAGCGCGCTGCTGAGTACTACTTTGCAGCGCCAGTTCAATCAGCTGTAAGCCCAAAATCGCATCGGCAAGCGGTACCGGTGCCGGGCCGAGATCCTGCAGATAAAGCGCCAGCTGCTGATAAAAATCACCGTAGTGGCTTGCGGCAAACGGCAGTATGGTTTTGCCTGCTTGGGTCCAGATCTCGGCGTGGCGGTTATGCGGGCGCTGTTGCCAGTCTGCGCTGGTAAATACAGCAGTGGCTTGTTGTGGTGTCTGCTGCAGCGCATCTCGCAGCAGTTGTTCCTGCGGATCCAGTCCGTAACTTATCACACTGCCGCCAGTGCCGTGGAGTTCAAAACGCGGTGCCGGATGCGCGCAAAACGGGGATGAACTGAGCACGACTTGCCGGGCGGGTAAAGTCGCTGTTGCCAGATAATCTAGCCGCAGCTGAAAATAATCGATACCGGTCGCATCGCCCTGCGGGGCGCCGGCCCGCAAGCTCTGACAGCTCGCGGTGATGCTGTCCGGCGCGCCAAACAACACAATCACCTGGTCCAGCAGATGAGGCGCTAAATCGTATAACACGCCATTGCCCGGTTCTGCCGACTCTTTCCAGCGTGCCTGCACTTGTGGCCGAAAGCGGTCAAAGCGGGAGTACATCAGCTGCACAGCGCCAAGCTGGCCCGATTGCAGCAGCTGTTGCAGCGCGACAAAATCATCATCAAACCGGCGGTTATGAAACACCGCCAGTTTACGCTGACGCTGCTGTGCCAGCTTTTGCAGCTCGATGGCCTCAAACATAGTCACCGCCAATGGCTTTTCCACCAATACATCTTTGCCGGCGAGCAAAGCGGTTTTGGCTAAGCTGAAATGTGCGCGGTTTGGTGCCGTGATCACAATCAGGCTGGCGTCAGTGTGCTGGATCAGGCTGTCGGCATCGGCATATATCTGTACGCCGGGCCAACACTCTGCGACTTCTGGCTGTGAGGTACTGATACCGACCAGCTTAAAGTCGGTATTGCTGGCGATAAAAGGCAGGTGGAACACCCGGGCGGACAGGCCAAAGCCAATCACAGCAGTTTTGATCATCAGGCACTCCGGCAGATTTGTTGCAAAGGCTGTCGATCATACTGTGCTGATAAGGACTTGTCCCTTTAATTCCAGTCAGGTTTTACCAACAACAACGCCGGCGCGTTTTCACATTGCTATCCGGGCCGGCGCTTCCGCTGAACAGCCGTTAGTTGGTCAGCCACAACACCTGATAAGCACTGAGCGCGACAGCGCCCGCCTGCAGCTGGTTGCCGGTCAGGGCGTCAGTGAAGCTGCCGCGGCTGTCGCTGCGCCAGTACTGCGGATGTTCGCTGAAATTCACCACCACCAGCAGCCGCTCGCCAGCCAATTCGCGCTGGTAACAGAACAGGTGGGGATTATCACTGTACAGGATGTTGGTAGTGCCATTGCCAAGCACCGCCAATCCCGCGCGGGTTTTGACTAAGTGTTGCAGTTGCTGGTAAATCCTGCCGGACAAGGTTCCGGGTTCTGTAGCTTTGGCCAGCTGTTCGGTGCTGACTGCCACGCGGTTGACCCAGCGGCTGTCGTCTTTTTTTGCCGGGTCCTGTAGGTAGCTGTAATCGTTGCGAAGACCCAGCTCATCCCCCATGTACAGTAGCGGCAGGCCACCAATACTGAGGATGATGCTGTTCAGCAGATAAATCCGCGCCAGCGCATGCTCAAGATGTTCGTGGTTTTGCTCAGCCTCTGCTTTGTCGACGCCGGCGAGGGACGCCAGCATACCGGCAACACGACAATCGCCGGTCACCGGGTTCTGCTGAAACGGCACACCGCTGGCAAAACTGCCGGGGAACTGGCCAGTATAAAAATGGTTGAGGAACTGGCGGTGATGATCCGGATTGGTACCGAGCTGCCAGGCGATACTGTCATCAAAAGTCCAGCCAATATCGTCGTGACAGCGGATGTAATTGACCCAGCTGCAGTGTGGATCTATGGCAAAACGCCGCTGTAGTGACTCGGTCAAAAGGCGCGTTTTGCGTGTGGCTAACGAGTTCCACAGCAACGCCATCAGCAGCGGGTTATAAGACAGCTGGCATTCATTTGGCGCGATATATTTCACCACTTCGTCCGGATGCACTATGGCTTCGGATTTAAACTGCAGCGCCGGCGCAGCAATCCGTGCCACCGCATTAAAAGCTTTGATCAATAAGTGCGCTTTGGGCAGGTTTTCGCAGTTGGTACCGGCCTCTTTCCAGACAAAGGCCAGCGCATCGAGTCGCAACACGGCGGCACCTTGATTGGCGAGAAATAACATCTCTTCGGCCATCGCGCTGAAAACCGCCGGATTGGCGTAATTTAAGTCCCACTGGAAACTGTTAAACGTGGTCCAGACCCACAGGCCAGAGTTTTTGTCCTGAGTAAAACTACCGCGGCGGATCTCGGGGAAAATCTCCCGCAGGGTTGGCGCATAGCGGTCGCGCTCAGCTTCGGTCAGAAAGAAATAATAATCGCGATAAGCCGGATCGCCGGCTTTGGCTTTTTCCGCCCAGCGGTGCTCGTCGGAGGTATGGTTAAAGACAAAATCCAGCACAGGCCGGATACCTTCTTGATGCAGCTGCTGCATCAGGCTGGACAATTCGGCCATAGTGCCGAGGGAGGGCATAGTGCTGCGATAATCCGACACCGCATAGCCGCCGTCGCTGTTAGGCTCTGGCGCTTTAAACAGCGGCATCAGGTGCAGATAATTAATGCCGGTTTGTTTTAAATAGGGAATACGTTGTTTTAAGCCGTCGAAATTACCGGCAAATAAATCGACATAACAGGCTGAGCCAAGTGCCTGATGACTTTTATGCCAGGTTTGCGGCGCTGAATCCTCGGCCTGCAGATAATCCGGCCGCTGTGCCGCACTTTTTGCCAGCAGCTTCAGTAGCTGTTCCAATTGGTAGTAGCAGTCAAACAAATCGCCATAAAGTTGCAGATAAAGCCCGAGCAATTCCGGCAGCACCTGGGCTAAACGCGGTTGCAGTGCCGGCCAGCTGGTTTTGGCGGCAGCTTTTAACGCGGCACTGTGGCGTTTGAGGATAGTCTCCGCTTCGCGCTGTAAAAGTGCCGGCTCCGCCAGCAACTGGGCAATAGTGTTTGGCATATCGTCTGGTCCTGGCCTGTCGGGGATCGTTTTTCTGTTATCTGACGATGCAGGCGTTAGGCCCGGCCATCGTTGTCATTAAGTTTTACACCAGTTTAAAACTGGCGTACAGCACAATCTTAATCGATTTAGAGAAAAGTGCAAGACACAAGAATGCAGCTTGCGGATTTCCGTTGTGTTTGGGTGCTCCATAGCTCCACATCGATGTATCGCTGCAGCCAATTCTTAAAGCGAAATGGTGCACTGGCGGTCTGTGAATATCTTCTGAGGCCAGGATGCTGTGAAAATCTGCAACCTTCAGGCAAGATGATCACCAGTATCGCATTGGCGCTTTGATTGACAGACCGGGTTGGCGTGATGATCAAAAGTCTTATTTCTTGCAGCATTCGTCTTTGTCTGGCTGCCATGTTTATGGTATTTGCGGGTCTGCTACTTCAGGGGCAGGCGGCGGCGCTGCAAAGTACACAAATCCGGACAGTTGCTTTACCTGCCGATGACCAGATCATACACGCGGCTCAGGCCAGTTTTACCGAGTATTTTCAACTGCTGGCATTGCCGAATGATGCGGTGAATGCAGCAGATATCCAGAGCAATGCGGACTGGTTGAGCGCGGCGTTTCAGCGACGAGGTTTCCAGACACAGCAATTGGCCAATCAGGGTAAACCGCTGGTGTTTGCCCAGTACCGCAGTGCACAAAAAGACGCCGCGACCTTATTGTTATATCTACATTTCGATGGTCAGCCGGTGTTGCCGCAGCAGTGGGCACAACCCAGCCCCTGGCAAGCGGTGGTGAAAAAACGCGCTTCGGATGGCCAATGGCAGACGGTGGATCCGACATTGCTGCAGCAGAACCCTCTGGATGCCGAATTACGGGTATTTGCGCGGGCTGCCGCTGATGACAAAGGTCCCATCATGATGTTGCTGGCGGCTTTTGATGCGTTAAAAGCAGCAGGCCAATCGCCGGCTTTTCATGTCAAAGTGCTACTCGACAGTGAAGAAGAAAAGGGCTCTCCGACTATTCATGCGATAGCCAAAGCCAACGCTGCTTTGCTGCAGGCGGATGGTTTAATTATCCTCGACGGTCCGCAGCATCCGAGCCATCAACCCACGCTGGTATTCGGTAACCGCGGCGCCACCAGTCTGACACTGACGGTGTATGGGCCCAAAGCGCCCCTGCACAGCGGCCATTATGGCAACTATGTGCCAAATCCGGCGCAGCGGCTGGCGACTTTGCTGGCCAGTATGAAAGACGACAACGGCCGGGTGACTGTGGCCGGCTATTACGAGACGGTGAAGCTCAGTGCGGCCGAACGTCTGGCACTGGCGGAAGTACCGGATGACGACGCAGCGCTGCGTCGGCGTACCGGCATCGCCCGGCCAGACGCGGTAGGCCGCAGTTATCAAGAAGCGTTGCAATATCCGTCTTTAAATATCCGCGGCATGCAGGCAGGTGCAATAGGCGATAAAGCTGCCAATATCATTCCACATCTGGCGGTTGCTGAATTAGACCTGCGCACCACGCCTGAGGCAGATGCAGCTTACCTGACGGCTTTACTGGAGCGCCATATCAAAGCGCAAGGCTGGTATTTTAGCCAGGGCGAGCCAACAGATGCCGAGCGCGCTAAATACCCTAAGATTGCCTCATTAACAGCGGGCGCGGGTGGCGACGCGGCGCGCACGCCAATGGATTCACCGCTCGGCCGTTGGGTTTATGCTGTCCTGCAGCAGGATGGCAACAAAGTGGTCCGGATCCGCATGATGGGCGGCAGTCTGCCGACCGAACAGCTGGTCAGCGCGCTGAAGATGCCTTTTGTCATCCTGCCGCTGGTCAATGCGGACAATAACCAGCATAGCTTTGACGAAAACCTGCGGATCGGCCATTACGTCGAGGGTATACAAACTTTGTTGCAGCTGCTGCGAACCCGCTATCCGGCGGGTTGAATTCAGCTGCCACAGGCCTGCGGCTATTGCCACTGCAGCGCTGCGAATAAACAGTCAGGCGGCAAAATCTGCCGCTGGTCTCAGCAACGATTGCCTGCACAGGCTGTATCTGCCAGATTGGCATCATTGACATGCAACTAAGCTGAGCGGCAAAAATTGCCGGTTGGGGTCGTGCTGGTTTGCATCGTATGCACATCACAAGGGAACCTATGAAACTTTTACCTGTATATCTGGCGTTGGCGCTGACTCCGGCTGTTGGTGTTGTTGCAGCACAGACTGACGTGACGAAAGTCACACCAATGACGGTTGATAACGTCGACAAGTACGATGTGGTGCGGCCACAGGCTGATTTTATCAAAAGAGTTGATATGATCCCGATGCGGGATGGGGTCAAACTCTATACCGTGACAGTGATGAAAAAGGGCACGAAAAACGCGCCGATTTTATTAAGCCGCACGCCTTATGATGCCAAAGGCAGCGTGAATCGGGTTGCCAGCCAGTCTATTACTGAAATCATGCCGGTGATGGACGCCGAATTTGTCGAAGACAACTACATCCGCGTCTATCAGGATATCCGGGGTTTGCACAATTCAGAAGGCGACTATGTCACCAACCGGCCATTAGCAGGCCCGCTCAATTCAACCGGCATTGATGAATCGACCGATGCCTACGACACCATTGACTGGCTGGTGAAAAACCTGCCGGAAAACAACGGCAAAGTTGGTATTGTCGGCTCATCCTATCTGGGATTTACCGCGCTGATGGCCGAGATTAATCCACATCCGGCGTTGAAAGCTGCAGTACCGCAAAGTCCGATGGTTGACGGCTGGATGGGCGATGACTGGTTTCATTATGGTGCCTTTCGTAACAACAGCTTAAGTTATGCGGTGTCGCAAAGCACAGCTAAAGCGGAAGGGCATGCCGCTATGGGCATGGCCGATGATTACAGCCGTTATCTGGAGGCCGGCTCCACTGCTGATTTCGCCAAACTCTGGGGTTTTGAACAGTATCCATTTGTACAAAAACTGATGCAAAACCCGGCTTATACCGAATTCTGGTCGTTGCAGGCGGTGGACCAGCTGATGGCCAGCCGCAAACTGACAGTGCCAACCATGTTAGTCGTTGGGCAGTGGGATCAGGAAGATTCTTATGGCGCTCCGGCGATGTATAAAGCGCTAGAGCCGCAGGATAAGGACAACACCATGTTGTCGCTGGTGATTGGCCCCTGGCGTCATTCCGGGGTGAATCATTATGGTTATAAACTGGGCGCACTGAATTTCCGTGGTGATACCGCATACGAATTTCGCGTGAACTATATGAAACCGTTTTTTGACCATCATCTCAAAGGCGCACCGGATCCAAAAACGCCGCCAGTACTGACGTATGCTACCGGCGCCAATCAATGGCAGGTCAGCCAGCAATGGCCGGCTGGTACTGACAAAAAACTGTACCTGAGCGCAAATAACGGGCTGTCATTTACGCCGCCGGCTAAAGGCACTGCGGCCAAAGACGACTATCTGTCGGACCCGGCTAAACCTGTACCTTTTGTACCAAGACCCATTAATATGGACGATGCCCGCCAGTGGAAACCCTGGTTAGTGCAAGATCAGCGTTTTGCGTCAAGCCGGCCGGATGTATTGGTGTACCAGACTGACGTGCTGGACAAACCGCTGCAAATTATGGGGCAACCGCTGGTCGATTTGTTTGCCGCAACTACAGGCACCGATGGCGATTTTGTCGTGAAGCTGATTGATGTGTACCCCAATACCAGCACCGGTGGGTTAGTGCAGGGGGCTTTGGAGGAAAGTCTGGCCGGTTTTGAAATGCCGGTGGGGATTGAAATTTTCCGCGGCCGTTACGCCAAAAGCTTTGCCAAACCCGAGCCGCTAAAATCAGGGGAAGTCACTAACTTTAAGTTCGGCCTGCCACATGTTAACCATGTATTTTTGCCGGGACACAAAATTATGGTGCAGATCCAATCGAGTCTGTTCCCGCTGTATGACCGCAATCCGCAAACCTATGTGGATAATATTTTTTATGCCAAAAAAGCGGATTACCAGAAAGCGACGGTGAGTGTGTATCACAGTGCGTCCGCACCTTCGGCAATTAGTCTGCCAGTGGTCAGTCAGTAAGCACTGCGACTATACATAAGCCTGCCGCAGGTGCAGGTTTATGTGCGCTTGATGCCAATGGTCTCGAACGAACGTGGATGGCAACCAGAAAAAATGCCCGCAGTAGCTTGTTCCTGCGGGCATTTTTATCGGGCTAATATGACGACTAACAGATGTTTTTACGACACTAACCGTCGGCGAGCCATTGCCATAACCAACAACATTGCACTGAAAATAAATGCAAAATTTCCACCCGATTTAGATTCTACCGGTTTGGGTTCAATAGGTTTTGGTTTACCTTTCACCTGAATGCTGACGGCCTGACTCTCTGAGGTCGCAAACTTATCTTTAACCTGATAGCTGAAATTGATTTGCTGATCAGTATCGCCGGACGGGGTATACACAAAGAGACCGGTTTTAGCATCAACAGTCACAGTGCCCGCGGCTGGTTGGCTGGTAAGACTGTAGGTCAGTTCATCATTATCATCATCCACGCCTTTTAACGCGCCATTCACCGGCGTTTCAAAAGATGTGACATAACTTACCGGGGTTGCTTTTGGCGTCGTGTTAGTCAACGAGATCACCACATTTTTGGTTTCAGAGGTCGCAAGCGTATCTTTCGCGTGGAAACTGAAACTCACCGGGCTGAGTGTCGCGGCCGATGGTGTGTATACCATGTTTCCTGACGTACCATCCATCTGCACTGTGCCTTGTTCCGGCTGGCTTAACACAAAGAACTTCAGTGCTTCGCCATCATCATCTTTCGCAGGTAACTTAAAGTTCACCGCCTTGTTCCAGTGCGTACTGATATTCAGATTGCTCGCGACAGGTGCCTGATTCGTTACATCAACAGTCAGACTGGCAGGCTCTGAAAATGCAGTTCCCTTAACCGCATAAAAGTTGATACTTTCTTTACCTACATTCCCCGACGGGACATAACTAAAAGTACCGGCCTTGCGGTCCTCGATATTAAACTTGCCGAACTGTGGCGTGCCTTTTAACACAAAATAATCAGCATCGCCGTCCACTTTTAAAGTACCGGTGATTTTTTTCTGTACATGCGTCGTTAATGCGACCGGAGCCGGGGTCGGTAAGACCTGCTGCACACCTGACTGTAATACAGACACTTTATTGCCCGGGACTATATAAAAATCTTTTTGCTGATGTCTGACGACCACTGGTGCGGCACTGATGTCACCACCGACATAGTGCCGGAAAATTTCTGCTTTAGTGTCCAGATTGTATTCGACAATTTCACCAGAGCAGCCGTAAACCAAACGCCCAGGTCCGGCAGTACTGAGACCTTTGACTGAATAATCACATAATTTGCCAATGCTTGTGGAGGTGCCTGAGTCATGGATGCGGAACAGGTTGTTGTTCGATATCGCGAATAATGCCAGCTCCCCTTGAATAGTGGCGGCGGTCAACCCGGACAGATTGGTGTGCGATCCGATTTTCTTGATTGCATTGGTTGCAAAACTGTATTGAAACAGTGCGCCATCTTGCAGGCCAAACACTTCATCTTGCCGGCCAGTAAAACTAAACGCAGTTAATGAATGCATCCCATTCCAGCTAAAATCGACCACTGGGGAGGTTTTCAGCTTTTTGCCATCAATAGGGCTATGCACGGTCAGAACAGTGCCGACAGAGCCTGTGTGCTGTGCACCGGTACTGAAAATAATTTCATCAAGTCCATCGTTGTTAACATCTGCGAAGGTCATACCGGTGATTTTGTCACCATCGCCCAAGGTTTGCTTCGCTTTGAGGCTGCCATCTTTGCCGTTATACAGCCACATAGTCGCGGTATAGATTTCAGATGCACCTACGGCAATATCCGTTTTTCCGTCTTTGTCAAAATCGCCGGTGCGGAACTGTATGGTCCGGCTCCAGTTATTCGGCGCAGCGCTGATTTGCCACAGCTGTTTTTTGCTTGTTAAGTCAAAAGCCAGCATTTGGGCGCCATCGTAGCCGCTACTGCTTGAAGCCGTTGCATACAATGCGTCTAGATCGCCGTCATTATCAACATCTGCCAGCTGGACAGCCTGTGCAGGGAAGTCAAGCGACTGACTGGTCCATTTAGCCGTCCGCGTCTTCACATCATGGATATAGTAATAATCACCACCGCTGGAGGAATAGCCACCGCCCCAACCGATATCGAGTGATTTGTCATTGTCTAAGTCGGCGACGATAATCCCGGTCACGCCATGATTCGGATTGCTGATAGTCCAGAATGTTTCAGTGGTTTGCATATTAAACGCATGCAGCGCCCCCCACTGACCATCACCATATACCACGTCGGTCTTACCGTCCTGATCAGCATCGGCCAGGATTAACGTGGAAATATCGTGGCTGGTGGATTTAGTCCAGATCAAACTATCGTTGTTCAGATCCAAAGCAGCGATACGGTTCCAGCCATAAGACATGATCAGGTCATCCAGCCCGTCTGTGTTGACATCAAATTTTTGCGCCTGGTAGCCCAAAGCAGTACTGAGTTTTTTTTCTAACTTCGCAGTGTTGCTCTCAAGCCGGTAGATACTGCCATCCTGCAATACCAGTTCTGACTTGCCTTTTGCGGTGAAACTACCTGCGGCGACAAATTTGCTGTTTAATCCGGAAAGGCTGGCCAGCACTTTCATTGCTGCAGGGTCATATACTTTTACCGCGCCGCTATTGGTGTGCACCAGCAGTTCTGGCGTGTCTACACCATTAAATTGGGCCAATATCAGGCTGTCGGCACCTGCGACAGTCTCGATAGCTTCAATTTGCCGGGTAACAAGATTCAATTTGAACACACTGTTGCCACTAACAAAAAAGAGGTAGTCGTTATCCGTACCGGCATCATGGAATTGCACCAGGCTATGCATCCCATTGGGAAAATTTAGTTGTTTGATTGGCGAGAATTGTTTGTCCCGAAACTCCACCACACTGATACTGCTCGGCCCAGCCAGCACCAGTTCTGTGGTGCCGTCGCCATTGTAATCACCGCTAAAGGCACCATTAATACCAATGCCATCGCCCAAATCAAAAAGCTCAAGTACTGAGGTCAGATTGCTTTCTGCTGCAGCTTGGAATTCTGCCTCAATAAACGGTTTTTCAGCATCCGAAATAGGCAATAATGCCGCCGCTAAGCCTGTTGGCGTATCCCTGCCGGTAAAATAATCCTCAGGATAATTAATCTTCTCAGCGTGACTGAGGATTGGATCTTTAAATTGATTTTGCAATTCAGTTTGAGGTGCAGCCTGAGATTTCATGCAAAGCAGACTCAATGCCAGCAGCGAGAGAGGGAATGATTTCATCCTGAGGGATATCCTTTTTAGGCAATAAAAAATCCGGCCAATGCCGGACCCTTTGAAATGGTACCCATAAAAATTATTTGGGTAAATTATTTTGTTTTTTATTTGAGTTTATGTGAATTTTAAACTGTTCGGGGATGGGTTATTTCCTTTGGCTGTGATGGATGTAAATATTCATAGCGTATTGAGCGCGGGTTTATTTACATGGCCTTGCAGGTGTGTTGGCTTCCATGTGTTTGTATTGGTCCTGCAGCAGTTGCACAGAACCAAAGCAAAAGCTGGTTTTCTGACAAGTCCGGGAGCGGCTGTTTTTACGGGTTCGCATTGAACCAACGGAGTTACCGGGCCTGTGCTGCAGGACTAACCAAGCCATGCTGTAGTTTTCTGAGCGTAGCGACGAGCGAGTAACAGACCCAGCACAGCAGAGTCACAAAGCCGAGAAAACCGTATTCGTACAAAATTTGCAAAGATGCATTGTGCGGATGGGTATTCGATAAAGGCTTCCCGTCCGCCCAGGCAAAACTCATCGGGCCGTGTCCCAGCCAGAATTGGTCGGGGATACGGTTTAAGGTATAGAGCCACAACTCAGTGCGGCCTGAACTGCCGGTCCTTAAACGTAAGTTGGTGTCGCCGATCATCCAATAGGGGAGGACGATAATAAACACCGCCCAACACACCAATCCCAGCATCATCGCCCGGAAAAAAGCCCGCAATAAAACCGTTCGGACAGCTGGGGTGCTGAACCAATTAATCAGACCAAATGCAAGCAATAGCGATAAACAGGCACCTCTGGCTTCTGTTTGCAGCAATACCATCCTATGGCCAGCCATTAACAGCATCGAAACCAACTGAAATTGGCGCAGAGGACTGAGTAAAAAGGGCAACAGCAGCAAAGGCAGCAGCATGACCTGCAACTGGTTTAAGACCCGCGGATTATCAAATCCGGAAATCAGGCTAAAGATGCCGGGTTTGGTCGCGTTAAGCAGATGCTGTGTCAGTTTGAGCGAGAACTGTAATAAAAGTATCAGTGAAAACAGTACAGTAAACCAATAGAGTGCACGAAAAACGGATGGTTTTGACAGTGTACTGCAGCAAATACTGCAGATAAAAAATGCCAGTACCAGTAATCCAATATTGGCGAGTTCAACAAAGCCCCAATATGGCTGAGCACTGGCCAGCGCAGATATAAAACCAACGCTAAAGAATATCAGCAACGCAACAACCGACTCTGCAGATAACGTGGTGCTGCGCAATTGGCGTGCTGAGCTTAGGATAAATGCCGAGCAGGCAATCACGGAGATCACAAGTAATCGTTTGAAGTCAAACAGACTTCCTACTTCCGTGATACGCGCAATAGTGGATGCAAACAGAGTTCCAGCTAAAAAAACGGCGGCGTATAGTACTAAAGACAGACCAGCAAAAGACTTCGAAAACAAGCTCCGGCTCCAGTAAATAAACAGGATTTACCACGTGATGGAAATGCGTTGATGAAAGTTGCGCGCGGCTGCGCAAAACAGTGAATTTGCCGTTTTAAAGCGCGCGGATTATACGCATCGTTCGGTGCTATGTTAAAAAAATGTTTTGTTGCAGTGAGCTTGTCATTCTTGACTACATATTGTGCGGGTTCTGCACTGCGTTAATTGTGTTGCGACTGAACTTGTTAAAATTCAGGAGATATAACAAACCATTGCAATAGCGCTGTGATGACTTTGCGGCCTCGCTGGTGGGTTTGCCCCTGAAATCGCTAAAAATTGTCTGAAAATTTGTTTTAATCAAAAAATGTGATTAGATTGACTTATTTAAGTCAGTTTCCTAAATCGCTTTTCGCGACTACCTTTAATCCATCTGAAGCAGAGCAGCCCGCTGCTCTGCCATTTAACCCGCTCATTACAGCACAAAGAAGGAACCCTCAGATGGATACAAACAAAGCAACAGGCGGCAAATGTCCGGTGATGCACGGTGCCAACACCACCGCCTCCAATGCCACAATGAACTGGTGGCCCAATGCGCTGAATCTCGACATCCTGCATCAACACGACAGCAAAACCAATCCGATGGATCCGGGCTTTAATTATGCCGAAGCCTTTAAAACGCTGGATTTGGACGCCGTTAAAACCGACCTAAAAGCCTTAATGACTGACTCGCAGGACTGGTGGCCGGCCGACTGGGGCCATTATGGTGGACTGATGATCCGCATGGCGTGGCACTCTGCCGGTACCTATCGCATTGCCGATGGCCGTGGCGGTGGTGGGACCGGCAGTCAGCGGTTTGCGCCGCTGAACAGCTGGCCAGATAACGGCAACCTCGACAAAGCCCGGCGTCTGCTGTGGCCAATTAAACGCAAATACGGCAATAAAATTTCCTGGGCAGATTTGATGATCCTGGCCGGTAATATGGCGTATGAATCGATGGGCCTGAAAACCTTTGGTTTTGCCGGTGGCCGCGAGGATATCTGGCATCCGGAAAAAGACATTTACTGGGGCTCGGAAAAACAGTGGTTGCAAAAATCCGGCGGTGAAGGCAGCCGTTACAGCGGTGAACGGGATTTAGACAATCCGCTGGCGGCTGTGATGATGGGGCTGATTTATGTCAATCCGGAAGGGGTAGATGGTAACCCGGACCCGCTGAAAACCGCGCAGGACATGCGGGTGACTTTTGCCCGGATGGCGATGGATGACGAAGAAACGGTCGCGCTGACCGCCGGTGGCCATACCGTGGGTAAAGCCCACGGCAACGGCAATGCCGAGCACCTTGGGCCAGCACCGGAAGGTGAAGATATTCATGCACAGGGTTTTGGCTGGCTGAACGGCAAAGGCCGTGGCATTGGCCGCGATACTGTCACCAGCGGCATTGAAGGCGCATGGACCACCAACCCGACACAGTGGGATAACGATTATTTCCGCTTATTGTTCAGCTACGACTGGGCATTAACCAAAAGCCCGGCCGGTGCCTGGCAATGGGAGCCGGTCAATATCAAAGAAGAGGACAAACCGGTTGATGTCGAAGACCCGTCAATCCGCAAAAATCCAATCATGACCGACGCCGACATGGCGCTGAAAATGGACCCGGCTTATCGCAAAATTTCCGAGAAGTTTTATGCCGACCCGGCCTATTTTGCCGACGTATTCGCCCGCGCCTGGTTTAAGTTAACCCACCGCGACCTGGGGCCAAAAAGCCGCTATTTGGGCGCTGATGTGCCGGCAGAAGATTTGATTTGGCAAGACCCAATTCCGACTGTGGATTATTGCCTGACCGACGCAGAAATTGCTGAATTAAAAGCCAAAACGCTGGCGCTTGGTATTCCGGCACAAGACCTGATTGCCACCGCCTGGGACAGCGCCCGTACTTTCCGCGGCTCTGATTATCGTGGTGGTGCCAACGGTGCCCGCATCCGGTTAGCACCACAAAAAGACTGGGAAGCGAATGAGCCGGCGCGTTTAGCCAAGGTACTGGCTGCGCTGGAAGCCCTGCAGCAAAGCCTTGCGAAAAAAATCAGCATCGCCGATTTAATTGTGCTGGCCGGCAGTGCGGCGGTGGAGCAGGCTGCCAAAGCCGCCGGTGTTGATGTAACAGTGCCTTTTGCGCCGGGCCGTGGTGACGCTTTGGCTGCACAAACCGATGCGGAATCTTTTGCCGTGCTGGAGCCATTACATGATGCGTTCAGAAATTATCTGAAAAAAGACTACAGCGTTGCGCCGGAAGAAATGATGCTGGACCGGGCGCAGCTGATGGGCCTGACGGCTAATGAGATGACGGTGTTAGTCGGTGGTCTGCGTGTGTTGGGGACTAACTTTGGCGGCAGCACACACGGTGTGTTTACCAACAGAGTAGGTGTACTGAGTAACGATTTCTTTGTGACGCTGACCGATATGGCCTATAGCTGGAAACCGGTTGGCAAAAACAAATATGAAATCATCCGGCGTAAAGACGGTCAGGTGCAATGGACCGCGACCCGGGTTGATTTAGTGTTTGGCTCCAACTCAGTGCTACGCGCTTATGCGGAAGTGTACGCACAAGACGATGGTCAGCAAAAGTTTGTGCATGACTTTGTTAAAGCCTGGGTCAAAGTGATGAATGCAGACCGGTATGATCTGAAATAACACACTGTTTTAACAATGAAAAACGCCGGCAACTGCTGGCGTTTTTTTATGTGCGCTGCTGCTCAGTCGCGCTGGCGCATGGCCCAAACCAAACTCAATAAAATCAGCAGTGAGCCCCCGGCTAAAGTCCACCAATTCACCGCATGTTGCCAGAATACAAAATTCACTAACAAGCCGGCCGGGATCAGCACATTGTTCATCACCGCCAGCTGATTGGCACTGACCTGCCGCGCGCCGGCGTTCCACAGCCAATAGCCCAGGCCCGAAGCAACAAGGCCAAGCCACAACAAAATGCCATATTCCAGCGGTGTATCAGGGACGCGCTGCCAGTTGGCAAACAGAGCGGTTGCACTCAGGCTGACTATTGTTGCGCCGACAAAAAACCAGCAAAAATGCTGTGTCTGCATGCCGACAGACCCTAACGCCAGCCGCCGGTAAGCGACCTGACCAAAAGCGAAACACAGATTTGCGCCCTGGATCAGCAACAGCCCAAGCCAGAAGCTACTACTAAGGGTTTGATAACGCATCACTAATGCACCAGCGACTGCCAACAACGCCGGGCCCAGCCAGCGGCAGTGTAATTTTTGATAGCGCCAGTAATAGTCCAGCACTGAGATATAGACCGGCGTCAGAATAGTAAACAGCAGCACTTCGGCCACCGACAGGTATAAAAAGCTGTGATAGAGCAGCAGGTACATCAGGCCAAGCTGCACCGCGCCGATGCCGGCAAGCTGCAGCGCCAGTCGCGCGGACGTGCGGTATTTCAGTAAAAACGGGCTGAATAACAACAGCGCCAGCAACATCCGGCTGCTGACCGCTAAATAAGGGTCAACGGTGGCGGCTAAAAATTCGCCAATTAACGAAAAACTAAAAGCCCAAATTGCGGTGACCAGCCAGAGTAAATGCATCCGATATTCCCGTCGCGTGGCAAAACCGGCGCAGCATAACGGTTGTGTTGCCGCTGCGCAAATGTCGTGAAAATGCGGCAGATGTGCGGCGTGATGGAGTGGTAGGCACGGCAAACGCAGCGTCGCCGTGCGTCTGATAAAGCGTTTTAACTGAGCCGGATAGTTTTCCACGCCAGCAAGGATCCGTCGCTGTTTTGTTGCGTGCTGAAGATAAAATCAGTGGCGTTGCTGCCAAACACCGTATCGCGGCCGGCGGCCAGTGTGGTGTCCTGCACACCGCGGCTGCTGTAATTGGCGTGGCTGGTGCAAATTTCCTGCGTCAGCGCGTCGGTAAAACAAAACTGCGACACCACCTGGTCATTATTGTTATTACGCACGCGAAAATGAATGTGAATAGTGCGGCCTGAATACCAACCCGGGAAACACGTTTTAAAGTTGACCCGGCCATTGCTGTCAGTGACTTGCGTGCCGCGATACCATTTGGCCTTCACCGCATTGGCATTATTGCTGGTACAAAACGACGAGTTAAAGCCCGAACTGTCGCTGCTGCCACTGGTGTCGCCAGAATAAAGACCTGCGACATCGCAGTGCCAGACTTCCACTTCCAGGCCAGACAATGGTTTACAGCTACTGTCGACCACCCGCAGACATAACTGCATCGGTAAGCCCACCTGGCTCTCGGAAATATCATCGCGATTGGTCACCGCGAAATAACAGGGGCCTTCGGTCAGTGCTTTGGTCAAAGCCAGGCTACAGCTGGTACCCAAATCAAACAAAGTATCGGCTGGAAAATTGGCCGTCAGTGCGGCGGTGCCGCCGCTTGCCCAGCTGCCGGAAGTTCCCGTGCTACCGCCGGTACTGCCGCCGGTGCTGCCACTGGAGGTATCTGTGGTGCTGGTCGAAGTTTCAGTGCTGCCACCGCCACAGGCGACCAGGCCCGACAGCGGCGCAGCGGCGAGGGCAAAACTAAGCTGTTTGATAAAATTGCGCCGGCTTTGTGGCGCGCGGGTGAAGCGGTGTTGATCTGATTGGCTCATGGCTGAACTCCTGCGAATGATTCAGCCACTCTGAACCTGAGCAGGCGCAGAGGTTGCAAACTGTACATTACTTTACCTGTCTGATAACGGGGAAGCAGATTGCGTCCGAAATGCTGATATAAATCATCGGATTAACGAAAACTCAAGGCAGGGCATTTGTTTCTGATGTGGTACAAAACCAGGCTGCACTTACAAAAATTTACGGCAGATTGCAGATTGAGGTGCCACAAGCGCCATAGTCAGCCGACTCTGGCGCCTGTGGTTCAGTAGTTTAAGGTTTGGCCGGTGCTGCCGCTTTGGCAGTGCTGACCATGGTGCGCACATCACTCAATAACTGCTGCGCGTCATATACCACGCCGTCTTTGATGGTATAACGCACGCCTTTGGTCCGCTCCGGCTGGTTCTGCGCGTTGAGCTGATAATGGCCGTTGCCGTACAACACTTTAAAGTTGGCCAACGGGTTTTCCGCGACTATGACCATGTCGGCTTTTTTGCCCGGCACCAGACTGCCAATGTCTTTATCAAGACCCAGCGCTATAGCGCCATTGAGCGTGGCGGCCTGGATCACTTCCAGCGGGTTAAAACCGGCTTCGCGCAGTAATTCCAGTTCCTGAATGTAAGCAAAACCATAAATTTTATAGATATAACCGGCGTCAGAGCCAGCAGTCACGCGGCCACCGTGGTTTTTGTAGTCATTGAGGAACTGCATCCAGACGCGGTAGTTTTCGCGCCAGGCGATTTCCTGTTCTGTAGTCCAGTTAAACCAGAACGAGCCATGGGCATAACGGTTGGGTTTAAAGAATTCACTAAGCACCGGCAGCGTGTAATCGGCGTGCCAGGGCGCGTTGCGCTGTGCTTCGGCATTGCGGGTGGCTTCATAGATGGTCAGCGTCGGATTGATGGTGAAATTGAGGCTAATCAGCTCATCGCGTACCGCGTTCCATTTGTCAGAGCCTGGCGCCGCGGCCTGTTGCCAGAGTTTACCGGCTTCACCAAAGCGGTCCTGCTCGTTCTGGTAGTTGTAATCGGCTTTATAGTTTTGCACCACCTGGTTGGTAAACAGTGCTTCCGGCAAGCCGTACCAATGCTCCATTGACGTGAGGCCAAGCCGTGCACTGTCGAGTGCGTTCATCCGCATTACATTAAGCTGGGCGTGATGCATCATAGTGCCGAGCTGTTGTTTTTTCGCTTCATCCAGCGCGGCCGCCATAATGGCCGGTGGGGCGCCAAAGAACTTAATCCCGGCAGCACCGGCTTTTTTAATGTTTTGCACCCAGTCGCGCGCTTGTTGCGGGCTGAACACCGGTTTACTTAAACCCTGACCAAAACCAACATAAGGCACAATACGCGGCGCGACGATTTTATGCTCGTTGGATGCTTTGGCATGTTTTAACGTCCAGTCGAGTCCGTTAAAACTGCCGGGTTCACGCACTGTGGTAATACCGTGTGCCAGCCAGAGTTTAAACACATATTCGGCCGGTGTGCCGTTGGCAGAGCCGCCGATATGACCGTGCATATCGATAAAACCCGGCAGAATATACATGCCGCTGACGTCCATTTCTTTATCACCGGCTTTGGCTTTAGGCCGGCCTTCTGGCAGCACCGGCACACCCGGATTGCCGACGGCGGTGATTTCGCTGATGCGGTCATTTTCAATGACGATATCCACCGGGCCAACCGGCGGTGCGCCTTCACCACTGATAAAAGTGCCACCGCGTAAAATCAGCCGGGTATAAGGGCCTTCACCTTGATCGGCTGCCGGGGCTGATGGCGTGCGTTCAGTCGCGCCAGCCAGTGCTGTCTGCGGCAGGCTGGCGGCGACACTCAATGCCAGTAACGCGGCGCGAAGTATCAATCGGGTCTTGGGTTGAAATTGCATAGTAGTTCCCGGGATGTTGTGGATCAGGCTTTGCTAATCCTCATTGTTTTTGTTTGTTTTTTATCGTTTCGCCAGGGTGATTTTTAACCGGCTCAACGCAGTGTGGCAACAGGGGCCGCGCGTCGCAAGCAGATCCGATTAACTCACACACAGCTGCGACAACAAGCAGTCCGGGAATTGCTAACAGTGCAGAGAAAAGCACTGATTGTGTGAGCAACAGCTGGCTTTTATAGTGGGATCACCACATCGTCAGCTAAATTAGTGAGCACCGCATGCATCCGGATAAAGTAAACCGCAATCAACTGAACAAATTCACTGACCTGCCCAATATTGGCCCGGCCGGCGCCAAAGACTATCAGCTGTTGGGTTATCAACACCCGCAACAGCTGGTTGGGGTTTCCGCGTTACATTTATATCAGCGGCTGTGTGAAATCACCGGTCAGCAACATGATCCTTGTGTGCTGGATGTGTTGTTATCAGTCGAGCGTTTTCTGGCCGGTGATGCGCCAAAGGTCTGGTGGGCTTATACCGCCGAACGCCAGCAAATACTGGTTTCTCAGGGCTGAAAAGCCAACTGCGGAAAACATTTTTATCAGTTTGGATTGGCTTTTTTCAGGCTAGGGACGTCTGCACTGCTGTATAAAAAACTGCACGCGGGTCACGCTCTGGTAACGCTTTCAGTTCGATACAATTAATTACAAATGTGAAATTTTTACTTGCGACGCGAAACTGTTTCTGCCATGGTTTAGTAAGTTCTTAAGCAAACTGACTGCGATGAACTAACAAAATACTAAGATAAACGTCAGTACACAACATCCAAACGCAGGAACATTTTATTATGCAAAAACTGATCAAAATAGCGCCCATCGCTATTGCTGTGGCATCGACTCTGACTTTCTCTACAACTGCACAGGCCGAACGGGTCATTCTGCAAGTCGACAATCTGAACAAAGGCATCATCACTGCGATCACACGTCAGGCCGGCGGTGAAGTGAAGGTGGATGCTGATGGTTTTGTTGCGGTAGAAATTCCGGGTAAATCTTTTGAAGAACTCAAAGGCATTTTTAACAACCCGCACATTGAGCTGGTAGAAAAAGACGAAGTGCGCAAGCCAATGGCGTTGTTCAACGACACCGCCGGTAACCCGATGCAGACCCAGGTGACGCCTTATGCGGTGTTCCAGTCACAAGCCAATCAGGTCAGTTTTAACCCTGCGACCGCACCAAAAGTTTGTATTATTGACTCCGGCCTCGACCGCTCCAACATCGATTTCGACTGGGGCTCTATTACCGGTGATAACGACAGCGGCACCGGCAGCTGGGACGTCAACGGTGGTCCACACGGCACCCACGTCGCAGGCACAATTGGTGCTGCAAACAATGGCGTTGGTGTGATTGGGATGGCGCCAGGCGTCAAGATGCACATCATCAAAGTCTTTAACGCCGAAGGCTGGGGTTATTCTTCAGACCTGGCTTATGCCGCGCAAAAATGTACTGCAGCCGGCGCAAAAATTATCAGCATGAGCTTAGGCGGTGGCGGTTCTAATACCACCGAATCCAATGCGTTCCAGAATTTCGTCAACGCTGGTGGCCTGGTCGTGGCTGCGGCCGGTAATGACGGCAACAATGTGCGCTCTTATCCGGCTGGTTATCCGTCGGTGATGATGATTGGCGCCAATGACAATAACAATGCCATTGCCAGTTTCTCCCAGTTCCCGAGCTGTACCGCTAACGGTAAAACCGATGAAAATATCTGCGTTGAAGCCACTGCCGGTGGCGTAGATACGCTGTCGACTTACCCGGCAGGCATGGCCACCAATTCCAGCCTCAGCACCAATTTAGGCGCCTTTGCCTCTTCGGCGATGGAAAATATCGGCAACGCCAGCGCTGCGACCTTCTTTATGGGCACTGCGGAAACCACCAATGCCGGCGCAGCCGGTAAAGTCTGCCTGATTGACCGCGGCGTGATCTCATTCCACGACAAAGTGAAAAACTGTCAGCTGTCTGGTGGTGTTGGTGCTGTAGTCATCAACAACGTCGCGGGCATGTTGTATGGCACCCTGGGCGAAGGCACGGCAAATACGACGTCTATCCCAGCGGTTGGCGCTGCTTTTGAAGATCGTTCGCAGTTACTGGCGTCGACTACGGCGACTATCACTATCGGTGGCACTGATTACGGTCTGATGAGCGGAACTTCGATGGCGACACCGGCAGTGTCTGGTATTGCAGCCTTAGTTTGGTCAAATCACCCGACCTGTAGCGGTGCGCAAATCCGCAGTGCCTTAAAAGCCACAGCGAAAGATTCAGGCGCAGCTGGTAAAGACGTGTACTTCGGTTACGGCATTGTACAGGCGAAAGCCGCCAATGATTACCTGCTGCAAAATGGTTGCGGCGGTGGTGGTACAACCGCCATTACACTGACTGCAACAGCACAGATGCAAGGCAAAACCCGTTATGCCAACCTGAGCTGGGCCAATGCAACCACTTCAAACGTGGATATCTATCGCAATGGTGTGAAAATCATCACCACGGCCAACGACGGTTCACATCGTGACAGTCCAACAGCGAAAGGCACCTACAGCTATAAAGTTTGTCATGCTGCCAGCACAACAGTTTGCTCGGTTGAAAAATCTGTGACTTTCACAAAATAAAACTGCGGATCGCAGTAAGAAGGCCTGCCCATGTGGCAGGCCTTTTTCTTTTCTGTTGCCTGATTTCAACCATTAGCTTCTCCCAACAGCTGGTCCGGTATTCAGCGTATTTGTTGCATAAAAATGTTGCATAAGTAAGCGAATAGATAGCGGGTGGGGTGAATAGTTATCTGAAGTGTTTCGCTAATATATCAATGAAACCAGTAATTTATCTATTATCGTCACAGGGTGGCAGGCATGAATTCATGCAGAAAAGTGCCGGTTTTTTTTACAGTCAGGTGTAGAGTAAAGACTCAAAATACAGCAAATACGCCACTTCGCTTGTATGGCATAGTTTATGAATTACTTAATAAGTCGAACCAAATACAGGTGAAATAACATGGCTAAAACAATCAAAATTACAACCGCGTTGATGTTAACAGCTGCGATGGGTTATTCACAACTCGCGCTGGCTGCACCAATTACTCCGCCACCTTGTGATGTCTCAGATATTCAAATTACTACCATTCAAAAACAAGACGGCTCCGCAGCGCAAAACGTTGGAGCTATCAACGCCACGGCTTGTTACGGTGCGTTTTCCGGTAACGACGACGTCAGCATGCTGGGCAATAACCTCGGTTATGACAATGTCGGCTGGCTGAATAAGGAATCGGCATACTGGCCAGGAATGCCTGGTGCTTTTGTGACCGAAGACGACCTGCAGGACCTGCAAGGTCTTGGCAACATCGATCCGGGCTGGATTTTCTTCGGTAAATACACCTCAGGTAACTTTGCACCTGCGTCAAGTTCTAAAACCGGTTTTGGTACTTACAACTATGCAGCGGACTTAGTCAGTCTGACGAATTGTAAAGACCGGAATGGCAATAGCGTCGCCTGTACCGGTGGCAGTGTTGTCAGCGGTGAATGGATGTACAAACCACCAGTAAATAATCCACAGCAACTGCTGGATATGCTGGGTACTAATAAGTTCTTTGACCAGGTCACCGTCGTATTTAAGTCCGGCAATATGTTTGCGCTGTATAACTTTAATATTGCAGCGCTGAACTTACCGCCAGTGTTTGGGACTGAAGACGAAAACTACCTGTTTAAAGGTGTCTGGAATATGGAAGACACTTTATTAAACGCCAGCGGTGGTGCCGGTTTATCTCACATCTCTATCTGGGGTCGTGATCCGGTGGGTGATACTCCGCCACCAGTGGATGTGCCTGTATCTTCACCACTGACTTTGGCTGGCCTTGGTCTGTTATTACTGGGTCTGCATCGTCGCCGCCAACAGGCTTAAGTCCAAACCCGCAGAGAATAAAAAAACCAGCATCAGCTGGTTTTTTTATTTCTGTATCCAGTCTGACAGACTGAGCTGGATTATTTTGTCGCTCTGGACATATCACGGGCAGCTTTAAATTCCTTACCTTGATGCCAGTTTGGCCACAGTGCTGAATTGGCCAGTTCGTGTCCGACTAAATAAAATAACCACAAGTCCTGCTGCGAACCGCGTAAATCCCAGGCCGGACTGAACTCATCATTGACCTTATGATAATAATTCGCCGTGTAATCACGCCGCTGCGCCAGGCCCCAGTCTTTGCCATGTTGGACGCTGTCGACACCCCCGCGGGCATACAACATCGGCACGCCATGACGTGCCAGCTGGAAATGATCTGAGCGGTAATAAAAACCATCTTCCGGCGTTGGCTCCGGTGCAATATAGCGGCCTTGCGCCTTGGCGTATTTGTCGAGCATGGGTTCGAGTTCGGATGAACCATAACCAAACACCTGCACATCCCGCATCGGGCCATACACGTTCATTACGTCCATATTGATGCCGGCGACTGTTTTATGCAGTGGAAACAACGGATTGGCGGCATACCAGCGTGAACCTAACATACCGCGCTCTTCCGCGGTGACGGCGATAAACACCACAGAACGCTCCGGTGGCGGCTGCTGTTTATAATGTTCGGCCAGCGCGATTAGACCAGCAATGCCACCGGCATTATCCTGCGCACCATTAAAGATTTTGTCCTCTTTGCGGCTGAAATCGAGGCCAAAGTGGTCCCAGTGCGCCATATACAGTACGGCTTCATCCGGCTTTTTTGTGCCCGGAATATAACCAATGACATTACTGGAATTGATTTCCCGCAGCTGGTTTTTGATGCTGATAGACGCGGTGCCGCCAAGCGGGAAGGCCTTAAAATCTTTCGCCAGTGCTTTTTTACGTAAGCTCTTTATGCTCTGGCCAGAGGCGGCAAACAGCTGTTCGGCGCTGTCGCGCGTCAACCAGCCTTCAACGGCGGCTTTATGCATATTTTTGGTTTTATCGGCCAGTTCAAAGCGGATAGGGCTGGTGCCGGACACCACATTCCAGCCATAAGCGGCGGCGTCGGTTTCGTGCACAATCAGCGCCATGGCGGCGCCCTGACGTGCCGCTTCTTCAAACTTGTAAGTCCAGCGGCCGTAGTAGGTCATGGCTTTGCCGGTGAAAAGCTTGGTATCGCCGGTGGCAAAGCCCGGGTCGTTGACAAACATCACCACGGTTTTGCCTTTCACATCGATATCTTTATAGTCATTCCAGCCATATTCCGGTGCGACTATGCCGTAGCCAACAAAAACCAATTCGCTGTTTTTGACTTCGACCTGTGGCTGCATCCGCGTCGACCAGGCCATCATGTCGGTTTTATAAGCCAGGCTTTTTGGCATTTTGTCACCGCTGAGGCTCAGCGCTGACACCGCCACCGGGTCGATTTGTACCACAGGCACCGCCTGGCGGTAGCTGTCTTTGGCAAATGGTGTTAAACCAAGCCGCTGAAACTGTTGTTCGATGTAGGCTACAGTGCGCTCTTCGCCGACAGTGGCCGGCGCGCGGCCTTGCAGTTCATCAGAAGCCACTTCAGCAAAGTAGCGGCCAAAGGCCGGGTTAAATTCGGTTTGTGGCAGCGGTGCTTTGCTGTCAGCCAGAGCGCTCTGACTGAGCAGCAAACCAACACTGAAGCGCAGCAATGAAATGGATTTAAACATAACAACACTCACAGCAGGGGAAGCTGTGGTTCACAGCGACCATGAATATCAGAAAGTTCGCATTCTGCCATGACAGGTCACGGCTTGCTGTGCTTTTTCGCCGAACAACAGAGTTATCTGACGACTCTCAGTTTGTTTATGTTTCTGAAGCTGCTGTTGCATACTTCCCGCAGCTAAAAATAGTTTGAGTACTCAAAACCAACAGCGTTGGATTGACGGCCTAGGATTTGAACATGATTGAAATGCAGGGCAAATGCCTGATTCTGCTCAGGGAACCAACTTAAAGCTGCTGACATCTGTTGAAAGCGACTCGGTTCACTGGCTTTCCCGGAATGTGCCATATATTGCAGTTGTAATTTAGTGTCGGCGGCAAGGGTAAACAGCATACCGGATTTAACGTAAATAAAACCGAGACTGTCTGCCAGATTGGTCGCCATACCAGCACCGGCCAGGCCAAACACAGTGACATCTTTGTGCAATCGATAGCTTTTGCCGAAGCCACCAGACAACTCACCGGTTGACCATCTGGAAAGATCTTGTCGCCAGCCTGGCCTGAATCCTAAATAAAACTCACCGGACCATACTGGAAATGCCGCTGAATCTGGCGCCAGCGAGATGGCGGAATACAAAGTAAATTCGCGTAGTTGCAGCGCTGTGCCTTTGTCGTTGATGGCCACACTGATTTTGGCAATTTGTAATTCAGATTCTGTCAGATATTGGCGATTATCGCCTTGTAACAGATGTCCGGCTGGCAAGAAATCGACAACCAGCGCACTCCCATTTGCATCCTGCAACAGGCTGGCGCTGAATGCGGCATCCTGCGGAGTCCTGGCCGGATGTTTGTAATGACTCAGGTCTAGTGTTTGATCTGTGTCGAGTCGCATACGAGAGCGGATATTTTCTGCTTGCTGCGGGGACATTTTCAACTGGCTGACCGATTGTTCCAGTCGCATATCGAGGTATCGCGCTGCCAGTGGGTGTGTCAGGGCATTCTCTGCCGCGCTGAACTCATTGAGACTGGAGATCTCGTCAAGCTGCGCTTTTATTTGCGAAGGGAGTGTGTCTGCCATCGCATAAAATAACCAGGGGCTGGCCGCATCAATGATGGTGGACTGGACCATTTGTTGGTTAGTGGCAGCTTTAACGACATCGATTGGGCTGACGATGGGCCTGCGATCTTGCAGGATCTCAGGTTTAAGCAAGGCGAGCATTTCCAGAGTCAAGGTGGCGCAGTTAAATGACTGGAAATAGTAGGTGAGTTCAACCTGATGAAGCTCCCAAATATGCAGCTGAAGCAATCGCTTATTCTGCGCATCAGCAGACAAATTAAATTGCCAGAGATTCCGCTGTTCAATGTCTCGATATTGTTTCAGATCTGCGGCAAAGGGTCTGACACTAAAAAAGCCTGGCATGCCCGTCATCGTGCTTTCAACGATCAGTTTTGCCGGATTCAGTGTGGTGATTTCGGTAAAGTAGGCCAATGAGTGTGCAACCGCATTGCCTTTTGAATTAGTGCCGCTGACCTTTATAAAAATATGACCGAGCATACTTGTAGCTGACGAGGTTACTTCTGACGCATAAACGAGTTCAATCTTTTCGAAAGGCACGTGTTTGATGAAGTTCTCGAGTTGCGGACAGCGTTCAAACCTATCCTCAGCCAAAGGTAAATTTAGTTTTTCCGCCAGGAAAGTGATGCGGGCCGGAAATCGACAGAAGGCGAGTTGGGGATCTTGGCGAAACAGTTCCAGCGTTTTTGCCATCTCAGCTTCGGGTGAAAAATTGCCGGCAGAGAGCAGAAAATCCGGATCAGTGATTTGCGCCTGGCCTTGATAGCTGTGCAGCAACAGTTGCCATTGCGTTGTGTTTGCTGGTGTTAAAGATGGGTTCGCAGTGACACAAAAAGACGTGGCTAAAACAAACAGAGCTGGTATCAACCAGCTCTTGATGCTGTAAACAAATGGCACTGAAATTACTGAGCGGCGCAAGTGACTTCGACAGAGTCTGCATAATTCCACATCTTACCTGTGGAGCCGTCAGTGGTTGAGCCTAATACACCACCAATGATGATGTTACCCCAGAATACCGGTGCAATCGTTTTCTTGATTGGCGTTGCAGTGTGGCAGCCTGGCGTTGTGCTGGTCACGACTTTATCTTTACCGTCACGTAACACAACTACCATACCTGGTGTTGTGGTTTTTTTATCATCAACTGTCACTTCGATAGGTTGATTGTTAGATGCAGTGACTTTGATACTTTGTTCTTCTGCAGTCATGACACTGGCACAGCCAGACAGAGCTAAAACCACCGTTGCAATACACAAATTTTTCATTTCTAGTCCTTAGTATTTTTTAAAGTGCTTCCTAAAAGCGCCCCAAATGTATACTTGAGGAAAATCAATATCAATATTTTGTACACTCAAAGTGAATTGAGTGGTTGTTTGTTAAGCGGCTTAAGCGCTCACGCTTTGACACAAACAAACAGCGCATTGCCGGATTGGCCATCCCATGCCACCAGTTTGTCGTAATCGTGTTGCAGCATTTGCACGTCGAAATAGGGCGTCAGCAGCTGTTGTAATTCAGTAAAAGTGACGGCGACCATCGGATGGGCGTCTTGCCAGATTTCGCTCTGGTCGTTTGCAGTTTTTTCGATACGCAGCCGCAGTTGTTGCTGCTCACCCTGGCCTGAGTAAAACCAGCCGGAGCTGAACTGAAATAAGCTGTTGCCGTGCACGGCCTGATGCGACACGAATGATTGGTTGTCGATTTGGCTTTTATCGACAGCATTAAAACAAAACACGCCGCCGCTATTTAATGCCAGATGCGCCTGCCGAATACAGGCTTTAAGGCCTTCGATGCTCTGACTGTAATGCAACGAGTATAAAAAACAGGTGATGAGGTCCACCGGCGCATTGACCGCAAATTCGCACATATTCTGGCAGGAAAAACTCGCTTCCGGGCAGCGTTGCTGCGCAAGGTTCAACATTGGCTGATTGAGGTCGAGGCCGGCACTCTGATAACCTAAATCCAATAAATAACGGATATGTGGGCCTGTGCCGCAGGCTAAATCCAGATGACGTTTGCCACCGTTGCCGAAAAACTGCTGGATGCGGTGCACTGTCGCGCTTTGCGCCTGATAATTGATGTCCGCGCACATCAAATCGTAGTAACCGGACAAATCGGTGTAGAGGGCAGTGGCAGTCATGGCAGGTCCGGTTAGTGCAGCAAAAAAGGCGCGCAAGATAGCATAAATCGCCGCCTGCTGCGACCTGTCGCATGCAGGGGGGCCATGGCCGATTTTGTCGCAAAACTGCCGGTCGCGGTTGTCATCATTCTTGACCACAACAATGTGAGGGGGCTCTTGTGAGAATCAAACTAATACTGACGCAACTGCTGTTATGGGTTTTGGCTGTTGGCGCTGCTGTGTTAACCGGTGCGCCGGATTTTTATGCGTTGCTACTGTTACCGGTCATTGCCGTTATCGCCATGGCGGCTTTATGGCGGGCTACTGCGCCAAAAGCCGACTGCTGTAATTCATAATTCCCGCAGCAGATCTCATAAATGTAAGCGCTTTACAAATGCGGGGCAGACGGGTAACTATCTGAGTAACTGACAAAAAAAGGAATCTCAGATGATGATCAAACTTTACCAAAGCGCTGCGCTGTTGATGGCGGGCCTGCTGGCCGGTTTTACCGCGTTGCCGCTTGCTGCAAGTCCAGCCGTTTCCTTACTGGACCCGACTCTGAGTCAATGGGAAACCTATCTGAGCTACCGCCATCAGGAGCATTACAATGGCAGTCAGCCAACTGATGCTGCAGGGAAACTGTTGGCGCCGCTCGGCGTTTTTCCGGGGCTGGACCCACATGGTGTGTTCACGCTAATTCAACAGGATGGGGAGACGGTGCTACGCGTCAGTGGCGAAATCTATGGTGCCCTGACCAGCAAACAAAGTTTTCGTAATTATCGACTGACGCTGCAATACCGCTTCGGCGAGAAAAAATGGCCACCGCGGTTACAAAAACTCAAAGACAGCGGCATTTTGTATCACGCCAACGGCCCGCACGGACAAGAGTATTTCCGCTCCTGGATGTTGTCGCAGGAATTTCAGATCATGCAAGGCCATACCGGCGATTATTGGCAGCAGGCTGATTCGGCGATTGATATCCGTGCCTTTCAACCCGAAGGTGAGATGAATGCGGTGGCAGATGTCACGCAGCCGTTCCTGAAAACCGGCCGGGGTAGCGGCGGCCCGGGGTTTGTCATGCGCCAGTTGAATGCCGAAAAGCCAGACAACCAATGGAATACCGTGGAGCTGATATGTTTTGAGGGCCAAAGCCTGCACATTGTGAACGGCCAGGTGGTGATGGTGCTGAAGAACTCCCGTTATCATCGGGACGGCCGTGATATCGAGATGTGGCAAGGCAAGATTCAGCTGCAAAGTGAAGCGGCCGAAGTGTTTTATCAGAATATCCGGCTGCAACCGCTGGATAAACTGCCGGCGCAATATGCCGGGTATTTCTGACAAGCAATGACGCTATTGCAAAGCCAGGCTAAATCCAGCGTACTGAACACCAGATAAAAGTTGCACAAGATTTCCCGTGCGCTGAGTATAAAGTCGGGTCTCGACGCGACGGAGTTGATATGTCTACATCTGCTATTGCGCTTATCACTGGTGCCAGCCGTGGCATCGGTGCTGCAACGGCGCGGCTGTTCGCGCAGCAAGGGTATACGCTCGGGCTGAATTACCATCAAAATTATGCCGCCGCCGCAGCGCTCGCCAGCGAGCTTCGCGCCGCCGGTTGTCGTTGCATTCTGCTGCAGGCCGATATTGCTGACGAAGCGCAAGTGCTGGCGATGTTTCAGCGGCTGGATGCGGAACTTGGCCCTTTGTCGGTGCTCGTTAATAACGCTGCCATTTTACAGCCACAAAGCCCCATCAGCGGGATCAGCGCAGCCCGCTTTGCCGCTATTTTACAAACCAATGTGATCGGCACTTTTTTGTGCTGCCAGCAGGCGGTGCTGCGGATGCGCACAGATTCAGGTGGGCAGGGCGGCGTTATAGTGAATGTCTCGTCTGGCGCTGCTAAAAGCGGTTCACCCAACGAATATATTGATTATGCTGCCTCCAAAGGCGCGGTGGATACTCTGACCCGGGGCCTGGCGCTGGAAGTGGCGGCGCAGGGCATTCGTGTCAATACGGTGCGGCCAGGCTTTATCTATACCGATATGCATACCGCCGCTGGCGAACCTGGTCGGGTCGACCGGCTGAAAAGCTGCATTCCGCTGGGGCGTGGCGGCCACGCTGCTGAAGTCGCACAGGCGATTGCCTGGCTGGCATCAGATGCAGCCAGTTTTACCACCGGCAGTTTTATTGATGTTTGTGGCGGGGTTTAACGTGCTGAATTTATTGAGGACTGCAATGATGTTACAACGCTGGATCATATTACTGGCCGGGTTTGGCATGCTGCTGCCAGTACAAGCCATAGAACAAACTAAAGCGGTTAAAGTCAGCACTGTGCTGAAAACCCAAACCAGTTGGGATGGCCAGCCGCTGCAATATCCGGCGGGTCAGGCTGAAGTCACCGGTATGCTGATTGAAATCGCGCCAGGTGGTGAAACCGGCTGGCATCTGCATCCGGTTCCTTCCTTCGGCATGGTGTTGGAAGGCGAACTTGAGGTGACGTTAAAAGACGGGCGGAAAAATAGGCTGAAAACCGGTGACGCTTTGGCTGAGGTCGTGAACACCGCACACAATGGCCGCAATGTTGGTACTGTGCCAGTCAAACTAGTGGTGTTTTACGCCGGCAGCAAAGGCCAGCCGTTGTCACAGAAAACTGGCTCAGAGCCTGCGGCCGCGATGAAGCACTGAATGTCGGTATTAATCGGGCATCAGTCGGGCATCAATCGGGCTGTGCCGGCGTGCTTAACCGGTAAGCGCTTGGCGTCATCCCTGTCACGCGGGCAAACTCTTTGTGGAAATTGGATTTAGTAGCAAAGCCGGCCTGATACATCACCTCGGTAACCGCCAATGGCGGGCTTTGCAGTAACAGCTGTTTGGCTTTTTCGATGCGTTTGTCATTTAACAGCACAGAAAAACTGGCGCCATAACATTGATTAACCGCCAGCGACAATTGTCGCGCCGGCACCTGTAGTTTTCGCGCGGCCTGCGCCAGCGTAATGCCAAATTCCAGCTGGTACAGCTGCTGTTGCTCGAGCAGCGCCAGCCAGCGTTGATACACTTCCTGCAATTTTTCAGCGGCGGCCGTTGTTTCGACGGCATGCGTTTCCGGCGCCTCGATAGCAGCAAACGAGCCCTGGGTTTTTGAAACTTGCGGTTGTATCTGCGGTTTCTGGTCACTTCGTTGATACAGCCATTCCAGCAGAGGGCTGCGCTGCAACGCAAATAACAATGTCAGCAGATGTAAGAGCAGAAACAGCGCTGCTGCCGGCAACAGCAAGGCCGATTGTGATGGGCTGCCGCCTTGTTGTATTTCCAGATAAAGCGCCGCTTCTATCAGCAGATTGCTGCCAAGCAAAGCACCTTGCAGCTGCAGATAGCGCCTGGCCACAGGGGCCGCGTCACCAAGCGGCGCCAGCAGCGTCGGAGCACGTAACAGCGTAAAACCCACGGCAGATAAATAAGCGGCATAGCTCAGCAGCAAAAACAGATCGAGATAATCCAGCCATTCGGAGCGACGCAGTAGCAGATAAAACGTCAGGGCGGCCGGGCCCAAATGCCAAAAGTCTCGGCGCCTGAGCCCCGCGTCGGGGCGCTGCAGCAGCTGAAAAAAACACCAGAATAGCGGTGCCAGCAGCATAGCACCGATGGGTCTTAACATGGCTTGCCCGGCAAATAGCTCTATGTGCTGCAGTGCCAGCACGAACCAAAGGCTTTGGCTGCCGTACAGCAAATAAGTCGCGCCAGTGAAACGCAGGGGCCAGGGCCGGCCTTGTCGGCTCAGCAAAAAATGCAGCCCCAGTAACAGGCACAATAACGCGATAGCGCTGTGCAGCATAACTAATTCATTCATCAGAAATATCAGTGTCGTCGAACCCGCAAAAGCGCAGTGTAACGCGCTCGCGCAGGTGGCAACAGGCGAATTTAACGTCCTCAAGCGTGTTTCAGGACGCCACAATGCGGGCAAATGCTCAGTCTGGCGGCAGTGAAACCAATGAGGACTTCTGATGCACGAGATAACACAACAGGCCCGCCGCTGGATGCTGACGCTACAAATTCTGCTTTGCTGGCTGCTCATTCCTGTGGCCGATGCGGCAAATCAGGCGCAAGCCGACGAACTGCTGTTTGGCGGCGCGCGCACAGTGCAATGCAAAACACCGGCTGCAATGCGCCAGCAGGGTTATATCCGGCTTGGCGGTATAGAGCAGTGGGTCAGTATCAACACCAGCAACTGCACTTTTCCGCTGATCCTGTTTTTACACGGTGGCCCGGCAAATCCAATCAGCCCTTTTGCCGACGCGATTTATGCCGGCTGGGAGCAGCAGTTTACGTTGGTACAATGGGACCAGCGCGCCAGTGGCAAAACCTGGTTGCGCAAGCAGCCGGCGACAGGCGAGCGCCTGACTTTGGCGCAAATGACGCAGGATGGTCTGGAGCTGGTGCAGTATCTGCAACTAATCCTGGGCAACAGGCCGCTGATTTTGATGGGCAGCTCCTGGGGCTCGGCGCTAGGGGTTAAAATGGTACAGCAACAACCGCAGTGGTTTGCTGCTTATGTCGGCAGCTCCCAGCTGGTCAGCGGACTACAAAACCAACAGGCGAGTTATCAGGCCGTTTTGACACTGGCCACTGCAGCACAGGCTCAGGCGGCGTTGGCCCAGTTGAGTAAAATGGGGCCACCGCCTTATGCCAGACCGAGCGGCATGTTACGCCGCCTGACCCGCCAGTATGAAGCAAAACTTGCCACCCCAGCGCCGGCGCATTGGTGGCAAGCGTCGCCAGCTTTTGAGCTGGAAAAACAGGCGCCCGCCTATGAAGCAGCAGAAGATTATTCGTTTTTACAGTTTATGGGGTTTGATGCAGAAACGGGCCAGACAACAAGCGGCATGTTCCACGACATTGAATTACAACGCGATGCCACAGCGCTGAAACTTCCGGTGTATTTCATTCAGGGCGAGGCTGACCTCGTCACAGTACCAGCAGTCACCCGCGCCTATTTCAATGCGATCCGGGCGCCACATAAAGAACTGATTATGGTGGCCAAAGCCGGGCATGGCCCGAATGCGCAAAGCATAGCCGCCGAGTGGCAGCTGGTGCAGCGCATCCGGGCGCAGCTTATTGGCCAATAAGGAATCATGTCACGGGTTGCCGCTTTTATCCGGCAAGTTCAGCCCGGCAACTTCAGCGCAGAAAAGTCTGGCCGGCGTAGCCGGGGTGTGGCGGCATAACAGCCCAGCACCAACGCACAAAGGCCGGCACTGATAGCAAAAAGCGCCGGCCCACCGAGGGCGTCGATAATCAGGCCGCCAATAAAGGGCGACAAGCTAAAGCCAATGGCATAAAGGCTGGCGGCACCAAAATAACTGCCGCGCAGCGCCGGGTGCGCCAGTTGGTCCAGATGTACATTCATATTGGCAAAAAGCACCGCTTCACCAATGCTGAGTACCGCCATCGCCCCCAGCCAGCCCCAAAACCAGTCGACCGGATTCAAGGCAAACCAGATTTGTGACAACCCCAATAACACCACACCCAAGTGAATGCGTTTGATCACAGTCCAGTGGCCAAGTAAACGCAACAGCGGAAATTGGCAAGTGACAATAATCAGCGAATTCACCATCACCAGGCTGGAAATGAGTGTCACCAGCTCAGGGAAATCAGCCCGGGTCAAATATTGGATCAGGCTTGAATCAGCATGGGCATAAATAAAGTTAATCAGAATATTGGCAAGGATAATCACGGCAAACAGCTGATCTTGCCGCAGCAACTGCAAAATAGCTGCGAAATTCAACGTATGTGTAGGCCGGCTCTGCGCCGCGCTGTTCGCGAGTTTTCCGGGTCTGTGTAGCCACAATAATCCTAAGCCTAAAGCGCCATAGGAAGCCGCAGTGATAAAAAAACCATGCGGATTACCGCTTAAACCAGCCCATAAACCCAATACCGGGCCACAGGCTGCGCCAGCGTTCACCATAAAATACAGGCCCTGCAGTGCCAGCTCACGGTCTTTGCTGTCGGGCAATAAATCGCCGAGCCAGGCTTTGCTGGGCGCGTCCCACAAAGCTCGGGGCAGGGTCGCCAGAAAAATACAGCCCAGCATCAAGGGCAAAGTGTTGGCCAGCGCCAACGCAGAATAGGCCAGTACGCCGGTGACAGCACCGGCCAGCATCAGCGGTTTGCGGCCAAAACGGTCAGACAAATGGCCAGCATAAAAACCAGCGACCACAGCAGTGAGTGCCGCCGCGGTCAGCCAAAAACCGGTTTCGGTCGCCGTTAAGGCGTAGCGCTGATATAAAATCACCGCCAGAAATGGCCAGACCATAAAATAACTGCCGCGGACAAAAAAATTGCCCCACAGCAACAACCACACCGGCGCCGGCAGCTGTTTCACCCGCTGCCAGGACAACACTTGCGCTGACATTTTGCCTCCTGCATATTGAAGATCATCAGCATGCCGAAAAAGCCGCGTGCAGACCAGTGCACAAAGCTGCTGTTTCAGAAAAGCTTTGTTTCCAAAGGTTACATGACGGACTTGAATGGCTGCGATAAAAGCAGGAGGAAACATGTATCAGGGCAGTTGTTTATGCGGCACAGTCGTCTATCAGTTGCACGGTGAGCCGCGGCGGGTCTCACATTGTCATTGCCGGATGTGTCAGAAGCAGCACGGTGCGGCTTTTGCCACTTATCTGAGCCTGCCGGCGACGGAATTGCATTACACGCAGGGTGCTGATGCCATCAGCCGCTATCAGTCTTCGGCCAATGTAACACGTGGTTTCTGCCGGCACTGCGGTTCCACCCTGGAATGGCGCGCCAGTACCGAACCCAATGGTTATGTCGCGCTGACCGTCGCGACGCTGGACACTCCCATTCATTTTGCGGATATCCCGCATATCTGCACTGAAAGCAAAAGCAGCTGGTGTCCGTGCTGAACTCTGCTCAGGCCCTCAGATCAGTTTTTTACATAGTCAGAAGTCCGAAGTGACTTCATCAGGGAGGAACTTTTGTCTTATCACATTCGTGTCGCGACGGCGGCAGACCATGATGCCATCAGTGCTTTGTTACTACCGCTGGTCGAAAAATTCATTGCGCCGGATTGTTCGGCGGAAGGCACCACGCTGTTACTCGGGGCAATGCAACCGCAGGCAATCCTCGGGTATCTGCATGGCGATTACCGGTACTGGTTAGCAGAAGACGCAGCAGGTCTGGGCGGCGTCATTGCCGTAAAGGGCCACAACCATCTGTATCATTTGTTTGTGGCTGAGCGGGCGCAGGGGCAGGGACTGGCACGACAGCTATGGTCGCACTTGCTGGCGGAGTGTCAGGACCAGGATGAGTTTACCGTGAATGCCTCCTTGTTTGCCTTGCCAATGTACCAACATTTGGGTTTTGTTGCTGAACAAGGTCCGCGTGAGCGGATGGGCATTGTAGACGTGCCGATGCGGCTCATTCTGCGGCCGCGTTTTGCCGGAGATAAGCGATAAAACAGCTAACCACTTTCGCCTGGAAACGTCTCTACCACCGCTGTACTGCCGTCGGATCGTTGCGACACCGGTATGACTTTTTGCTGCGGACTGCTAAGTTAAATCAACGCGATACCATCCAAACAAAAAACAGGAGACAGCTGATGGCAACAGTGGCGAAGTGGTTTTATCCGGTGTTAGTTCTGGCGTTGTTGTGGAATTTAATGGGGCTGTTTGTATTCTGGACCGATGCGACTATGACGCCGGAACAAGTCGCGGCGATGCCGGCAGCGATGCAGGAGGTGTACAACAGCCGGCCGTTATGGTCCGTGCTGTCCACGGCTGCGGCCGTGATTGGCGGCACACTGGGGACTGTGTTGTTGTTACTGCGTTTGCCGCTGGCCTTGCCGCTTCTGGTGTTGTCGTTACTAGGCGTTGTGCTGCAGGATGTCAGTTTTGCACTGCAGCCAGCGGCCCGCGCATTGATTGACCAAACAGTGGTTATGCTGCAAGGCCTGGTGTTACTCGTGGCACTTGGGTTGGTGTATCTGACGCGGCTTGCCGGTCAGCGCGGCTGGCTGAAAAACCGCTAAAGTGACGTCATACTGCGGTCGCCTGGCGCGACCAGCCGGCGGACTTTTTGTTATGCTGCGGTTTTTTCTGCAACCGGAGCCTTTATGCAGTCTGTTATAGATTTTGTCTTAGAACTGGACAAGCTCAAAACTGTCACCCGTAAAACCAAAACACTGCATAGCGACCGCTATGAAAATTCGGCTGAACACAGCTGGCAAATTGCTATGCTGGCCTGGTCACTGGCGCCTTATGCGCCGGCAAATACCGACATCAACCAGGTGATTAAACTACTGCTTGTGCACGACATTGGCGAAATTGATACCGGCGATACTATTGTTTACGCCAATGCCGACTGGGACGCGCTCAAGGCGGAAGAGCTGGCGGCGGTACAGCGGATTTTTGGTTTGTTGCCTGACGGAGCGGCGGCAGAACTCTTAGCGTTATGGCAGGAATTTGAAGCCGGCTCGACCATCGAAGCGCAATTTGCCCACGCCTGCGACCGCGCGATGCCTGTGCTGCTGAATCTGGCGAACAACGGTCAGAGCTGGCGCGAAAACGGCATTAGTTATCAACGAGTCGTGGCGCGGATAGAGGCACCGATCTCTCAGGGCTGTCCGGCGCTTTGGCAGTATTTAGCGCAGCGTCTGGCTGATGCGCGGCACGCCGGCTGGTTTGGCTGCTGAGAGGCTATTGAGGGGCAATCAGAGCCAGGTTGACCCTCGACGCCAGAACGCCTAAGCTGGAAGTCTAACGTCAGAAATTCTGGTGATTAATCATGGGTATAGGTTCTCAAATCGGCATGTTAGCGGCGATGGCGTTGTCAGTCTTTGTCATTGGCGGATTGTGGTATTCGAAGCTGTTATTCGGCGCGCGCTGGTGCGCTTACGCCGGCATCGATATGGATAAACCACAAGGTCATCCGGCGCGGGTGTTTGGTATCAGCCTGTTGTTTTCGGCGTTGGCCGCTATCGGTTTTGTGTTTGTATTCGGCCAGCCGGCGTCGTTGCATTTGTCGGTACACAACGGTTTGATGGTCGGTTTCTTTTTTGTCTTCACCAGCTTTGGCATCAATTATCAGTTTGCGAATCGGCCCTGGCCTATGCTGCTGATTGATGGTGGTTATCATCTTTTGCAATTTGCAACTTATGGTTTGATTGTTGGGTTATGGCCGCATTGACGGCCTTGTTTCAGAGGGATCTGTGATGAAATTTCGGATTGAACAAAAAATACTGAGCCTGACCGATAGTTTTGATATCGATGACGAAGACGGCCGGCTCGCGTTTACAGTTAAAGGCAAGTTCTTCAGTATTTCCAGCAGCCAGACTATGTATGATCTGGCTGAGCGCGAAGTACTGAAAATCAAACGCAAATATCTGACTATTCTGCCTGCCTGCCGGCTGGTGGCACCGTCTGGAGAAGAATGGCTGGTACGCAAAAAGTTCTGGCCATTCTGGCGAGCATCTTTTTCGGTACAGACTCCGCAAGGTACTTTAGAGATTGATGGCAATCTGTGGCAACGTGAATACCGCATCACGCAAAACGATCAATTACTGGCGCGGGTGTCTAAAGCCTGGTTCAGTTGGTCAGACAGCTACGGAGTCGAAATCTACCGCCCCGAATGGGCAGTGCCCTTACTTGGTGCTGTGATTGTCATTGACCGCATCCAGCATGCCGGTACCAATTCAGTGTTAAGCGACGATTGAGTGAGGCTGCGGATCCACAGCATTGCAGCACAGTTCAGTTTCATCTGAACTTATCGCTTTTTTTCTGCGCTTGGTCGCTGCACTGCGTGGTTTCACCGCAGCATCCTGTTATAACAACCTGGGCTTAGCACAAAGCACAGGACTCCCTATGAATTACCAGATCCGACCGGATGACTTACAAAGCCCGGAAATTGCCGCCTTACTGGCGGCACATATGGCGGATATGCAAGCCACCTCACCACCAGAAAGTGTCCATGCGCTGGACCTGGCTGCGCTGCGCCAGCCAGAGATCCGTTTCTGGACTTTATGGCATCAAGCTGATTCGACAGCGCCTGCGCTGCTGGCTGGCTGTATCGCACTGAAACAGCTGGATGAACAGCATGGTGAAATTAAATCGACCCGGGTGGATCCGTCCTGTCGTGGTCATGGTTATGGTCGTCTGTTAGTTGAACATCTGCTGGCAGAGGCCAGACAAAGCGGCTTCAAACGCGTCAGTCTGGAAACCGGTTCTATGGCGTTTTTTCAGCCGGCTCGAGCGCTTTATCAAAAATACGGTTTCATAGAATGTCCGCCTTTTGCTGATTACCAGGAAGACCCGAACAGTGTTTTTATGACGCTGGCGCTTTGACAGTAAGTTCTGTTTACAATTTACCTTTCGACGCTGAAAACATTTCAGCTTAATTTAGCGCAAGGTGCCGCAGGCACTTCGCAACCAAAAACAACAACCGGCCTGTCCGGACCCAATACAGAGGAACACGCCAGTGCGACATTCATTATTAGCCCTTGCCATCGCCGCAGTCCTGACCGGCTGTAATCCGGCGCCGGATAACAAAGACAACAACAGCACAGCGCCGGCTCAGACCGAAGCGGCCAAGCCAGTTGAAACCGCAGCAGTGCAGCCATCAGAGTCCGAACGGATTAATCAGTGGTTTGAGCAAAAATACGAAGAACAATTGCAGATGAGCCCGCTGCAGATGACTTTCCAGGGCCGCAAAGACAAAAACGACCAGATTGATGATGTGACCGAAGCCGGCGAAGACAAAATGCTGGCCTGGTACGCCGCTACTGTGGAAGAGCTGAAAAGCAAGTTTGATTACAGCAAACTCGATACTGAAGCCAAAACTTCATACGATTTATGGATTTACCAATACGAAGAAGTTCGTGACGCTGCACCGTTCCGCATTAATCAGTATGTGTTTAACCAGATGCAGGGCATTCATGCGTTACTGCCACAGGTGATGATCAACTTCCATAAAGTGGAAGAAGTCAAAGACATGGAAGCCTATATCAGCCGTATCGGTGGCATTGCCAAAGCAATCGCCGAGCTGCAACAACGGGCGAAAAAATATGCTGACGCTGGCGTGCGGCCACCGCGTTTTGCTTATGAGGGCGTGATTGAGCAGGTCAATAATTTGATTGCCGGTGCGCCATTTGCCGAATCTGATAAAGAATCACCGCTGTGGAGCGACGCCAAAGGCAAAATTGAAGCGCTGAAAAAAGCCGACAAGCTGGACGACGTCACTGCACAGAAACTGACCGATGATGTTAAAAACGCGCTGACCAGCCAGTTCCTACCGGCTTATCAGAATCTGGCGACTTTCCTCACCAGCGAGCTGGATAAAACGGCGGTGAACCCGACTGGCGTATCAACCCAGCCAAATGGTGTGGCTTATTACAACCTGCGATTGAAGCAGTCGACCACCACAGATTTAACCGCTGAGCAAATTCACCAGATTGGCCTCGACGAAGTTGCACGCCTGACCAAAGAGATGAACATCATCAAGGATCAGGTTGGCTTTAAAGGCTCATTACAGGATTTCTTCAAGTTCATCAAAACCGACAAGCAGTTCTTCTATGATGATACCGACGAAGGCCGTCAGGCGTATTTAAAAGATTCTGAAGCCTTTATCCGCGAGATTGAGGCCAAGTTGCCACAGTATTTCGGTATCCTGCCAAAAGCACCGTTGATCATCAAACGGGTGGAACCTTTCCGCGAACAGCCTGGCGCAGCGCAGCATTATTTCCCGGGCACGCCGGATGGCAAACGTCCGGGCATTTATTACGCGCATCTGTCAGACATGAAAGCGATGCCAAAAAATGAAATGGAAGCTATTGCGTACCATGAAGGCAGCCCGGGCCACCATATGCAGATCTCGATTGCACAGGAGCTGACCGGTGTGCCGAAATTCCGTACTCAGGCCGGATTCACCGCTTATCAGGAAGGTTGGGCGCTGTATACCGAAACACTGGCGAAAGAAATGGGTCAGTATAAAAACCCGTACAACGATTTTGGCCGCTTGATCACCGAAATGTGGCGGGCAGTGCGGTTGGTAGTTGATACTGGTATGCACGCCAAAGGCTGGACTGAGCAACAGGCGGTCGAATACTTCCTGGCCAATTCACCTGTGGCTGAAGGTGCGGTGAAATCTGAAGTGCGCCGTTATCTGGTATGGCCGGGTCAGGCCACGTCTTATAAAATCGGCATGCTGAAAATTTTAGAGCTGCGCGCCAAAGCCAAAGCCGATTTAGGCGATAAATTTGATATCCGTGGTTTCCATGACACTGTGCTCGGTGGTGGTGCGCTGCCACTGAAAGTCCTGGAACAGCGGGTACAAAACTGGGTGGATGCAGTCAAAAAACAAGGCTGATACCAAGCCGGTCGCAGTGACAAGCAACGATAAGAAAAACCCCGGCAAACGCCGGGGTTTTGTTTTTTTACTGTGCGAAACGACCAGTCAGGCCGTCGCTTGGCATCATTCAATAAAATACCAATAACCGAGATTAATCAGTTCGGTCATTAAACCGGCTTTATTGGCGTCAGCGGCAATCCATTGGCAGGCTTCTTCATCGAGCTGCACCTGTTCTGACAATAACTGCACAAATGGCAGCGCTTCAGCCGGCAGGGTTATGGTCAGGCCATTGATAAATAACTGGATATCGGCGTCGATATGCGCATGGTGGTAACAAATCCGCAGTCCGCCCAAACGGCCTAACACCGAACCTTCCGCCAGATATTCGATGATTTCGTCAGCTGCATAGTGCGGCTCAGGTTCGCTGGCATCCAGCTCATGTTTGGCATGGCTGATGTACTGGCCAAAATAGCTCGCCAGTAAAGCGCGGTTATTGACCAGTCCGAGCAATAACTGCTGCACCTGATCCAAATCAGCGTCGCTGATGCGGCCGATATCGCTGACCGGCAGGCGATGTGGATCTGTGTAACGGGCACCGCTCTGGTCCTGTTCAATCAGGAAGTCGGCAAGCCCGGTCAGCAAATCTTTTTGCGCCGGCGCGCGAAAACCCACCGAATAACTCAGGCTGGCGTCGACCGAGATTCCATCGTGCGGGCAGCCCGGCGGAATATACAGAATATCGCCAGGTTCAGTGATGACATCAATACAATCAACAAAAGGTGTGATCTGCAACAACCGCGGGTGCGGGCAAATTTGCTGCAGGCTGGCGTCCGGCATGCCGACGCGCCAGTGCCGTTTTCCCATGCCCTGAATGATAAACACATCATATTGGTCCAGATGCGGGCCGACACCACCACCGGGTGTCGAATAGCTCACCATCAAATCGTCTATTCGCCAGTTTGGGATAAAACGAAATGGCTCGATCAGCTGTGCCGCTTCAGGGTGCCAGTGATCGACTGCCTGTACTAACAAGGTCCAGCCTTGTTCACCAAAAGCACTGTAATCTTCAAAAGGCCCGGTTTCTAACTGCCACTGGCCGTCAGTGGTTTTGGCAACGACACGGGACTCGATGTCTTCTTCAGTAGCAAGACCAGCCAGTTCGTCCGGCGTCAGCGGATCGGCGAAATCAGTAAAGCCGCCTTTGAGCAGCACTGGTTTTTTTTGCCAGTACTGCGCCATAAATTCGGCAACAGTGAGCTGGCCAAGATGCAATTGATACATAAAAAATCCTTAAACAAAAGGGCGGTAGACCGCCCTTGTTGTGCTTATTGCAGGCTGTCGACCAGCGCGATGGCGGCACCGAGATAATTATCCGGCCGCATTTGCTTCAGCTCGGCTTTGGCAGCATCCGGCAGGGCCAGATTGTCGATAAAGACGGCCAAATCTGCCGGCGAAATCCGCTTGCCACGGGTCAGCTCTTTCAGTTTTTCATATGGTTTTTCAATACCATAGCGGCGCATCACTGTTTGTACCGGCTCGGCCAGTAATTCCCAGTTCTGGTCCAGCTCAGTTAACAGGTTAACTTCGTTGACTTCCAGTTTGCTGATGCCTTTGAGTGTGGCGTGATAAGCAATTAAGGTATAACCGAAACCGACGCCTAAGTTACGCAGCACGGTCGAATCCGTCAGGTCACGCTGCCAGCGTGACACCGGCAGTTTGCTCGCCAGATGCTGGAAAATGGCGTTGGCGACACCGAGGTTGCCTTCGGAGTTCTCAAAATCAATCGGATTGACTTTGTGCGGCATCGTTGATGAGCCAATTTCGCCGGCGATGGTGCGCTGTTTAAAGTGACCCAGTGCAATATAACCCCAGACGTCGCGGTCAAAGTCGATCAGAATCGTGTTAAACCGCGCTACTGCATCAAACAGCTCGGCGATGTAATCATGCGGCTCAATCTGCGTGGTGAACGGGTTCCACGTGAGGCCGAGGCTGGTAACAAATTGTTCAGAGATTTGGTGCCAGTCTAAAGTCGGGTAGGCGGATAAATGCGCATTGTAGTTACCGACAGCGCCGTTAAATTTACCGAGCATTTCAACAGCCGCTACCTGATTGCGCTGGCGCTGCAGGCGGATATAGACGTTGGCCATTTCTTTGCCAAGCGTGGTTGGCGATGCCGGCTGGCCGTGAGTGCGGGCCATCATCGGAATGGTTTTGTACTGCACGGCTAAGGCTTTGATGGATGCCAGCAACTGGTCCATCAATGGCAACAGCACCTGATCGCGTGCTGTCGTTAACATCAGACCGTGAGATAAGTTATTGATATCTTCAGAAGTACAGGCGAAATGGATAAATTCGCTGATCGCGGCTAATTCGGCGTTGCCGGCCACTTTTTCTTTCAGCAGATATTCCACCGCTTTGACGTCATGGTTAGTGGTGCGCTCAATTTCTTTGACACGTTCTGCGTCGGCGAGGCTGAAATTGTCGACAATTGAGTTCAGCAAGGCATTGGCACTGGCAGATAACGCCGGCACTTCAGTGATACCGGCGATGGTCGCCATCTGCTGCAACCAGCGTACTTCAACGGTGACGCGGAATTTAATCAGGCCGAATTCACTGAAAATGTCCCGCAATTCTGTAGTGCGGCTGCCGTAACGCCCGTCCACCGGAGAGATGGCGGTTAATGCGTTGAGTTCCATGACGACTCCCTTAAGCTAATTGTTGTAAAACCTGCTGTGTTTCGCGCAGCAATGCTTTGCGCTGAAACAGAAAATGATAACGGCGGCCACCGGCCTGACGCCACAGCACCGCAGAGCGCACGGCTGCCAGCAACAAAGCGCGGATTTTTTGCTGCACCGCGCTTTGTTTTAATTGCTCTGGCACACCAGCTATCTGAATGCGGTTGCCAAGCGGACTGATATGTTCGACATAAATGTCGGCAATGCTGGCGATGATATTGTCATCGGTGACCTGAAAGTGCTGCAGTTGCTGTTGCAGTCGTTCGATGCGTTTACCGACGGCGCCTAAACTGTCCTTTGATTTGTTCAGCAAACGTTCCAGCACCAGCACCGCCATCACATAACGGGTCAGTTCCAGATCTTTGCGCGGCTGATCGCCGAGCTGCGCTGCGAGAATATGGTAACCACCGGCCAGATTCGCCAGTTTGCCGCCATAGATATCGACGGCTTCAGCCGGATTTTGCTCGGCAATACTTTGTAATAAAGTCTGCAGTACACCGGGTTCCAGTGCTTCACCACGGGCGATTTGCTGTACTGCACGTACCGCCAGACAAATAGCGGACAGCGCCAGCACTTGCGTAGAAATAGATTGATTCATCACTGTAAAGCCTCATCAATGATGCCGCCGCCGAGGCAGATTTCGTTTAAGTAGAACACCGCAGACTGACCCGGTGTCACCGCTTTTTGCGGTTCATCAAACAGCACTTCCAGCCGGTCCGCGTCAAGGCGGCGTAAGGTGCAGGGAATGTCTTGTTGGCGGTAACGGGTTTTCACGCTGCAGCGCAGCGTGTCAGCCGGGCCTTGCCGGTCGACCCAATGCAGTTGGGTGGCAGTCAGACCACGTGACAGCAGGCTGGGGTGGTCGTGCCCCTGGGCAACGATCAGCTGATTGTTGATTAAATCTTTGCTGACGACATACCAGGGCTCTTCGCCACCGTCTTTAGTGCCGCCAATGCCAAGGCCTTTGCGCTGGCCAAGTGTGTGATACATCAGGCCTTCGTGGCGGCCGATTTTTTCGCCATCGACGGTGATGATGTCGCCAGGCTGTGCCGGCAGGTATTTTTGCAGGAAATCTTTAAATTTGCGCTCGCCAATAAAACAGATGCCGGTGGAATCTTTTTTATTGTGGGTGATGAGGCCCTGTTGTTCGGCGATAGCGCGAACAGCCGGTTTTTCCAGATGACCGACCGGAAACAACGTTTGCGCAACGTGTTGTTCGCCGATGGTGTAGAGGAAATAACTTTGGTCTTTGTTGGTATCGAGGCCACGCAGCAATTGCCAGTGGCCATCCACTTCGCGGCGCTGCACATAATGGCCGGTGGCGATATAGTCGGCACCGAGTGCCTCAGCGGCAAATTCAAGGAAGGCTTTAAACTTAATTTCCTTGTTGCACATGATGTCCGGGTTTGGCGTGCGACCTGCTTTGTATTCGGCCAGGAAATACTCAAACACATTGTCCCAGTATTCGGCGGCAAAATTCACTTTATGCAGCTTAATGCCAAGGGCGTCACACACCTGCTGCGCGTCTTTTAAATCTTCGGCTGCAGCGCAGTATTCGTCATTATCATCTTCTTCCCAGTTCTTCATAAACAGGCCTTCGACCTGATAGCCCTGCTGGATTAACAGATAGGCTGAGACTGAGGAATCAACGCCGCCGGACATACCGACAATGACTTTTTTGCTGCTGTTTTCTGACATAACCTGCGCTTTGTGGAAAAAATGAGGCGCGGATTATAGCATCATTTCATGGCCAACACAGCCCGCGCGCAGCATGCAAAGTTCAGCGCGGATCTGTCATCGGCTGCAGGGCTTCGAGCGGCAAGCGGATGCCTTGCTGATAAACGTCTATCGCTGCGGTGACCAGCTTGCTGCGCACCGGCAATGCGGCTTGTGCCAGTTCTGCAGCGCTGAACCAGTGCAGCGCCAGAATATCCGAGTCTTGCGGCGCATAGCGGGGCGGCAATGAGACCGGTTCAAAAATAAAATTCACCCGGTAATAAAAATGACCGTTGGCGGCGCGTAACTGCGAGATGCCAAGCCAGCCAGTTGGTGTCAGTTCCAGGCCGGTTTCTTCACGTAGTTCCCGCTGCATCGCATCAACTAAATCCTCGCCATGCTCAACGTGGCCGGCAGGCTGGTTCAGCACTAAAGCGCCGCTAAGTTTGTCGCGTTCTTCCACCAGTAAAAAACGTTGCTGATAGCAGACCACGGCTGCCACTGTCAGATGTAAAGATGAACGGTCCGGCACCGGATGCCTCCTGTAGACTTTTCATTGTTATACGGATTCTGCACAGGTCAGTCCAGAAAAGGTTTTGCCATGCGCTTGAAAAGCGTACACTGAGCCGCCATTGCCTGAATTCTGCAGCAGCTGCTGTGGCAACATGGCGGTATCAGTGCAGGCACTTCTGCTGCGTGGCCTGTTGCTGATACACTGTGACTGATGTTTCGGACCCATTTTTATAGTGACCGGTGTTTCGCTGCGACGTACCGCTGGATGTGCGTTGCGGTTGGGATAGCGGTGCTTGTCGAAAGCTAGCCAGGACCTGATATGACCACTGAAATTTCTAAAATCATCTACACCAAAACCGATGAAGCGCCAGCGCTTGCCACTTATTCTTTTCTGCCGATAGTCCAGACTTTTGCCAAAGCCGCTGATGTGGTGGTGGAAACACGCGACATTTCGTTGGCAGGCCGCATTATTGCTGTATTCCCTGAATTCTTAAAACCTGAACAGCAACAATCCGACGCGCTGGCAGAATTAGGCGAACTGGCGACTAAACCTGAAGCCAATATCATCAAGCTGCCTAATATCAGTGCTTCAGTACCGCAATTAAAAGCGGCGATTAAAGAACTGCAGGCGCAGGGTTATGCGCTGCCGGATTATCCGGAAGAAGCCCAAACCGAACAGGAAAAAGACATCAAAGCGCGTTACGACAAAATCAAAGGCAGTGCGGTAAACCCGGTGCTGCGTGAAGGTAACTCCGACCGTCGTGCGCCATTGTCCGTCAAACAATATGCGCGGAAAAACCCGCATTCAATGGGCGCCTGGTCAAAAGATTCTAAATCTCATGTTGCACACATGAGCCATGGCGACTTCTATGGCAGTGAGCAGTCAGTAACTGTCGCCGCTGCCGGCCCGGTAAAAATCCAGCTGGTGCAGGCTGATGGCACTGTTAAAGTGCTGAAAGAAAAAACCAATCTGTCTGCCGGTGAAATCATTGACGCCGCAGTATTAAGTAAAGCGGCACTGCGTGAATTCCTCGCCGCCGAAATCGCGGATGCCAAAGCCAAAGGTGTGCTGTTCTCTGTACATCTGAAAGCCACGATGATGAAAGTGTCTGATCCTATTATGTTCGGCCATGTCGTCACTGTGTTCTTTAAGTCGGTGTTTGATAAACACGCGGCGTTATTCGCCAAACTGGGCGTGGATGTCAACAACGGCCTGGGTGATTTACTGGCGAAAATTCAGCAATTGCCGGACGCACAACGTGCTGAAGTTGAAGCCGACCTGCAAGCCGCTTACGCCGCGCAGCCAGGTGTCGCGATGGTCAACTCAGACAAAGGCATCACTAACCTGCATGTACCAAGCGACGTGATTATCGATGCTTCTATGCCTGCCGCTATCCGCAGTTCTGGCCAAATGTGGAATGCTGCCGGTAAGCTGCAGGACACTAAATTCGTCATTCCGGACCGTTGTTATGCCGGTGTGTATCAGGAAACCATTAACTTCTGTATCGCCAATGGCGCTTTTGATCCACGCACTATGGGCTCGGTACCGAACGTCGGTCTGATGGCGCAAAAAGCTGAAGAATACGGTTCACACGACAAAACTTTCGAAATCCCGGCCGCTGGTACTGTGCAGGTATTGGATGCAGCCGGTACTGTGCTGATGAGCCATGCGGTTGACGCCGGTGATATCTGGCGCATGTGTCAGACCAAAGATGCGCCGGTGCAGGATTGGGTGAAACTGGCTGTCAGCCGTGCCCGTCTGTCTAATACTCCAGCAGTATTCTGGTTGGACGCCAAGCGCGCCCACGATGCGCAAGTGATTGCTAAAGTTGAAACTTATCTGAAGAACCACGACACCACAGGCCTGGATATTCAGATCATGTCGCCGGAAGCGGCAACCCGTTTCAGTCTGGAGCGTATTAAACAGGGTCTGGACACTATTTCAGTGACCGGCAACGTACTGCGTGATTATCTGACCGACTTGTTCCCAATTCTCGAGCTGGGCACCAGCGCCAAGATGCTGTCGATTGTGCCGCTGATGAACGGTGGCGGTTTGTTTGAAACTGGTGCCGGTGGTTCTGCGCCTAAGCACGTTGAACAGTTTGTTGAAGAGAACCACTTACGCTGGGACTCGCTGGGTGAATTCCTGGCACTCGCCGCATCGCTGGAGCATTTAAGTCAGGTGTCCGGCAATGCCCGCGCGCAAGTACTGGCCGAAACTCTGGATGCAGCGACAGCCAAGTTCCTCGACAACGATAAATCGCCAACCCGTAAACTGGGTCAGCTGGATAACCGCGGCAGCCACTTCTACCTGGCACTGTACTGGGCACAGGCTGTGGCAGCACAAAGCAAAGACGCGGCGCTGGCAGCTCGTTTTGCGCCACTGGCCAAAACACTCAGTGAGCAGGAAGCGGCCATAGTCGCAGAACTGAACACTGTGCAGGGTAAAGCCGTGGATATCGGTGGCTATTATCGTCCGGACGATGCCAAAGCCAGCGCTGCACTGCGTCCAAGCGCTCTGTTTAATGCGGCATTAGCGGCTGTCTAAGCAAGTCTGTTGATTGATGCAAAAGGCACCTGCGGGTGCCTTTTTTCTATGGCGCGAACCGACCAGTCTGATTTGAGCAATGATCCGGCGTAGGAACAAATGGAAACGCAGAGTTTGAAATGTTTTTAGCTTATCGCAGAAAAACAAAAACGGCCGTGATATCGGGGGTATCACAGACCGCTTTGACAGGCATGTTGCCTTGAACCGCACCGATTTAGTCTGACGCCCTGCATCGTCAGCGTTGTGGTGGGGTTATTCAGGTTTTTCACCTTCTGGCAGTGCAATGTTCACTGCGTGCAGGCCTTTTGGCCCTTCTGACAGTTCAAACGTCACGTCCTGACCCGCTTTGAGTGTCCGGTACCCATCCATGCTGATGGTGGAGTAGTGGGCGAAAATGTCTTCGTCACGACCCTCTTCACGGATAAAGCCAAAACCTTTGGCGTTGTTGAACCATTTTACTTTACCGGTAGCCATACTACTTACTTCCTTCTCTTCGTTAGCTAAAATCTGTATTCTAGGTCTGGAGCTGTCGCTATGCGCAAAGCTCCAAAAATTACTGTAGATAATTTGTCCAACTAGTCAAGTTTTTTAGAAAAGTACGACCACTTGAAATACGGCAGAATCAACACAACATCCTTTGATGGAAGCAACAGGCGTGACTATAGTCTATGAGCAACACTAAATTTGGTGACGGACAATCCGAAGGGCTGGCGGAGCTGATACGACAGAAAGTCGAACCTCCGCCGATGTATAAAGTGGTGCTGCACAATGACGATTACACCCCAATGGATTTTGTTATTGATGTGCTGACCCGGTTTTTTAATATGCAGTATGAAAAAGCCAGCGAAGTGATGTTACAGGTTCATTACGAAGGTAAAGCGGTCTGCGGGGTTTTTACCGCAGGAATTGCCGAAACCAAAGTTCAGCAGGTCAGCGAATATGCCAGAGAACATGAACATCCGTTACTTTGCACAATGGAGCGTGCCTGACTGCAGTCTCTCAGCTTTTTATAACTCAGGTGGATTGGGAGTTGTCTTATGTTAAATAAAGATCTTGAGTTAACGCTGAACCTGGCTTTTCGCTTTGCCAGAGAGCGCCGCCACGAATATATGACCGTCGAGCATCTGCTGCTCGCACTACTGGATAATCCGGCCGCCGGCGATGCGTTAAAATCCTGCGGCGCCAATATCGAACGCCTGCGCCTTGAGCTGGCGAATTTTATCGATTCCACCACACCACTGATCCCCGATGGTGACTTAGAGCGCGACACCCAGCCTACGCTTGGTTTCCAACGTGTCTTACAACGTGCAGTGTTTCACGTGCAATCCTCTGGCAAGTCTGAAGTGACCGGCGCTAATGTGCTGGTGGCAATTTTCAGCGAGCAGGAATCTCAAGCGGTTTATTTGTTGAAAAAGACCGACATCAGCCGGTTGGATATAGTTAATTTCATTTCGCATGGTGTGATTAAATCTGAAAAGCTTGAGCAGTCAGACGAGCAGCAGCAGGATGAAAACGGTGAAATTGCAGTTGAAGACAATAAATACTTGGAAAATTTCACCGCCAATCTGAATGTGCTGGCCAAAAATGGCCAGATTGACCCGCTGGTAGGCCGTGATCTGGAGTTGGAACGCACCATTCAGGTGTTGTGCCGTCGCAAGAAAAACAATCCGTTGCTGGTCGGCGAAGCCGGTGTCGGCAAAACGGCGATTGCCGAAGGGCTGGCGTTTCGCATCGTGCAGAATCAGGTCCCCGAAGTCATTGCCAATGCCACCATTTATTCGCTCGACATGGGTGCTTTGCTGGCAGGCACCAAATATCGCGGTGATTTTGAAAAACGACTGAAGTCGTTATTAAAAGAAATCGAACGTGAAAAAGATGCCATTTTATTTATCGACGAAATCCATACGGTAATAGGCGCCGGCGCAGCCAGCGGTGGGGTGATGGATGCCTCAAATCTGATTAAGCCATTGCTGTCCAGCGGTCGCCTGCGGTGTATTGGCTCCACCACTTATCAGGAATTTAAAAGTATTTTTGAAAAAGATACTGCGCTGGTCCGGCGTTTCCAGAAAATTGATATCACAGAGCCCAGCGTCGATGACACCACACAAATTCTGCTGGGGCTGAAAGAACGCTACGAGCAGCATCACGGCGTGCGTTACACGCAAAAAGCCTTGCGCGCGGCGGCAGAGTTGTCGGCGAAATATATCAATGAACGGCATTTGCCGGATAAAGCCATTGATGTGATTGATGAAGCAGGTGCCAGTCAGCGCATGTTGCCGGCGTCAAAGCGCAAAAAAGTGATCAACGTACCAGAAATCGAACACATCATCGCCAAAATGGCGCGAATTCCGGAAAAGTCGGTTTCCGCGTCAGACAAAGATGTGCTGGCCAATCTCGACCGGAATCTGAAATTGGTGGTGTTTGGTCAGGATGCGCCGATTGAAGCCCTGACCTCGGCTATCCGCTTATCGCGTTCAGGCTTAGGCAATGAAGAAAAGCCGATTGGCAGTTTTTTGTTTGCCGGCCCGACGGGTGTCGGGAAAACCGAAGTCACTAAACAACTGGCGCGCATTATGGGCGTCGAACTGCTGCGTTTTGATATGTCAGAGTATATGGAACGGCATGCAGTCAGCCGGCTCATTGGTGCGCCACCGGGCTATGTTGGCTTTGAACAGGGTGGCCTGCTGACCGATGCGGTGTCCAAACATCCGTATTCTGTGGTGTTGCTTGATGAAATCGAAAAAGCCCACAGCGATATCTACAACATTTTGTTGCAGGTCATGGACCACGGCACTTTGACTGACAACAATGGTCGCAAAATTGATTTCCGTAATGTCGTGCTGGTGATGACCACCAACGCCGGCGTGCAGGAAACAGTGCGTAAGACCATCGGCTTTAAGCAGCAGGATCATAGCCATGATGCACTGGCGGAAATCAACCGGACTTTCAGTCCTGAATTCCGCAACCGGCTGGATGGCATTATTTGGTTCCAACATTTAAGCCGTGACATTATCCTGCAAATCGTCGACAAGTTTGTCTGTGATCTGCAGGTGCAACTGGACAAAAAACAGGTGCAGCTGGAGCTGAGTCCCACAGCGCGGCAGTGGCTGGCGGATAAAGGTTATGATCAGGCAATGGGCGCGCGGCCGATGGGACGCGTGGTGCAGGAACAGCTGAAGAAGCCGTTAGCCAACGAAATTTTGTTCGGCCGTCTGAGTCAGGGCGGGGAAGTGCGCATTGATCTGCAAGGCGATGAGCTGTCGTTTGATTATCATGAAGATGAGGTACCGGCTTAATCGCTGGTACGCGCATAAAACAAAACCCGGGAAACCGGGTTTTGTTTTATGCTGGATACTTGGAGCCTGGCTGCGATTAGCGCTGACGGAAAACGATCCGGCCCTTAGTTAAATCATAAGGCGTCAGTTCAACCGTCACTTTGTCACCTGTCAGGATACGGATATAGTTTTTGCGCATCTTGCCTGAAATATGCGCAATCACCACGTGACCGTTTTCGAGTTCGACCTTGAACATGGTATTTGGCAATGTATCAAGGATGGTGCCTTGCATTTCAATCACGTCTTCTTTCGCCATTCAGCGTACGAGCCCCTTCGGATTTAATTTTAAACAGAAAAAAACAGCGCAGATTTTGCCTAAAAGCCGGCGATAAGTAAAGCGACAAGCTGTTATTTAGCAAAATGATTGCCATTGGTCGAGGACTAACCGCTGTTGCGGCCGAAATTGGCTCTTATAACGCATTTTTTCTGACTGGCTGACCAGGTAGCCCAGATAGAAATACGGCAGCTGTTGTTGAGCACAGAGTTCAGTGCCGGCCAGCACCGCCAGAATACCCAGAGCCAGTTTGTGTTCTGGCAGATAAAAACTGTACACCGCTGATAAGCCCTGTGGCAAATGGTCCAGCACCAGCACGCCAACCAGCTGGTCACCGACATATTGTTCCAGCGTGCTGACCTGTAACCAGCTACAACTGAGTAACTGCTGCAGGTGTTCTGGCTCTGGCGGATACATCACACCATCGGCGTGGCGCGTGCTGATATAGGCCTGATATAGCGGAAAATAATCTTGTTGCAGTGGCTGCTGCTGCCAGCGCCACTGCCAGTTCAGCTTATGGGCTTGTTGTTGTAACCGCCGTTGACTGCGGTTCAGGCGTAAAGTGCTGACATCAAGCCGCACTGCCTGACAGGCCTGACATTGCAGGCAGTAGGGACGGTACAGCTGCTCACCGCTGCGGCGGAAATTATGATCAGTAAGCCACTGATAAACCTCAGCGGACATTGGTTGCTCCGGCAAGCTGAATAACAGCCGCTCCTGCTGTTCCGGCAGGTAACTGCAGGGGTGAAGTTGACTGACACCTAATAAAAACTTGTCGCTCATCGGTTTTTAATCAGCGGCGCTAAGGTACCGGCTTGCCATAAACCTGCAGGTACAGGCAAGGCGGCTAAAGCCTGCAGCAGTTGCAGGTAATCGGGTCTTGGCATTTTTTGTGCGCCGCATTGCAGTAAAAATGGATTGGGCAACTGACAGTCGATCCAGCCAAGGCCAAAGCTCTGCAGATAATGTTGTAACTGCACTAAGGCAAGTTTGGCAGCATTCGGCACGCGGTTAAACATCGACTCACCGCAAAACAGCTGACCAATTTGCAGGCCATAGAGGCCGCCGACTAACTGGTCTTGCTGCCAGACTTCAATACTGTGCGCGATCCCTTGTTGATGCAACTGTTGATAAGCCGCGCGAATGTCGGCGCTGATCCAGGTGCCGGGCTGATTGGGCCTTGGCGCGGCACAGCCGCTTGTCACCGCCGTAAAAGCCAGATCACAAGTAAAATGATATTGGTGCTTTTGCCAATCCCGGCACAAACTGCGGCCGGCTTTGAGGCTGTCGGGCGCAAACACCGCCCTGACCGCTGGAGACCACCATAACAGCGGGTCGTCCTCGCTGAACCAGGGAAAAATACCCTGATGATATGCTGCAGTTAACCGCTGAGGCGACAAATCGCCGCCAAATGCCAGCAAACCGTCTGGTTCAGCCAGCGCCGAGGTCGGCGCCGGGAACCAATCGGGATCAACACTCAGCTCAGGTAACCACAGCACAGTCACAGCGATTATTTGTCCAGAGCGTCGAGGTAACGCTCAGCATCTAAGGCTGCCATACAACCGGTACCGGCTGAGGTAATAGCCTGACGGTAAATATGATCGCTGACGTCGCCGGCGGCAAAGACGCCCGGAATACTGGTTTGGGTGGCATTGCCGTGTAAACCGCTTTGTACAACCAGGTAACCACCATTCATTTCCAGCTGGCCAGCAAAAATGTCAGTATTAGGTTTATGGCCAATCGCAATAAATACGCCTTGTAAATCAATCTGCTCGTCAGCCTGACCTGCGGTTGAAGACAAACGGACGCCGGTCACGCCAGCGTCATCGCCCAATACTTCAGCCAGTTCACGGTGCGTGTGCAACACGATGTTGCCGGATGCCACTTTGGCATTTAAGCGGTCGACCAGAATTTTTTCGGCTTTAAAGCTGTCGCGACGGTGGATCAAATGGACTTCTGAGGCAATGTTTGACAGATACAATGCTTCTTCGACCGCAGTATTGCCGCCGCCAACGACGGCGACTTTCTGTTTGCGGAAAAAGAAACCATCGCAAGTTGCGCAGGCTGACACGCCACGGCCACTGAATTTTGTTTCAGATTCAAGGCCAAGGTATTTGGCTGAAGCGCCGGTGGCGATAATCAGCGCGTCACAGCTGTACTGACCGTTGTCGCCGGTCAGCAGAAATGGCCGTTGTTGCAAATTAACCGTGTGAATATGATCAAACACGATTTCGGTGTTAAAAGTTTCAGCATGCTCGCGCATGCGCTCCATCAGTGCCGGGCCTGTCAGGCCGTGTGGGTCGCCTGGCCAGTTCTCCACTTCGGTGGTGGTGGTTAACTGCCCGCCTTGCTGCATGCCTGTCAATAAAACTGGCTTCAGGTTGGCACGGGCAGCATAAACTGCGGCGGTGTAGCCGGCTGGGCCTGACCCCAGAATAAGCAGGCGGCTGTGTTTTGGATTTGACATGAATTTCCCCGGAAATGCTCTACAGAATTGAGCGTTGTCTGTACGTGGGGCCGATTCTATTGGATTGCAACCCGATCGCAAAGTCGGGTACTAAAATTATTTCTGCCACAATGTAAAGTCGGCGGTGCTGTGCTAATTTAGCCACAAACATGCTGTATAAGTTGCAGCACACCATATCACGCAGATCCTGCGCGGAGGTTTACCTGAAACGGTTGGTTATCCTGGTGTTCATCTGGCTGTGGTTGCCGGTAGCGAAGGCCAATGACACTTTTTTCAAACGGATTGGCGTGGATGACGGCTTGCCAAATGCAACTATATATAGCGTTGCGCAGGATTCTGACGGTTTTATCTGGTTGAGTTCAACCAATTCGGGGTTATTGCGTTATGACGGCTATCAGTTTGCTGAATTCCAGGTGCTGACCGCGGAGGAGCAAAACACTTTAGGTTCGCAGGATGTGGGTAGCCTGCTGATTGACCGTAAACAGAATATCTGGGCGGGCACCTGGGGTTACGGCCTTAGCCGGATTGACGCACGAACCGGTAAACTCAGCCGGTTTAAAACTGACGACGCAGATGTGAACAGTCTGGCCAGCATGCAGGTGCAGGTGTTGTTTGAAGACAAACAACAAAATATCTGGATCGGCACCACCGGTGGCCTGAACCGGATGACAGCCGATGGTCAATGGCAACGCTTACAGTTTTCTGAACGCCAGCTCGCCCATAACCGGATTTGGAGCCTGAGTCAGACTCAGGATAATACGTTGTGGATTGGGACATCCGCCGGCTTGCATGCCTGGCGCGAAGACAGCGGCTTGTCTGAAGTATTATTACCCTTCCCACAGGGCAGCGGCCGCGATAATGAGATCCGGGCGCTGTTTAGTAGTGGCGACAAACTTTGGGTAGGGACCCGGCAGGGTTTATTTGTGCTGGATCCGCTGAAACGTACTTTCCAGCAGGCGGAATTCTTCAACGGCCGGCATACACCCATTATCAACGTCATTTCTGCCGATCAAAACGGCATGCTGCTGGTTGGCACCTATAATGGCCTGTTCCGGGTGCATCCGCAGTTACAGCAGTTTGTGAAATTCCGCGAGCAGGAGTCGCTGCTGCAGACTGTCAATATCCGTTCATTATTCCTCGACCGCACCGGCGTACTGTGGCTGGGTTCCCGTGAAAATGGCCTGTATTACACCAGGCACAGCAAATCCGCTTTTGCTTCTTTACAGGATCTGGCGCCGCAGACCAATCCGGCACAATTTCGTTTTACTGTGACTGCAGTCTTTGCTGACACCGATGCCATCTGGCTTGGCAGCGCTGAACATTTGCATCGTTTTGTCCGCAGTACCGGTGTGATGACCAGTTATTTAACCGGTGGCCGGGTCAATGCGATCCGGCGGGACCCGGCTGGTCAGATTTTTACTGCGACTGATGTGGGTTTATTTAAAGTAACGCCTGATCTGAAAACACTGCAACCAGTGCCTGAACCCTTTGAGCAAAATCCACAAGTTGCCGCTAATATCCGCGATCTGAGCATTCAGTCCGATGGTAGTTTCTGGATTGGGCTCTGGGGCGATGGTGTGATCCACTGGGACCCGGTGCAGCAAATGTCCACAGCCTACCTGCAGCCGGAGATCCGCCACAAAACCGGGGATGCCGTACAGGCTATGTTGGTTGATGACGAATTTACCTGGGTTGGCACCCGGTACTCTGGCGTGTTTCGTATCAGGCATGGCAGCGGCGAGGTCGAGCATTTCAGTCAGGCCGAGTCCAACGCGCTGGAACTGCCAAGCCCCGACGTGCAGTGTCTGGAAAAGGGCCCGGCCGGCAGCTTACTGATTTGTACCCAGCTCGGTTTGGTCTTGTACGATTTACAACAGGACAGCCAGCATCTGCTGGATGTGCGCAGTGGTTTACCGAGCAGTAATATCATCGGTGCTTACGCCGACCAGCAGCAAAATATCTGGTTGCTGACCTCCAAAGGTCTGAGTCTGAAGCACAGTGACAGCCAGCGGTTGATCACTTTTACCAAGCAGGATGGTTTGGTGGCGACTGAATTGGTGTTTAAGTCGTTTTTTGACGACCAGCAGGGCACATTTTACATCGGATCTATTGATGGTCTGACGGTAATGGAGCCGGCCCTGATTTGGATTAATCAGATTGAGCCCAAGGTTGCAGTGTCGCGCATTCTGGTCAATAACACAGCGCTGCCGCTGCAGGCCAATACCGCCCGTTGGTCAGAAATCGTATTAAAACCAACAGATACCAGCCTGGAGTTTGAGTTTGCCAGCCTGGATTTTCATGACCCGTCGCGTAACCAGTATCAATACAAACTGAGCGGCTTTGACCCTGACTGGATTTTGCAGCCCGGCCGACGCAGTGCTTATTATTCCAATCTGCCAGCCGGCGAGTATGAACTGGAATTAAAAGGCTCCAATAATCATGGTCTGTATAATCAGGTACCTGAACGGGTCCGCGTCCGGGTCTTGCCGGCCTGGTGGCAACACAGCTCAGTGCAGGTATTGGGTTTTGTCCTGACGCTGCTATTGATCCTGACATTTCACCAGTATCGGTTACGCCACATTCAGCAGATCAATAAACTGCTGCAGAACTCTGTACAGGAAAGAGCCAAAGCGCAGTTAATTCTGGAAACCAAAGTGACAGAGCGGACGCGGGCGCTGGAAGAGAGCTCCATGACCCTGTCATTGCGCACCCGGCAGCTGGAAAAAAGTCTGACCGAAATTGCGAAAGCCAACAAAGAGCTGAAACGGCTGGATAAACTCAAAGATGAGTTTATATCAACAGTTTCCCATGAACTGCGCACTCCGTTAACTTCCATTCGGGGGGCTATTGGTTTGGTGGCGCAGAATGTGGTGCCTTTGGGCTCAGATGCCTATCGCCAGCTGGTTGAAACTGCCTTGCAAAACTGCGAGCGGCTGTCGCAGCTGATTAACGACTTGTTAGATGTCCAGAAGTTTGAAGCCGGCAAATTTGCGTTGCAGCTTAAACCGGTGGAATTAACCGAATTATGCCGCCAGGCGGTCGATGGGATTCAAAGTTATGCGCTGCGCTATCAGGTGACGGTTGAACTGCAGCTGCCGCCAGATCCGGCCGTGCAGACCTTAGCTGACGCGCTGCGGCTGCGTCAGGTACTGGATAATCTGCTGTCAAATGCAGTGAAGTTTTCTGCGCCGCAACAGCCGGTGGTTTTACGCCTGTTGTCACAACCCGACGCCATCCGACTGGAAGTGATTGACCAGGGGCAGGGCATTCCGGAGGCTTTTAAATCGCGGATTTTTGAAAAATTCTCCCAGGCCGATGCGTCCGATAGCCGCTCCAAAGAAGGCACCGGACTTGGACTGACTATCTGTAAACGCATCATTGAAAGTCACGGTGGGCAAATCGGTTTTGACAGTACTGAGCATGTCGGGACCACTTTCTGGATCCGTTTGTCCCGTCTAACCAATGTCGTGCCGCTTGAATCCGCCTGATGTGCTGCTATCCGGCTCAGAAGCGTGCAAAAACCTACAGCAGCACGGTGATCGTTAGTGGGGTAACACATAACGATATACTGACCAGAAGTGACAGGCGCTGCCCGCCATGACAAAACAATGCCAAATCAGGTGATGAAAACGCAGGCGATGCCACAGGTAAAATACCACGCCACCGGAGTAACACAGACCGCCTGCCAGCAACCACCACAAACCGCCAGCCGGGACATGCTCGAGCATCGGCTTCGCCGCAATGACCACCAGCCAGCCCATCACCAGATATAAAACCAAACTGAGTTTCTTAAATTTGAGGTGAGCGACGAATTCGAGTGCGACACCAAGCAAAGCAATGCCCCAGACCACCAGCACCAGATAATAACCCCAACTGTCTTTGAGGCTAATCAGGGTAAATGGTGTGTAAGTTCCGGCGATCAGCAGATAAATAGCGCTGTGGTCCAGTTTGCGCCAAAAGGCTTTTTGGCGGGCATCAGTACAGGCGTGATAAAAAGCCGAGCAGCTGTATAACAAAATCAGACTGCTGCCAAAAGCCAGCACAGCGGCAAGTGCAGCGGGTTGCGCCGGTGGAACCATTTGCAGCATCAGCACCAGGCCAATGACGCTTAGCAGAGCTCCCACAGCATGGCTCAGCGCATGAAATAGTTCGTCATGCCCCTGATATCTTAAGTCCATCGAAATCATTCTTATTACATATCTGGTCGGCTCAGCTTACCACAAATCTCTACCAGCACTACAGCCGGGCGGATTGCTCTGGCTGAAGAAACAGTTACAATGCGCGGCAAATGGGGAGAACTTATGCCGTTATTGCTGGTATTGGGTTATATCTGGCCAGAGCCAAATTCGTCTGCTGCCGGCTGGCGTATGCTCAGTTTATTGCAGTTGTTTCAGCGACATGGCTGGCAGGTGGTGTTTGCCAGTGCGGCTGACAAATCGCCGCACCGCGCTGATTTAAATCAGTACGGCATCGAAGAAGTCACCGTAGCCCTGAACTGTGACAGTTTTGCTGTGCAGTTACAGCAATGGCAGCCGGCGGCTGTGCTGTTTGATCGTTTTATGCTGGAGGAACAGTTTGGCTGGTGGGTCGATGAAATTTGCCCGCAGGCGCTTAAACTACTCGACAGTGAGGATTTACATTGTTTACGCGCCGCCCGTCAGCAGGCGTTTAACGAACAACGCCCGGTCAATAACGCCGATTTGACTGGTGAGCTGGCACTGCGCGAAATTGCTGCCATCCATCGTTGTGACCTGACATTAACCATCTCCCGTGCCGAGCTGGAATTGCTGACTGATTTTTATCAGGTACCGGCAACGCAGCTACTGTATTGTCCGTTTTTTATCGAAAACTGTCAGGTGGATACCAGCAGCGGTTTCAGTGAACGCCAACACTTCAGTTTTATTGGCAACTTTCGCCATGAACCGAACTGGCAGGCAGTATTGCGCTTAAAACAGCTGTGGCCGGCGCTACGCAAACAGCTGCCGCAGGCTGAATTACATATTTATGGTGCTTATCCACCACCAAAAGCCACACAGCTGCACGCACCCAAACAAGGATTTTATATCAAAGGCTGGGCGGCACAGGCGGCCGATGCCTTTGTGAACTACCGGGTTTGTCTGGCCCCGCTGAGTTTTGGTGCTGGCTTAAAAGGCAAGATTATTGATGCCATGTGTTTTGGCACCCCAGTGGTGACAACCGGGATTGGTGCCGAAGGAATTAGTCATCAAGCGGATTATCAGGATTTTCCCGGCATTGTCGCTGAGGATGACCAAAATCTGGTTGCTGCCGCTGTCGCGTTATATCAGGATCCCTCGTTCTGGCTTCAGGCCCGGCATAAAGCCAGTGCTTGTTTAGCACAATTTGATGCGGCGTCGTTGATGCCACAAATCTGGCAGCAGCTGAGCACGGTGCAGCAGCAGCTGGCACAGCACCGTCAGCAAAGTTTTACCGGCCGCATGTTAAAGTATCATCATCATCGTAGTACCAAGTTTATGGCGCAGTGGATTAACGCAAAAAACAAACTGGCTGCGTTGCAACAAAAGGAGCCTGCAGATGGCGCATCGTGACGAAGTGCTGCAGTTACTGAACAGCAAATTAGAATCAGGCCGGGTGCGTGATTATTGTCCAAATGGCTTGCAGGTTGAGGGTAAAGCCCAGATCCGGAAATTAATCACCGGCGTTACAGCATCTCAGGCCTTGCTGGATAGGGCTGTGGCGGAACAGGCCGACGCAGTACTGGTCCATCATGGTTATTTCTGGAAAAGCGAGGCCAGTGAAATCACCGGGATGAAAAAACGCCGGCTACAGACCTTGTTGCAGCATGACATTAATTTGTTCGCTTATCATTTACCGCTGGATATTCATCCGGAACTGGGTAATAACGCTCAGCTTGGCGCTTTGTTGGGATTTAGTGACATCAGTGCGCTGCCGAGTGTGGAGCCGGTCGGCGTGGTCCGGCAGACGCAGCTGAGCACTGCGCTGTCTTTAACCGACATCGTGGCGCGTTTGCAGCAACAATTACAGCGGCCGGTGTTTGCCCATGATGCCGGCATCGGTGACATCCGGCATATTGCCTGGTGTACCGGCGGTGGTCAGGGCTACATTGATGCCGCCGCAGCGGCTGGGGCTCAGCTTTTTATCAGCGGTGAAGTATCAGAGCAGACCATTCACAGTGCTAATGAACTCGGCATTCATTTTATTGCCGCCGGCCATCACGCCACCGAGCGTTATGGCGTGAAAGCGCTGGGAGAGTGGCTGGCAGCGCAGACCGGTATCGAAGTTCAGTTTGTTGATTTATATAATCCGGCGTAAGCGGGGGGCCTTTAGATTATTGGCTTTTCGTACGCAATGAGATGCTGATCCACTGTTCCAGTAAGCCGGCGTATTCGTAGTAAGCGTCGCCGAGTGTGTTTGTGGCATTAAGTTGAGGGACCCAGACCGGCCACCGACTGTTGGCATAAGTGCGGCGAATGCGATATTCCGTTGGGGCGGCGATAGGATTTCGCTGATGCAGCCCGAACCAGCGCATGGCTCTTGGCATATGCATCGCGGTGGTAACCAGTGCCAGTGGCTCGTCCGCAGGGATCGCTTTGACCAGCAGAGTAACTTCACCCTCAGTGTCCGTTGCAGCAGTATGTTGCCGGATTGCACTGGCGGGGATCCCTAGGGCCAATAAAAACCTTTTTTCTACCTCGGTATGTGGAGTCAGGCGGTCAGCGATGCTGCCACTTAAGTGAATGATTGCGTCAGGTTGAGCGTGCCAGATCTGAGCAGCTTCTACCAAACGGGCCAAACTACAGGGTTCTGGCTGACTGCTCAGTGGCAGAAATGTGGCTTCCGCGTGGCTGCAGCCAAGTACCGCGATATGTTGTACCCGTTGGCCGGCAAATGCTGGATAAGCCTGCTCCAGTGGAGAGGCCAGCCAGTCTGATAAGGGCCGACAGGTGATTAGCAACAAAAAAACCAACGGTATGGCCAGTAACCAGGTAGAGATTTGTCGGCGGCGCCACAGTAATATCGCACAGCACAAACAGACCAACAGCAGTTGTACTACAGGCGTCAATAGTATTTTAATCAGCAGATCCATAGATTTATGACCAGAAAAAATCCAGAGAAGACCAAATCAGACCGCAATTTTGACAGCATTGCCGCCAAATTCCAGCAGAATATCTACAACACCACCAAAGGCCGCTTGCGCCAGCTGGTGTTGCAGCGTGATTTGCTGGAGCTGCCATTGCTGCAACAGCCGGGATGCCGGGTGCTGGATGTCGGTGGTGGCCAGGGCCAACTGGCTCTCTGGCTGGCCGGTTTGGGGCATCAGGTCACGTTGACAGACTTATCCGGCGAAATGCTGGCACTGGCGCAGCAAGCGGCCGCAGAACAGCAGCTCAGTCTGCATATTCAGCAGTGGTCTTTACAACAGCTGGCTGAACAGCGCCAGACAGCGCCGCTGGTGCTGTGCCATGCGGTATTGGAATGGTTAGCAGAGCCGGCCGCAGCTATCCGCCAGTTGTATCAGCTGGTCGAGCCCGGCGGCGTGCTGAGCCTGATGTTTTACAACGTCGATGCAAAACGGTTTTCCAATATTGTGTATGGCAATTTTAACTATGTATTGCGCGACCTGGCATACAAGAAAAAAGTCAGCCTGAGCCCGCAAAACCCGCTCGACCCGAGGGATGTCAGTCACTGGTGTCAGCAGGCCGGTTTTACTCAGCTGAGCAAAACCGGGGTACGTTGTTTCCATGACTATCTGCGCGATCGTTCAGAGCAGGAAACGGAGTTTGATAAGCTGCTGGAAGTCGAACTGCGCTACAACAGAACTGAACCTTATGCCTCCTTGGGCCGCTATCAGCATCTGCTGTTGCAGAAACCTCTGTAACGAAAAAACTGTAGCTAAAAACCCCTGAAATCAGGGGTTAATCAAATTCCATTTTATACAGCAGATCAACAGAGGTCGCGAGGCCCTGAACTGCCTCAAGGTATACCTGCTGCATTAGCCGGTAGCGCAGGGTAAATTCACCAAACTGGCTGAAGATACCAACCCCGTATTTCACCTGCAGTCGCGGTGACAGATAGCCACTGACCGTGACTTTGGATTTATCGCCACTGCCGGCGGTATCGAGGCTCAAATCTGAGATACCAAAGGCCTCACCAATAGCGCCGACAAGTTGACCTGAGTTGGCAATGCCAATGCCAATCAGGCCGGTAGTGACTGCGCCATCGCCGGCACTGCTGCCAATATCCCGGCCCATCAGCAAATAAGCCAGCGCATTGGCCTGCGGTTTAGAGGGTTCACTGAACACTTCAATCAGTGGGCTGTCTGCCAGACCATTGACGCGCAAACCGGCAATGACGTTATCTTCGGTTTTCTCCGGATTGCGAATGGCTTCAATCGCCAGCAGCGGTTGATTGGCCGGGCCGTTAAACGTCAGCCGGCCTTTACGCAGTTTTAAATCCTGACCATAAGCGCGGAAACTGCCGTCTTTGAGCTGCACCTGACCATGTAACGTCGGTACCAGACCTTGCTGGCGCACGCGTAAATCACCCTGCAAGCGGGTTTTCAGGCCAAAAGCCGACAACCGCACCTGCTCGCCAATCTTCAGGCGGATGTCGGAAGTTAATGCCCAGGCTGACTTTGCGCTGGTCGTGTTGGTCTTGCTCAGAATCACTTCATCGTCACTGACCCGCACCGCATCTTCCGGCAGGCTGTTAAACCGGATAGAGCCGGCCGGTATGTCAATGTTGCCGCTGATTTGGCCGGAATGCGGGCTCGCAGTCAGTTTCAGCTGCGGGCTGACGGTGAGGTCGGCATCCATCAGTTGTAACTGCAGCTTGTCGCCTTTGACTTCCAGTTGGCTGAACCAGGCATCAGGCGTCAGCCAATTGGCATCACCGGTCACACTCAGCCGGCCTTCCGGCGTTTGCCAGTCGCTATTTAGGCTGGCGGCAAAACCGCGGAAACTGGTGAGCAGGCTGGCTTTGGTCAGTTCCAGTGGCGCTTGCTGGCCGGTCAGCTGCAGCGCATCCACAGCCAGATTGCCATATATTGCCGGATTGGACAGTAAGCCTTCCGCGCGCAGATTGGCACTGAGCAGACCGTCAAATTTACTGAACTCATTAAACACCGGCTGTAGGAAGGCCATCGATAAAGGCGCCAGCTGCAGATTGGCTTTGAGCTGTGGCGCTTTGGTGTTGAGCTGACTGATATCGACATTAGCGGCAATGGCGTTGTCGCTGGCGAGTGTGGCCTGCAGCACTGTGCTCAGCTGATAATTTTTCAGTCCACCTGTTAAGGTCAAATCATGCCAGGGCAGTTCCAGCACTGTGGTCAGCTGGTGGCGCAGCAGCCCCTGATTACTTTTGAGGTCCCAGTTCAGCGCCGCTAACCGGCCTTGTTGCCAACTCAGCGCCAACAGACCACTGGCATCGCCGTCGGCACTGAATTTAGCGGGTAGCAACGGATCCAGACTGCTGAGTGGCAGCTGTTGCAGCGATATTGCGAGTTCGCCTTGTTTGGTACTGAACACCTTGGTTTTGCTCAGGCAAATCGATGCTTCGGCCTGCTGCAAACACGCGGCACCCAGTTCGGCCTGTTGTTTGCCAACATCAAGCACCACCTGCCAGGGCTGTTGCAGCTGCCAGTCGCCCATATCCGATTGCAGGCGCAGCTCCTGCACATCCGATTGCCAACGTTGCTTGTGCAATTCAGCCTGCATCGCGAGCACGGCTTTGAGCTGATGACTGTCCAGCGTCAGGTGGGTTTGGTGTTTGCTGACTGTGCCTTCTGACTGCCAGTCCAGCTGCTGCAACTGCCAGCCAGGTGCCTGACCGTTTTTCAGGTTAAGACTGATTTGACTGGCTTTGCTACCTAAGGCCGGTAAAGAGGCGCTGGCCGTCAGCTCCGCCAGGGCGTAATCATCGAGGTAATTCACGTTGTGGGCTTTGAGGTTGAGCTTAACATCGGGCTGTTGCACATCACCGCGCAGCTGAATACTGCCATCGATTTGCCCTTCAGATAGCGCCAGCGAATAGCCGAGATCAACAATGTGCAGCTGCGCGTCCAGCGTCAGCTGCTCGGCGAGGGCACCGTTCAGTCCCAACTGATTTGGGCCGTGTTGCAGTTTCAGTCCCGGCGTTTTTAGCTGCAGCAGACCATCAACAGGTTGTTCAAGTGTCAGCTCTCCGGCCAAAGTCAGCGGCTGATTGCGCAGCTCACCATAAAAATTCAACCCTTTGGCCAGCACTTGCCATTGCCGCTTGGCATCTGCGCTGAAATTACCAGCCAGCTGTATCTCGCCACTGAGTTCACCCGGGTAGTCTGCCCAGTATAAACCCGGTTGCATGCTACTGAGCTTCAGCGCGGCATCAAGATCAAGCGTGGTCAGGTCCAGTTCGCCACTGACCACAGCCTGGCCATTTAAACTCTGCAGCTCAAGCTGTTGTAATGTAATTTTGTGCGCCTGCTGACTGGCTTTCAGCTGCCATTCGGCCTGCGGCAACTGTGGATGCTGACTGGTGACCTGTAGCGCCAGTTGTTGCTGTTGCAAATTGCCATGCAGGACCGCCTGAAGTTTCTGCAGCAAGAACTGCTCTGGCGGCTTTTGTTGCGAGACGCCGACAGGTGCAGTGAGTGGCCAGCGCAGTTCGTCGCCTTGCAAAGTTGCATCAAAGGCGAAGTCCGGGCTGATTAAATTGGCCTGCAGTGTTAACTGCAAGGGCCAGGGGCTTTGGCTGTCGGCCTGCAGTTGCCAGGCAGAAAGTGGCCCTTTACCGCTTAACTTCAGCTCGAGCGGCTGTGGCAAGTCGGCGCTGCGGGCGTTGAACTGAAGCTGCAGCAACAGCTGCTGGCTAATTGGTTGCAGCGCTATCTCGCCCTGCAGCGTTAAGGCCGGCTGTTGCAGCTGCAGACGGGTATTTTGTAATTGCCACTGGTCTGGCTGCAGGCTGAGGTCGGTGCTGAGGGATTGCAGCATCAGCAGTTGCTGCTGACCTTGTTGTACTTTGAGATCAGTGACTTGCAGCCTGTGCAGCTCAACTTCCAACGGTAGCTGGAGTTTGAGTAATTCTGGCAACGGGTTTGTTCCGCTGTCGGCATTTGTTGCCGCGCTCAATTCGATACGGCTTTGTTTTAACTCCGGCTGCAGCAGAGACAAACGGTTGGCGGTCAGTTGTATGCCGGTCTGCAGGTTGCTGATCCGGACATGTTGGCCAGTTAGTTGCAGCTCGGTATCCTGTAAAATCAGCTGATTGACCAGCAGGTCAAATGGCAGCAGCGCTGGTTTTTTTTGTGGTGCCGACGGAACGGCAGCAATTGGGGCCGGAACTTCGGCTGGCACCGCGTCCGGGCGCGCCGCGCTGTTTGCCGGTTGGACCAGGTTCAGTCCTTGTAGCTGTAACAAAGGGAAACACAGCTGCTGATGCCACAAGCAGGCTAAATCCAGCCGGACCTGCAGTTCTGACACTTTGATCTCAAGGTCTGGCTGCTGGTAACTGATCTCACGCAGCGTGATGCCTTGCCAGATATCGCCTTGTAGTTGTTTGATTTGTAACGCTGGCAGCAGCTGGGGTTGCAGCAGCCACAGCAGTTGCAGGCCGGCGTTGCTGCCAACCAAAGCCAGCGTGCTTGCTAATATCAGCAGCACACTGAGCAGACAAAGCCGCAGCCAGAGCCAAACCGAGCGGGGCCGGCGTGGTGTGATGGCGATGGCTGGTGGAACCTGGGCCTGATTCACTTCAGCTCCACTCATAATTCCGGCCCCAGCGTGAAATGCAGCCGAAAACGGCCATTGGGTTCATGGTCCAGGCCATAAGCCAGATCCAGCCGGATCGGGCCCACCGGTGAGGCCCAGCGCGCGCCGATGCCCACGCTGCGTTTCCAGTCTGGTTGGTCGTTCCAGGCGCTGCCGTAATCGGTAAAAAGCGCCAGCCACCAGTCGCCTTTGACCCGATGCTGATATTCCAGATTCACCGTGGCCAGACGCACACCGCCAATCAATTCCTGTTCGTTGTTAAGCGGTGCTATGGTCTGATAACCATAACCCCGCAGACTGCTGTCGCCACCGGCAAAAAAACGTAGCGAAGGCGGGATATTCGCCACTTGTTCCTGCAAAATCGCACCGGCGTCAAGCCGCACTAACCAACGTTGATCTTCACTGAAACTGCCAATCCAGCCCGCCCGGCCATAGAGCCGGACAAAATCAGTATCCGAACCCCAGCTGGTATTCGCCGCTTCGACGCTGAGCAGATAGTTGTCAGCATCCAGTGGCATACTGCCGCCAGAATCGCGGTTGCGATTAAAAGTGATACCGGGTAATACCAGATTGGATGTGTCACGTTGTGTGCCCTGCACATAATCTTCATACAGCCAGCGCAGTGATAATGTGCGTTGCCACTGGTTGCTCAGTAGCCAGTGACGTTCACCTTTGAGGTTGTAGCTGGTGCTGTCAGTATCCAGCAGGTCTTTGTTTTTATAGCCAAAAGACAGCTGGTAGTAGTCGTTGGCGACATCGCGCAGTGGGAATTTATAAGCCGTTTCCAGATTTTGCTCGCGCTGCGACAACGCCAAATCGGCGCTAAGGCTATGGCCGCGGTCGTTGACCCAGGGTTTAAACCAGTTGGCGGTGATCCGTGCGCCGACATCGGTGGCGTAGCCAATACCGGTTTCGACGCTGTTGCGGGTGGCCGGCTGCAGTTCAATGGTCAGCGGCAGCACCCCATCTTTGCGGTTATCCGGATCAGCAATTAAATCGACGCTGCCAAACCACAGCGTATTGGCCAGATTCTGACTGAGTTTGGCAAGTAGCGCCGCCGAATAATAATCACCGGATTTAAACGGTAACAGACTACGCAGCCGGGCTTCACGGATTTGACCACCGTGAAAAATGATGTCACCAAAACGATAACGTGGGCCACTTTCAAAGTGCAGATGCATTTTGCCGCGCCGGTCACCCGGCGTTATCACCAGCTCAGCACGGCTGAATTTCGCATCAAAATAACCTTTGCGGTGTGACAGGCTCAGCAGCGCTTTTTTGTAGGCCTCATAGTTGCCATGGTGCATGCGGTCGCCTTGTTTCGGCGCTTTTTGGCGTTGCAGTGCCAGAAACTCCGGGTCACGAATGGCTTCACCAGTGATTTGCAAGTCCGCCACATCGATAAACACCGAACGGCCGGCAATGATCCGGGCTTTGAGTACATAGTCGGCGCCGTCTGTCGCGTCCTCAAACACGACGCGGACCTGATAATAACCGTGGCCGCGCAGCGCCTGTTTGATTTCATTGGCGACCCGGTTTTTAAAGCGGGCAGATTTGTTGATTTGGGCCGGGGTAAACACCGACAGGTATAACGCGATATTGTCTTTACGCTCTTCGGTGGCACCGGTAAATTCAATCCGGTTGGCGGCATAAAGTGCAGCAGGATGGCATAGCAGTACCAGCAACAATACCAGTAAGAATGCAGCATAAACCAGTGGCCGGGCCCGGAATAAAGCAAAGGTAGGCAGGATCAGCACTCCATGTCTGCGGCAGTTTTGTCAGTCTAGCTGGCAGCCGTTGAATTGCCTATTCAGATGCGACTGCCAGCCGGAAGTTCCGGCCGGCGTCCACCATTATTGCGCAACTGGCTGATTTTCATCCGGTTGCGTTATATCTTCTGGCAGCACTTCAGGCATCGCATCCTGCGTCAGCTGTTCACAGATGATCCAGTCTTTTTCATCAACCCAGTTTTGCGCGCCGTTTTTCACGGTACGAATAGGCACAATATAGCGGCAGCTGGTTTGTGGTTTGACCGATGCAAAAATCGGCACAAAACCAAAATTCAGCGCCGTTTCAATCAGCGCCTGCTGGTTGTGTGGGTCGATATCGGCTGCTTCGTCGATATAAATCGGAATGCGATACTTGCCGCGTTCACGTTCAGCCAGCAGCTGACGGATAAACAACATGCCACAGAGTAGCTTGATTGTGATCCGGGTACCGTTGGAGCCGGCCGAATCGATTTTGTCGAAAAATTCTACTTCACCGGCGCGGTTCACCACTTTAAAGCGGATATCAAATAAATCCGACAATGTCAGACCGCCTTTTTCGCTGGCGGCCTGGATCAGGTAGTCCTTGGCCGAATTGATATCGCGCTCAGCACTGGTCACGCCAGGTGCTAATAAGTCCAGCGTATCGCCTTGCTGATAAGCATCGGACGTGGCCAGGATGGTATCGATATGGCCAACCAGCAGTTTGCGGTCGACGATTTCAATTTTAAAATCCTGCAGGTTGGAAATTTGGTGACGCCAGATGCCGCGGTTAAAGCTGTTCAGTTCGCGGTGCAGCCGGTCTAAGTCCGAGCGCAGGCCTTTTAAGGTACTGGCCACTTCGGTTAACGCCACCCGGGCGCGCCGCTCAATGGCTTCACGCTCTTTATCCAAATGGTGGAAGGCGCTGATCAGCTTCTGGTACTTGGCTTCTTCATCGGTTTCGGCTTCAAACTTGCTGATGCCGGCATTAAAAATAAACAGATAGGTATTTTTAATGTTGATTTCCAGTAGCTTCAGCTCCTGGCAGTGTTTGTTGTAGCTGCGCAGTTCGTCGGCCAGATTGTCATATTCCAGATTGATTTCAATCGGATAGGGCGTGACGCGGCCAGAATAAAAATCGAGCTGGAAATCAATCCGGTCTTTTTTCTCGTGTTCAATGCGCTCCAACTGGCGTTTCAGCTGGTCTTGTTTGTTGGTGATGAGGTTACGCCGGTCCGACAGGCTGCTGGCTTTTTGCTGCACCTGCGCCAGCTGCTCATGCACAATCTCTTCTTCCTGCGTCAGCTGTTCGGACAATAGCTGCTGCTCGTCGAGTAATTGCGCCATTTCGCTGTAGCGGGCGAAGCGTTTGAGGTCTTCTTCCGCCTGCAGCATGTCCTGATACAACCGCTCTTTTTCCCGGCTTTTGCCGGCAAAATCTACCGCAACTTCGGCTTGCTGCTCTAAAGTCGCTAACGTCAGCTGCAGCGCTTCGATTTGTTCCTTCAGCGCGACTTTGCCTTCGCTGCCGGCCATATCTGGCGCCGATAAGTGGCTTAAATCAATAGTGGCGCCGGCCAGATGTAATTTGCCGCCTTTAAAAGCATCGGCGATTTGGCCGAGCTGCTCAGCAAAAGCATCATCGTCGTGGATCACTACATCGCCACCAGTGGCGGTCGACAATGACAATAAATCCGGGTTTAACAGCCTGGTCAGCTGTTGCACTTCGCCTAACGACAAATCTTCGCGCAGTCGTGAATACAGGTTGTATTCGAGGTTTTTCAGCTGCAGTTTCAGACTTTTTAACTGTTTCTGCGTCTGTGCCTGCTGATGCGCCAGCGTTGCCGGATTTAAGTTGGCGGCGCCCTGCAGGCTGTGGCTCAGGCTCTCGTACTGGGCGCGAATATTGGCGAGGTTCGACTGTAGCGTTGGTAAGTTGGTCAGGCCAAAACGCTGGGCGAGGGCATCATGTTCGTCAAACCAGCTTTTCAGGCCAAGTTGTTTACTCGACAGCTCTTTAATCTGGCCGACATACAAACGCTGTTTATCTTCGAGCTGATGTTTTTCCTGCGCCAGCGCTTCGAGCTGCTCGCCGAGCTCCTGCTGCTGTTCGTCCAGATAACTCTGGAACTCAATTAAGGCTTTATCGAGCTTTGGCGCATAAGCGGCGAGGCGGCCTTTTAATACAGCGCGGTTATCAATCAGGTTTTCTAAGGCTTCAACGGCCTGCTGCTGATTTTCCAGCGCTTTGAGTTCACGCCGGTCGCGGTTCACTTTTTCAAAAGCGTTGTGCCAGACTGTGTAAAAATCGACTTTTGGATCACTTAAATGGCGGGCAAACACCGGCAACAGCAGCCGTTTCACGTCCTGCGCCGTTAAGCGGTGCAGGTTCAGAATACGGCGGAAAATGTCTTTGTACACCGGCGCGTCGCTGACGTTGGTCAGTGGGATCATCCGCAGATTGATTTTGCTGTCGTACGGTGTGGCGCCGCCGGTCAGCATGGCATTGAGTTCCGACGGTTTTAATTCCAGCGGTTCAAAGCCTAAGTTGCGTAAATGATGGTCCAGCTTGTTGTAGCGGATGATGCTGTTTTCACTGACGTAATGCGTCAGGTCTAACTTGCCGCGATAACAGAAATACTGGAACTGGTAGCCGGCAATTTTGCCAAGACCGGCCACACCAATCACCACCGGGCCTTCCGGCAGATTGGCTTCGAGCAGGATGTAACTCTGATCAGTACCAAAATAGAACTTCCGCGTTTCATCAAGATCGTGGCCGTCCCATTCGGTCAGGCGTAAATCGTTGATGAGCGGAAATTGCAACGCGTTAATCACCGAGCTTTTACCGGTGTTATTTGGCGCACAAATCGACGCAGCGTCATCGAGCGGAATGACACACTTGGCGTAGCCGGCGGTATTCAGCAGCGCGAGTTTGGTTAAGCCATAAAGTTCAGACATCGGTATGGCCCTCATCCGCCTGTAAAGAATCGACCGCAACTAAGGCATCGAGGAAACGATACAAAGGCGGCAGCAGTTTAAAATTATCGCCCTGGGTTTTGGCAAAACCGTAGCGCAGCATGCGGTTGCCGACTTCGCGTTTTAAATCGGTGGCGGAATAGATTTCCAGCTGCTCAAACAAGTGATATTGCTGTTGCAGGATGCTGGATAAAATCTCGTGATTGATTTCGGTTTCAAATAACGCGCGCAGCGGGTCCTGACCCTGATCGGCAAAAAACTCCACCAACGCATAAGTGGTCAGCGCAAACAGCCGCGAAATTTTGCCCATATTGACCGTCGCGTCGTCGACATCAAAATAAAAGAAACCACGGCTGTCGCGTTTGAGCTGATTGCCGAGTGCGCCGAATAAGGCGCTGTAGGCGTCCTCATTGCTGTCCAGCTCAGTCCAGAGCGCAAAATCCTGCTCGCTGATGTGGTAGCCGGTGGTCAGGCGTTTGTGAATGTCTGCCAAATTGGGCAGTTTTTCGAGATCGATTTGCATGGGTTATGTCCTGTCGGCCGGGCGGGTGACAAAAGGGTGCAGGCGCAGACGGAAGCCATTGACCTCCATTTCACTGACGCTGTCCTGATGTTCCAGTTTTAACGCCGGAGCGCGACTTAATTCCTGATACAAAAATAATAATTCGTCGACCGGCAACTGCGGATAACTGCGCGCCAGCCATTGCGATAAGTCGGTATTGGTTTTTTGCGTGCGGGCCGATTTCAGCACATCCTGCAAGTCCGGTACGCGGATATTGGCGCCGGGCTGGCTGTCGACCGCATCGGGCAGCTGATAGTTATCATCCTGATAATCCACCAGTTCTGCCATGTAACTGGTGATCTGGTTGGCGCTGCCGAGGCTGAATTTCTGATGGTCTGAGCTGAATTTAGGCACCAGCTGTTCCATGGTCGGCTCAAAGCCTTGTTTGCGTAAAGTGGCCAGTACCAGACTGGCGTTGCGCGAGATCAGTGTGTTTTTGCGCAGTTCTTCCCTAAGCGGCATCAATACGTCGGTGCTGCGCGTTAGCGATTCGCGGCCAATCTGGTTCATGTCGAGCAAGCGGGTGCGTAGCTGCACTAAAGGCTCTTTATCACCAGACATAAACCCGGTGTCTTCAATAAACTGCACTAAATCTGACAGGCAATGTTCCAGCGTTTCGATGCTGGTCTGGAAAGGCCCGTTGATATCAATCATCTGCAGCACGGGCTCGATGTATTCGTCAAAGGCTTCCATCACCGCGGCGTAACGGCGTGCCAGCGATAAATTGCTGTCGTCGGCTTTGGCTTTATCCACCAAATGCAAAATAGCACTTTCATTTTTACGGAAGTGTTTCACCACTTCGCGTACCCGTTCGTCCATCAGCCGGACAAAACGGCGCATCTCGTGCACGTCTTTTTGCCGCACGGCTGTATCGAGGCGGGCGCGTAAGCGGTCCAATTCGTCAATGCGGCTTTGAATATCACCGACAGTGCCAAGGTTGTGTTCCTGCGTAAGAAACTGAATAAACTCCAGCACCGAACGGTTCAGTTCCAGCTGACTGGATTTGGCCTGCGGGATTAAAATTTCCTGGGCCAGCAGTTTTTGCGCTTCGCGAAACACCTGCTCGCTGGAGAGCTGCGGGAAATAACGGCTAAACAGCGCCTGCACGTCCTGAAAACTAAAACTGTACAGCTGACTGCGATTGGCCAGCGCTTCAAGCACCGGCCAGTCGTCGTCCAGGCATTTCAGTATTTTTTTGGCTGATAACATGTGGGGATTGCTTTCATCCGGTGATTATTTGATTCATTGGAGTTATACGACCAATTTCCAGTAGAGCACGATGAACCGCAGTGTTAGAATGCCGCCCCGACAATATTTCATAATTTATTAATAATTGCGGGTGGTCATTTATGCTAACGGGTATTTTACTGGGCTTGGTTGCACTTGCCTTTGTGCTGATCGTTATAGAGGATATTATCCACGTAAACAAGGCAAAAACGACACTTTTTTTCGGTACTCTGTGCTGGATTTTACTGTTTATTTTTGCCGACGGCGATGCCTCGCGTGAGCATGTTCAGCAGCAGCTAGAACACAATTTGTTAGAAATCGCCACCTTGTGGTTATTTTTAATGTCAACTATGACTTTTGTCGCCTATTTAAACAGCAAAGGTTTTATCGCGCAGCTGGTACAACGCATTCTGCCGTCTGAGCTGACAGAGCGTAAACTGATGTTTATCGTCGCAACCTTTGCTTTTGTGTTCTCGTCTTTTGCCGACAACGTCACGGCCACGCTGGTGACTATTGCGGTCATCTCCGGTGTGAAACTGGAAGCAGCGAAAAAAGTGAAGTTCGGTGCCTTAATTATTTTCGCCGTGAACAGCGGTGGTGTGTCGTTAATCACCGGTGATGTGACCACGCTGATGTTCTTCCTGGCGGAGAAAGTGACAATCCCGAACCTGCTGTGGCTGGTGCCACCGGCTTTTGGTGCTGTCATGTTACTGGCCATTCTGTTATCCCGTGGCATGAATCAACCGCTGACTGTGGAAAAAAATACCAAGCCGTTTGAAAAGCGTGATGCGGTCATCGCCGGGATTTTTGTCAGTACCATTTTCGCGACTTTAATCTTCAACATTCTGTTTTCAATTCCGCCGGTGCTGACCTTTTTGTTCGGTCTGGGCGTGATGTTTTTAAGTGCGCAGTTTTTGTTCCGCAAAAAAGCCACACAAAGCATTCTGAACTATGTGCGTGAAGTGGAATTTGAAACGCTGCTGTTCTTCCTCGGCGTGCTGTTGTTAGTCGGCGTGTTAAAGGAGCTGCATTTCCTGAAGAATTTCACCGACTTATACGCCGTATTACCGCCGGTACAAGCGAACTATCTGATGGGCCTGTCTTCGGCGTTGATCGATAACGTGCCGCTGACTGCCGCCTTATTAAAAGCTGATTTAGTGCTGACGACTGCGGAATGGCTGATGCTGACTTATGCAGTAGGTGTCGGTGGCTCGCTGTTAATCATCGGCTCAGCGGCCGGTATTATCGCGATGAGCAAATTAAAAGAACTGACCTTTGGCACTTACCTGAAAATGGGCGGCTATTTATTGCTGTGCTACAGCCTGGGTTACGCCGGGGTGTTTTTCAGCGGCCAATTAGCCGGCTACTAAATCTACGGCCAGGTCGGCTACAGATATCCTGACAAAACGGCGCTTTATGGCGCCGTTTTTTTTGCCTGAAACTGAGCCGGGTACTGGGTTAAAATGTAATTTTATTACAGCCGTCTAAAAGGCTGTTGCCTTTTAGCCTCAGACAAGATAAGGTAGCGGCGTCAATCATTCTGATAGACCAGAAGAGGAGCGTTCACCAGGTAGTTCAGTTCAGGTGGCTATACACCGCAGACTGAAGGAGGGGGATGAACGCCGAGGAAAACCTGTCATAGCAGCAGGTTTTTCGGTTGTCAGGGCTGAATCCCTGCGACTGTCACCTGAAACTTCGGTGGAGAGCTTCTGGCCTTTGTTGTGTCTGCAAGTAGACAACAACACCGTGCTTTCGCGTCCGGGGTTTGTTGTATCTGATTGTTGTGCTGCAAATGCCATGCTCTGCTTATTTTGTTCATAAGGAGAGACACCTTGTCTAATCAATTCATCGTCGCCAAATTTGGCGGTACCTCTGTTGCTGATTTCACGGCCATGTCGCGTTGTGCCGATATTGTCCTTGCAGACCCTACGATTCGTTTGGTGGTGGTCAGCGCGAGTTCCGGCGTCACTAATCTGCTCGTTGCCATCACTAAAGAAGACATCATTGAAGGGCGTTTTGCCCATTATGCCGGCATTGAGCGTATTACCTATGCAGTGCTGGAAAAACTACAGCAACAAGCTGCGGTTGGCGCAGCCATTGAACAGTTGCTGTTAGAGCTGAAAACCCTCATTGGCCGCACTGTGGCTTTTACCGACAGCGAAAAAGACCTGGTGCAATCCTTTGGTGAGCGGTTAAGTTCGGTGTTATTCGCGCAGGTGCTGGCAGAGCGCGGAGCTGCCGTCAGCAGCTTTGATGTGCGTCAGGTGCTGCGGACCGATTCACGTTTTGGCAAAGGCGAACCACAAATCGAACAGGTTGCAGCGCTGACGGCACAGTATCTGACACCGCTGTTACAGTCACAAATTATTGTGACTCAAGGTTTTATCGGTGCTGACAGTGCGAATCAGACCACCACACTCGGCCGTGGTGGTTCGGATTACAGCGCCGCCATTCTGGGCGAAGCCATTGGGGCCAAAGTGGTACAAATCTGGACGGATGTGGTCGGCATTTTCACCACAGACCCACGCCTGACGCCGGACGCGCGTTGTATTCCGGAAATCAGTTTTGACGAAGCGGCCGAAATGGCGACCTTTGGCGCCAAAGTGCTGCACCCGGCGACGCTTATTCCGGCGATGCGGCAAAATATTCCGGTGTTTGTTGGTTCCAGCCGCGAGCCGGAAGCCGGCGGCACCTGGATCTCCAAACAAGTCGACGCAAGGCCGTCTTACCGCGCTATTGCACTGCGGAAAAACCAGACGCTTATCACAGTGAAAAGCCCGGCAATGTTGCATGCCGCCGGCTTTTTAACCCGGGTCTTTGCGATTTTAAGTCAGCATCAGATTTCGGTCGATTTAGTCACAACCTCTGAAATCAGCGTTGCACTGACGTTAGACGATGCACCGGGTAGCGCGTTTGGCACTGCGATTGAACCAGCGCTGGCGGCTTTACGTGAATTCTCCGAAGTCACAGTCGAGCAGGGCCTGAGCCTTGTCGCCGTCATCGGTAATCACCTGCACAGCACGCGCGGCATCACCGGTTCTTTGTTCCAGGCGCTGGAACAAATCAACATGCGGCTGATTTGCCACGGTGCCAGCCGGCACAATTTGTGTTTCCTGGTGCAGGATGGCGAAGCGCCTGGCGTGGTAAAGGAGCTGCATCAGGCGTTGTTTCAGGCGGCTTAAAGGGCCGATGACGAAAAAGCCAGCATCAACGCTGGCTTTTTTGTGGTTTAAATCCTGAGTTGTCGGAAATTCTTTGCAAATTCAGAGTGGCAGATGTTGGCGTAGAAAATTCTCCATTGCGCTAAAAGCTTCAACCCGCTCTTGTTCGGTATCAAAAAAGTGGGTGCCGTCTTTTTGTTCCACGTAACTGACATTCACACCACGGCGTTTTAATGCGTCATAAAAATCAGCCGATTGTTTATAAGACACCCGGGTGTCTTTAACGCCATGGATCAACAACATTGGCTTTTTGATTGCGGCCAGATTGGACATCGCGGAGACGGCATCAAGCGCCGGCTTGTTATTTTCATAATCCCCGATCAAGGTGCGTTGCACAACTTTTCTCGCTTCACTGTTCGAGCCATCCGTGCGTAGCATCGCCGCAAGGTCTGAAATACCAGAGATCGCGATAAAACAATTAAATTTAGCGCTGTCGCGGTAGCTGCCGACCATCGCAGCGTAACCGCCGTAGCTGGCCCCAACTAAACAGCTGCGGCTGCTGTCGACATCAGGATTGGCGGAAACAGCCTGCAGCGCGTCCATCAGGTCGTCTTGCATTTGTTTGCCCCATTGCTGATAACCAGCGGCCTCAAATTTGTTACCAAAACCAGATGAACCGCGAAAATTTACCTGCAATACCGCATAACCCATTGAGCTGAAAAACTGTACAAAAGGGTCAAAGCCTTTGTTATCCCGGGCATGTGGGCCACCGTGTGGGAACAGAATAACGGGGGCAGGTTTGTCTTTATTTGGCGGCGTCGTCAGGTAACCACTCATCGCTAAACCGTCGCGGCTTTTGAAGCTGAAATTATTCACTGACGGCAGTTGCGTCTTTTCCAGATGTGGATACTGACTGAACCAGAATGCCGCCTTTTTTGTGTTGAAATCGAGTGTTAAATACCGACCGGGCTGATTGTCCTTCACGGTGTAAATAATGACTCGCTGGCCATCGTCACTGTAGCTGGTGATATAGGAATGACGGTCCGGAAACAGCTTCTTCACTTGCTCGTTATATTGCTGTTGTTTGGCGTCGATGAAACGCTGCTCAAAGAAGTCTTTGGTATAGCCATAGCCGATTAATTTACCGGCTTTTTTGTAGGTGGCGTCGATATCGTGGTCTGGGATCTGGTACAAAGGTTTGCCGATTTCAGCAGTTTTTAAGTCGACTTCGGCCAGGTAGTTAAAATCGCTTTGATAGTCCGTATTAACCAACACTGACTTGCCATCTTCCGACAGACCGACTGGGTTAAAATCAATGTCACCCGAGATATCAATGGTCCGCAGCGATAGCCACGCTGCGTCGGGCGCGCTTTTATACTCAACGCTCAGTTTCTGCTGTTTCAGCACTGTTGAAAAACGCACATTGCCAGCGCGGTCCGTGGCAAAACCTGCACGATCACCAGCACCACTCTCGATTTTGCTGAATTTACTGTCGTAGACATTTACTTTGAAGACGCCAAAACCCTGATCGCGTTCGTCATAAGCTGTGACCAGCACATGATCGTTATCATCAGCCAGATCATTTAACAAATGCGTGCTTTGCAGACCTGCCATGGCACTGTGTTCGGCTTTTTTATATACCGACTGGTTCTTGATTTCGAGCAGTTCAGATCCATCCGCATTGACCGCATACATGGTATGAAAGCGATAAAACCGGCCTGACAGGTATTCAGCACGGCTGGCGTTGATCAATAGCCGCTTGGGGTTAACCCAATCAACAGATTCAATCCGATCCGAGGCAAACTTCAGGCTGACAACCGGCGTGGTTTCGTGCTGGCCAAATAGTGATGTCATCACCACTTGTTTGCCATCGACCTGAAAAATCCCAACAACAAACTGGCCATCCGGAGAGACCGATGCCTGCTGGACTAACGGCATCTTGCCGAACAGCTTTGCGTTATTTGTTTCTGTCGCGAAGGTACCATTGCTTAGGCAGGCGAAAATAAACCAAAACAGCCTTGTTTTCATAAATATTGTCCTTGTGTTAGATAATGATTTACTTACTATTGATTTACTTTGTTATATCAATAAATGCAAATAAAAACAAAATGATAATTATTTGATGGCTGTTTAGCAGAGGTAAATTGGAGAGCGTAAGGATGGCAGCCTGACAAGTGCAGGCTGCCATGAAGAGGCTTAGATAAACAACTGTTTGATTTCGTTGAATGACGCTACAAATTCCGGCGCGCGGTAGTATTCATTCGACGGAATTAATCCGAGCTCAACATAAGGCGTCAGCAATTCTGCCGTGTCGCCTGCCGCATGATAACGGCCTTGTTTAATCGCTGCGATCCGAATGAAATCAACATAAGACGGGTGTTTCGGTTGGTATTCGGCATGATCCCAATGTTCTGCGACTTCGATCAGCTCGTCCGGGAAACCCCAGGAACGCAAAATTGTCGAGCCAATTGGGCCGGCAATAGAAGCTGTTGCCTGTTTGACAAAATCTTCGTTGCCAAAAACGTCCAGTTGTTTTTCGGCTTCGGTTAAGACCGGTAAAGCGCCGATATTGTGCACCAGGCCAGCCAGGGTCATAGTGTCAAAGTTCACAGCCGTATATTTATAGTTTGAATTGTATTGTTGCATCGTGGCCAGCGCAAAAGCGGTCAGTTCCAGCGTTTCAGCCCAGACTTTGTCCATGAACTTTTTGATCATCGGGCTTTTCGATACAAACAACTGTTCCATCGCCATCGCCGTCACGACGTTTTTGATATAACGCAGGCCAATCCGGGTGGTTGCCTGTTGCAGTGTGTTGACATGGACGCCACGGCCCACAAAAGCGCTGTTGGCAATTTTCATGATACGGGCGGACAGGGCTGGATCATGTGAAATCATCTCGGCCATCTTGCTTAAATTCACGTCTGGATCTTCCGCAAGCTTACGGATTTTCAGCGCAATTTCAGGCAAGCTTGGCAGAACCAGTGTATCAGTGCGGACTTTTTCGATCAGAATAGTTAATAAGGCATTTTGAACTGTCATAAATAAGAACCTTGTAACGAATGTACAGAGAAGATGTGGGACGCGAATAAGTTGATTATTGTCTAACTCACCGCGGTTTCACAGCCGGAAAATGAAAAAAATAAAAAATAACTATGCTTTTCCAGATTAAAAACAGCTGCCAGATCATCTGCTTAGTCTGGCTTCATCAAATGAACCTTTATCAGGACGGTTAAAACTTATCGAGTATACCGCGATGATAAAGGTTGGCATCGAGTGTCAGACCACAACTGCGGATTTTGTGCTCAAGCTGAATAAGCTCGAGTTCAAGCTCTTGTAAATTCAACAAGTTATCATCAAGTTGCCAAAGCTGTTTTGACCCTTGCAGGTTATACAGCATCACCAGCATCGCATCCGGGTCCTGCGCTTCAACCGCCTTTTTTAATACGGTCAGTTTGCGGTTGATCAGGTTAAGTTCCTGTTTCAAATCCCAGACATAAGCCACTTCATAAAAATAACCGGTACTTTTCAGTCGGTGCAGACACCAGGCGGCGATGGCTCCTCCGGCGCAGACACCCAGTAAATTCAGATAAAAATTCTGGCCTTGCGCAGCGCCGAACCAATAGACCAATGCAGCAGAAATGCCGACGCCTAAGGCTGAGAACACCGCGACAGCGCAGACAATCACCACATTGAGGTGGCTTCTGTAGGTATTTTTATCGATATCAACCAGTTGCATAGCGCTTACGAATTCCTGTTCATTAAAAGCCTGCCCATTCAGTCAGTTGTTCCTGCTGATACAACTGTCGCCAGCTTGGTCTGGCGCGAACCAGATCTGCCAATCGCTGCAGTGCCGGCCAGGCCAGAGCCGTTTGCGGCATATTGCGCGACCAGCGCATGTACATGGTCAACATTAAATCAGCAGCACTGAAGGTATCGCCGAGTAAATAAGGACCACGTTGGCTGAGCTGGTCATCAAGTTGCTGCCAGAGCGCCGAAATATTCTGTTGCAGCTGCTGGCGCAAGTCCGCCGGATACTGTTCCAGACCAAGGTCGGCCGGATAAAACCATAAGCGGAATTGCGGTGCCAGATTATTGGTTAAAAAAGCGATATGTTGTAAAAACAAGGCGCGGTCGGCGCTGCCTGCTGCCGGCGCCAGTTGCTGATGTTTTTCTGTCAGATAAAGCAAAATGGCTGCGGATTCAAACAGGACTGTTGTGTCGTCAACCAACACAGGTACCCGGCCTTGCGGATTTAAACGGCGAAAGTCGGCTGATTTTTGCTGGTCGGTGGTAAAGTCGAGTAAAACCAGCTCAACTGGCTGATTGAGTTCAATTAATAACTGATGGATGACCATACTGGCACTGCCAGGGGCATAAAACAGTTTATACATGGTCATGGCTTCCTTTGCGGTCAATGAGTCTATTCTTGCTGAACCAAATCTTAATGTAAAGCTGCGGACAAGATTTTAAATCGGCATTAATAAGTATTTGAATTTAAATAATTATAAGACGGAATTAGCTGGATTTATTAATTTCGAATAATTTGTCTCGAATCTTCCAGAATCGACCATCTTTTTGTGCGATCACCACAGCCGGCGGTTGCAGGCGGTGTAACAGGGCATCAAGTTGCAACACTGTGTTTGCCATAAAGGGCCTGTGACGGTCGGCAATAAAGGGGGGCAGCACTTGAGCGCACAGTCGCTGAATTTGGCTGCGGCTGTTGATACGAAAAAATTCCTGTAGTTGCTGTCCTTCCGCATCCAGATACCGCAGCCGTAGCCTTGGCTGGCCTTGTGCATCCGTTTCGGTTTCTGCTTCAAGCCGGTTTGGATATAAAATCAGTGCATCCTTGAGTTTCAGCGCATCCTGCAGTTTTTTGTCCGGGTCGACCAATACCAGCCCACAGGCGCTGCAATTGCGTGCAGCGATATCGTGCTCAGTGCCGCATTCCGGGCAGAAGCGGGCCTTAAATCGAAAACCGCAGGGCACCGGCTGTTGCTGTTCGCCCAGCCGCATGCCCTGACATTGCCGGCCATAGTGTTCCAGTACCAGCCCATCCGGGTTTTGTTTGCCCCAGAACTGATTGGGGTACTGGCACAGCGGACAAGGCACTGTCACTTGTACCGATTGGCTGTCCGGTGGCGGTGGCCCCGGGTCGTTGCTGTATAAATCGTATAAATTGCCGGCGTAATCCAGCACCAGACAATCGGTTTTACCCGGCGACAGGCGCAGACCACGACCAACAATTTGTTGGTACAGGCTTAAGGATTCTGTCGGGCGTAAAATCGCAATGAGGTCAACGTGCGGCGCATCAAAGCCGGTAGTCAGTACTGCGACGTTGACCAGATACTTCAGCTGCTGCTGTTTAAATTGCTCCAAAAGCAATGCGCGTTCGGTCGAGGGCGTGGCCGACAAAATCAGCGCGCTCTCACAGGCAGGTAACAGCGCCAGGATCTCCCGCGCATGCGCGCTGGTCGCGGCAAATATCATTACGCCACGGCGGTTTTTCGCGTATTGCTGCACTTGCGCGATGATTTGCGGCGTCACTCTTTTGTAGTGATTAATTACCTGATTGAGTTCCGCCTCGCGAAAATGGCCGTTATTGGCCGGTTTCAGCCCGGAGAAATCGTAACTGAGCACGGCACAGTCAAGACGGTTTGGCGGCGTCAGATACTGGCGTTGTAGCAACACACGAATTGACAATTCAAAAATGCACCAGCGGAAAAAGCAGTCGGCGTCGCCGCGCACGGCGCCCTGATAATGAAACTGATAGATAAACCCCTGACCCAGCCGGTAAGGCGTCGCAGTCAGACCCAGCACTTTTAAGCCGGCATTTTGCTGTTGCAGGTGGCTAATCACAGTGCGGTAGCTGCTGTCGGCAGCCAGCGGTACCCGGTGGCATTCGTCAATAATCAGCAAGCTAAACTCATCGCAAAAGTCAGCGAGATTTCGGCTGACGGATTGCACTGAGGCAAAAATCACCTGCTGAGTGGTTTGCTTCAGGCCAAGGCCTGCGGCGTAAATGCCGCCTTCCAGACCATAACTTTGATATTTTTGTTGGTTTTGGCTGACCAGTTCTTTGACATGCGTCAGCACCAGCACCCGGCCACGGGCAAGCCGCGCCAGCTCTGCGATAACCAGACTTTTACCGGCGCCGGTCGGCAGCACCAACACGGCCGGGTCGGACAGCCGGCGGAAATATTGCAGCACTGCTGTAACGGCCTGCTGCTGATAGTCGCGAAGTTGAAACGGTAACGCCGGGCGGGGATTGTCCACAGCAGGCGCGACCGGCACAGACGTCGTCTGTGCGGGCCCGGCTGTGACTGACATGGTTGCAGCGCGGGATGCGCTGCGGTCTTGAGCTGTCACTGATTAGTTAAGGCCTTTATGGCTGAAGGCGATGGCTTTATCGGCGACAAAACCGGCTTTAATGCCTTTTTGCTCGTCACCCCAGACACAACTGCGGGTACCAATGACTTCTTCACAGCTGTTGGCGTCACCGATGATGGCGGTCACTTCCTGATAACTCATGCCGACTTTGAGCTGATTGTAATTTTCCATCGACAATTTGCCGCAGGCGGCTAATAACAACAGAGTGGCTAACGGAACTAATTTTTTCACGGGCTGACTCCTTCGCCTGCAGCAGGCGTAGCGGGTGGGGTAAAACGGCGGATTTGCAAAATCAGGCCAAAACGTGGATGGTCCAGATAATGAATTTCGCCAAGTAATAAACGCACACTATCTTTGACATAAAAAGTGTTCAGACGCTCGTTATTATTGGCATCCGTGACCAGCTGACGCAGATTAAATTCCGTATCGGCAAACAACATGCGTTCATTGTATGGATGGATAATGCCGTCTAATTGCCAGACCTGCTGCGGCAAACCGTGCACGGCCTGTGCCTGCTCGTCACGGCTGAGCTGCTGCGCCTGCTGTAATTGTTGATAAGTTTGCTCAATGGCGGCCTGCAGATTGGGCGCCGCCGCAAGCATATCGTTTTGCTCGGTCTTCAACAGGCCCTGATAATCAAATTTCGGGCTATAGCGCTGGCCGGCAAAAAATCGCAGGCTGGTACTGCGGCGTTTCACGCCCAGCGACTGACGCCAGGCCGTATGCAATAACAGTTTGTGGCCCGCCCTGTGGCCAAGCTGCCAGGCCAGGTCTTTGAGCTGAAACGTGGTTTCGTCCAGCAGATAAGGTGTTATCTGGTGCTGCTGCGGCACATTTGGTTGCAGTACAGTCGGCTGTGGTATCACCGGTAACAGGCTAGGGCCGTCCACCTGACTGTCCTCATCAGTAGCAATTAGCTGTGGGCTTTTGACTGCGACAATTTGTGGCTGGTTGCGGCGGCAGCTGAGCGGCCATTGCAATAAGGGCTCGGCGGGGAATACGCCGGTGTATTGTTGCAGCTGTTGCTCTGCCAGTTGAATTTCATCAAACCAGGGCTGCGGCTCGATGCCGCTCAAACGGTCTTCTGCCGCCAGCAAGCTGTCGGTTTTATCCTGACAAGATGGCCAGGCGCTTTGCAGCGCGCGGATATCCGGTTGGTACAATGGCTTCAGCAAATCCAGGCTACGATGCACCGGAATAGCGGTGACGCGCTGCTCAAATTTTTCCAGCGTGCTGCTTAAAGTACCGCGTTCAAAGGCTATCAGTTCAATCTCAAACCAGGGATCGCTATTGGCCTGACTGAGGCTGGTCTGGGCCTGTGCGGAAATTGCAGTGCAAAAACCGAGGCTTACAACACTCAGGCCAATTACACGGAAACCAACAATAAGGCGACTTAACAAAGTTCTGTTCATGGTCCACTTCACTGACTGTTGGCCTGAAAATCGGCCAGCATCGTTTTTAATAAGGCCAGCCGCTCAGTGCTGCCCGGGGTTTCAATATTAAAGCGCAGCTTCTGACCGCCTTCGAGTTTATAAATGCGCGACTGCGTCTGGATCAGCCGGATAATATAAGCCGGCGCCACTTTGGTGCGTTCGGCAAATTCAACTAAGCCGCCTTTGGCATTCATCTCAATGCGCCGGATGCCAAGGTGCTGCGCGACCTGCCGCGCTTGCGTCAGCGCGACCAGATGTTTGGCGGCATCCGGTAACAGACCAAAACGGTCAATCAGTTCGACCTGAATTTCATCCAGTTCCTGCGCATCTTTGCAACTGGCGAGGCGTTTATAAAAGGATAACCGCAGGCTGACATCCGGAATAAATTTATCGGGCAGCAGCGCCGGAATTTTTAAATCCAGTTCGGTTTGCTGACTCAGCATCATGTCGAGACTCGGCTCACGGCCTTCTTTGAGCGCCTGCACTGCTTCTTCCAGCATTTCCATGTACAGCGTAAAACCGACCGATTCAATCTGGCCGCTTTGGTCATCGCCGAGCAGTTCGCCGGCACCGCGGATCTCTAAATCGTGACTGGCGAGGGCAAAACCAGCGCCTAAATCTTCCAGGCTGGAAATAGCTTCGAGGCGTTTTTGCGCGTCCACAGTTAAACGTTTCGGTGGCGGCGTCAGCAAATAAGCATAAGCCTGATGGTGCGAACGGCCGACACGGCCACGCAGCTGGTGCAGCTGAGCCAGACCAAAATTATCAGCACGATTGATAATAATGGTGTTAGCGGTCGGCACGTCAATACCGGTTTCAATGATGGTGGAGCACAGCAGCAGGTTAAAGCGCTGATGGTAAAAATCGGCCATCACCCGTTCCAGTTCGCGCTCCGGCATCTGGCCGTGGGCGATACCGATGATCGCTTCCGGCACCAGGGTTTGTAAGTCTGTGGCGGTTTTTTCGATACTGGCGACGTCATTGTGCAGGAAATACACCTGACCGCCGCGCAGAATTTCGCGCAGCACCGCTTCGCGCACCAGGCCGTTTTCATATTCCCGGACAAAGGTTTTGACGGCGAGCCGGCGCGCCGGTGGTGTGGCGATAATCGACAAATCCCGCATACCCGATAACGACATATTCAGCGTGCGCGGAATAGGGGTGGCGGTTAAAGTCAGAATATCGATATTGGCACGCAGCGCTTTGATTTTTTCTTTCTGCCGCACACCAAACCGATGTTCTTCATCGACGATCAAAAGCCCGAGGTCACGGAATTTAATGTCGTCCTGCAGCAATTTATGCGTGCCAATCAGGATATCGACTTTGCCGGCTTCGGCGTCGGCCAGAATCACTTTTTGCTCTTTGGCGCTGATAAAGCGTGATAACACTTCGACCCGTACCGGCCAGTTGGCAAAACGGTCGCGGAAATTTTCAAAATGTTGCTGCGCGAGTAGCGTGGTTGGTACCAGAATCGCCACTTGATGGCCATCATCGACCGCCACAAAAGCGGCGCGCATCGCCACTTCGGTTTTACCAAAACCGACATCGCCGCAGACCAGCCGGTCCATCGCGCGTGGTGTTTGCATGTCGCTCAGCACGGCATTAATGGCATCGAGCTGATCGGCGGTTTCTTCAAACGGGAAACCATCGGCAAAGCGCGAATAGGACTCGGCGTTAATTTTAAAGCCATAGCCTTTTTGACTGGCGCGCAGCGCGTAGACATCGAGCAATTCGGCCGCCACATCTCGGACTTTTTCTGCGGCTTTGCGCCGTGCTTTGTCCCAGGCGTCGTGACCGAGTTTATGCAGCGGCGCATGCTCGGGTTCTGTGCCGGAATAACGGCTTAACAGATGCAGTGCCGATACCGGCACATAAAGTTTGCTGCCGCCGGCATATTCGATAGTGACAAATTCAGCGACGATACCGGCCGCTTCCAGCACTTGCAGGCCTAGGTAACGGCCGACGCCGTGTTGTAAATGCACAATAGGCTGGCCAATGGATAACTCGGCCAGGCTACGGATAATGGTTTCGCTGGAGATCTGCTGGCTGTGTTTACGCCGCCGGCGCTGGCTGACTTTCTGGCCAAACAGTTCGTTTTCACTGATAAGTGCCAGCGGCGCTGGCAGGCGCAGCTCCACGCCTTGCTCCAGTGCGCCGACTGTGATGGCGACATCAGCGTCGCTACCAAGCACCGCTTGCAAATCCGGCAGCTGAGTCAGGCGGATGCCGCTTTTATGCAGTAATTGCAGCAGGCTTTCGCGCCGGCCTTCGGATTCCACCAAAAATACCGCACGGCCTTGTTGCTGTTTGATAGCGCTGAGGTACTGCCGCAGTGCGCCCAGTGGCTCGGCCAGCTGATGATTGACGGTTAAATCCGGCAATAACGCAGTCGGTGCGTTGCTGCTGCCGGCTTTTTGCGGCAACTCGGCACGCGACAAACGGATACGGCTATAGGCTTTTTGCAGGCCAAACAGCTCGTCGACACTGAAATACAGCTCTTTGGGTTGCAGGATAGGCCGCAGCAGGTCAATAGATCTGTCCTGGTAACGGTTTTGCACGTCCTGCCAGAAGCGCTGCGCGCTGGCTTCTAAATCACCAACAGCCAGAATGCGCGTGGCCGGGGGCAAATAAGAAAACAACGAGCCGGTACTTTGCGCAAACAACGGCAAATAATATTCGATACCGGCCGGCAGCGCGCCACTGCTGACCTGCTGGTACAGCGATTCTTTTTCATTACGTTGCTGAAAACGTTCGCGATAGCGGCTGCGAAAACGTTCAATTGCCGTTTTATCCAGCGGAAACTCATGCGCCGGTAACAGCTCGATCTGCTCCACCTGCGCCACAGTGCGTTGATTGTCCGGGTCAAAGGTACGCAGACCGTCAATTTCATCGTCAAAAAAATCAATGCGATAAGGTAGGGGGCTACCCATCGGGTATAAGTCGAGCAAAGAGCCACGCACCGAAAATTCGCCGTGTTGCATCACTTGTTCGACGGCGCGATAACCGGCCTGCACCAGTTGCGTGCGCAGGCTGGCTAAGTCGAGCCGCTGGCCTTTTTGCAGCAATAAACTTTGTTGCTGTAAATGATCTGGTGCTGTTAAGCGCAGCATCAGGGTGCTGACCGGTACCAGCACCAGGCCATGACTGACGCTCGGCAGCTGATATAGCGTGCGCAGGCGCTGCGAAATAATATCCTGATGCGGCGAAAACTGGTCGTACGGCAGGGTTTCCCAGTCCGGGAAGCTGTGGACAGGGACCGTCTGAGCTGAATTCGAGGCGGCGAAAAACACCGCCAGTTCCTGTTCCAGCCGCAGTGCCGTTGGCGTGTCTGGTACTATCAACAGGTACAAAGCCGGTTGCTGTTGCACCAGTTCGCTGATCGCCAGCGGCAACGCCGCACCGGTCAGATTGCCCCAATGTAATAAATCGGTCGGTTGTTTAATTTGTGGCAGCGTCAACAAAGCCATCAGTGCAGGTTTCCGTGTCAATCTTTTAAACTAGGGCCAGCAGGCGGGCTGGCGGACATCAGGCACATGAAGTGCCAGGCGTTTAAAGCGGCGCGCCGCAGATACTATTTTGCTAAAGGCCGCTGTACAGTCAGGCTGCGCAATCAGGACTGGCCTTGCTGCTGGCGCATTTCCGCTTTGCGTTTAAGCTGGCGCGATTGCTGATGCAAACTGGCGCGCACAATCAGCTCGCGGTCCTGCTCGCGCAGATGAGTGTAAGTGGTGCGGATACGGAACTGCTCACCAACAGGTTCAACGCCAATGACACGCACCAGTGTAAAGACCGCGCCGTCATTGTGTTCCAGGAACATTTTGACTTCCAGTAACTGGCCTTCGGCGTAGGGCGCACTGTGATCAAAACACAAGGCGGAGCCACCATAACTGTGGCTGAAACAGCGGTATTGCGGGTCATCCTGCATCAGCAAAATGTAACGCATCATGCCATCAATTTTGCGCGCCTGAATGCGCAGGTATAAGGCCAGTTCTTCGGCCATATCACCAAGGCGGTTCAGCGATTTGAGCGCCGACTGTTCCAGCATCACTTGTTCGCCGGCCATCAGAAAGGGCTCCGGGATCAGCCGTTCAAAACTGCGTTCATCCGGCTCATCACCGGCAAAAGGTTTTACGTTGATGCGGATGTCGTGTTCGATAATGAAATAATCGTTGTATTGGTCTTTCAACAGGTTCAGTTGAGTTTGGTCCATGCTGCACCGCGCTTGTAAGCGCCCCCGTTTATCTCTATGATTCCGCTACTTTATCACTTTGCATGGCTGAAGTCCTGAGAAAAGGATGCAAGTTCCGGTTTCATTATTCATAGGGTTACGTTACAGCCAGAGCCGTAAAGGTAATGCCTTCCTGTCGTTTATCACCTTGTTTTCAGTAGCCGGGATTTTTCTCGGTGTGCTGGCATTGACTGTAGTCAGTTCGGTGATGAATGGCTTTGAAGGCGAGCTGAAAAAACGCATTCTGGGCGTGATCCCGCATTTAATTGTGCAAAGCTCCGACGCAGCATTGCCGGCGCGGCTGCCACAACAGTTTCCGGCTATTGCGCAAATCAGCCCGTTTTTACAAAGCGAAGCGCTGATCCAATCCAGTAAAGACTTAACTGGCGCTATGTTGCAGGGCGTTGACGTAAACGCCTTACCGACATTTTTGCAGCAATCATTGCAGCAAGGCGACTGGCAGGAATTTGCAGCAAGCCGCTATCAGGTGGTGCTTGGCAGTGCACTTGCTGACAAACTGCGGGTCCAGCTCGGCCAGCAGATCCGGCTGATGTTACCGACTGGCGGCAGTTACACCCCGCTTGGCTGGATGCCGCGCCAGCGCAATTTCACCGTCGCCGGCATCTTTGATACCGGCTCTGAAGTCGACAAAGTGGTGGTGCTGCTGCGTTTGCAGGACCTGCAAAAACTCACCGGCAACAAAGACAGCACCTGGCGCGTCAGCTTACACGATGCGTTTTTAGCACCTCAATTACAAGCAGAGCTGAGCAAAGTGGATGGCGTAACAGCCGTCACGGACTGGCGGCAAAGCCACGGCAAACTGTTTTCTGCAGTGGCGATGGAAAAAGCCATGATGTGGCTGATGTTATTACTGATTGTCGCGGTTGCCGCTTTTAACATTGTTTCGGCGCTGGTGATGATGGTGACGGAAAAACAACGCGAAGTCGCCATTTTAAAAACTCAGGGCATGACCAATCAGCAACTGTTTTATGTGTTTGCCGCCCAGGGCATGAGCCATGGTGTAACCGGGGCGCTGACCGGCGCCGTCGCCGGCGTGTTGTTAACGCTGAGCTTAAACGACTTACTGGCGCTGCTGGGATTACAGCTGGTGCAGGGCATGGCGTTACCGGTCATTTTGCAGTGGACAGACGTGCTGCTGATTATGTTGTCGGCGGTGTTGCTGACCGCATTGGCAGTGATTTACCCGGCCTGGCGTGCAGTTCAGGTGGAACCGGCCGCAGTGCTGCGTGACGAATAACAGACAGGCAAAAAATCATGATGTTACGCTGTGAAGATCTCTGTAAAAGTTACCGCGATGGCGCCCATGTCACGCCGGTGCTGCATCACATCAATTTACAGGTGCCGGCTGGCCAGATGGTGGCGATTGTCGGCAGCTCGGGATCAGGCAAAAGTACCTTGCTGCATATTCTCGGTACCTTGGACCAGGCTGACAGCGGCGAGCTTATTCTCGCCGGTCAGAAAATTTCTACGTTAAATCCGACACAAAAAGCGCAGCTGCGTAATCAGCAGCTGGGGTTTATTTATCAGTTCCATCATTTGCTGATGGATTTTACCGCTGAAGAAAACGTCGCGATGCCGCTGTTAATTCGCGGCATCGCACAAAGCGATGCGCTGCACAAAGCCCGCCAGATGTTAGAACGGGTGGGGCTTGGCCATCGCCTGACACACCGGCCGTCAGAACTCAGCGGTGGTGAACGTCAGCGTGTCGCCATTGCCCGCGCTGTGGTGGGCGAGCCTTCACTGATCCTGGCCGATGAGCCGACCGGCAATCTCGATCATCAGACGGCGGAGAGCATTTATCAGCTGATGCGTGAACTGAACCGTGATTTGGGCACCAGCTTTATTGTGGTGACGCATGATCCGGATCTGGCAGCAAAACTCGACCGTCAGCTGTACATGCGCGACGGCAAATTAGGAGAGCTGCATGGCTAGCCTGTCCTGGCAGCTGGCGCAGCGTTATCGCCATACCCGTTCCAGCAGCGCTTTTATCCGTTTTATCGCCGCGTCTTCCACTTGGGGCATTGGCCTTGGCGTCGCTATTTTAATCCTGGCGTTGTCGGTGATGAATGGCTTTGAACAGGCGCTGCAGCAAAAACTGCTGAATGTCATTCCGCATGTGGAATTGCAGGCGGTGGATAAACCCATCGCTAACTGGCCAGCGAAATTACAGCATTTGAGCAATCAGCCCGGCGTTGTTGCCGCCGCGCCTTATATCCGCACCGACGGTTTGTTACGCGCCCAAGGTAAAGTCAAAGCCATTGCGGTGCGTGGTATCGATTTGGCTTACGAAAGTGGCATCAGTCAGCTAGACCAGTTTGTTAAAAGCGGTGCCTTGACCGAACCAACCGCGCAGCAGGTGATTGTAGGCGAGGGCGTCGCCAAAGAGCTCGGTGTCAAAGTCGGTGAACAGGTGCAGCTGATGCTACCGGAACTGACCGAACAAGGTGATTTAGCCGGCCAGAAAAACGTGTTGTTGGAAGTCATCGCCATCGTTGGTATTGGCGGACAACTCGATTATCAGCAAATCTGGGTGCAGCTGGATGCACTGGGCGACTGGCTGAAAATGCCCGCGGGTACAGTGCAGGGTTTTGCCTTTAAAATTCAGGATATTTTTCAGGCTGGCAATATAGCGCGGGAGCTTGGTAATCAAGCCACTGACTATGTCTACATGCTGGACTGGTTCCGCACTCAGGGCCATTTGTATCAGGATATCCAGATGGTGCGCAGCATTTTGTACTTAGTGCTGGCGCTGGTGATCAGTGTCGCCTGTTTTAACATCGTCGCGACGCTGGTGATGGCGGTGCGGGAAAAAGAAGCCGATATCGCTATTTTGCTGACGATGGGCACAAAGCCTGCTGTGCTGGTGCGGGCTTTTATCTGGCTGGGTTGGCTCAATGGCGTCAAAGGCACATTGTGGGGCGCATTCGCCGGCCTGCTACTGGCGTGGCAGATTGAAAATGTATTTGGCCTAGTATCAACCCTGCTCGGGCGCAGTTTACTCGACCCGACTATCTATTTTATTGACACCTTGCCTGCACAAATTCAGTGGCCGGATGTGCTGCTGACAGTGAGTGTGGCACTGGTGCTGAGCCTGATGGCGACCATTTATCCGGCACGCCGGGCGGCCCGCGTTGAGCCGGCACAAGTGCTGGGGCAGTATTAAAGGCTAACGGCTTTGCTGCCGCAAGCGGGCTTTGGCGCGGCGTTGGCGCAAATGAAAGTGCCAAATCCGCGCGGATAGTGGCCAGCTCAGCAGCGCCGACAATAAACCTAACGCCACTGAACCGGTCAGCAGCGGTACACCCACCTGATGCAGCGAAGTGGCCAGCCATTGCCAGCTGGCTTCAAACACAAAATCCTGCACCGGCATCTGCAATATCACCACCCCAGCCTGATAACCAGCCACAATCAACAGTGGCAAAGTCAGCGGATTATTCAGCCAAACCAGGCCAAGCGCCAACGGCAGATGAGCCTGAAAACGGATAGCAAGTGCCGCTGCCAGTAGCATCTGGATGGGAAGTGGCAGCCAGGCACAAAACAACCCGACCACACAGGCACGTTGCAAGGAACGGCGCCGCAAGCGCCATAACGCCGGCGCATTTAACTTAGGGCCAAATTTCTGTAACCAGGCTTGCTGGCGCAGCATCTCTGCGTCAGGCAGTTGCCAGAAGCGGCGGGAAACGGATTTTGCTTTCATCGGTCGGGTTAAACCGCGGGCTTGTGGCGTTCGGCTCTTTTACGCCAGGCGCGGCGCACTGCAATGATCCAACACCAGTCGATTAAAAACCAGGCGGCAGTGGACACCATAGCCGCAAAAATCAGACTACCGACCAAAAAGGGTTTACCGACTGAGTCGATACTGGCGATCAGCCATTCAAAAGTGGCGTGAAATTCCACGTTTAACGGCGGCATACCCAGTACCCAGGTACCAATGTTGTAGCAAATGTAAAAAATTGGTGCCATGGTGAATGGGTTGGTCAGCCAGCATAACGCCACGGCGATTGGGATATTACAGCGAAAAATGATAGCGAGCGCAGCTGCCAATACGGTCTGGCCCGGCATCGGCATTAACGCGGCGAACAGGCCGGCCGCAAAGGCGCCTCGGGCCGAACGGCGGTGCAGATGCCACAGATTGCCGTCGTGCAGGAATTTGCCAAAGATCTGCATCGATTTATGATTTCTGATCAAATCTGGATCTGGCAGGTATTTTTTAATAAAGTTCTTAGCCATTACATCTCATTAACCAAATTGAAACATGGAACGTTTTAGCTTTGGTGTGCTGGCCGCAGCGTTGCTGGCGTTGTGGCTGGAGCAATTGCCGCCGTTACGTCCGCTGGCTCTGGTCTGTCTGGTTGCGCTGCTTGCTGCGCCGCTGCTGAGTGCCGGGCTGCGGCGTTATCATGCCTGTTTATGCGGCGCGCTGGTTTATCTGCTTTGCCTGAGCTGGCAGCTGCAACAACATCAACACATTAGTACACAAGTTGTGGCCGAGCATACCACAGAAGTTTGTGGCCGAGTGGTCAGTCTGCCGCGTCAATTCGTCGAAAATAGTCGTTTTGTCTTGCAGTTCAGTGACGACTGCGCAGAAAAAGCACAAGTGGCGGCCGGCCGGCTGTTAGAAGTGCGCTGGTATGCTGAATCCGGCCAGACGCTGCCCAGCGTTAAAGCCGGCCAGCACTGGCGTTTGCCGGTGAAATTCAAAGCGGTGCGTGGCCTCGCCAATCCTGGCAGCCCCTGGCGGGAAGCTAATGCGCTGGTCGATGGCATTGTGGCGGTGGCAACGGTGCGACCCGGCGCAGCAGCAACACTGTTGGCGGATACGCCCAGTCTGCGTCAGCAGCTGGCCGATCGTTTTGCGGCGTGCTGTCAGCACTATGCGGCTTATCCGCTGTGGCTGGCGCTGACCATCGGCGACCGGCCATTCAGCGATGAATTATGGCTTGGTGTGCAACACGCGGGCATGGCGCATTTATTGTCGATCTCCGGCATGCATATCGCGTTGCTATTTGGTTTGTGTTTACTGACGAAGCCATTGTGGGCATGGCTTGGGCTGTCGGAGCCCTGGCGTAGTGTGTGGTTATGGGGCTTTGCCTTGCTAGTTGCCTGGGGTTATGCCGCGCTTGCCGGCTTCGCCATTCCGACGCTCAGGGCGGTGTTGACCTTGTCGTTGCTGGTGCTGCTACGGCTAAGCTGGCGACGGGTGTCCTTCTGGCAGCTCAGCTGGTTGCTGAGCGCAGTGTTACTGCTGTTCTGGCCATTCTGGTTGTTGAGTTTTAGTTTCTGGTTGTCGGCGTTGGCGCTGGCGCTGTTGGCCCTGCTGGAATGGCAGCAGCCACTCAGACCCGGCTTTGGGCCTTTGTGCCGGCGCTTTGCCAGCTTTCAGCTCGGTTTTAGTCTGTTATTGTTGCCCATTGGCTTGTTGTTATTTCAGGGCGTGGCGCCTTTTGCGCTCTGGCTGAATTTATTGTTGTTGCCGCTGATGACGCTGCTGGGTATTCCGGTCCTGTTGCTGCTGTTTGGCTGGTTATGTCTGGCCGGCACTGTGCCTGCGCTTGCCTGGCAAGGCTTGGATTTATTGTATTGGCCACTGTTGCAGGCCTTGCAGTGGGCAGCTTTGGCCGATGGTTGGTGGAGTCTGCCAGCGCTGCCCTGGTATGGCGCTTTGTTGCTGTTGCCGCCTGCGCTGCTTGGCTGGTTTTGTCGCGGCCGTTGGCAGTGGGCAGCATTGCCGCTGCTCATGCCGTTATTGTTCTTGCCTCAGGCGCCGTTTTCGGCTGCATTAGGGCGCGCGGCAACTAAGCCGGAACCGCTATATTTTCATCTATTGGATGTCGGGCAGGGCAGCAGCGCTGTGCTACAACAAGGCGACCACGCCATTTTGTTTGACTTGGGGCCTGCCTATGGCGCCGTCAGTGCCACCCGTCAGGTGGTGTTACCATTTTTGCGCTACCTCGGCATCCGTCAGCTCGATTATGTGGTGGTGAGCCATGACGACAGCGACCATAGCGGTGACTGGCCGCTGCTGCGTTCGCGTTATCCACATACGGTACTGGTCAGCGATATTCGCCGGCTGGCCCCCAGATTTCACTGCCTGGATTTGCCAAAATCCTGGCGCGGTGTTCAGTTGCAGTCATTCCGGGCCGGACCTTATCAACCCGAACCCAGCAACGAAGATTCCTGCGCTGTGCTGATTGATACCGGCCGCTACCGGTTGTTATTACCGGGGGATTTGGGCCGGCGCGAAATGACAGTCGCAAGTGCGATCACCTGGCAGTTTGCCGGCATTGATGTGCTGGTGCTGGGGCATCACGGTAGTCAAAGCGCGAGTAGTCTGGGCTTTCTGCAGGCGTTAAAGCCAAGGCTGGCGTTGGCCAGCAGTGGTTTTCAGAATCAGTTTGGTCATCCTTCAAAAGACACCCAGGCACGTCTGAGTCTGCTGCAAATTCCGCTACTCAACACTGCCGAAAGTGGCGCAGTACGGCTGCATCTTAGTGCTCAGGCATTACAATACGATCAATTCAGGCCACGCCGCTTTGCGCGCTGGCTGGAAAAATAGCCGGGGAGATGCTGAAACCCGTTCATTAAACAGGTAGAATGCCGGGGTTTTGTTATTGTCAGGAAAGCCATTTTGACTGCTCCCCAGCCATCGACGACCGCTACATTCCGCCGCCTCATGCGTTATATGAAACCGTACCGTGGCGGTTTTATTCTGGCGACTTTGGGCATGATTGGTTATGCCTTAATTGATGCCCTGTTTATTGCCAAGTTCGGTGATTTTATCGACCGCGGCATCGCCGAAAAAGACTACGACTACCTGGCGATGATCCCGCTGGCGTTGATCCTGATGTTTACCATCCGCGGTATTTTGAATTTTATTGCTACTTATTGCCTGCACTGGGCCGGCACCAATGTAGTAAAAGACCTGCGCCAGCAGTTGTTCGAACACATGATCAAGCTGCCGGTTAGTTACCACGACCAGCACAGTACCGGCGAACTGATTTCCCGTATTACCTACGACGCCGAACAGATTAAACAGGCCTCGAGTAAAGCACTGGCTGCTCTGCTGCACGAGGGCGCGCTGGTGATTGGCCTGGTTGTCGTGATGTTTTATAAAAGCTGGCAATTGTCGGCGATTTTCTTAATTATCACGCCGCTGATAGCCGTCATCGTTGCAACGGTGTCCAGACGTTTCCGTGATATCAGCAAACGCATGCAATCCTCGATGGGCAATGTAACCAGCAGTTCTGAACAAATGCTCAATGGTCACAAAGTCATTCTGGCTTTTGGCGGCGAGCAGCTGGAATCCGACCGTTTCGCCGGCGTCAATAACCAGAACCGGCAGCTGGATGTCAAACTCGAGTCCACCCGCGCTATGTCGGTGTCGCTGATTCAGGTGATTGCCTCTTTTGCCGTGGCTTTTGTTGTGTATATGGCCAGCTTCCCTGAAATGCTCGAGCAACTGACGCCGGGCATTTTTACCACCATCATCGTGTCGATGACGATGTTGCTAAAACCACTGAAGCAATTGACCACTATCAACGGCGAGTTTCAAAAAGGCATGGCGGCTGCGCAGTCGGTGTTCGCCGTGCTTGACCAACAACCAGAGCAAGACCATGGCACTGTGGAACTGGAAAATGTTCGGGGTGCTTTATCAGTACAAAACCTGAATTTTCAGTACCCTGGCCATGAACAGCTGGTGTTAAAAGACATCAATTTTGACGTCGAGCCCGGTCAGACTGTGGCGCTGGTGGGGCGTTCCGGCAGTGGTAAAACCACGATTTCCAGTCTGTTACCGCGTTTTTATGAAATCAGTCAGGGCGAGATCCTGCTCGATGGCCATCGGGTACAGGACTGCACGCTGAGTAGTTTACGCCGCCAGATTGCGGTGGTATCACAGCAGGTGGTGCTGTTTAATGACACTATCGCCAACAATATTGCTTATGCCTACCGCGGGGAACTGAGCCGCGAACAGCTGGAACTGGTGGCTGAAAAAGCGCATGTACTGGAATTTGCCCGTCAGTTGCCGGATGGACTCGACACCATGATTGGTGAAAATGGCGTGATGTTATCCGGCGGCCAGCGCCAGCGTATTGCCATAGCCCGCGCCTTATTAAAACAAGCGCCGGTATTGATTCTGGATGAAGCCACTTCGGCGTTAGATACTGAATCTGAACGTAAAATTCAGGCCGCATTGGACGAGTTGCTGAAAAACCGCACCAGCATCGTCATCGCGCACCGGTTGTCGACCATTGAAAAGGCAGACTTGATTCTGGTGATGGATCAGGGCCGGATTGTCGAACGCGGTACCCATCAAAGCCTGCTGGCACAGGACGGCTATTACGCCAGCCTGTATAAAATGCAGTTTGGGGACTGTGTTTGAACGCGTTAGAGCGCAGCTGGTATCAAAAATTTGGCTGGAGCTGGTTGTTATTACCGCTCAGTCTGTTGTTTAGCTTACTCAGCGCCGCACGCCGGCTGGCGTTTCGTTTAGGCTTAAAAACGCAGCAGCGTTTACGGGTGCCGGTGGTGGTGGTCGGCAATATCAGCGTCGGCGGCACTGGCAAAACGCCGGTCACCCTGCGTTTATGCGAATTGTTACAAGCGCATGGCTGGCGGCCCGGCATTATCAGCCGCGGCTATGGCGTGAAATTATCCGCGCCGCGACTGGTACAACCGCATGACAGCCCGGCCGAGTGTGGCGACGAGCCGGTGTTGCTGGCGCGCCGCTCTGGTTGTCCGGTAGTGATTTTTCCGGACCGGGTGCAAGGTGGTGAATTTTTGCTGGCCACGACGGATTGCAATATCGTCATCTGCGACGATGGCCTGCAGCATTATGCACTGGAACGCGACCTTGAAATTATCCTGATTGACGCCAGTCGTGGCCTTGGCAATGGCTTGTTGTTGCCGGCCGGGCCATTACGAGAGGGCGCCTGGCGCCTTGCGCAGGCCGATGTAGTGCTCAGTAACGGTGGGCAGGACGCGCCAATCTCGGGCCAGGTCCGTGGCAATTTTTATCTGCAACCAGGTGTGCCACAGCCGCTGCAACATGCTGACGCCACGCTTGATAGCGCCACAGCACTGCAGTTGGTCAGCGGCATTGGTAACCCGCAGCGTTTTGCCACGACAGTGCAAAAAGCCGGCTTTCAGCTTGCTGGTCAACACTGGTTTGCTGACCATCATGCTTTTACTGCCGATGATTTGGCAGCCATTCCAACACCACTGCTGATGACCGAAAAAGATGCGGTGAAGTGTCAGGCGTTCGCGAAACCGGGCTGGTTTTATCTGCCGGTGCAGGCGGTACTGCCGGCAGATGTGGAAAATTATATTCTTGAGCGTCTGCGCAAGACGCATTAATCCGGCAGCGAACGGCTGTCGTGGGGAGATTTGATGGCATTTAATATTGCGTTACTGGACATCATTGCCTGTCCTTTGTGTAAAGGCCGGCTGAAGCTGGATAAAGAGCAGCAGCGGCTGATTTGTACTTTTGACCGACTGGCGTATCCGGTGAAACAGGATATTCCGGTGCTGCTGGCGACTGAATCGACTGAACTTAGCGCTGACGAGGCTGAACAATGGCGTTCGTAGTGGTGATCCCGGCGCGTTACGCCAGTAGCCGTTTGCCCGGCAAGCCGCTGGCTGACATCGCCGGTAAAACGATGATTGAACGGGTCTGGAGACAAGCCTGTTTAAGTGGTGCCAGCCGGGTGGTGATTGCCACCGACGATGCGCGGGTTGAAGCTGCGGCGACAGCCTTTGGCGCTGAAGTGGTAATGACGTCGCCAAATCACAATTCCGGTACAGAACGTCTGGCCGAAGTGGTGCAATTATTAGCGCTGACACCCGAGCAGGTGGTGGTCAATGTGCAGGGTGATGAGCCCTTTATTCCGCCGGCCATTATCGCGCAAGTTGCGCAGAATCTGGCAGGGCAGCATAAAGCGCGGATGGCGACGTTGTCAGTGCCGCTTTTGCATCAGGACGATGTCAGCAATCCAAACGTGGTGAAAGTGGTCTGTGACAAGGACGGTTACGCGCTGTATTTCAGCCGGGCTACTGTGCCATTTGATCGCGATGGCGCTTTTAGCGCGCAGTTTAGCCGTATCTATCGCCGTCACATCGGCATTTATGCCTATCGCGCTGGTTTTATTCAGGATTATGTACGCTGGCCCGTCTCAGAGCTGGAGCAGATTGAATGTTTAGAGCAGCTGCGGGTGCTGTGGCAAGGTGAAGCCATTCATGTTGATACGGCGCTTGAAGTGCCGGCGCTTGGTGTGGATACGCCGGCTGATTTAGAAAAAGCCCGCGCTGTGGCGCTTGCGGCCGGCGTTTAAAAATGTCTGTACCTGTTACCCAAAGTTTTCAGCTGCTGTTTCGCCACGCCGATTTTGTGCTGGTTGATAAAGCCGCCGGCGTCAGCTTTCACTCTGAAGACGGCCCGGGTCTGGTTGTCGCGGTGGAACAGGCGCTTGGTCAAAAGCTGTATGCAGTACACCGGCTGGATAAAGTCACTTCAGGCTTGTTGCTGCTGGCAACCTCTGCACAAGCCGCGGCGCGTTTTACCGCGCGGTTTAGTGCAAGGCAGATTGATAAATATTATCTGGCGCTGTCGCTTACCAGACCCAAACAAAAACAAGGCTGGGTCAAAGGCGATATGCAACCGTCCCGCCGCGGCGCTTATAAACTTTGCAATAGCATGGCAGATCCGGCTTTGACCTATTTTTTGTCAGCGGGGTTTGACGGGGCAAATACCGGTTTACCCGAAGGTGCCAGGGCGTTTTTGTTAAAGCCGTATAGTGGCAAAACCCATCAGCTGCGTGTCGCGCTGAAATCACAAGGCGCTGCTATTGCCGGTGATGCGCTGTATCAGGGCGCACCGGCCGACCGGGTATATTTACACGCTTATGCACTTAGCTTTGACTGGTTGGGTGAGAGTTTTCAGTTTGTTTGTCCGCCGACGCAGGGCAACTGGTTTGTGGCAGCGGCGCTGCAACATAAGATCACGACTGACTGGGCAGCGCCCTGGACGCTTGCTTTCCCGCAGCTCAAGCAGCAGTCGCAAAAACTCAAGTTAAATGAAAAGGATGCGTCTGTCGAAGCGCCTCCTGCGCAAGAGATATACGATGTCTGATTATCAATTAAGATTCGCCGGTATTGGCCGGTTATACGGCTCTGCTGCTTTAGACGCTTTTGCCAAAGCCCATGTTTGTGTGGTCGGTATTGGTGGTGTTGGCAGCTGGGTAGCCGAAGCGCTGGCACGCTCCGGCATTGGCACTGTGACCTTGATTGATTTGGACGATGTTTGCATCAGCAATACCAACCGGCAAATTCATGCGTTAAAAAGTACTGTCGGCCAAGACAAAGTAGCCGTAATGGCAGCGCGTATTCGTGATATTAATCCGGATTGCGTGGTGCATCAGGTAGAAGATTTTGTCGCGGCGGATAATTTATTCACCCTGATGCGGCCGGAGTTTAGCTATGTGGTGGATTGTATTGATTCGATTAAAGCCAAAACCAGCCTCATCGCGCACTGTAAACGCAATAAAATCCCGTTAGTGACTATTGGTGGCGCCGGTGGCCAGTTGGACCCGACGCAGGTGCAGCTGACTGATTTAAGTCAGACTATCAACGACCCGCTGCTTGCCAAAGTGCGTAGTAACTTACGTCGCGATTACAACTACAGCCGCACACCAAAACGTAAATTTGGCATTGATGCGGTGTATTCCACTGAGCAGCTGCGATATCCGAAACCGGATGGCACTGTGTGTCAGGCTAAACAGGCCAGTGACGGCGCGATGCGGCTGGATTGCAGCGGCGGTTTTGGTGCTGTGACTGTGGTGACCGGTACTTTTGCTTTTGTTGCAGCCGGAAGGGTATTGAAAAAACTGGCTGATCTGGCTGAAAAGACACAGCAACAAACTAACGCGCAGCCGGCAGCAGGCTTATAACACCTGTTTGATTTGTCTGATGACCGCCGCAACACCATTATTGCGAGACGGCGATAAGCCTTGTGCCAGCCCCAGCTGCTGGTAAAGTGCTTCGACATCAACACCCTGCAATTGAGCCTGCGACAGGCCATTGAGTTGGCTCAGCAGCGCTGCGATGACGCCTTTAATGACACGCGCCTCGCTGTCAAATCCCCAGGCATGCCGGCCGTCTTGCTGTTGATGACAAAGCCAGGCGGCGGATTCACAACCGGCAACCAGCAATTCATCGCGTTTTAATGCGTCCGGCAGTGGCGGCAGCGCTTTTCCCAGCTGCATCAGCAAGCGGTATTTTTGTTGCCAGTCACGGCTTTGGCAGATGTCTGCATAGCTGCTGGCCTGACTGTGAATAAATTCAATTTGTGGCTGCATCAGAATAACTCCACCGCTTGTGTCAGCGCTGTGAGCGCCAGGTCCACCTCGGCTTCGGTGTTGTAAGGCGCCAGTGATAAACGCACAGCACCGGTCTGTTGCAGTGCGGCAAATAACGGCATGGCGCAATGCGTACCGGCGCGCACGGCGATTTTTTGCTGGTCGAGCAGGGTGGCAAGGTCGGCCGGATGCTCGCCTGGTAACAACAAACTGACAATGCCGGCGTTGTCCTCAAGGCCTGATAGCAGTTGCAGGCCGGGGATTTGCTGGCAACCCAGATATAAACGTTGGAACAGTCGTTGTTTATGCTGTTGCAGCGTCACTAAATCAAAGCGTTGTAAAAACTCCACCGCCGCTGCGAGGCCTAAAGCGCCGGCGATATTCGGCGTGCCGGCTTCCAGGCGATAAGGCAGGTCATTCAGTACTGTGCCGGCAAAACTGACTTTTTTAATCATTTCACCGCCATACAACAATGGTCGCAGTATTTCGAGCGCAGCAGTTTTGCCGTATAAAGCGCCAATGCCAGTTGGTCCATAGAGTTTATGGCCGGAAAACAGATAAAAATCACAGTCGATAAACTCGAGGTTCAGCGGGCCTGCACTGACACCTTGCGCGCCATCAACGATAGTCAAAGCACCCGCTGCTTTTGCCGCAGCAACCATGGCTTTTATCGGCTGAATATGACCCAGGCCATTGCTGACATGGCTAAGACTCACCACTTTAGGTTTTTTCTCCAGCAGCTGATGAAACGCCGTGAGGTCAAGCCGGTGTTCGTTATCGAGCGGCACCACATCAATCAACACGCCGAAGCGTTCACAATGAAATTGCCAGGGCACAATGTTGGCGTGATGTTCCAGCGCGGTCAGTAAAATGCGGTCACCCGGTTGCAGCACAGTGCCCATCAGGCCAAAAGCCAGTTGATTCAGGCCCGCTGTGGTACCTGACGTCCAAATCAGCTGGCTGTCTGCGGCTGGCTGGAGGAATTGATGCACTGTGGTGCGCGCTTGTTCAAAAGCGCTGGTGGCTTGTTGCGCCAGTCCATGCGCCGCACGGTGCACATTGCTGTTTAGCTGCTGATAAAACGCCAATTCTGTTGCAATGACCGCCTGCGGCTTATGCGTGGTGGCGGCATTATCCAGATAAACCCAATCCGGATGAGCCGCAAAAAACGGGAATTGTGCGCGAAAATCTGCAGCAGTTAACATCCAAAGCACCATAAAGTCTGAACCATTGCGCCAGTATCAGCGCTGGCGCGGGATTTTGCCTTGTTTTATCAGCAGCAGCAATTCGCGCAATAAAAAAAGCGCCGGTTGGCGCTTTTTTCCTGTGAACAAGCTCGGCTGTATTAAGAGCGCAGCGCTTTTTTCACATAGTCACGTTGGGTGTAGCCGGTGTACAGCTGACGCGGACGACCAATTTTGTGGCCTTTGTCGGACAGCATTTCGTCCCAGTGTGAAATCCAGCCAACTGTGCGTGACATGGCGAAAATCACCGTGAACATGCTGGTTGGAATGCCAATGGCTTTCAAGATAATGCCTGAGTAGAAATCGACGTTTGGATACAGTTTCTTCTCGATGAAGTACGGGTCTGACAGCGCGATACGCTCCAGCTCCATCGCCACATCCAGCAGTGGATCTTTGATATTCAGCTCTTTTAATACTTCATGGCACGTCTCACGCATCACTTTGGCGCGTGGGTCGAAGTTTTTATAGACGCGGTGACCAAAGCCCATCAGGCGGAAAGAGTCATTTTTGTCTTTGGCGCGCGCGACGAATTCAGGAATACGCGCGACTGAACCGATTTCCTGCAGCATCACCAGACAAGCTTCGTTGGCGCCACCGTGTGCCGGGCCCCACAATGAGGCAATACCGGCCGCGATACAGGCATAAGGGTTTGCACCTGAAGAGCCGGCCAGACGCACTGTAGAAGTCGAAGCGTTTTGCTCGTGGTCCGCGTGCAGCATAAAGATGCGGTCCATGGCTTTGGCGACGATTGGGCTGACTTTGTATTCTTCTGCCGGCACAGAGAACATCATGTGCAGGAAGTTTTCGGCGTAGCTCAGTTCGTTACGTGGATATACGAACGGCTGACCGATGGTGTATTTATAAGCCATGGCTGCAATCGTTGGCAGCTTGGCGATCAAACGGTGGGCAGAGCGTTTACGCTGCTCCGGGTCGTTGACGTTTAAATCTGAGTGATAGAACGACGACATGGCGCCAACCACACCACACAGCATCGCCATCGGGTGCGCGTCAACGCGGAAGCCCTGGAAGAACGACGCCAGTTTTTCATGCACCATCGTGTGGCGGGTGATGACGTGACGGAAATTTTTGTACTGTTCAGCAGAAGGTAATTCACCTTCGAGTAACAGATAACAGGTTTCTAAGTAGTCAGATTCAACGGCCAGTTGCTCAATCGGGTAGCCGCGGTGCAGCAACACGCCGTTGTCGCCGTCGATATAAGTAATTTTTGATTCACAAGAGCCTGTGGACATAAAGCCGGGGTCAAATGTGAAATAACCTTGTTGACCCAAAGCACGCACGTCGATCACATCAGTTCCCGCAGTGCCGGCGTAGATAGGCAACTCAAACGGCGCCAGACCTTCGATGTGCACGACAGCTTTTTTATCGGCCATTGGATTTCTCCTGTGTTGTTATTGATTTAAATCTGCTGCGAATTCTTATTCTACCCGTAATCAGGGCACCAAAGTCAATTTTAATGCGATGGCGGTTAATAAGTATTCGACTCTAGTCGTATTGTGTTCGTTGTGCGAACCGTTACTGTGGGTGCTGCAGAAATTATCCAACGAAATTAAACATAAATTGTAATCCGGGGTTGTGAAATATATACTGTCGCGGGTTCGAAATCAGTTCACCGATAGATAGAAAAATAAAAGGCTGAACCACTTAGGGTGAAGGCCAGTATATCCGTTGGGTGTTGACTGTTTATGCAGCAACGATAATGACAACAAAGCCCGCAAAGGGCGTTCATGGGCAAGAAACTGTGAAAAAGCAAAGACCTGTAAATCTCGATCTAACCACTATATCCATGCCTCCTACGGCGAAAGCCTCCATCCTGCATCGTGTCACCGGCGTTGCCATGTTCTTCGCACTGGTGTTTGTGATTTGGGCCTGGGCCGTTTCTTTATCTTCACCTGAAGGTTTTGCCACTGTGAAAGAAGTGATGACCTCATTCATCGCTAAATTCATCGCCTGGGGCACGCTGACAGTGTTGTCTTACCATATCATTGGCGGTATCCGTCACCTGATCATGGATATGGGTCACTGGGAAGAATTAGAGTCTGGCAACGCCAGTGCCAAAGCGGCCATCGGCCTGTGGCTGGTTGTTGCAGTATTAGCTGGAGTCTGGTTATGGTTCTGAATCAAGCATCTTTAAAACGCGACGGTGTGCAGGATTATGTGTCTCTGCGCGCGACCGCGATTATCCTGACGTTATATACGTTTTTTATTCTTGGCTTTTTCCTCTGCACGCCTGAAGTGACTTACGATGTCTGGAAAGCATTGTTTTCTAATCTGTTAGTCAAAGCCTTTACCTTATTGGCGCTGGTCTGTATCGCAGTTCACACCAAAATTGGTTTGTGGCAGGTGTTAACGGACTATGTGAAATCAGCCCGTCTGCGTGCCATTCTGCAATTCTTTCTGACCACGCTGGCATTTGGTTATGTGGCTGTTGGCCTGTTTGTTCTGTGGGGTGCTTAATTGAATATTCCAGTTCGCGAATTTGATGCCGTGGTGATCGGCGCTGGTGGTGCCGGTATGCGCGCCGCTCTGCAAATCACTGAATCAGGCCTGACCTGTGCTTTATTATCCAAAGTGTTCCCAACCCGTTCGCACACTGTATCTGCCCAGGGCGGTATCACAGTAGCGTTGGGGAACTCACACCCGGACAACTGGGAATGGCACATGTTTGATACCGTCAAAGGCTCCGACTATATCGGTGACCAGGACGCTATCGAATATATGTGTAAAACCGGCCCGGAAGCCATTACTGAGCTGGAAAACATGGGTTTACCATTCTCACGTTTTGAGAATGGCCGTGTTTATCAGCGTCCTTTTGGTGGTCAGTCGAAGAATTTCGGTGGCGAACAGGCCGCCCGTACTGCAGCTGCAGCAGACCGTACCGGTCACGCCTTATTGCACCTGCTGTATCAGCAAAACGTCAAAAACAAAACGCAAGTTTTCTCTGAGTGGTATGCGCTGGATCTGGTGAAAAACCAGGACGGTGCTGTGGTGGGTTGTACTGCCATCGATATCGAAAGCGGTGAAGTGGTGTACTTTAAATCCCGCGCTGTGGTGTTAGCCACTGGTGGTGCCGGTCGTATTTTCGCATCAACCACCAACGCGCACATCAACACTGGTGACGGTGTTGGTATGGCGCTGCGCGCCGGTGTGCCAATGCAAGATATGGAAATGTGGCAGTTCCACCCAACCGGTATTGCCGGTGCCGGTGTACTGGTCACAGAAGGCTGTCGTGGTGAAGGCGGTTACCTGCTGAACAAAGACGGTGAACGTTTCATGGAACGTTATGCACCAAACGCCAAAGACTTAGCCGGCCGTGACGTCGTTGCCCGTTCAATGATGACGGAAATCCGTGAAGGCCGTGGCTGTGATGGTCCATGGGGCCCACACATCAAGCTGAAACTGGATCACCTCGGTGAAGAAGTGCTGGAAAGCCGCTTACCAGGCATCTGTGAACTGTCGCGCACCTTCGCGCACGTTGATCCGGTGAAAGAACCAATTCCGGTGATTCCAACCTGTCACTATATGATGGGTGGCGTACCAACTAACGTCCACGGTCAGGCGTTACGCCCAACTGCTGACGGCAGTGCCGAAGTGATCCCAGGCTTATTTGCCTGTGGTGAAATCGCTTGTGTGTCTGTACACGGCGCGAACCGCTTAGGCGGTAACTCATTGTTAGACTTAGTCGTATTCGGCCGCGCAACCGGCCTGCATCTGGGCGAAGCCCTGGCTGCAACTGCTGAATATCGTCAGGCGTCTGATTCTGATCTGGAAGCATCGTTATCCCGTTTTAACCGGTGGGAAAGCTCGAAACCAGGTCAGGGTGAAGACCCAGTGCAAATCAAAAAAGACCTGCAGCAATGCATGCAGCTGAACTTCTCGGTATTCCGTGAAGGTGCGGCGATGGCTGAAGGCTTAGAACAGTTAAAAGTGATCCGTGAGCGGCTGAAGTATGCCCGTCTGGACGACAAGAGCGCTGAGTTCAACACTCAACGTATCGAATGTCTGGAACTGGACAACCTGATGGAAACCGCATTCTCGACTGCAGTTGCTGCCAACTACAGAACCGAGAGCCGTGGCGCCCACGCTCGCTTTGACTTCCCGGACCGTGATGACGAAAACTGGTTATGCCACAGCGTCTACTCGCCGGAGACTGAGTCTATGTTTAAGCGGAAAGTGAATATGGAAACTAAATTCCGTCCGGCTTTCCCTCCTAAAGCCCGTACTTACTAAGAGGGATACAGAATGAAGAAGTTAGAATTCTCTATCTACCGCTACAACCCGGACGTCGATACCGCGCCACGGATGCAGGACTATGTTCTGGACAATCCGGAAGGCCGCGACATGATGGTGTTGGACGCGCTGTTGAAATTAAAAGAGCAAGACCCAACCTTATCTTTCCGTCGCAGCTGCCGTGAAGGTGTATGTGGTTCAGACGGTCTGAATATGAATGGTAAAAATGGTCTGGCTTGTATCACGCCATTGTCTGCCTTAGGCAAAGGCAAAGGTGGCAAGCTGGTGATCCGTCCTTTACCGGGTTTGCCGGTGGTGCGTGACTTAGTCGTTGACATGTCACAGTTCTACACCCAGTACGAAAAAGTGAAGCCGTACCTGATTAACGACGATCTGCCGCCTGCCGGTGAATACCTGCAGTCGCCGGAACAACGCGAAAAGCTGGACGGTCTGTACGAGTGTATTCTGTGTGCTTGTTGTTCAACGTCATGCCCATCGTTCTGGTGGAACCCTGACAAGTTCATCGGCCCGGCTGGTTTGCTGCACGCATACCGTTTCCTGGCAGACAGCCGCGATACGGCGACCGAGCAACGTCTGAACGACCTGGACGATGCATTCAGCGTATTCCGCTGCCACGGTATCATGAACTGTGTCAACGTATGTCCAAAAGGCCTGAATCCGACCAAAGCCATCGGCCAGATCAAGTCTATGCTGTTAAACCGGGCGCTGTAAGCGCCCGTCTGTTATCCGGCATTTGCTGTATTTTTCAGCAAATCAGCGGAAAAGCAGAAAATATACCAACAGCCCGCTTGCGGGCTGTTTCTGTGAGTATAAAATACAGCCCGCTTTGGCGACTGGCTGTGCCCAGGAAAAAATAGTCATAAAGCCTGTAACCTGATTATTTTTTTGCTACTTTTTCCAGGTGCTTCGAGATAAGGGAACGTAAATGCACGAAGGTGTAATGAAGGCGTGGTTAGAGTCTTCTCATCTTGGCGGTGGCAACATGGCCTACGTTGATGAGCTCTATGAATCCTACTTAGCTGAACCAACCAGCGTTGGTGATGAATGGCGTGAGTTTTTCGCGAAGTTACCCCGTGTTGAGGGTGTCGAACTGGAATCCCGTCACTCGGATATCCGCCAACAGTTTGCCGAACTCGCCAAAAATAAACATCGTGAAGTGGTTGCCGTGCAAGGCAGCGGCGACAGCCGTCAGGTCAAAGTACTGCAACTGATCAATGCGTACCGTTTCCGCGGTCATCAGCATGCCAAGCTTGACCCGCTCGAACTGTGGAAGCGTCCACGGGTTCGTGATCTCGAATTATCCTTCCATGATTTAAGTCAGGCAGATTTTGATACTGAGTTTAATGTCGGCTCTTTTGTTGCCGGCAGCGACAAAATGAAACTCGGTGATTTAGTGCAGGCGCTGGAAACCACTTATTGTGGTTCTATCGGTGCTGAATATATGCACATTGTGTCGACTGACGAAAAACGCTGGATCCAGCAACGCCTCGAAGCAGTGCGTTCTACCCCGAATTATGACAAAGCCACCAAAGCACAGATTTTAAAAGGTCTGGTTGCAGCCGATGGTCTTGAGCGTTATTTATCCGCCAAATTCCCCGGCGCCAAACGTTTTGGCCTGGAAGGCGGCGACGCTATGGTGCCAATGCTCAAAGCGATGATCCACCGAGCCGGTGAACAAGGCGCCAAAGACTGCGTGATTGGCATGGCCCACCGTGGTCGTTTGAATACACTGGTCAACGTGTTAGGCAAAAACCCAAGCAAGCTGTTTGATGAATTTGCCGGTAAATATGAAGTCGTTGGTGCCGGTGACGTGAAATACCATATGGGTTTCTCGTCAGACTTTGCGACTCAAGGTGGTAACGTCCACTTAGCGCTGGCTTTTAACCCGTCGCATCTTGAAATCGTCAACCCGGTGGTGATGGGCTCAGTGCGCGCCCGTCTGGACCGTCGTGGTTGTACCGACGGCTCGCTGGCGCTGCCAATTACTATTCACGGTGACTCGGCGTTTGCTGGTCAGGGTGTCGTGGCTGAAACCTTTAATATCTCTCAGACCCGTGCCTTTAAGGTTGGTGGTTCTATCCGTCTGGTGATTAACAACCAGGTTGGTTTTACCACGTCGAACCCGGAAGATACCCGGTCAACCGAATACTGTACTGACATCGCGAAAATGGTGCAGGCGCCGATTTTCCACGTCAATGGCGATGACCCTGAAGCTGTGGTTTTCGTGGCGCAACTGGCAGTGGATTACCGCAACACCTTTAAACGTGACGTGGTGATTGACCTGGTGTGTTACCGTCGTAACGGTCACAACGAAGCGGACGAGCCGAATGCGACCCAGCCGCTGATGTACCAGAAAATCAAAAAACACCCGACGCCACGTGAGTTGTATGCCGACAAGCTGATTAAAGCCGGTCAGTTCAGTGCTGAAGAAGTGCAGGCTTTGATTGACGGTTACCGCAACGCGCTGGATAAAGGCGAGTGTGTGGTTGATGAGTGGCGCCAAATGACCGAAGTTGCCGTCGACTGGACACCATATATTGGCCACGACTGGACCACGGCTTACGATGCATCGATGTCCGTTGCCGATTTAGTGGCGATGGGCGAACAAGCGATCAAAGTGCCGGCTGAACACGCATTGCAACGTCAGGTTGGTAAGGTCTACGAAGACCGTGCGCTGATGCTCAAAGGCGAGAAGAAAATCGACTGGGGCTTCGCTGAAATTCTGGCGTACGCTTCTGTGGTCGGTAACGGTTCACGTATCCGCATCGTCGGTCAGGATTCTGGCCGCGGTACTTTCTTCCATCGTCATGCCGTATTGCACAACCAAAACGACGCTTCAACTTATACCCCGCTGGAAAACATGAGCCCGAGCCAAGGCCCATTCCAGGTGTATGACTCTGCTTTATCAGAAGAAGCGGTGCTGGCGTTTGAATATGGTTATGCCACCACAGAACCTCGCGCTTTAGTGATTTGGGAAGGCCAGTTTGGTGACTTCGCCAACGGCGCCCAGGTCGTCATCGACCAGTTCTTAAGTTCAGGCGAACAGAAGTGGGGTCGTCTCTGCGGTCTGACGCTGTTATTGCCACATGGCTACGAAGGCCAGGGCCCGGAACACTCTTCAGCCCGTCTGGAGCGTTTCCTTCAGCTGTGTGCTGACCACAATATGCAAGTGGTGGTCCCAACGACGCCGGCGCAGGTGTATGCGATGATCCGTCGTCAGATGGTGCGTCCAATGCGCCGTCCTTTAATCGTGATGTCGCCGAAGTCTTTACTGCGTCATCCGCTGGCGACTTCAACGCTGGAAGAGCTGGCTTCTGGCCAATTCCAGAACGTGATTGGCGAAGTGGACGCGCTGAACCCGGCCGACGTCAGCCGTGTGGTGTTCTGTAGCGGCAAGGTTTATTACGACCTGCTGGAAGAGCGCCGTAAACGCGACATTAAATCTATTGCCATCGTGCGGGTGGAGCAGCTGTATCCGTTCCCGCAGGACGAAATGGCCGCAGCCCTTGCGCAGTATCAGCACGTGAAAGATTTTGTCTGGTGTCAGGAAGAACCACAGAATCAGGGCGCCTGGTATTGCAGTCAGCATAACTTCTGGGCGGCAATCCCGGCCGGTGCCAAGCTGACTTATGCCGGTCGTGAGGCGTCATCGTCTCCGGCAGTCGGCTACCTGTCAGTGCACAACAAGCAGCAACAGGCTTTGGTCAACGCAGCGTTAACGCTGGCATAAACACATCACCCGCAGCTTCGGTTGCGGGTAGTTTTTTTCGGGTCAGCGCAGGTTTCTGCGCTGACTTTGGTTTTCCAAGATAAGACAGACATAAACCAATCTGTAAAAAGGTGACAAAGTGGAAATTAAAGTCCCGGTACTTCCAGAATCAGTTGCAGATGCAACAATCGCCACCTGGCATGTAAAAACAGGTGAAGCCGTCAGCCGTGATCAGGTATTGGTCGATATCGAAACTGACAAAGTAGTGTTAGAAGTCGTGGCGCAAGCTGACGGCGTGATGGGCGAAATCGTGCATGCTGAAGGTGCAACTGTACTGGCTGAGCAAGTTATTGGTCACCTGAACGCCGGTGCAACAGCTGCCGCAGCGCCTGCTGCCGCCGCAGCACCAGCTGCAGCCCCGGCCGCTGATGCCGGTGACGACGTACTGACCCCGTCAGTGCGCCGCCTGATCGCAGAAAAAGGCTTAGATGCTGCCAAAATCCAGGGTTCTGGTAAAAACGGCCGTGTCACCAAAGAAGACGTGGAAAAATTCCTGGCCGGCGCACCAGCTGCTCCTGCCAAAGCGGCAGCAGCTCCAGTCGCTGCTGCACCAGTGGTTTCAGGTGACCGTTCACAGAAACGCGTGCCGATGACGCGTCTGCGTAAAACCATCGCCAACCGCCTGCTGGAAGCGAAAAACTCTACCGCCATGCTGACGACGTTCAACGAAGTCAACATGAAACCAATCATGGACCTGCGTAAGCAATATGCTGACGTGTTTGAGAAGAAACACGGCATCCGTTTAGGTTTCATGTCGTTCTATGTTAAAGCGGTGACTGAAGCGCTGAAGCGTTTCCCTGAAGTCAATGCTGCTATTGACGGCGATGATATCGTTTATCACAACTACTTCGACGTCAGCATTGCGGTGTCGACGCCGCGTGGTCTGGTCACTCCAGTGCTGCGTGACTGTGACAAGATGAACCTGGCCGAAATCGAAAAAGCGATTAAAGATTTAGCGCTGAAAGGCCGTGACGGCAAGCTGTCAATCGACGACCTGACTGGCGGTAACTTCACCATCACCAACGGTGGTGTGTTTGGTTCTCTGATGTCGACGCCAATTATCAACCCACCACAATCTGCCATTCTGGGTATGCACAAGATCCAGGACCGCGTGATGGTTGTGGACGGCAAGATGGAAATTCTGCCAATGATGTACCTGGCGCTGTCTTATGACCACCGCATCATCGATGGTAAAGAATCTGTGGGCTTCCTGGTCACAGTGAAAGAGTTGTTAGAAGATCCAACGCGTATTCTGTTGGACATCTAAGCAAGAAACCGGAGGTGGCGGCTGTTTGGTCGCTACCTCTAAATCATCTGGGCAAGTGACACACTTCGCTCAATGGGTCAGGCCGGTTGTCCCGGTCACAAACTAAAGAAAAACGGAAATAAGCCATGAATTTGCACGAGTATCAGGCAAAACAGCTGTTTCGCGAATACGGTTTACCTGTATCTGAAGGCTATGCGGAAGAAACTCCACAAGCCGCCGCAGAAGCAGCGGATCGTATTGGTGGTAACAAGTGGGTAGTGAAAGCTCAGGTTCACGCTGGTGGTCGCGGTAAAGCGGGCGGTGTGAAATTAGTTACTTCTAAAGAAGAGATCCGTAACTTTGCCCAAAACTGGCTGGGCAAGAACCTGGTGACCTATCAGACTGACGAAAAAGGTCAGCCTGTCAGCAAGATCCTGGTTGAAACCTGTACAGATATCGAAAAAGAACTGTATTTAGGTGCTGTTGTTGACCGTTCAAGCCGTCGTATCGTGTTCATGGCCTCTACAGAAGGTGGTGTGGACATCGAGAAAGTTGCGGAAGAAACACCAGAAAAAATCATCAAGATGGCGATTGACCCGCTGGTTGGCGCTCAGCCATTCCAGGCGCGTGAAATCGGCTTCAAGCTGGGCTTAAACGCCACGCAAATCAAACAGTTCACTAACATCTACTTAGGCCTGGCCAAGATGTTCGTGGATCTGGACATTGCGCTGATCGAAGTGAACCCGCTGGTTATCACCACTGCAGGCAACCTGCACTGTTTAGATGCCAAACTGGTTGCTGACAGCAATGCACTGTACCGCCAGCCAAAACTGCGCGCTTTCCATGACCCATCACAAGAAGACGAGCGTGAAGCCCGTGCTGCTCAGTGGGAACTGAACTATGTTGCTTTAGAAGGTAACATCGGTTGTATGGTCAACGGTGCCGGTTTAGCTATGGGTACTATGGACATCGTGAAATTAAGCGGTGGCCAGCCAGCAAACTTCCTGGACGTTGGCGGTGGCGCGACCAAAGAGCGCGTAACCGAAGCATTCAAAATCATCCTGTCTGACTCTGCTGTTAAAGCAGTATTCGTCAACATCTTCGGTGGTATCGTTCGTTGCGACATGATCGCTGAAGGTATCATTGGTGCCGTTGAAGAAGTTGGCGTAAGCGTACCAGTAGTAGTGCGTTTAGAAGGTAACAACGCTGAATTAGGCGCTGAGAAACTGCAAAGTTCTGGCCTGAACATCATCGCTGCAACTTCATTGTCAGAAGCTGCTAAAGCTGTTGTGAAAGCCGCGGAGGGCAAATAATGTCTATTATCATCAACAAAGACACTAAGGTCATCTGCCAGGGTTTCACCGGTAGCCAAGGTACTTTCCACTCAACTCAGGCGCTGGAATACGGCACTAAAATGGTTGGTGGTGTAAGCCCAGGTAAAGGCGGCACGACGCACATTGGTTTACCAGTGTTTAACACAGTGAAAGAAGCTGTGGCTGCGACTGGCGCTACTGCGACTGTGATTTACGTTCCGGCTCCGTTCTGTAAAGACGCTATCATCGAAGCGGCTGATGCAGGTCTGGAACTGATCGTTTGTATCACTGAAGGTATCCCGACTATCGATATGCTGTTCGCCAAAGAATACGTTGATCGTAAAGGCGTTCGCATGATCGGCCCTAACTGCCCGGGCGTGATCACGCCAGGTGAATGCAAAATCGGTATCATGCCAGGCCACATCCACAAGCCAGGTAAAGTTGGTATCGTATCGCGTTCAGGTACACTGACTTATGAAGCTGTGAAACAAACCACAGACGAAGGTTTTGGTCAGTCTACTTGTGTTGGTATCGGTGGTGACCCAATCCCAGGTTCTAACTTCATCGACATCCTGAAATTATTCCAGGAAGATCCACAGACTGAAGCGATCATCATGATCGGTGAGATCGGTGGTACTGCTGAAGAAGAAGCGGCTGCCTATATCAAAGCTCACGTGACTAAGCCAGTTGTGTCTTACATCGCCGGTGTAACTGCACCAGCTGGTAAGCGCATGGGCCACGCCGGCGCCATCATCTCTGGTGGTAAAGGTACAGCTGACGACAAATTCCGCGCGTTGGAAGATGCAGGCGTGAAAACTGTGCGTTCACTGGCCGACATCGGTAAAGCACTGCGTGAACTGACTGGCTGGTAATAGCTGGTTTGTTTTCAGTGTTAAAAAACCCGTCCTTGTGACGGGTTTTTTTATGTCTGTGCCGGGTTTGGTACTTACCGCGACGGTGTGGCCAGCCAGCGGTTTGGCAGCCGGCAACATAAAGTAAAGCCTTGGCTTACCGGTAACGCCTTAATCTCACCCGATAAAGCGACAGTCACCAGGTTGTACACCAGATTAAGCCCCAGCCCGGTGTGGCCACTACTGCGGCTGGTGGTGAAAAAGGGCTCAAACACTTTATCCGGTGAACCTTGGGCAAAACCGACGCCATCGTCCTGATAAAGCAGCTCAAAATGAGTTTCACCCAAGTGAATACGGAGTTCAATGCAGCCGCTATCCCGGCCGCCAAAGGCATGCAATAAGGCATTATTCAGCAGTTCAATCAGCAATAACTGAAAATGTTGTACATCGGCATGCAGCATCAGTTCGGTGTCGGCATAGTTCAGCTGGATTCGTTGTTGCTGCAGTTTGGAGCCGAGCAGGGTGCTGATGTCGGTGATCAACAGCTGCAAATTAAAGTCGGTGAGCACATCACTGCGACCGACTGCCAACTGCTTAAAGTTTTGCACCAGTGCCGCACAGCGTTCGATGTTATTAGCGGCCAGCGCTGTGACTTCGCTGCTGGTTGCCAGATATTGCTGCAAGTCCTGCCGGGTCAGGCCTTGTTGCAGTTTGGCCTGAAACTCAGCGGTTTTTTCCTGGGCCAGGCTCACGGCGGTGGTCAGAATGCCGAGCGGGGTATTGAGCTCATGCGCCAGGCCCGCCACCATACCGGCGATGGCGGCCATTTTTTCTGACGTCACCAGTTCCTGCTGGGTATGCTGCAGCTGCTGATAGGAACTGGCAAGCTCTGAGGAAAAACGCTCCGTTTCAGCACGTTTGCGACGTTGCAGCTGTATCAGCATCAGCAGCAGTAAAATCAGCGTACTGGTCGCGATTGCAATCATCCAGCTGATGCGGGTCTGATGCGTCGTTTTTAATGCGTTCAGTTCAACTTGTTGTTTCAACGCGGAGATATCCTGCTCATGTTGCAGACTATCGATCTGACTGCGCAATGCCAGGGCTTGATCCTGTGCGGCTTCATTGTGATAGGCCTTGTAATATTGCAGGTGTAACTGCAACGATTTCAGTGCAGGAGCAAACTGCGCGGCTTGCTGTTGCAACTCGCTTTGTAACAAATAGCCATCGGACAGCTGCTCGTTTAAATGGTGTTTGTGCGCCAGTGCCAGAGCAGGCTGTAAATACTGTTGTGCTACAGCCGGTTTTTGTTGGTGCCGGGCTATCTGCGTCAACATCAGATAAACCTGACTTAAATAAAACGGATCGTTGCGTTGCTGATAACCCGCCAGCGCCTCAAGGGCATAGGGTAAGGCCTGGTCATATTGCTGTAACCCCAAATAAGCGCTGGCCAGATTCATCCGCACATACAACAAATCTGCCGGTAAAAATGCCGGGTCAGTCAGTGCCTGATTCAACAAGGTCAATGCTTGCTGATATTGGCCGACGTCGATATATAAGGCACTGAGATTGTTATGAATATTGACATGCAAGTAGGTAAATTTGTATTTGTCGTTTAATGCTTTTGCCTGCAGCAACAATGCTGTTGCGACGTCAAACTGGCCGGTATACATGGCCTGCATTGCGGTATAAATCCGGGTGGTAATTTGGCGCTCATGCTGCTGAAAGTAAGTGGCCTGTTCCAGCGCTTTGCGTAATAGCTTACTGGCGGTGGCATGGTCACCCCGGCGCATTGCAATATAACCGCTGATCTCCAGGGCTCGGGTGGTGCGCTGTGGGTGTTGTGCCTGTACTTCCTGTAGCCAGTTGTGCAGCAGCTGTTCGGCGGCCGTATGTTCAGACAAGATCACCAGGTTAAAGGCTTTGATGTTGATCAGTTGCTCGCGCAGTGCCAGATCACCAATAGGAACTTGGGTCAGCCATTGGTCAATTTTCAGATTCGCGTCGCGTGGCGCTGATTTACTTTGCAGTTGAATTTGCTCGAGCTGAGCCTGCCATTGTGTCGCATCTTGCCATGACGAAGCTTCCTGGCACCAAGTAGCAAAGGGCCAGCACAGGCAAAGCAGATAGTATAAGTAGCGGGACTGTAGGCTGATATTCATCGTTATTGCCAGGTGACTGCGCAAAAAGCATTCCGGTTGCGGCGCGTGAGCTCTCCCTGTGCCTGGGAGATCCGGGATTCTTAAAACAAAACATAGCGGAAAATCAGCAAGGAGGCGTTATTGCACGGGAGCAGATCCGCACTTAACCTGTATTTTGGTTATTGGTCTCAGTCTGACTATATTTCTTTGGCGCTCCCGCTGTTTAATCAGAATTAGCTGTTTTCTTTATCTAACCAAGAGTCTTCCAATGAAAAATAAAGTTTTTTTGCTGTCAGCCTTATTGCTGAGTATGCCGATGTTAACGGTGCAGGCCGCTGAGCCGGCACCAGCCAGCCATAATCGCCAGATTGATGTCGATTCTGTGGTCGTCACTAAACATCAGGCTGAAGTGAACAATGTCAGCTTCCCTTATACCGCTGAAACTGGTACTCAGCCGGTGTGGGACGAAGAGGGCAATCCGACTGCGACTTTGTTTTATACCTATTACGAACGCTCTGATGTTAAAGATAAATCCAAGCGGCCTTTGTTGATTTCCTTTAACGGCGGCCCCGGATCAGCATCGGTCTGGATGCAAATTGCCTACACCGGGCCACGCGCGCTGAATGTCGACAGCGAAGGTTATCCGCTGCAGCCATACGGCACCAAAGACAACCCATATTCGGTGCTGGATACCGCTGACATCGTGTTTGTAAACCCGGTCAATACTGCGTATTCACGGGTGTTACCAGGCAAAGATGGCAAAATGCCGTCGCGTGACGCCCAGCAAAAAATGTTCTTTGGCGTTAACGAAGATGTGAATTACCTGTCGTCGTGGATTGAGACTTTTGTCAGCCGGCATCAGCGCTGGCCGTCACCGAAGTTTTTGATTGGCGAAAGCTATGGCACCACGCGGGTGTCTGGCCTCGCGCTCGCGCTGCAAAACAAAGAGTGGATGTATTTAAACGGTGTGGTCCTGGTGTCACCCACTGAACTGGGTATCAAACGCGAAGGCCCGGTCGATGTGGCGAACCGCCTGCCGTATTACACCGCAACTGCCTGGTATCACAAGAAATTATCGCCTGAACTGCAGCAACTGGACCTGATGGACGTGCTGGCACAGTCCGAACAATTTACGCTGAACAGCTACTTGCCGCATTTGGCGAAAGGTTCTTTTGTTGAAGTGGCCGACCGCCAGCAAATCGCCGAGCAAGTGGCGAAATTCTCAGGTTTATCCTTACAGGCGGTGCTTGCCAATAATCTGGATATCCCAACCGACTATTTCTGGAAAGAGTTATTACGCGACCGCGGCCAGACTGTGGGCCGGCTGGATTCGCGTTATCTCGGCATTGACCGTAAAGAAGCTGGCGCTGAGCCGGATTACAATGCCGAACTGACCTCCTGGTTACATTCATTCACGCCGGCAATTAATCATTACCTGCGCACCAGCTTGAATTACAAAACCGACATCAAATACAACATGTTTGGCCCGGTGCATCCATGGAACCGCGATGGCGACCAGACCGGTGAAAACCTGCGTCAGGCCATGGCTCAAAACCCGTACCTGAACGTGATGATCCAGTCGGGTTATTATGACGGCGCAACGAACTACTTTGATGCTAAATACAGCATGTGGCAGTTGGACCCCAGCGGCAAAATGAAATCGCGCTTAAGTTTTAAAGGCTATCGCAGCGGCCATATGATGTATCTGCGCTACGAAGATTTAAAACAGTCGAATGACGACCTGCGTGAATTCATCAAAGCAGCGCTGCCAAAAGAAGGTCAGGCGGCGAAATACTAAGCGGAATACTAAGCGAGAACACCAAACCGGCATCAACAGATGCCGGTTTGCTTTTAATACGATGAGATTGGCCTGGTTTGTGCGCTGCTGTTGCTGCGACTCAGGCTCAGCTGGAACAAACACAATGCCCCTGCAGTCAGCACGGCAATAGCGCCAAATAAATACCACATCAGCACCGGTTGCTGAATGTTGAGGCCAAAATAGCCATAAGCCCAGCCCGACAATAATCCGGCAAACAGATTGCCGAGTGCCATCGCAACAAAATAATACCCCATGTACATCGCGGTCTGACGCTGTGGCGCAATGGCCGCGACATACTCCTGACTTTTTGGCGATGTAACCATTTCACCGACCGAAAATAACAACACCCCGGCAATGGCCAACAGGCCACCACCGGCAGCAGTCGCCGATAATCCACACAGCATCAGCCCTAAAGCAAGCAGCACAGTGCCGCCAACCAGCACCGGCAGGGCCTGCCAGCGCATAATAAAACGGCTGATGGCAATCTGACACAACACTATGGTTAAAAACCCAAGGTTCACAATATATTCCGGGTTGATTTGTCGGTACTGCGCCCGCCAGTCGCTGGCGAGGATCAGCGCATCCGTTTGCTGCTGCGCTAAAGCGGTCAGGCCTTGCGCCAGCACGGAAGTTGGCAGCTGAATTTTGTGATGCGCCAGCTGACGGCTGATGTCGGCAAGCACTGTCTCAATCGCCTGTTGATTTGGCAAGGCCTGCTGATCCAATAGCGCCTGCTGGTACTGTGTGGCAAAACCAGGCAGCGCATCGGCCAGCTGTTGCACATTAACCGCCGCCAGATAATCCAGTGAACCCGGCAGCCAGTGTGCCAATAACTGCACCAGATCTGCTGTGTTGACATAGTCCCGCAGGTACAGCGGTAAGGTGATAAACAGCTGCATATAAGCCGTGAAATAACCGGTCAGGATCAACAGATAAAGCACAAAAGCGCGGTTGCCGACCCGCAGCGGCTGGCGATACCAGGCTGTTGTAGCAACAGTTGTACTGGCGCCTGATTGCAGCAGGCTCCAGGCCAGATTCAGCAGTAGCCAGAATGCCGCGAGCCATAACAGCGGGGCGGGGTTATCAAGACGCGGGCTGATTAATAACAAAAACAGCAGCGGCAGCACCAGCAGTGCCAGCCGGCCATTGCCGAGCACCAGCTGCATATCGGCCAGCACTTGCCTGAGACTGCGCCGGTCGGCCGGCCCCGGCGCAGGCGGCTCGCGGTACCAGAGCCAGGCAGGCAGCACGTTGACTAAAATCCAGCAGGACGACAGTAAAAACACTAAATCCCAGCTGATGGCACGAAGGTATCCGGCAAGCAAAGGCCCGAGAAAACCGCCGATATTGACCATGGTATAAAAAATACCAAAGGCCAGCCCGCGGTTGCTGTCATTACTGCAGCGACCGACAGTGCCGACCACCACCGGTTTAAAGCATGCCGCCCCCGTTGCGACCAATAAAAACACCGCAAAAAACGCCCAGAAGCTATGCACCTGGCCTAATAAAAAATAACCTGGCGCCATCAATGCAAAAGAGCATAAAAACATCCGCCGGTAGCCATAGCGGTCGGCCAGGGCGCCGGTCAGTACCGGCAGCAAATACAGCAAAAACGGGATCATGCCCTGGATGTAACCGCGGTCCTGGTCGCTAAAACCAAGACCACCCTGGCTTATCGGGCTGGTCAGATATAACGACGACAGGCTGAAAAAGCCATACCAGGCCAGCCGTTCGAAAATTTCCATGCCATTGGCCAGATAAAAAGCCCGGCCAAACGGCTGGCGCTGTGCTGTCATGCTGTGGTCCTTATTGCAATGTGGGGGTCTGTTTTAACCGCGAATTGTTGACGTTGCTGTCAGCCAAAATAGGGTTGTCGCAGCACCAGCTCAGCACAGAGCAAGTCGGCCAGTGCAGTGCCAACCGACTTAAACAAAGTGATTTGCTGCGGGTCGTCATCGGCGGCCTGATTGGCGCGGACGTTTTGATTGTTGCGGCAAAGCCCGGCCAGGTCGTTGCGGATCTGTGCCGCGCTAAACTGACCTTCTGCGATAGGAATAAGCAGTTCACCGGCTTCATTCAGCACGTTTTGCCGGTCATCGACATAAACAGCGGCGCGGCGCACCAAAGCCGAGTCGCATTCACGCTGCGCCGGGCTGTGATTACCGAGCAGGCTGACAAAACTGCCCGGCTTGATGTCGGCGCCACTAATCAACGGACTCTTAGCACCAGTAGCGGCAACGATGATGTCGGTGCGGGCGCAAGTCGCCGGCAGGTCCTGACAGACTTCAACGTGCAGCGCCGGATAAAGCTGTTGCAGCCGGTCGCGCAGCTGTGCCGCTTTTGCCATGTTGCGTCCCCAAATGCTGATGTGACGCAGCGGATGTTCGCTTAAATGCGCGCGCAGCAGCGGCAGCGCCAAAGCGCCGGTACCGAGCAGCAACAAATGCTGGCTGTCGCGCTGCGCCAGATAACGGGCCGCCAGCGCGGATACGGCCGCCGTGCGCCAGCAGGTCACGCTGCTGCCTTCGACCATCGCCAGCGGCTGGCCGTCGCTGCGGCGGTACAGCAGGATATTTGAATGCAGAATTGGTACAGCCGGTGTGGCGGTGCTGTTGTCCGGAAAATAACAAAAGGCTTTGACGGCGATGCTGTTATCGGTCCAGGCCGGCAGCAGCGCAAAGGCACTTTTACCGCTATCGAGCCCATAAAGCTGTCGTTGCGGCATCTGAAAGTCGGCGGCAAAACCTTGTTGTAATGCGTTGATTAAGTTTGGAAAATCTAAAACCTGGTCGACCTGCTGCGCACTGATAAATTGCATTGGGGCTCCTTAAATATCTAACTGGAAGCGCACCGGCGCCTGGGTCAACTGTTGATAGCCCTGCGCTGTGACCAGTACATCGTCTTCCAGCCGGACGCCGCCATAGTTCGGCAGATATAAACCGGGTTCGATGGTGACAATCATGCCGCTTTGCAGCGGTTGTGGATTATTCGGGCTTAAAAACGGCTGTTCATGCAGCTGCAAACCAACCCCATGGCCAAGGCCCGGGCCGGCATAACGGCCAAATTCGGATTGCTGCAATACATGGTCGGAGATGCGGAATAACTCAGCGGCGCTGATACCGGCGCGTACTTTACTGAGCGCCGCCTGCTGGGCCTGTTGCACTGTCTGAAACAACGCCAGTTGCATCACGTCTGGTTTGCCGGCGACATAACTGCGGGTCATGTCAGATCGGTAACCATTGAGACTGGCGCCAAAATCAATCAGCACCAAATCGCCTTTTTGCAGTTTTTTGTCACCCGGTAGCGCATGCGGTAATGCCGAACGGGCACCAAAACCGACGATAGTGGCAAAGGACAAACCGTCAGCGCCGTGTCTTTTCAGCTGATATTCCAGTTCAGTGGCAAATTCATGCTCGCGGATGCCGGGTTTTAACAGCGGTAACACCGTTGCCAAAGCGCGGTCGGCGATCAGTGCCGCGGTCTGAATTTGGCCGGCTTCATACTCATCTTTGACCATGCGCTGCGCCACCAGTACCGGTGGGCAAGGGCTCAGCTGCAGCGGCAGGGCAGCGAGTTCCGTGGCAATCGCCTGATATTGCGTCAGGCTGATATGTTCAGCTTCAAACCACAGTGCCCGGCAAGCCAGGTCACCAATCAACTGATTTAACAGCGCACCGAGACTTTGCCGGTCGCGGTCGCGGATCACCACCTGACAGCTGGCCTGCGCCAGCGCGGTTTCCTGCCGCGCCTGCAGTTCAAAGCGATAATCGGTGATTAACCAAACTGCCGTTGCAGTCACCACGGCCATGGCCGCTTCGCCGCTGTAGTTCAGCAAATAACGTAAATGCTCAGGGGCAAACAGCAGCGCGCCTTGTTGATCGCTCCTCTCCAGTGCCTGGCGAAACTGCTGCAAGCGTTGCTCAAATTGTGGCTTGGCGGCATGCTCCAGCCGCATCGGAATAGTGGTATTCATCGGAAAATAAATCCTTGTGGAAATGGGTCTTGTGGGTCTAAGAAAAACTGGTGGCGGCCACTGACAAAGGCCTGACCGCGCACTTGTGGGATCACCGCCTCAAAAGCGCCGAGTTGAAGTTGCTGTTGAATACTGATGCTAAATACAGCGCCGGTAATGCTTTCCACCCGCAGTTGGTTGCTGACCGGCCAGTTGCCGTTGCGATGTAAAATGGCTGACAGGCCACTGACACCACTGCCGGTGGGGCTGCGGTCCAGCTCACCGTCGGCGAAGACACAGACGTTGCGCTGGTCGGCGTTTTCGCTGAGTGCCGGGCCGGTGAAAATCACGCCGTATAAAAAGCTGAGCTCAGCATCAGTCGGGTGTTTAATAGGGTGTTGTGCGGCAACTTGCTGTTTGATGCGCCGGCCAGCTGCAATGATGGCCTGATGATTTTCGGCGGCCAGCGACAGCCCGATGCTGTTGGCATCGACATAAGCGTAATAAGCCCCGCCATAAGCCAGCTGATAAGTCACAGTGCCAAGCCCGGCAACTTCAACCTGCCGGGGCAGGCCGTCGGCAAAAGCCGGCACATTATCAAACCAGCTGTCGGTAACCCGGTAGCCGGCTTCGGTCTGGTGGACCTGCGCATACAACGTTACCTGACCGCAGGGCGCATCGACCTGAAACTGGCTGACCGGCAATGTCACAGCAACAGCGCCAGTTTCCACCGCCACTTTGGCCAGCGCAATCATGGCGTGGCCACACATAGTGCTGTAGCCCTCGTTATGCAAAAAAATCACGCCAAAGGCGCTGTCCGGCCGCTCGGCTGGCGTCAGCACACAGCCGTACATGTCGGCATGGCCACGCGGTTCAAACATCAGCAACTGCCGCAGCGCGTCATGGTGCTGTGCGCAGTCGGCGCGTTGCGCCAGCACTGTGCTGCCGTTCAGCGGCGCAAAGCCGGTGGTGATGATACGCAGCGGTTCACCGCCGGTATGACAATCCAGCGTCTGGATAGCCAAAGCGCCTGCGGGCGGCTGCCAATGGTTGAAGGCTAAGGCTGCATCCGAGCCGGATTGGCCGCTTGGCGCTTGCGATGGTGACTCTTTCAAATACGGCTTCGGCGAAAATGATTTAGCCGCCAATGGTTCAGGCATAGGGAAAAGCTCTCTGCAGACAGGTTGCATAACAGTATATGGATATTGTATACAATATATCTATCATCAATGTAAAGCAGCATTCTGCAATCTTGCCGATTGATTGCTGCGCAACCCGGAGAGCCCTATGTCTGATTTTCGTCAGAAGTTTTATCCCGTATTACCGCTGCTGGCGGCGCTGACCGCACCGATGCTACAGGCCGCGGCCACGGCGCCTGCAAGTGCGTCTGCAAGTGCGCCTGCATCGGCCCCGACGCTTGCTGTTGTCGCGAAGGTGCTGAGCCAGCAACATCGTTGCAGCGACACTTTGCTGCTGCGTCATGCAAAGTTAACCACGGCGCAGACCAGTGCGATCTGTGCAGAACTCACCGCCATCGAACAACGTTTTCACCAGCTGCTGAACACCGGGCGGACGCCGGTCGCTGATGATGGCAATAGCGCGCTGCGCGCCAATATCTATGCCTCCCGTGCTGATTTTGAGCGCTTTGCCGGCGCGCATTTTAATATGCCGACCGATAATGGCGGCATGTATCTGGAAGGGTTGCCGGATAAAGCCGGTAATCAGGCTGAGTTTGTCGCTTATCAGCGCGGCAGCGGTGAAGTCTGGAACCTGCGCCATGAATATGTCCATTACCTTGATGGCCGTTTTAACCTGCATGGTGATTTCTGCGCCAATCTGCACGACTCGCACGCCGCACCGGAAAACTGCCCGCAGCCAGCGCCACTGACGCCTTATCTGGTGTGGTGGACTGAAGGATTGGCGGAATATATCGCCCAAGGCACCGACAATCCGGCGGCAATAGCACTGGCGCGCGACAAGGCAGGCAAGCAGCAGGCTTATCCGCTCAGTGAATTGTTCAACACAGGTTATATCAGCCAGGGCGGCACTGAACGGGTGTACCGCTGGGGTTATCTCGCCACCCGCTATCTGCACGAGCAACATCCGGACAAAGTCAGCCAACTGTTGCAGTTTTTGCGGCACGGCGATTACCCACGTTATCAGGCTGTAGTGAAAGGCTGGGGCACCAGTCTTGATGCGGATTTCCAGCGTTGGTTGGCGCAGCTGTGATCATTGCTTTAGCCAGTGCTGAGACGAGGGCTGTTGCCGGTTTGTGCTTTTTGTTACAGAAAAACTCTGCGAACAGTGCTTTACAGCCGGCGAAATTTTCATCTAGGATAGCTCCCGCCAGAAATGGTATACAATATTCAATATACTAAAATAAGAAGGATGCACCTGTGAAACCCCGTGAGCAAGACAGTTCTTTTTCAAATCAACAAGTCACTTTTTCCACCCAACGACTGCGTTATTCAGTGCTGGCCAGCGCACTGGCGCTGGCGCTGCAAACCAGCCCATTACTGGCGCAGGACAATACGTCCGGTCTGTTAAAAGGTGTGGTCAGCAGTGCGGCCGGCCAGCAGCTTGCTGGTGTCACTATCACTGTGAAGCACCTGGAGCAGGGCTTTACCCGTTCCGCTCAGACCAACAGCAAAGGTGAATATGTGCTGCGCGCCTTGCCGGTTGGCCGTTATCAGGTACTGGCGAGCCGCGATGGCCAGCCGCCGCAGGAACTGCAGCAACTGAATATCAGTCTGGGTCAGGCCCAGACTTTCGCCCCGGTGTTAACTGACAATGGCGACGTGGAACGCATTGAAGTGCGCGGCGCTGTGATGCGGCAAATTGATACCGCTGATTCAACCGCGGGTCTGACTTTGGACGCCGCCACGCTGGACCTGATGCCGGTCAATACCGGTTTTGACAACATCGCTTTGTTAACGCCGGGTGTGGCGCGCAGCTCACAGTTTAAAGCCTCCAGCTTTGGCGGGGCTTCATCTGCCGAGAACGGCTACTTCTTAAACGGCATGAATATCAGTGCCTTGCGTACCGGTATTGGCTCTATTGATTTGCCATGGGAAGCGATCTCGCAGACGCAGGTGAAAACCGGTGGTATTTCCGCTGAGTACGACCGTTTTATCGGTGGTGTCGTTAATGCGGTATCGCAGTCGGGCACTAACGACTTCCGCTACGGCGCTGAACTGCGTTATGACCCAGAAACGCTGGCATCAGCTCACAACACTGTGTACAACCCGAACGGCAGCATGTCGATTAACAATGACGCCAGCGAAAAACAATTCCGTGAAGCCAGTGTCTGGCTTAGTGGCCCGCTGGTTGAAGACAAAGCGTTTTTCTACGCCTTGTTTAACCCGCGCCGTTATCAGGAAGAGTATGCCAACTCGGCCGGCACCGGCTTTACTGAGCACACCAAAGACGACAACCGCTGGTTTGTTAATTTGGATTGGTACATCACCGAAGATCACTCACTGACGGTGACGGCGCTGGATAACAGCGCAGATTTGACTTATCACAATTACAAATGGAACCCACAAAGCGGCGTGGGCGATTCGACCGGCACCACGTTGTCATCGAGTGGCGGCAAGATGTACTCCGCCCGTTATCAGGGTTTTCTGACCGACGATTTCTCGGTATCTGCCACGGTCGGCCGGGTTGAAGACAGCAGTGATACAGTACCGACTAACGACCTGCCGGGCGTGTGGGATTACGTCAATCTGAACGGTGAGCGAATCGGCGACTGGACTACCAGTAATCTTGTTGGTGAAGAGTATCAGCGTGACCAAATCCGCCTGGATTTCACCTGGCAACTGGCCGACCACACGCTGCAATTTGGTTATGACAGCGAAAATTTAGCCGTCGATTATCTGGAATATCAGAACGGCGTGGATGCCGCCCGTGGCTGGTGGGAATACCGTACTTATGGTGCTATTCCACGCATCGGCTTGCCGGCCGGCACTTATATCCGCAAACGCCAGCGTGATACCGGCGGTGAAACTGAAGTCAATTCGGCGGCGTTTTATCTGCAGGACAGCTGGCAGCTGACCGAGCAACTGGTGCTGAATGCCGGTATTCGCCACAGTAATTTTGAAAATACCGCCACCACAGGCCAGCCGTATGCCGAGCTCAAAAATCAAATTGCGCCGCGCTTCCAGCTGATTTGGGACGCCAAAGGTGATGGCAGTCAGAAAATTTTTGCCACCGCCGGCCGTTATTTCCAGCCGATCGCCGCCAATATGAACATCAAACAGGCCAGCGGCCAGAAAGATGTGCATTTTTATTACAAACCAGGCCAGTTAAGCGCCAATGGCCAGCCGCAGTTAAAAGCCGACGGTTCGCCGGATATCGGTGCGTTGGTTGCAACTAACACAGTGCAAAGCGGCGAAGTAGATGTCGAGCGCATCGCGGCACAGGACTTGGGCCCGATGTATTCCGATGAGTGGACGCTCGGTTTTGAGCAGGAAATCAATGAACGTTTTAAAGGCGGCGCCCGTTTGGTGTATCGCGACTTAAAACAATCGATTGAAGATTCTGACTTGGGCCCGGTGGTCGCGCAGTGGCTGAAGACCAACAAAGTACAAAATAAATCGAACGAAAGTTATTTCTACACGCTGATTAACCCGGGGCAGGATGTCACTTTCCTCTATGACTTTGATAAAGATGGTAAAAAAGAGCGGGTTGAATTAAAAGCCAGCGATTTACAACTGCCGGATCCAAAACGTCGTTACCTGGCTGCTGAGTTTACGCTGGAAGGCCGGCCGCTGGATGAGCTGCAAATCTTCGCCTCTTATGTCTGGTCGCACAGCTGGGGCATGACCGAAGGTCTGGTCCGCACCGACAATGGTCAGGCTGATCCGGGTTGGACCACCTCTTATGACTATGCCGACTTAATGGACCATGGTTATGGCAATTTGCCGAACGATCACCGCCATGCGCTGAAGTTCAGTGGTATTTATCAGCTCAGTGACGACTGGAATGTCGGTTTAGTCGCCCGCGCCACTTCGGGCGCGCCGAAAAATCGCTTCAGTATTCACCCAACCGGCGTCGATACCTGTAAAGCTCCGTCGCTGTGGGCCGACTGGTGCGCCAGCCAATGGTACGATCAGGCATCCTTCTACAACTGGGACGGTACGCCTGCGCCACGCGGCAGCGCGGGCCGGCTCGACTGGTTGTATGAACTGGATCTGTCACTGACTTACCAGACTACAGTGGCCGGTGGCGACCTGACCGTCAAAGGTACTGTCTACAACCTGTTTAATTTTGATACACCAACCCGGGTCAACGAAATTGCCCAGGTCACCAAAACCGATGGCAGTTTTGCCGCCAACCCGGATTGGGACGTGGCGCAGGGACTTCAGCCTTCACGGGTGACCTCGCTGGTGGTGCGTTATCAGTTCTGATGTTCAGATCTGAGTAAAAAGTCTCACAGGCAGCGGCTGCGACAAGGAATGTCGGGCCGCCAGCCTGCTGTTCGTTGGATGCTGTTTTTGTTGTTGCGGTGTGCAAACTGTCGCGTCGTTCAGCACATGCTTTGCTACTGGTCAGCGCCTGCGCCGGTGTTATAATGCCCCTCAGCATTCAGCATTTATTCCAACAAGGATTTGATTTATATGGCGGACATCGAGACACGCCCCACCAATTTTATCCGGCAAATCATTGATGCCGACCTCGCTTCAGGCAAGCACAATACTGTACAAACCCGTTTCCCGCCTGAACCCAATGGTTATCTGCACATTGGTCATGCCAAATCTATCTGTTTGAATTTTGGTATCGCTCAGGATTATCAGGGCGCCTGTAATCTGCGTTTTGATGACACCAACCCGGAAAAAGAAAACATCGATTTCGTTAATTCCATTCAGCGCGACGTGCAATGGCTGGGTTTCCAGTGGGATGGTAATGTCCGGTATTCGTCTGATTATTTTGACGCGCTTTATGGTTATGCGGTTGAACTGATTAACAAAGGCCTGGCCTATGTCTGTTTCTTAAACGCTGAAGAAATGCGCGAATACCGCGGCAGCCTGACGCAGCCGGGCAAACCAAGCCCGACCCGCGACACTTCGCCGGCGGAAAACCTGGCGCTGTTTGAAAAAATGCGCGCTGGTGGTTTTAAAGAAGGCGAGTGTTCGCTGCGTGCCAAAATTGACATGTCATCGTCTTTTATCTGTATGCGCGACCCGGTGATTTACCGCGTCAAGTTCGCTCATCATCACCAGACCGGTGACAAATGGTGCATCTACCCGATGTACGATTTTACCCACTGTATTTCAGATGCGCTCGAAGGCATCACGCATTCACTCTGCACGCTGGAATTCCAGGACAACCGCCGGTTGTACGACTGGATCCTCGACAACATCACCATTCCTTGCCACCCGCAGCAAATCGAGTTTTCGCGGCTGAACCTGGAATATCAGGTGATGAGTAAACGCAAATTACACCAGCTGGTTGAAGGCAATCATGTGTCCGGCTGGGATGATCCGCGGATGCCAACTATTGCCGGCCTGCGTCGTCGCGGTTATACACCGGCGTCGCTGCGTGAGTTTGCTAAGCGCATCGGTATTACCAAACAAGACAACGTCATCGAGATGAGCGCATTGGAAGCCTGTATCCGTGAAGATCTGGATGCGCACGCACCGCGCGCCATGGCTGTGCTGGACCCGCTGAAAGTCACTATCAGCAATTTTAACGCTGACGTGGAATGGCTGGACGTGGCCAATCATCCGAAAGATGAAAGTATGGGCAGCCGCAAAGTGCCGTTTGGCAAAGTGCTGTATATTGACCGTGCTGATTTCCGCGAAGAAGCTAACAAGCATTACAAACGTATGGTTACCGGCGGTGAAGTGCGGCTGCGTGGTGCTTATGTCATTCGCGCCGATGAAGTCATCAAAGATGCCGACGGCAACATTCTGGAACTGATTTGTAGCTATGACCCGGAAACTCTGGGTAAAAACCCGGCGGATGGTCGTAAAGTGCGTGGTGTGATCCACTGGGTTGAAGCCTCACAAGCAAAAACCGCTGAGTTCCGGGTTTATGACCGCTTGTTCAGCGTGCCAAATCCGGCGGCCGAGGATGACTTTATTCAGGTGATCAACCCGGCGTCGCTGCAGGTGAAGCACGGTTTTGTCGAGCCTAGCCTTGTTCAAGCTGCGCCAGAACTTGCTTTCCAGTTTGAACGGGAAGGCTATTACTGCGCGGACAACCGCGACAGCAGCCCAACAGCCTTGGTGTTTAACCGCACCGTTGGGTTACGTGACAGCTTCGCTGCAGAAGCTTAACCTGCTAAAACCAGCCTTAGGGTTGGTTTTTTTTCGTCGGTAGCAACAGAAATAAGGTGCTCCAGGGACTACAGAAGGGACAAGGATGATGATGCGGTGGCTGCTGGCAACGATATGGCTTGGTTGGTGCGCACAGGTGTTGGCGGCGCCAGCCGTGGCGCGTTATCCACAGCCTCAGCATGCGCAGGATCACCGCTCTGATTATGCCATTGCGTTATTGACGACAGCGCTGGCCCGCAGTGCGCCGCAGACGCAAGTGGTGCCGTCGCGCCATGTGTTTTCCCGCAGCCGCGCGCTGGAAGAACTGGCGCCCGGCGGCGGGGTCGATGTGGTCTGGACTTTAACCTCGGTGGAGCGTGAACAAAAATACCTGCCGGTGCGCGTGCCAATTTACTTTGGTTATGGCGGCTACCGCGTGCTGCTTATTCATCAGCAACAGGCCAGCCGTTTTGCCGCACTGCGTACCGGCGCGCAGTGGCGTGAATTGCGTTTTGCCCAGGTGCACGACTGGCTGGATACCGGCTTGCTGCGTCAGCATGGCTGGCAGGTGCAGGGTGTATCGCAATACGCCAATTTATTTCCGTTATTGCTGAAAAACCGCGTCGACGCTGTGCCACGTGGGGTGTTGGAAATTACCGACGAAGCGGCGCAGTGGCAGGCCAAAGGGCTTATCATTGAAAGTCAGTGGCTGTTGAAATACCCGTCGGCAGAGTATTTTTTTGTCAGTCAGCAAAACCCACAGCTTGCGCTGCTGCTTCAGCAAGGCTTACAGCAAATGCAGCAGGATGGTAGTTTGCAGCGGCTGTTTGAGCAGCATTTTGCCGCCAAGCTGAAGGCATTAGATTTACCCAAACGGCGTGTGATCACCATCCAAAACCCTTATCTGCCGGTGCGACCACGCAGTCAATAAGGCTATTGGTTAATCGACCTGACGGGCGAGCTTCAACAGTTGCGCCCCCAGTTTAATCTGGTGTGCCGCCGCGCGTTGCAAATTAACCTGAAAGCTGATGCCGTCCGGGGAAGTGATGAGCTGGATCACGCCAAGCTGGCGGTAAGCTTCGTTATTATCGGTGACGATTAACAGCGGCGTGCCGGCGAGGTCGCGTTGCCACTGCGTCAGCGTCTGCCGGTCAGATAATCCCAGCATCAGCACATCACACTGCGACAAGGCCTGTTTTCCGGACAGTTCTTTGACATCCAGTGCTTTGACATCCGGCGGCAATTTGAGCTCAGCAAATGCCTGCAGCAAAGCCGGATGACCGAGCAGACAAAACCGGACCTGCGCACGCGGCGGCGGGGGCCATTCGGTGAACTGCGCGAAGCGATACAGAAATGTCGCTTTGAGACTGTATTCATCGGCGGCCTGCAGCGGGCCGGCGATACTCAGCCAACAAAGCAGAGCCAGCAAAATGCGCCTTACCATAATTGCCAGCTCCAGCTGAGGCTCAGCATCCGGCCAGGCTGTACTGTTGGCGGGTTCAGCAGCATTGGCCTGTCGTATACCGCTTTGTCCAGCAGGTTGTAAAGCTGCAGCACCAGTTGATGGTGCGGATGTAGCTGAAACTGCAAGCCTGCGTGTAGCAAGCCGTAGCCGGGTAATAAGCTGTCCCCGACCTGACGCCGGCTCAGCGCCAGCGCCTGAATAGTCAGTTGTGTATGCCAGAGCGGCAGGGGCTGCGAATACTGCAATTTCAGCAAATGCTGCGGTGAATTTTGTAGCGGATAGTCACTGGCATCGCGGCCACGTTGCCAGGACCAGGCGGCGGTCAGCATCTGGCCGCTGTCGAACCGCCAGTCCAGATCCAGATTCAGGCCGTGCTGATGCAGTCGATCAGCGTTACTGAATACTGCAGCATCCGGCGTCATGCGGATCAGCCGGCGCATGTCCGCATCAAACCAGGCCAGACGATAGCTAAAACGCGGCGACAGGCGCTGCTCATACACCAACTCCGTGGAATTGATCACTTCATCCTGCGGCACTGGCTGGTCAAAGCTGAAGTTGGTGGCAAATTCGTATAAATTCGCCGCGCGATATGCCGAGCCATACAACACCTTGAATTGTTGCGCTTCTGACCATTGCCAGACCCAGCCTAACCTTGGGCTGATGCGGCTGCCGTTGACTCTGGCGTTGTCATAACGAGCTCCGAGCAACAAGCTTTGTGTCGCACTGTATTGCCACTGGTCCTGCAGGAACAACGAGCGGCGTTGATTGTGGCCATAGTAGCCTTGCAATAATTCGTCATCGTCGCGCAACCGTACTTCAATCTGCTGGCGGACATCGTCCTGAAACTCCACGCCGGCCAGCAGGTCATGCGCAGCCAGTCCCTGATACTGCAGCAGCAAATCGCCGCTGTACCAGCGGCCGAGCTGGTCACTGTCTAAGCTGGTGAGACCAAGTTCCGGATGAAATAGCGGCATAGCACGCTGATATTCGCTACTGCTGTAGTTCAGATGGCCGCTGAGGTTCAGATTGTCGTCAAGTTGTTGTTGATGGGCCAGCGACAACAGCAGGTTATCGTTTTGATCCCGCACCGGTGCGGCCAACCAGCCTTGTGGCATGGTTACCAGATCCGGTGAATGACGCCGCTGCGCCGACCAGAGCGCCTGCAACCGCAGGCCCTGATGTTTGCCGCCAAGCCGCAGCCGGGTTAAATGTTCATTGTTTAATGGCGCAAAGCTGTCGGCGAAACCCTCAGGTATCGGAAAAGCCAGCGGAATTTGCGGATGTTGTTGATGGCCCGCACTGAACCACCATTCACTGCCTTGCTCCAACCGCTGTGCGGTATGGAAAAAATACTTGTTGGCGCCATCCGACTGCAGGCTGAGTTTCACCGCAGCGCCGCGCAGTTGCTGGGCGGTTTTGGTCAGGATATTCACCACACCAAAAAACGCGTTGTTACCATACACGGCGGCGCCTGGGCCGGCGGCAAATTCGATGCGCTCAATGTTCTCCACATCGATAATGGCGTCGCTGCCGAGCAGGCCGGCGTCATAGATATTTTCATTGATGCGCACACCATCGAGTAAAAACAACAACCTGGAGTTAAAGTCGCCGGGTTGGCCCAAACCCCGTACGCCAATGTATTGAAAAGCGCCGTCTGTGCTCAGGTAAATTCCTGGCAGGCTCTGCAGAATTTGCGCCAGCGTCTGATACTGAAACAATGCAATGTCGCTGGCGGTGACGACATAAGTCAGATTGGCGCTGTGGCTGTTGGCCTGGGTAAATCGTGAAGCGGTGCTGACTTCAATTTGTGCCGGTATGTCGGTCAGTGGTGTGTTTAACAGTTGTTCCAGACTAGGCGTTTCCTGGGGATGGCAAAGTGTTGGCCACAGCAGCAGCAAAGCAAGGCGGGCGGCGCTAGTTCGCATCACTGTACCTGCGGAAGGTATTTTTGCCGGCGCGTTTGGCCTGATACATCGCTTCGTCAGCCTGTTGCAACAGCTGATGGGCATCGCTGCTGTGATCTGGGCACAGGGCCAGCCCCACAGTCGCACCAACCGGCATCAGTGCCGCTTTCACCCACATGGGTTCGCGGATGGACTGGATGATGCGATCTGCCAGCTGCTCAGCACGCTCTGGTTGCGTCAGATCTGTTAACAGCACTGCGAATTCGTCGCCACCGAGGCGAAATACCAAATCACTCTGACGTAACTGCGACAACATCCGTTTGGCGACAATCTGCAGCACTTCATCGCCGGCATCATGGCCCCACTGGTCATTGACGGTCTTAAAGTTGTCGAGATCAATAAACAACAACGCCAGATGCTGGTTGTTTAGCTGCGTATGCGCAACGGCACGGGGCAGTTCAGCTTCAAAATACAGCCGGTTGGCAAGGCCGGTCAGATGGTCATAATGCGCCAGTTTATCCAGTTGCTGGCTGGCCTGCTTTTGCGCCTGCAGTTGTTGCTGCAGGTCGTGCTGCCAAATTTCGGTACGTTTAAACAATTCATTCAGCCGCTCACCAAGCCGGCCCACTTCGTCACGCCGGCGGATATTGGCGCGGATGCTGTAATCCTGATGTTTGGCGGCAAATTCTGCCAGTTCCGCCAGTTCCAGCACCGGTTTCAGCGCCCGGAGCTGTACCCAGCGCAGCAAGCGGCTGGCGAGCAAGAGCGCCGCGAGCATAATGCCGATAAATAGCGCCAGCATCGACAACAAACTTTGCTGCAGGCTCTGCAGGCTTTCCGTGACTACTACAAAGCCGACAACTTCGTTTTGCAGCCGGACAGGCCTTTTGATTTGCAACTGCTGCAAGCGCTGTAATTCATATGAAGCGCTGTCTTGCCAGAACTGTGGCGACGGTGCCGGGCTAAACAGCTGCATTTTTGCATCAAATACGACCACTGACTGCACATCCGGGCGCAGAGAGTAGGCGGCAATTTCGCGCTGCGCTGCATTTTTGTCCTGAAACACCAGACTTGACGCCAGGTTCAGCGCCAGTTGTTCGGTATTGGCGACGGCAACCGCCAAATGCCGTGCCCGTGCGGAGTGCCAGGTTACTGCTCCAAGGATTGCGACGGTCAGACATATAGTGCCGGCCAGGATCAGCAGGTTAAGCCGGGTGAGCCGGCTGACCAGAGAAAGCGCGCTGGGTTGCGCTGGTGTTTCAGCCACAAATTCCTCGGTAACAAGGCAGATGACCCCTGTGGATTACTATAGATGCCACGCGGAAAACTGCAGTAGAATCAGAATTGTTTCTTCGTGGGCAGGGTAGATTTATGCAGGTGTTGACAGAAAAGGTCCGGTTGGAGCACGAGGCGGCGCGCTTATTTATGCGGTTGTATCAGCGCCGTTTTGGTGTTTCGATGCGCCATATCTGGCACAACGAGCCAGCGAAACCGGATGTTTCCTGTTATCTGGAGCAGCAGCGGCTGGATCTGGAAATCGCCCATTTGTATGGCAGTGAAGCGGAGGCGATGTTACTGCTTGGGCGCGAGCTGAGCCCGCAAACCCGTGAAGCTTTAGCGGCATTACATCAAGTACCGGTACAGGAGCGGATGTTGGCGGCACTGGACCGGCTGATCCGGCAAAAAACTCATAAAAGTTATGACAGCGAGCGCGTGTGGCTGGTGATCAGAAATACCCATCCGGTGTGGCATCCGGACCAATTACAGCCGTTTCGTCAGAATATCCGGCTGCCGGCGGCGCAGCCTTTTGACCAGATCTGGTTGGTTGCCGATTATCGCGGTGAGCATGGCATTGCCGCCGTCTATCCACCGGAATTAACCTGATGCGCCGGTTCTGGCTGCGCTACCAACAAGCGCTGCAGTCTTGCTGCCGCTGGTTGTCGCCGCGGCAATTGCAGCTGCTGGCGTTGCTTTGCTTCAGCACGACAGTGCTGTTGTTTTTGCAGCCACAGCGTAGCGAATGGTTGTTATTGCCGCTGCTGCTGTTGTTGTGGAGTTTGCTGTTGTTGTTTGCCCGCCAGATGTTTTTAACTCCCCCAACCGAACCCGGGGCCGCCGGGTTTTTCACCCGTTGTCGGTATTGGCTGCACTTTGGCTGGTATCAGTTGATGTTACTGCTGTTTTTGCTGCTCTGTGGCGTGGCGCTGGCGTTTAGCCTGAAATTAGCCGGTGTTATACTGCGCGCCTTACTGGCTTAAGTGCGCTGCCATGGAGTCTGATTTTGACTGACGTTGCTGTTTCCAACCCTTGTATTGAGCCGGTGTTACCGGTGGTGATCTTTTGCTCTGTCGTCGACAATTTCGGTGATATCGGTATCTGCTGGCGTTTGGCGCGCCAGCTGGTCGCTGAGCAGCACTGTCAGGTGCGGCTGTTTGTCGATGACTTAGAGAGTTTTGCCAGGATTTGCCCGGAACTGGACCCAAAACAAAGCCGTCAGCAAATGAACGGTGTGACGGTGCTGTACTGGCAAAGCGCAGTTGCGCCGCAACATCAGTTAACTCCGGCTGAGCTGACGCAGACAGCACTGTGCATCGAGGCGCTGGCCTGTACTATTCCGGCTGAGTTTTTAAATGCGCTGGCGCTGGCAAATCCCAATGCGCTTTGGCTCAATCTGGAATATCTGACCGCCGAAGACTGGGCTGCCGGTTGCCATGGCTTACCGTCGCCACAGCAGGGCGTCAGGCTCAAAAAGTATTTTTTCTTCCCCGGCTTTACTGCCGATGTGGGTGGCCTGTTGCGGGAGCAGCATGTGGTTGCACAGGCGCAGGCGTTGCAGCAAAGCACTCAGCTTCAGCAGCAAGCCTGGCAGCAGCTCGGTCTAAATCCGCCGGCGCCCGGCAGCCGGGTGATGTCGTTATTCGCTTACAGTCAGACCGGCATCGCAAGCTGGCTGGCGCTGCTAGCGCAGGATGTCAGACCCAATCTGTTATTGGTCGCTGAAGGCGCCCTGGCAGAGTCGCTGCGCCGGCAATATCCCGATTTGGCAACTAATGGCAAATTTGTACAGGGCAGTCTGACGCTGCAAATTCTGCCTTTTGTACCACAGCCGGACTATGACCTGTTGCTGGCACTGTGTGATCTGAATTTTGTCCGCGGCGAGGACTCGGTGATCCGCGCGCACTGGGCCGGCAAACCTTTTATCTGGCAGATTTACCGCCAGGCAGAAGCGGCGCATCTGGATAAGTTACAGGCGTTTTTGCAGCTGATGCTGGCAGATGCGCCTGAAGCGCTGGCAGAACTGATGCTGGCACTACATCTGGCCTTTGAACAGGAGCAAAACTTTGCCGAGCTCTGGCCGGAATTTATCCAAAATTATGATGCAATACAGAGTCTTACACTTGATTGGCAAGGTAAATTATTGGCGCAACAAGATCTTGCCAGCAACCTCGTGCGTTTTGTGCAAAACCATCATATAATGTCGCGCAATTTTTCCTAACGAGAAGATAAAACTATCATGATGAAGACTGCTCAAGAAGTACGTGCCGGCAATGTGATCATGGTCGATAACGAGCCGATGGTTGTTCAGAAAGCTGAATTCAACAAATCAGGCCGTAACGCCGCTGTGGTTAAAATGAAATTAAAAGGTCTGCTGTCTGGTCAGGGCACAGAGACAGTGTACCGCGCGGACGACAAGTTCGAGCAGGTGATGCTGGATACCAAAGAAGTGACTTACTCTTACTTCGCTGACCCAATGTATGTATTCATGGATGCTGAGTACAACCAGTACGAAATCGAAGCAGAAAACATGACTGACGCCCTGAAATATCTGGTGCCGGAAATGGGCTGTTCAGTCGTATTCTACGGCGAGCGCGCTATCTCTGTTGACCTGCCAACCATCGTGGTGCGTGAAGTGACTTACACTGAGCCAGCGGCCCGTGGTGATACTTCAGGTAAAGTGATGAAAATCGCTAAAATTGAAACTGGTTTTGAACTGCAAGTGCCAGCTTTCGTTGAGATCGGTGACAAAATCGAAATCGACACCCGCACTGACGAATACCGCAGCCGCGCCAAGTAATTGGCCTTCTGCTGAAAAAACCGCCGTTGGCGGTTTTTTTTTGCCTGCGACATGGCAGTGCTCATCAGGATCAAGCTGTGTCTGCACCTGTCTGTTGCGACCAAGGCGTCATGGTATATGCGGATTCAGTAAATCCTTCAACGTCAGGTCGTTACTGCGTTGTCTGATGATGCTGAGTAACAACAATGCGCAGCCATAGGCATCTTCCAGTGCGTTATGGGCCCGGATTTGCGGCAGTCCATGGCGGGTCAGGCAATGATTCAGACTTAATGTATTGGTTTTCACCACAGAGCCCTGACGTTGTAACCGTTGCAGCTCCAAAGCCAGCGTATCGACAAATTTCAGCGCCGGGCTTTGCGGATGATGCCGCAAAAAAGCTTGCTGTAAAAACCGGCTTTCAATGGCACTGTGATGACAAACCAAAACACGGCCAGCAGCCGCCTGAATAAATGCAGCCAGCAGCTCCGCTTCAGTCAAACCAGATGCCAAATCAGCCTGATGCAAGCCGTGGATCACCGCACTTTGGCCTAATGTGGCATCTTCTGCCGGACGCACAGTACAATAAAAACTATTGTGCAAATGCAGCTGAAGCTTATCAATACAGACCCAGCCGGCGCTGACAATATGGTGTTGTCTGGCATCGAGGCCTGAAGTTTCCAAATCCAATACCAAAAAATTTGCCTGTCGCGCCAGCAATTGACCGGATATTGGCTGCAACGCCGCAAATGCCTGTTGTGGTGCTGTGCCTAACAGCCTCCGAAACCAGTGTTGCCAGCTCATCGTCACAGCTCCCGGCAATAACGCTGTGCGACAATTTGCTGGTGCTGACTAATCACCGCAAAAGCGTCTTTCAGTTGATGGCGCTGCAAGACATTAAGCTCGGCCGGGTCCTGCAGATTGCTGAAACTACCGCCTTGCGCTAACGCGGCATACTGCAATTGCCAGCGCAGCTGATGTAGCAGTGCAAAAGCGGCAGTTAAATCGCGTGCCTGACAGTCTGTCAGCACTTGCTGGCTGACCAGCGCCGACAGCCTCGCCGGCGTATTCACTGCGTGAATTCCGTGCGCCAGCGCATGCACCCGCACCAAATCATGAATAAGCGCAATACCGCGTTTTTTTAAATCCAGCCCGCGCCGTTTGGCGCCGTCCTGCTCCAGAATAAAATGTTTAAAAAAGCCCAGCGGGGGTTGATGCGCCAGCGCATTTTTCGCCAGTTGCCAGATAAACAGTTGCTGATGACTGGCGTTCAGAATATCCGACTGCAGTGCGTTAAACAGTGCCTGACTGCCGGCGACGACGCGGGCATCAAAATAGATGGTACTGTCGAGCAGTGCCTGTGGCGTCGGGGTTTGGATCATACCGGCAAAACGGGCCGACCAGCCGGCGAGACTTAAGCAAAGTTTTTCGTTGGTCGCCATCACATTGCCAGGACATAGAATCTGACCGGAACTGGCGAGGCCATCACAGACAAACCGGGCGAGGGCGCTGAAATAACGCCCGATGTCGCCAACAGGTTCTTTTTCCAGCAACAGTGCATTGTCCTGATCGGCGCTTAATAACATATCCTGACGCGCCTGCGAGCCAAAACACAGCCAACTGAAAGCGCAAGGGGCCGGTCCCAGATGTTGCTGCGCCAGCTTCAGCCAGCTTTGCGCCAGCGCATCATATAAAGTGCTTAAAATCTGACTGATTTCGGTGGACGGCAGCTGCTGCTGACCGAGCTGGCGGCTCAGTTCGTGAATGGCTTGTGCACAGGCACTTAAGCCGGCGCTGTCGTGCTGGCGATGAATGTGGCTGATCAAAAACAGCGGATGTTCCTGGGTGCTGCGCACCAGGTCGCTGGTGGTCAGCACGCCGCTGACCACACCAGAGCGTTCGACTGGTAAGTGGTGAATATTATGCTGGCTCATCAGCTGCAGCGCTTCAAAAGCAAAAGCGTCGGCGTGGATCCGATACGGGTTTCGCGTCATCACCTCGGCCACCGGGGTCAACGCCGACTTGCCCTGTGCCAGTACTTTACTGCGCAGGTCGCGGTCAGTCAGGATGCCGGTGAGCTGCTGTTCATCTATCACCAGCAATGAAGAGATACGTTGCTGTGTCATCAGTTGGGCAGCCTGTTGAATGGTGGCCTGGCTTTGAATACTGATCACTTGCAGCGCGCATAAATCGCCGACCCGCCGGTTGTCTGTGGCACTTTGTTGATGTAAATGCAGTGACCGGCCGAGCAGGCGTTGGAAATACAAGGCAAAGTTCTTAAACTGCTGCTGATACTGCACAAACACCGGCTGTGGGATCAGGTACACCAGGCCGTCTTCCTGACAATGCAGTTGTTCGTTTTGGTCCTGCTGTGCCAATAACTGGCGATAACCCCAGCAATCACCACTTTGCAGTGGATAAAGCTGTTGCTGTTGTTGCATCAGAAATAAACCGGTCCGCACCAGTACCAGTTGATTAGTAAATGGCAGTTGCTCGGACTGGACTGCGTAATACACGGTGATCTGCTGGCTTAAGGCGGTGAGATCAGCCGCGGGTAAATCGGCAAAAGGGGGAACCTGCGTTAAAAACTGCACAACATCCTGAATTTGCATCACAAGCTCCTGCATAAAAAAGGTCAGCGCCGGGATGCTGACCTGTATTTCGGTATGTTACCGCTGTCGTCAGCTTAGTGGGACGATGCCGCACCAGCCCCTTTCGGGAAACGGATGGATTCGACGATGTCCTGTACTTCAGCCGGTACTTCTTTCGTCACTTTGCTCACGGCAAAGGCCACGATAAAATTCACCAGCATACCCACGGTACCAATGCCTTCCGGTGAGATCCCGAGGAACCAGTTGGCTGGTACGTTGGCGGCCATTGGTGTGATGAAAATGCCTTTGAAGTAAACAATGTAGCCGATGGTAAACACCATCCCGGCTAACATGCCTGCCACTGCGCCTTCTTTATTCATTTTCTTGTAGAAAATGCCGAGAATAATTGCCGGGAAGAAGCTTGCTGCGGCCAAACCAAAGGCGAAGGCAACCACTTCTGCCACAAAGCCGGGTGGGTTAATGCCGAGGTAACCAGCCACCAGGATGGCCACGGCTGCAGCGCCACGGGCATAGCGCAATTCCATTTTATCGGAGATGTTCGGCATCAGATTTCGCTTCAGTAAGTCATGCGAAATCGATGTCGAGATCACCAGCAACAAGCCCGCTGCTGTGGACAATGCTGCCGCAATCGCGCCTGCCGCCACCAGTGCAATGACCCAGTTTGGTAATTTCGCAATTTCCGGGTTCGCCAATACCATGATGTCGCGGTCAATAGTCATTTCATTGCGCTCATCGCCTGAGTAAAACATCCGGCCGTCACCGTTTTTGTCTTCATGTTTAATCAGACCGGTTTTCGCCCAGTTGGACATCCACTGTGGTGTTTCGCTGACCAGCGTGCCCTGATGGTCCGGACCGTTAATAGTATCAATCAGATTGTAGCGGGCAAAAGCGCCGATAGATGGGGCTGTGGTGTACAGGATCATGATGAAAATCAGCGCCCAGCCAGCAGAAATACGTGCATCTTTGACCCGTGGCACAGTGAAGAAACGCACAATCACATGCGGTAAGCCGGCAGTACCCACCATCAGTGCGGCGGTGATGGCAAACACGTCCATCATCGATTTGGTGCCATCGGTATAGAGCGCAAAACCGAGTTCTTTGGATAAACCATCGAGTTTGTCCAGCAGGTAAACATCAGTCCCTTCAATAGTGCTACCAAAACCCAGTTGTGGAATTGGATTGCCGGTGATCATCAGGGAGATAAATACCGCAGGCACCAGATAAGCAAAAATCAGCACACAATACTGCGCAACCTGGGTATAGGTGATGCCTTTCATGCCGCCTAATACCGCATAGAAAAACACCACGGCCATGCCAACGACAACGCCGGTTTCAATATCCACTTCGAGGAAGCGGCTGAATACCACACCGACGCCACGCATTTGACCGGCAACGTAGACAAAAGACACCAGAATGGCGCAGACCACGGCCACAGTCCGGGCGGTTTGGGAGTAATAGCGGTCACCGATAAAATCCGGCACGGTAAATTTGCCGAATTTACGTAAGTAGGGCGCCAGGCACAGTGCCAGTAACACATAACCGCCGGTCCAGCCCATCAGATAAACGGAGCCGTCGTAGCCCATAAAGGAAATCAGGCCGGCCATCGAAATAAAAGATGCAGCAGACATCCAGTCAGCTGCGGTTGCCATACCATTTGCTAAAGGGGATACGCCACCACCGGCGACATAAAATTCCTGGGTAGAACCGGCGCGGGCCCAGACTGCGATACCGATGTACAGCAGAAAGGTCGCACCGACGATAATATAAGTGAGAGTCTGTAAATCCATGGCGCGCCCCTTATTCTTCGTGGACGTTATATTTCTGGTCTAACTGATTCATCTTCACTACGTAGACGAAAATCAGCAGCACAAAAACGTAGATTGAACCTTGTTGCGCAAACCAGAAACCGAGCTTAAAGCCGAAAAACTGGACTGCGTTCAATGCGTCGACAAATAAAATGCCGGCACCAAATGACACTGCGAACCAAATGGCCAGCAGTTTTAGCATCAGACTGACATTTTCCCGCCAATAGGCACTGGCTTGTTCAGAGCTTTGAAACGCCATAACGTCTCTCCTCGTTGTGTTTTGTTTATTGTTATAACCTGTTGTGAGCTGGCAACTGCCGCTGATTACACAATAGCCGGTGCTGGCAAAACGCCTAGCCCGACTTTAGTCGAAGTGGTTGAAGCCGCTGGTTTTTTGCTTTGGCTCAGCATTGACAGCGCCGTTAAATTCCCCAAGACTGCAGCGATACCCCCGCGCAGCGTTATCGTGACGCTGCAAGCTAACATATTGAATTTAAATGAGGTATTGACGGTGGCTGCTGGCTGGATCATTCTGATGGCAATTGCCTATATCGGTGGGCTCTTTGCAATCGCAAACTGGGCGGACCGGCCGCGGCATGACCCGCTACTACAAAAGTATGGGGGGGCGATTTATAGTCTGGCGCTGGCGGTGTATTGCACGTCCTGGACTTATTATGGTGCTGTGGGGTCTGCCGTCAGTTCCGGCTGGGATTATCTGCCAATTTATCTCGGGCCTGTGCTGCTGTATCTGTTTGGCCATCGTCTGCTGCGCAAATTGTTATTTGTCGCGAAAAAACACAACGTTACCTCGCTGACCGACTTTATCAGTGCCCGCTATGGCAAACGCCAGGCCATCGCTGCGTTGACCGCGTTGCTCTGTCTGGTGGTGGTGGTGCCTTATATAGCGCTGCAATTAAAAGCCGTGACGAATTCTTATCAGGTGCTGGCAGGATTACCTGCTGAAGGCAGTACTGCGGTCTGGCAGGATTCGGCACTGTGGAGCGCAGTCACTATGGCGCTATTTGCCATTTTATTCGGCACCCGCAAGTTACACCTGACCGAACAGAACCGCGGCGTGATGGCCGCTATTGCTTTTGAATCCGTGGTGAAGCTTGCGGCTCTATTGCTGCTGGCGGGCGCTGTGGTGTATTGGCTGCTGCCAGAACCGGCAAGCTTGTTACAGCAATTCCAGCAGCACAGCGACGCCCAATCTGCCGGCCAGTTCAGCCTGACCGGCTTTCTGACCAAAACCCTGCTGGCGGTCACTGCAGTGTTTTTATTACCGCGACAGTTTCATGTGACTTTTGTCGAGAACACCGATCCTGGCCATTTACATCAGGCGCGGCGCTGGTTTGTCTGGTATTTGCTGTTAGTGACTCTTGTTGTGGTACCCGTCGCTATCGCCGGTATACACCTATTTCCACAACAACTAGCGCATGCCGACAGTTTTGTACTGTTAATCCCGGCGAGTCAAGGCTGGGACTTATTAAGCGCATTGGTATTTATTGGCGGTTTCTCCGCCGCGACCTCGATGATTGTTATCGCCACGCTGGCGCTTGGCACTATGATCAGTAATGACGTCGTGATGCCGGCCTTATTGCGCCGCCAGCAACTACATAGGCAACAACGCGATTACAGCGTGTTGATCCTGCGGGTGCGCCGGCTGATGATTTTGCTGGTGATGGCTTTGTCCTGGGGTTATTACCGCTGGTTTGCCCGCAATTACGAGTTGGCTGAAACCGGCTTGTTGGCTTTTGCGCTGATTATTCAGCTGGCACCGGCGGTGATTGGCGGGCTGTACTGGAAGCGCGGGCACGCCTGGGGCGTTTATGCCGGTGTTTCGGTCGGTTTTGTGCTGTGGTTTTATTGCCTGATGTTGCCGCAGCTGGTCAGTGCCGGCGTGATGGCGGCGACAGTGTTGGAGCAAGGCGCTTTTGGCCTTAGCTGGTTAAAACCAACGGCGCTATTTGGTCTGGAGCTGGATGCTTTAAGCCATGGTGTGTTTTGGTCTTTGGGGCTCAATTCGTTGGCCTATGTGCTGATGTCGTTGCTGCACAAGGCGGATTTAAACGACCGTCTGCAAGCCGTCGCTTTTGTCAAACCCAATCTGCCGCTGCCGGATGATGGCAAAACACTCAAACGCAATTTAGTGGCGTCTGCCGATATTCTGACGCTGCTCGAGCGCTTTGTCGGTGCTCACCGGGTGCGCGAATCGCTGGATGAATTCGAACAGCGTCACGGCTACCGGCCATCGTCGGACGATGTGCTGCAGGTGCAGCTGCTGCGCCATGTCGAGCGAGAACTCGCTGGTGTGATTGGCTCATCAAGCGCCGCTGCCATGGTTAAAGCCGTGCTGGAAGGCCGCTCTTTTGCTTTTGAAGACGTGGTGACGATGTTTGACGACACGCGGGAAGCGATCCAGTTTTCCCGCAAGATTTTGTTCTCGACGCTGGAGAACTTAAGTCAGGGCGTCAGTGTGGTGGACCGGGATTTACAGCTGGTGGCCTGGAATAAAAAGTATCTGGAGATGTTTGATTATCCGGCCGGCATGATTAGAGTTGGCCGCGCTGTGGCGGACATAGTGCGCTTTAACGCCGAGCGTGGTTTGTGTGGGCCTGGTAACGCCGATGAGCACGTGGCCAAGCGCATCAGCCATTTGCAAAATGGTACTGCCCATGTGTTTCAGCGCGTCCGGCCTGATGGCTCGGTCATCGAAATTCGCGGCAATCCAATTCCGGGCGGTGGTTTTGTTACCAGTTTTACTGACATCACCGAGCATGTAAAAGCAGTACAGGCATTAGCGGCAGCAAAAGAGCATCTGGAACAGCGCGTGTCCGAGCGTACAGCACAAATCAGCCAGATGAACGCAGAACTGCTGGCAGAGGTGGAACTACGCCGCACCACAGAGCAGCAGTTGCTGCAGGCCAAGGCCGAAGCCGAAGCAGCCAATGCGTCAAAAACCCGGTTTCTGGCGCTGGCGAGCCACGACATTCTGCAGCCGCTCAATGCGGCGCGGTTATTTGCGGCAGCACTGGACGATCAGCAGTTAAACAGCAAAGGCCGGCAGATGTTGGGTCAGCTGGATAATTCGCTGAAAGCCACTGAAGAGCTGATGGCGACTTTGCTCGATATCGCCCGGCTGGACGAAGGCAAGCTGGAGTTCCCGGTCAGTGCCGTCGATTTACGCGCGATGTTGTTACAACTGTCCGATGAAAGTCAGTTGTTGGTGGCGCAAAAACAGCTGCAGCTGCATGTCCGCGCCGGGCATTTTTTGGTCAGCAGTCACCCGACTTATCTGCGTCGTATCATTCAGAATATTCTGAGTAATGCCATTAAATATACCCAGTCCGGCAAAGTGCTGATGGGCTGTCGTAGGCGCGGTGATTTGGTCTGGATAGAAGTGTGGGACACAGGCCCGGGCCTGGCTGAGCAGGACCTGCAGCAGATTTTCACTGACTTTTACCGGGTGCAGGCGACAGCACGGGGTCAGCAGGGCGTCGGGCTTGGGCTTGGTGTGGTGCAGAGGATGGCGCGCAGTCTGGGGCATCCGCTGGAAGTTCTTTCGGTGCCGGGGAAAGGCAGTTGTTTCCGTTTGGCGGTACCTGTTATTGCCGCCCCCCTGCTGCAGCCGGTCTCTGATCCAGCGCTCAGCATGCCAGTGCCGCAGACAGCGCCGGACGCGCTGAGCATTCTGTGTATTGATGATGACAATACTAATCTTGCGGCTTTGCAGCAGTTGTTAACACAATGGCAGCTTGGCACTGTGGCGTGCCTCGACGATGCCGAAAAGGCGCTGCAACTGCAGCAGCAGGTGGATATAGTCATCGCTGACTATCAGCTAGGCCAACCGCCAGACGGCTTGCAGCTGTTTATTGCGTTAAAACAGCGCTGGCCTGAGCTGCGTGGCGTCTTAGTGTCGGCCGCGCCGGATCCGGGTTTGCCGGAGCGCGCCAAAACGGCAGGCATGTTGTTTTTACCCAAACCTATCAAAGCGGCGGCCTTGCGCGCTGCGTTGAATTCACTGAAACTGCAGGGCCGTGGAAGCTGAAATTACTTCCATCTGTACAAACAAGGAGAACTGCATGCGGGCAGAACTGGAACGCCGCTTTTTTTTGTGGATGTTAATTGCTGTTACTTTGTTATTTGGTTGGGTGTTAGAGCCGTTTTGGGGCGCGGTGTTTTGGGCCTGTGTGCTCAGTGTGATTTTCTATCCGTTACAGCAATGGCTGCTGCAGCATTTTTCCGCCCGCCGCGGCCGGATGGCACTGTTGACGTTGTGCTGTTCTGTGCTGGTGGTGGTATTGCCGCTGCTGGCGATTGGCGCTTCTTTTGTGCAGGAAGGCATCAATTTTTATGCCCGGTTACAAAGCGGTGAAGTGGACCCGGCGAAGATGATCGATGCGGTTAAATCAGCGTTTCCGACTGCAGTGTCGACCTTGCAGGGCTTTGGTATCGATACCGACAATCTGCGATTAAAACTCACCGAATTTGCTATGGGCACCAGTAAAGTGCTGGCTGGTGAGATGCTGGCAATAGGTCAGAATGCCGCTGGTTTGTTCCTCAATATTGCCCTGATGTTGTATCTGGCGTTTTTCCTGCTGCGTGACGGTCCCAAACTGCTGCATTTGTTGGTTGAAGCCTTGCCGCTTGGCGATGAACGTGAACATCTGCTGCTGGCAAAATTTGCCGAAGTGACGCGCGCGACTGTCAAAGGCAATCTGGTAGTGGCGGTGGTGCAGGGTACTTTAGGCGGCATTATTTTTTTCCTGCTGGACATTCCGGCGCCGATTTTGTGGGGCGTGGTGATGACCTTCCTGAGCCTGCTGCCGGCCGTTGGCGCAGCGCTGGTCTGGTTACCGGTTTCCTTGTATTTGTACGCCACCGGGCAATGGGTGCCGGCGACTGTGCTTATCGCCTATGGCGCGTTGGTGATTGGCCTCGCCGATAACATCCTGCGGCCATTATTAGTCGGCCGTGACACCAAGTTGCCGGATTATGTGGTGTTGTTCTCGACACTCGGCGGCATCAGCTTGTTTGGCATCAATGGTTTTGTGTTAGGGCCGCTGGTCGCGGCATTATTTATGGTGTTCTGGCAGATTTTTATGACCGAATTCAGCCATCCGCCAAAAGCCTGAACTGTTTTTGTTTCATCGTTCTTTGGGCTGCAGCTTTAGTGCTGCAGCGCCGCGATAAAACGCTCGGACAACGCTAGTTTTGGCTGTGCCAAAACAGGAAGCTGGTTCAGCTGCTGTTCCAGCTGACTGAGCCGGTCCGCCGGCGCCGGATGCGTGGCCAGCAGCAGGCTCAGTGCGCTGCTGTCGCTGTTGACGCGATCAAGTTGCTGCAGCACAGCGGCCAAAGCATAAGGGTCGTAGCCAGCTTTGGCACAAAGCCGCACCGCCATAGCGTCGGCGGCCAGTTCATCATCGCGGCCAAGCCCTTTGGTATACAGCTGATGGCCGGCACTCAATACATTTTCAGCGATTTGCCGGTTTTGATAGGCGCGGGCGCTGGGCCGTTCTGAATTGTGCTCCTGACGATATTCCTCTGCTGCGCTGGCGATAGCGGTTAGAAGTCCTACTGAATTTTGTCGTTCAATTTCACGTAAGTGATGACGCTCGGTGATATGGCTAATTTCGTGGCTGAGTACCGCCGCGAGTTCAGCTTCTGAGTTCAGCGTAGCCAACAATCCCGAGCTGATAAACACATAACCTCCCGGGATGGCAAAAGCGTTCAGATCGGGGGTATCCAGGACGGCGAAAGTCCAGGGCAAATCTGGTCTGGCCGATTGAGTGGCGAGGTAGGTGCCCACTTTATTCACATATTGTTGCAGCGCCTGGTCCGGATGCAGCCGGCTGGCCCCGAGCAGCATTGCTGAAAATTCATCGCCAAGCTGCATTTCCTGTTTTTCGTCAATGCCGCCGGATTGGCTTAAATGTTGCCCGACCGTCGCCAGTTTGCCGAAGTTAACTCCATTCGCCGTCATGTTACAGGCGCTAAGAGCTGCCAGCAGGGAGCCAGCGAGCACATTCCTGTACAAACGAATACTGATAGCGTTCATCGTTGCACCTCTTTTAGTGGCACTGCGGGTTCGCTGTGCAGTCCGCCCGCTTTGGCAAAAGCTTCTGCTGTTGCTGGCTGTTGCTGAAAGGATTGCAGGGTAACCAGCGCATTAAAATCAGCAGTGGCGGATTCGATAGCAACTTTGTCTAAACCCCGTACACCGGTGCTGCTGGTCACCTGATTGTGGCCCGGAAGGACCAGACCATTGAGGTCGGTCAGCGGCTGATTGTCAGGCCGGAACATGGTTTTGCTCAGCTGCAACGCAAAGAGCCGCACCCAGCCATTCGGTTGTGCAATTGGCGCCACCTGATACCAGCCGCCCTGGCGGGCCAGCACCTGCAGCGCTGCAGCTTTGGGCAGTTCAGTGACTATTGCCGCATCTGGTACCGGTTGCGCCAGCAAAGGTGTGGGCTGGCGGGTTGTGGCTTTGGGCTTTGCGGGCAGACCGGATGGCGGGTTGCCCTGAGCTGTCATACTCAGCAGCATCAGACATAACAGAACGGTGTGACGCGGGTGTACTGCATGTGTTCGCATATTAATCTCCGAGTCGATAGATACGGATACCGGAGCTTCGGCCCTTCAGCTGAATGTCTCCAACCAAGTGTAGTGCATGGGCTTGTTGGCAGTGTGCGACGGTGTCGGCCGAGCATAAAATCCGGCCATAGTCCTTTGTGGCGGATTCCAGCCGACTCGCGACATTGACGGTGTCGCCAATAGCCGTGTAATCCAGTCGTTGTTCTGTGCCTAATAAACCAACAATGGCGCTGCCGGTGTGAATACCGATGCCGATATCAAAATGCGGCAGATCTGCTGGCAGGCGGGCGCAAAACTGCTGCAGGTTATCCACCAGCGCGACGGCAGCCTTTAAGGCTAAATCCGCTTGTTGCGCTTGGGGCAACGGCGCTCCCCAGAACGCCATAATGGCGTCGCCGATGAATTTATCCAGCGTCGCCTGGTGGGCAAACAAGGTTGCAACCTGCAGTTGCAGATAGTCATTCAGCAGCTGTAAAACTGTGTCAGCGTCCAGCTGTTCACTCAGGCTGGTAAAACCGCGGATGTCGGTGAACAACACGGTGATTTGGCACTTCTGCGTGGCCAGTGCCTGTTGCTGACTGATTAACGAGCGCACGACCCGGGGGTCGACAAAACGACTGAATAAGCGGGTGGTATGTTGCCGCGTCTGATATTCGCCAATGGCGCTGTAAGTATTAAAAGCGGCGGTGTTGAGTAAAAGCCAAAGACCATAAGTGCTGGCAGCCAGTAGTTGACCCTGTTTTAGCAGTAACACCCAGCCCACGCTGCTACACAAAATGATGATGACCAGAATCAACAGACTGAACAGACAAAATTGCTGAAAGCCGGCCGTGCGCCGATAGGCGAGCTGTAGCGCAAGCAGTTGCAGGCACAGCAGCGCCAGCAAAGGCATGTCGCTCTGTCGTTGCAAGGCGTTGTTTTGCAGCAGATTATCGATGGCAGTGGCGAGCAACACCATACCAGGTTGCTGTGCTGCAATAGCGGTATGTTTTAAATCAGCCAGGCCCACGGCGCTGCTGCCAATGATCAGGATCTTGCCGGCAAAAATGCGCTGTGCGTCGGCGCTTGGCTCGAATGCCAGTGCAAAAGCGTCGGCAAAACTGATACTGGGATAAGGCACAGCCAGCGGGCTTTGAAAGGTCAGCCATAAGTCCTGTTGTGCGGGCAACGCCTTGGGCTGGCTGAACCGCCAGGGTAACGACGGAAAAAGCCAACCGGCAATCTGATGTTGCAATGGGTAACGACGATAGATTCCGTCCGGATCGGCAGTCGCGTTGATCAGACCAACCCGCGTCGGCATATCGCTGGTACCCAGCGGCCACAACACCGGAACTGCCGGATTGTGCGGGCCCGGTTGTAGCAGCAGCGCCGGGTCTAAACTTTTTGCCTGCTGCGCTATGCCTTGCTCCGGACCAAGCCGCACCGCACTTAAATACAGGTTGTCGTGTTTGGGTAATATTGACAACCAGTAGGCGTCATCGTCCGGGCGGTCCAAATCAGCTTCACTGAGTAACAAATCAAATACCCAGGCTTTGGGTTTGTGCGGCTGTATACCTTCTAACAAATACGCATAAACACTGCGTGGCCAGGGCCAGGCGCCGACCTGTGCCGCCATCTGGCTGAGCGATTTGTCGTCGATGTCAATCAGCAGGATATCCGGATGTGGTGTGCCATGATGCGTAGCGTGCCAGCGCTGGGCCAGATCAAGACTGGCTGCGTCCAGCGGGCGAAACCAAGCCTGCAAGAAGCTGAGAGTTGCGAACAGAAATAACAACACAATCAACCAGATGCTGTGTTTAATCCCGACAAACTGCTGAGATGACGCTGACAAATGCAATTTTGTCCTGCTCCTGGTGTCTGGTGCAAATATTCTCTGACTATACTCAGCGTTAACCATAGCTGAACAACAAGCGCAAGGGCCAATGCAGTGGGAAATCTTGAGCAATTAGAGCACTTTGTAAATATTGGTCTGGCGCTGGCCAGACAAACTGACCGCACCGTGTTACTGGAGCAAATTCTGCAAAGTGCACAGCATATCAGTCAGGCCGACGGTGGGACTATTTACCGGCTGACCAGTGATAACCAACTCGAATTCGCCACTTTATTTAACCGCAGCCTTGGGTTTCACCAGGGCGGAACGTCGGGGATACAATCGGCACAGGCGCCTATTCCGCTGTATAAAGACGGTCAGCCCAATCACAGTGCCGTGGTTGCGATTGCTGCGCTGCAAAAACAACCGATAGTCATCGATGATGTTTACTTCAGCCCATTGGTCAACCAGGAGCGGGCCCGGCAGTTTGACCAGCAACATGGTTATCGCACCCAATCGATGCTGACAGTGCCGCTGCTTGACCATCAGGGTGATGTCACCGGGGTGTTGCAACTGGTCAATTGCCTTGACAACTCAGGGAAGGTCCACGCATTTTCTGCCCAGACACAACGGCTGGTCATAGCTCTGTCGTCAATGGCTGCGATGGTGCTGAGCAACAAACAGCTAGTACAGGATTTAGAGGAACTGTTTGGCGCGTTGAGCCGGTTACTGGCTAAAGCAATTGACGAAAAGTCACCTTACACCGGTGGTCACTGTAAAAGAGTGCCGGCCATCACCATGTTGCTGGCGCACGCCTGCAGCGAGACGACAGAAGGCCCGCTGGCGGATTTTTCGATGAATGAAGCGGATGTCCATGAATTGTCGGTTGCGGCCTGGTTACACGATTGCGGCAAAATCGCCACGCCCGAATACATCATGGACAAAGCAACTAAATTACATGGTCTGCACGACAATATCGCGCTGGTGGAAGCGCGGTTTGAAATTGCCCGGCGCGATATTCTGCTGGACCAGAGTCTGGATCAGACCAGCCGGGACGATTTACTTGACCAGCTGCGGGTCGATCTGAAATTCCTGCAGGCCAGCAATATCGGCGGGGAATTTATGTCGTGGGAGCTGCAAAAACGCGTACGCGACATCGCTGCCCGCTACCATATTGTCATCGCCGGGGTTGAACAGTCGGTATTAACACCAGCCGAAGTCAGTAATTTATGTGTAGAGCGCGGTACTTTAAACCCGGAAGAGCGCCGTGTGATCAATCGTCATATTGATATCACTATCGAGATGCTTGAATCGTTACCATTCCCGAAACATCTGCGCAATGTGCCTGAATATGCCGGCGGTCATCATGAGAAAATGGATGGCACCGGCTATCCGCGGGGTCTGAAAAAAGAGCAAATGTCGGTGCAAGCCAGGATCATGGCTATTGCCGATATTTTTGAGGCTTTAACGGCGTCGGACCGGCCTTACAAAAAAGCCAAGACGTTATCGGAGTCGCTGCGGATTTTAGGGTTTATGGCCAAAGAGCAGCACATCGATGCCGATTTATTCCGCATTTTTGTCGAGAAAAAAGTCTATCTGGAGTTTGCCCGGCAGTTTCTGTCGGCCGAGCAAATTGATGAGGTCGACCACAATAGTTTGCCGGGCTTACATTAAGTCGATTGCCGGGCTAAATCACGGTCAACCGGCGCTTCGAGCTGCAGGCGCTGGGCCTGGATCACAACCTGCGTGCGGTTGGTGACACCGAGTTTGCGGAATATCGCGGTCATATGAGCTTTCACTGTCGCTTCAGAGATATGTAAATCGTAGGCGATTTGTTTATTCAGCCAACCTTCGGTCAGGTAATACAACACCTTATATTGTTGCTGCGTCAATTGCGCGATACGGGCGGCGAGGTCTAAGTCTTCATGTTGCTGCGGGTTTGCCCGCAACAGATGCTGATATTTTTCCGGCAACCAAATCTCGCCAGCCATCACGGCATGTAAGGCGTTGGCGATCTCTGTCGGATGTGCTGATTTGGGCACGTAAGCCGAAGCACCGAAATTCATCACGCGGCGGATCACGTCCTGATCATCACTGGCTGAAATGACCACAATTGGCATGGTCGGGAAAGTCTTCCGCAGTTGGATCAGACCCAGAAAACCGCAATTGCCTGGCATATGCAAATCCAATAGCAGCAAATCTGCATCAGGGTGCTGTTCCAACGCTTGTACTGTGGCATCAAAACAGTCGGTTTCAACTGTTGCAGTCGTAGCAAAAGTATTGCTGATGGCACTGATGAGGGCATTGCGAAACAGAGGATGATCGTCTGCGACTATAAGTTTTGCCATTTCTGATCTCCGCAAAAGAATTTATCAACACAGCACAGCTTAATCAGCCGGAACTAATCTGTCCATGGAAGAAAGACCATAAGCCTTTGATAGACTTATGGTCTTTTTGTCGACTTATTTATTGAGGCGGTTGTTGATCAGGTGCTCAACGACCGACGGATCTGCCAGCGTGGAGATATCGCCTAAAGAGTCGTGCTCGTTGGCGGCAATTTTACGCAAGATACGCCGCATGATTTTGCCAGAGCGGGTTTTAGGTAAGCCCGGCGCCCACTGAATTAAATCCGGTGAAGCGATTGGTGAAATCTCACGACGCACCCAATCACGCACTGCTTTAGTCAGTTCATCGCTGGGTTCCACGCCGACGCGTGGCGCGATAAACACATAAATGCCCTGGCCTTTGAGGTCGTGTGGATAACCGACGACGGCAGCTTCGGCAATGGCTTCGTGCGCGACCAGACAACTTTCGATTTCGGCAGTACCTAAACGGTGGCCGGAGACGTTTAATACATCATCGACGCGGCCGGTCAGCCAGTAATACCCATCTTCATCGCGCTTGGCGCCATCACCAGTGAAATACATACCTTTATATGTGGAGAAGTAGGTCTGCTCAAACCGCTCATGGTCGCCATAGACTGAACGCATCTGACCCGGCCAGCTGTCGAGCAGCACCAGGTTACCTTCACAAGTGCCGTCGAGTAAGTTGCCTTCGTTGTCGACGATGGCTGGCTGGACGCCAAAAAACGGCCGGGTGGCAGAGCCGGGTTTTAAAGCAGTAGCGCCAGGTAATGGCGTGATCAGAATGCCGCCGGTTTCGGTTTGCCACCAGGTGTCGACGACAGGACAACGGCCTTTGCCGACATTGTCATGGTACCAGTGCCAGGCTTCCGGATTAATTGGTTCGCCGACGCTGCCCAGTACCTTTAATGAAGTTAAAGTGCTGCCTTCAACCGGCGCTGTGCCATGCGCCATCAGCGCACGAATAGCAGTCGGTGCGGTGTAGAGAATGTTGACCTGATATTTATCCACAATTTGCGCAATTCGCTTGACGTTCGGATAAGTCGGCACCCCTTCAAACATCACGCTGGTCGCGCCGTTGGCCAGTGGCCCGTACACTATATATGTGTGACCGGTAACCCAGCCTACGTCAGCGGCACACCAGTAGACGTCGCCCGGGTGATAATCAAACACATATTGGTGGGTCATCGATGCCCACACCATATAACCACCGGTGGTGTGTAATACACCTTTCGGTTTACCGGTGGAGCCTGAGGTGTAGAGGATAAACAGCGGGTCTTCGGCGCTCATCGCCTCTGGTTCGCAATGTTTTGGCTGAGCGGCCAGTAATTCGTGATACCAGACATCACGACCCGGATGTTCATCAATATTCTGACCAACGTGTTTGACGACTATGACATGTTTGACCGGGTTAGCTTTGCCTAAATGGGCTAACGCCTGGTCTGTGTTGTCTTTTAATGCTGTCAGCCGGGCCCCACGCAGGGCCTGATCAGCGGTGATGACCAATTTAGAGTCACAATCGACAATGCGGCTACCCAGAGCATCCGGAGAGAATCCGGCGAAAACAACTGAGTGAATAGCGCCAATCCGCGCACAAGCCAATAAGGCGACTGCAGCTTGCGGGATCATCGGCAGATAAACAGTGACCCGGTCGCCTTTACCGACACCTAAAGCACGCATGCCATTCGCCAGCTGACACACCTCGTCATACAGTTCCTGATAAGTCACCGCTTTTTGCACGCCAGGCTCGTCGCCTTCCCAATAATAAGCGACTTGATTGGCTTTCTCCGGCAGATGCCGGTCCAGGCAGTTGTAACTGGCGTTCAGAGTGCCATCGCTGAACCAATTGACATGGACATCACCAAGCACAAAACTGGTGTCCTTCACTTGGGTAAATGGCTTGAACCAATCGATACGTTTGCCATGCTCGGCCCAAAATGCTGTCGGGTTGTCCAGTGAGGCCCGGTACATTTGCAGATAAGTGTCGTTGTCGGCCCAGGTGCGTTCCTGAGCCGCTGGCGGGACCGGATATACAGATTGATGTGTCATGGTTCGTCTTCCCCGTATGGCGTTTTCCGCCTGATGTTCTTTGATAATGCAGTTCTACCGAAAGCGCCCTTCAGGGCAAATTAGACATTAGTCTACAACAGCCCTTTGTTACGACTAATGGCTAATTGAGCAATCGGGCGCCGTCTACCAGATTTGCAATGGCAATAAAACCACAACAGATCAACAGACAAGGTAGCGGAGTACAACTATGCAACAAATTCTGCCCACACAAGGTCACACCAGCCGGCTTTTTATGACGCGCACTGCAATGGCGGTCGCATTATGTATGGCGGCTTATAGTCAAAGCGCAGTCGCCGGATTTAAGGTCGGTGACACGACAGAAATCAATATCGGTGGTTACGTCAAACTGGATGCAATGCTCACTGATACATCCGATGGCCAGATAGCCACGGGGATAGGCCGTGACTTCTATGTACCGAGCTTAACGCCGGTGGGTGGTACCGGTGAATCCGCGACCTGGGACATGCATGCCCGCCAGTCGCGGTTTTTTATCAGTAGTGACACCTTGCTGGAAAACGGCAAAAAGGTCACTGGCCGTTTTGAGTTTGACATGATGGCAACCACCGGTACCGGTGACCAGCGGGTCAGTAATGGCTATGCACCGGAGATCCGTCACGCTTTTATCAGCTACGATGGTTGGTTGTTTGGTCAGACCTGGACCACCTTTATGGACACTAATGCGTTGCCGGACAGTCTGGACTTTGTCGGCACGACTGACGGAACCGTGTTTGTGCGCCAGGCCCAGGTAAGATACACCATGGGCGGCTGGCAATTCGCGGTCGAAAACCCGGAGACAACAGTGACCCCAAACGGTGGCGGCACCCGCGTAGTGACGGATGACAATTCAATGCCGGATCTGGTTGTGCGCTACAATCATACAGCGGATTGGGGCGGATTGACGGTGTCTGCGTTAAGCCGGCAGCTGTCAATGCAACAAGGGTTGGTTGACGACTCAGTCCAAGGTTACGGTTTATCGTTCAGTGGCAAAATTAATGTCTCGAAAACCGATGATATCCGCTTTGCCGTGACCTACGGCGATGGATTGGGGCGTTACCTCAGCCTCAATACCGGCAATGATGCGGTATTAACTAAAGCAGGGGCTTTAGACGCCATCAGCAGTATCGGTTATACCCTGGCATATAAGCATTCGTGGAATGATAAGCTGCGTTCAAGCTTCTTTTATTCTGCGCAGCAAATTGATAACCCAACTGACCTGACTGGTATGGCGCAAACAGAAAGCACAGAGAGCTATAGCGCGAACCTGATTTACCAGCTGGCCAGTAAAGTGTCAGTAGGTGTGGAAGTACGCCATGCGACTCGGGTATTGGAATCGGATTTAGATGGTGATTTGAATCGCATTCAGTTCTCCGCGAAATACGATTTTTGATTAATGTCAGGGCTGCTTCGGTTGAAACAGCCCTGTTCTGCTGAAGTAATCAGCGATTTGTGTATAAAGTCAGCGAACGATCGCAAAAGCGCAACTTTTCTCAAATTTAAGCTTGCGTAAGTTTCGTGACGGCCTATAATGCGCGCCATGCCGACGGGGTGAAGCGAAACGCGAAACGCCGGGTGAGTTTGAAAAGTGAAAAAATAGTCGATAAAAAGACGCTTGACACGAATTAAAAACTGACTAAAATGGCCGCCTCGCAGCGAGGTTGGGGTGAAAGCCTTAAAATCGCAAGCAA
>NZ_CAXIRE010000025.1:0-23671 GCF_964031785.1 Rheinheimera texasensis
CATGGTCAGTGATTTTGAAGTCATTCACATGGGCGGCAGAACCTATAACCCGGTGCTGGGCCGCTTTATGCAAGCCGACCCATTTATTCAGCAACCATCTAATTTACAAAGCTTTAATCGGTATAGTTATGTGCTGAATAACCCGATGAGTTATACCGACCCCAGTGGGTATTTGTTTAAAGCGCTGAATAAGTTACTGGGAGATTTGGCGCCGCTGGTGTCAATCGCTATAGCTGTGTACTTGCCGGGAATGAATTTCTTGCAAGGGCTGCACGCGGCACAAATCGGCGCCATTACTGGTTTTGTTTCAGGCGGGGTCGCCACTGGCAGCTTACGTGGCGCACTTACCGGGGCACTATCAGGCGCGGCGTTTGGTAGTCTTCACAACTGGAAATCTAATCTCGTTGCCAAAGGTATAGATTATGGTCGAATAGCCGCGCATGGTATTGTCGGCGGTATCTCCAGTGAACTGAGCGGAGGTAAATTTGGTCACGGTTTTGCAGCGGCTGGGTTTACGCAAGCAGCCAGTCAAATTGGTGGAGAAGGTCTGTTTATTGAAGGCGCTGAATCAATCTCTGACAGAGCAAGTAATGCAATAAAAGCTGCGATTATTGGCGGCAGTGCATCGGTGTTGTCTGGCGGGAAATTTGTAAATGGCGCTATAACCGGCGCGTTTTCGAGGCTATTGAATGATGATGCAGTGAGTTCAGCTAAAGCAGCTTTTATGAAGAAGCACGCAATCAACGAGCGTGAATATAGTGCCGTTGTTAAGTTGATTAAAAATATTAATGGACTGAGCAACGCATTGAAATCAAGAATGGAATTCGAAGATATGCTTGATTCCTTAAACAGTGAACAACTCCAAATGCTAGGAAAGCTAACAGGGGTATCAGTAAGTAATTTTACAAGTCATCCTGAATTTGCCAGAAAAGCAATCTCTGATGCTTATAGATACAATCAAATGAATGGATTATTGAGGATGACTGCTGGTGCAGGGAAGTCGGCAACAGAAGTGCTGTATTCTGACCCATCAAAAAACATAATAATAAATTCTTCGCCCAGCTGGGTTCGCCAAATATTCAGTAGGTATGACAACTTTAATGATTTCAAAAGTGCAGTAGAGGATACGTTATGAAAGACTTCAGGAAACTATGTTTGATATCATTTATCTCAGCACTAAGCATGCATCAATCACATGCAGAAGAATGCAGTTATAGAATTTCTGAAAATCCTCAGGTGGCAGATAATAGAGTTGAGGTGTTTTTAGGGTTAAATACTAACCCCGTGAAAATTAAAGATATTGATAAGGTATCATCTATTACTGTGCAAAGAACGCCGTTCAGAATTGTTTTGTTTGACGAGCCTAGTGATTACATAACTATAACAACAACGGAAAGTGAGAGTCACAAATTATTATTCCCTAAGCTTTTAGAAATTAAGGATGCCTGCTCTAAAGAGTCCTTAGTTATTTTAAATGAATTCATTGGCGGGGTTAAAGGTGATGTGTTTTTGCACATTAGCAAAGATACGAGCTCATTTCATTTCTGGGGGAAAGATCGATACTCAGAATCAAATTCACTCACAAGTTTTTATAAAGTCCAGGGTGATATTTTTGTTGTTAGTCGCACAACTAAAATTAAAATATAATTCCCATTATTAATTAAAAATGGCCGCGCCTAATCAAAAAAGTCCGAGACACCCATAGATTCATCTGAACTATGGGTGTCGATTGAAAATCAAACAATGTAATACCCACCGTGTTCAATTCCTGTGTATCATCAAATCACCGGCATCAATGTCCGTGGTCAGGTAGGCAAGGAAGTCTATGGTAACAGCGTGGTTCAAACCAATGTCGATGATGCAAAAATGGGGGAAAGGTCTGGTCACATCACATACGTCACACACGAAGTGGTGTTACCGATCAGTTTATGAATAGATTTCCGACTTAGTCCAGCGTAGGTATTTATCAATTCAATGTGAACTAACTCGGAAAGGTCATCTCGAAAAACCGAATGTCCGCAAATAAGGCAAAACAGACATTATTTTTTGAAATATTCTTAATCCGGAGTTGGAAATCATACCAGCAGAGACTCCACCATAAAATGGGAAACCGGGTTGCGATCTTAGGTTAGGCAAGTTGGACTATGCTACTTCTGCAAAGGTTTCAAGGTGATTGTTAGTTCCTATCAACCTCGCACAGGCCTCACACTTCATCACTGAAAGAAAGTTAAACCTCAGATGGGAGAGACTAAATGTTAAAACGCTATTTAATTCTGGTTTTGTTGTCATTTTTTTTGATTTCCGACGTATTAGCAGGATCAATCACTAAGACCTGTGGCGGGATGGGCGGAAACGAATTTGCCCCCGTTAGTCCTCGGAAGGTTGGCTTTAGAGGTGCTGACTTCGTTGATTCCATCTTTATCAACGGCCATAAGTATGGCGGCGACGGGGGCAATGCAACTGACCAGTACCTACTGGACCCAGATGATTTCTGGTCTGAAATTGTGATTCGCTCTGGCGACTTCGTTGACCACATGTGGCTGAAATCCAACAAGGGCGTTGTGGTTACAGCCGGAAATCCAGAAGGCGGGAACCTTTGTGTTTCTTTGAAAGGTGGAAAGGTTGTTTCGATCGGAGGGCGTACCGGTCAGTTCTTGGATCAGGCATCCGTTGAGTACATTGAAAACTACGACCCGAGACAAGAAATCACTCGTGGATACTGGGCTCTTGTGTGTTCTGGGGTCTGCGACAAAGAAATAATAACGGGATTCGTTAACTCTACCGGCACTAGGATTGAAAAGGTCGATGAGGTCGTAAGAACCTCATTCGAGGCTTCAATGAAAGGGAGTATTTTTGAGGGCGGTGTAAGCGGTTCGACCAGTGGCTCTGCAATTTCCCAGTCGACTAGAAACACGCTTGAGCAAACCTTCAGTAATTCGTCCAGTGGACAGACGACTGAAAGGATAAAATTTTCTCCAGAACAAATGCAACGTTACGGCGTTGCTGCAGTGTGGCAATGGACAATGCGAAATGCTGACAATATATGGTCGACACCATTTAAGGCTTGTACACCAACAGACCAACCTCCAACCTGGGAGCCGGGGAGCGGTAAGAACAATGACTGCAGTAGCTTGAAGAAGGACTGAGTTTATTATTGTGCTCTATGTCGTGGCACACTAAGTTTGGCCACTTTGTTAGAGGTGATTTGCTGAGTTTTCGAAAAATCGAATGTCTGCAACTAAAGCAAAGCAGACATTCGTTTTTTCGAGAACACTTGTTTAAAGCGTCTGCAATCTATCCAATGTAACGAAAACATCACCCCAACCAACATCCCTGTCGGCCGGAATCCAAATCAGGCTTTCAAATGCTGGCCAAAAAATGCCACGGTGCGCTGCCAGGCCAGTTCCGCCGCGGCTTTGTCGTAGCGGGGTGTGGTGTCGTTGTGGAAGCCGTGTTGGGTGTCCGGGTAGGTATAACTTTGCGCGTTTTTGCCGGCGGCTTTTAACGCGTCGTCATAGGCTTTGGCGCCGGCGTTGACCCGTTCGTCATTGCCGGCGTAATGAATGAGTAGCGGTGCTTTGATTTGGGCGACTTTCTCCAGCTCGCCCTGGCGACCGTAAAACGGCACTGCGGCGGCTAAGGTTGGCACTTCAGTGGCGAGGAAGTTAGCGATGCCGCCACCGTAACAGAAACCAACCACACCAACTTTGCCATTGCCGCCTTCCAGCTTCTGCAGGTAAGCCACGCTTTCGATGAAATCCTGTCGCGTTTTGGTTTGGTCCAGTTTGCCAAACAATTCACGCGCTTTGTCTTCATCACCCGGATAACCACCCAGCGTAAAAAGTGCATCCGGCGCTAAGGCGATAAAACCGGCCTTGGCGAAACGGCGGGCCACGTCTTCAATATGCGGGTTTAAGCCGCGATTTTCATGCACCACCAGCACAACCGGAAGTGGCCCGGTTGCTTTGGCTGGTTTCACCAGATAACCGCGCACAGTGCCATTGCCGTTTGGGCTTGGGAATTCGACAAAGCTGGCAGACAAGCTTTTGTCGTCCGGTTTGACCTGCTGGCCGAGCGCATAGTTGGGCGTTAAGGCTTCCAGAATCGATAACGCTGTGACGCCGGCCACGGCGAATTTCGCGGTGCCGGTCAAAAAGTCGCGTCGGCTGATATCGCCGTGCACATAACGATCGAATAAACGTAAGGTTTCCGGATGAAAATCTTTGGCGGTTTTACGCTCTGACATGACGCTATTCCCTCAGAAAAAAATCAGTGGTTGTCAGCGGCAAATCGCAGTGCAGACGATTTGCCCCTTGTGTTCAGACGACTTATTGCCATTACTTGGCACGGCCGAGATAACCCGGCGTCAGTGTGGCGATTTTATATACTGCGCCACGGCCCACAATGTACAAAGTTTTTTTATCAAATCCGGCGAACGCCAGGTTTTGTGGCTTGTGTGGCAGTTTGATCAGTCCAAGCGCAGCGCCTTGTGGCGAAAACACTTCAATGCCGGCATTAGTTGCGACCAGCACCCGGCCTTCGTTGTCGATGGCAATGCCATCAGCGCCACTGCCGGCTGGCGCTGGATTGGCTGCCGGATTTGGCGTTGTTGCCTGAGCTGCCGGCGCTGGCACATCGGCACCGGCTAAGCGGGCAAACACCTGCACTTTGGCATCTGGCAGCGGCAAGCCATTGTCAGCAAGCGCTAAGGTTAATAATTCAGCGCCGCTGCTATTGGCGATATACAGCGTTTTTTCGTCCGGACTGAGCGCAATGCCGTTGGGTCTTTTGATGCTGTTATCCGCCACCAGTTGCTGCGCCGGTTGACCGGGTTTCAGGTGATAAACCGCAGTGCGTGGCGCAATTTTCTGCTGGCTATTCGCTTGGCTATTTGTTTGGCTATTTGCTTGATTGGCAGGGCCGCTGTCGGTGAAATAAATATCGCCTTTGCTGGAGATCACTAAATCATTGGGCCGTTGGAACGGCTTGCCCTGATAGTCTTTGCTCAGCGTTTTAAAGCTTGGCTTCACCAAACCCACCTGAGTGTCGTTGACCTGCACAGCCACCAGTTCGCCGCGCGGCAGATACCCCAGGCCATTGGCGCCGTTAGTCTGTTCCAGATAGCTGCTGATGCGGTCGTCTTTATCTATCCGAACAATACGGTTGGCACGGGTTTCGGTGAATAACAAACTGCCATCCTGGGCGCGGATTGGGCCTTCAGTGCCGTCAAAACCGTCGCGAATCAGTGTGAGCTGACTGCCGGGCGCAATGACACCGGCAATCGCATCGACCGGGGTTGTAGTTGGCGGTGCGGCCGAAACCAGCTGGCTGGTCAGCAGCAGGGCAACAGGGCTTAAAGCTTTGAATTTCAACATGATGAATTCCTTGTTCGTGATGACAAATCAATGGTGACGGGCGCACTGAAAGTCAGACGCCTGTCGCGGGCAGATACAGGGTTATAAGCTGTACTTCAGGTTCAGCTGGAACAGCCGGGGCTGGCCAATGGTCAGCGTCTGGCCAGCGGTTGCTGTGTAGGTCGAGCGGGACAGCGAATACTCTTTGTCAAACAGATTGCGCACCTGCAGCGCCAGCTCCCACTTTTTATCCTCCGAGCCAAAACCAAGGCTCAGGTTGCTGACGGTGTAACTACCCTGACGGGTAAAAGCTGCCTGGTTGTCGTTAAAGTAACTGCTGGATTTAAAAGTGTTTTGCAGCGTGGCGCGCCACAAGAAACCTTCCCACGGCGTGACATAGGACAAGCCATAGTTGATCACAGTTTTTGGCACGTTGGCGATTTGCTGGCCGTTGGCATCGAAATACTGATTAGTTGCCAGAATTTCTGGTTTTTGTACCAGCCACTCCGCCTCATAAGTGGCTTTGTTGTAAGCAGCGGCCAGGTTGAGATCCAGCTCGGCATTGACGCGGTAGTTGACTTCGGTTTCTACGCCGCGGGCCAGCACTTTAGGCGCATTGCCCCAGCCGGCAATAGTTTCGCCTGGTGCGTCCGGATTATTGCGCCGCCATGAGGCCTGATAATCTTTGACTTCAGTGTTATACAGGTTGGCGTTCCATTGCAGCGTGCGGTCCAGCAGCAGGCTCTTAAAGCCCAGTTCAAAGTCTAAGGTTTCTTCCGCTTTAATCGTGGTTTCAAAGCCTTTGTCGGTCGGCGCCACATATTGCTGGAAGTAGATAAAACCGGCTTTGACGCCTTTGCCCACCGAGGCATAGAGGTTGATATCCGGGCTTAACTTATAGCTGGGGCTGATGTTCCAGGCGACCAGCGTATCTTCAATCGGTTTGCCCGCGACAAAGCTAAATGGCGCAATCGGCACCGAACGTAATCGCACTGCTTTGGCGGCGGCAATTTGCGCCGCAGTAGCGCCTAACTGGGTACCGAGCTGGTCTAAATCCTGGCCGGGTCTGTCCAGTTCAGTCGCGATTTTGTTGTGCTTCTCTTCGTCGGTCAGACGCAGACCAAATGCCAGATTGGCTTTGTCAGTGAGGTGCCAATCGGCCTGGCCATACACAGCCAGACTCTTGGTGGTTGCATCCGTCACCGACGACTGATAAATGCCGTCATGCGAGGCGCGCAGCAGCTCACGGCCCGCCGCACGCAGCGGCGCGCTTTCATTGGCAATCAGCGTGGTGAACTGGCTACGGGTCGCATTCCAGGCACCGGCGTCCGGGCCGTAATAACTTGGGTCATCAGAATACACTTCGGCATCTAAATAGAATAAGCCAGCCTGATAATCCCAGGCTTTGCCGGGCGCTGGTGTGGTGGTGATGCGCAGTTCCTGCGAGATCTGGTCGTTCCACAACTGCTGGCCGCTATTGGAAATATAGAAGGGGCCAAACTGGCCGCCGTTTTTAATATCAAAATCCTGATAACGGTAGGCGGAAATCGAAGTCAGGCTGTAGCCATCACGGTCCCAGTCAAATTGCGCCGAGCCTCCGTATTGATTGGTGATTTGCGGCCGCGCTTCGCTGTTTTCGATATCAGTGGTGCCGAGTTTCGGCTGATACACGGTGCCATCGGCCAGGTGAAACCAGGCGGCGCGCTCAGCAAATTTGCCCAGAAAACCAAAGCTCTCAAAACTGCCTTTAGGGGTAAAGCCGGTATTGGCGATGACCGGTGTGGTCAGTGGCCGCGCGGTACCGTCGGCAAAAGTCGCCGGGCCGTTGGATTCCAGCACGTTCCCGGTATTGACGCGCTCGTCCGAGCGCAGTTTGTCGAAGATAAAGCGGCCGCGCAGGTCGGCGTTGGGTGTCCATAAAAACTGCACCCGACCGGCGACTTTATTGGCTTCGCGCCAGGTTTCTTTGGCTTTGCCCAGCGACTGATAAGTGTTTTCGTACAAACCGTCTTGCCGGGTCACTAAGAACGTGCCGCGATAGGCGAGCTTATCGTCAATCAGCGGGCCTGTGGTGGAGAACTTGCCCTGCAGCGTATTTTGGTCACCGGTTTGGACTTCAAAGCGCGAGGCGGCTTTAAAGCTCGGCGCTTTAGTGGCGATTTTAATCGCGCCTAACGAAGTGTTTTTGCCGACCAGCGTGCCTTGTGGGCCATACAGCACTTCGATGCGATCCAAATCGACATAATCGGCCCAGGCCTGACCTGAATAGTACAAAGTCACACCGTCGACGATAGTGCCAACGCTTTGTTCCATCGAATCATTGGCACCACCACGGCCGAGGCCCCGGATCCCCGGGCTGACTTTACGCGCATTCTCGCCGGGGTTATTTAATTGCAGGTTCGGCGCAATCGACGGCAAGTCCCACAGTGATTTGATGTCTTCGCGGTCCAGCCGCTCGCCACCAACCACCCGGATGGGCAGCGGTACGTTTTGCGCAGCTTCGCTGCGGTTACGCGCCGTCACCAGCACAGTATCCAGTTTTACCGAGCGGCTGGCGCTGACTTTTTTTGCGCTGGTTTTGTTGGGTTGATTCGAAGCAACTTTAGCTGCTGGTGCTGCTTGCGAAGTTGCCGTTTGTGCCAGCGCGGGCTGGCTAAAAGCGCCCAGCGCTGCCGTCACAGCCAACGCAGTTAAAGTTCGGGCCGGCAAACGACCGGCAGTTGATTTGTTCATGGTAACACCCCTTCAGTGACTTTTTTATCGGAGCTTGTTTCAGCTCGTTTGGTTATAAATAATGAAATCAATAGTCGATTAGGTGATAACAAGAAGGGTGCCAGTTTTTAAGAGAAATGGAATTTATGTTAAGTTGTTGAATATAAATGAATTGTCTTCCACCTTGTTAGTGGCCATCCGGAAGTTCAAATGGCTGCTGTTGCGTGATACACAGCCACTGTTGTTTTTGCCACAGCACTGTTGCGCTGTCAGCCGCAGCTAAAACGCAGCGCAAAAAAAACGCCACCCGGGTGGGTGGCGGTTGTGATGGTTGTCAGTCTGGCAACTGATTAAGCACCGTATTTAATCGAGCAGCCGTAGGGCTGGGTATTGGCGTTGGGAATTTTCTGCCCGGCGGCAATCGCGCTTAGGGCCTCTTTGACATATGGTGTCGCTTTGGCAATATCTTCGGCTTTATTCGACTTAATACTGTCGATGCCGCCTTTATAAACGAGGGTGCCGGCTTTATCGATGATGTAAATATGCGGTGTGGTTTGCGCTTCATACAACTTGCCAATCTCACCGTTTTCATCCAGTACCACGTTGCTTGGGGCTGCGCCGCGCTGCTGGTTTAACTCCAGCGCAGTTTTGCCGTCAACATGGCCTTGTTTACCCGGTGCTGATGAAATCAACTGCACCCAGACCACACCTTCCGCTGTCGCGGCTTTTTGCAGCTGTGGAATATTGCTGCTTTGGTCATAGTGTTTTTTCACATACGGACACTGGTGATTGGTCCACTCCAGCACCACGGTTTTGCCCCGCAAGCTCTCCAGTGCCAGCGTACCGCCGTCAGCGGTTTTACCGGTAAAGAGCGGAGCGGCTTTGTCTAACACTGCGGCGGCATGTGCCTGCAGGCTACCAAGGGCGAGACCTGCCAGCAGGGTCAGGGTTAAGGCTTTGTTTTTCATCATATTCTCCTTGTGTGGATGTAAAGTTCGTTGTTAAACAAAGGTCGATGGTCGAGCAAAAGGTTAAAGGTTCAAGGCGTCGCAGCAGGTGCCATGAATGCAGCGACTACCAGATCCGGTGTCAGGATCTGTGGCAAGATCACCGGCTTGCGGCTACCGGCGGGGTAATACAAATACAGCGGCACGCCGCTGCGACCATGACGCGCCAGCGTCTGGCGGATTTGTTCGTCACGTTCGGTCCAGTCGGCTTTGAGGTAAGTAATGCCTTGCTGTTGCAGTGCCTGTCGCACCGAACTGCTTTGCAGCGCGACTTTTTCATTGACCAGGCAACTGATACACCAGGCCGCGGTGAAATTGACAAACACCGGTTTGCCTTCAGCCAGCAGACTGTCCAGCGTGGCATCGCTATAAGGCTGATATGGCAGGGCCGTTGGTGATGGCGCTGTATTGCGCTTCGATGTCGTGTTGTCTGCCGGGCTGTTACTGGCGGCGGAATCAAGTTGCTGATAACTGACGCCAAGCACGGTCAGCAGCACCAGCAGCGCACCGACGTTGCCGCTATGGCGCGTCAGTGCCGTGCCGCTGCGGCTTTGCTGATACCACCAGGCGGCAAACGCCAGTAACAACAGGCCAGATAGGCCAATCAGCACCGCATCTGCGCCTTGTTGCAGCGCCAGCACCCAAATCAGCCAAACGACCGCGGCATAAATTGGGAAGGCCAGCAGCTGTTTCAGCCGGTCCATCCAGGCACCAGGCTTTGGCAAGGCTCGTTGTAGCGCCGGCCAGTAGGACAGCAGCAACACCGGAAAAGCCAGGCCAAAGCCGAGTGCCAGAAAAATCGCCAGTAGCGGCAACGGTGGCTGGGTTAAGGCATAACCCAGTGCGGCTGCCATCAATGGCGCGGTGCAGGGCGTGGCGACAATGGTCGCGAGCACGCCGGTGAAAAAAGTACCGCGATAACCGGGTTTTTCGGTCAATTGCTGACCAACACCACTGAAATTGCCGCCGACTTCGAATACCCCAGACAAAGACAAGCCGACCACAAACAGCAGATAAGCGATGCCGAGTACAAACAACGGTGATTGGAACTGAAATCCCCAGCCGACTTGCTGGCCGGCCGCTTTAAAGCCCAGAATAATCGCGGCCAACACGGCAAAACTGACCAGAATACCAGCGGTATAAACCCAGCCCTGGCGGCGCTGCACGGCTGCGCCGAACTGCTGTTGTTGCAGTAAAGACAAGGCTTTGATCGACAGTACCGGAAATACACAAGGCATCAGATTCAGAATAAGACCACCACCAAAGGCGAGCGCCAACGCGGGTAAAAAAGCCAGCCAAAAACTGGCTGCGCTGCCTTCAGTTTGTGCAGTCTGGCCAGCTGGCACGACTTGCAGGTCCAGCCAATAGCCGCGTTGGGCACTTTGCGGTTCATCCTTGGTTTTCAGCACCAGCACACCGGAAAGTGCTGGCTTGGCCAGCGACGGCGGCGTTTCGCCCGGCGGTAAATGCAGCAGGATATCTGTGCCTTGCGCCGTCTGATGCTGAGTGAAGCGTTGCGGACTGCTTTGTGCCAACGCGCCCCAGTTGGCCGGATAAAAATACAGATCTTCAATCGCATCGAAAGCCACCGGCAAATTGGCCAGTCGCAAGACCACCGACGGCGCAGCTTCAGGCTCTGCGCCAGGCGTCAATTCAGCGCTGATATCAAAAGGCGCGTCGACCGGCAGCCGGGCCTGCGCTGCAGAGAGGATCGCCAGATCTTCGGCCGGCGCCGCTTGCGCAGTGCCTGCGGCCACTACCGGCAATTGCAAAGCCAGCTGCACCGTTTGCGGAATACATTCTTCTTCACAAACCAACCAGTCGACGGTGGCGGCAATCTCGATGGTACTACCCGGCGTTAAATCAGCCGGCAAGCGGATGTCGGTTAACAGCGTCACTTCGTCGCTGTAACTGTAATTGGTAATAGGGCCGACGATAGTGCGCCCAGGGGTTGGCCACAGGATGTCACCGGCGCTGGCCCCCGCTGGCAGCTGCCAGTCGATGGTGGTGGCATTGCCTGAATCACCGGGGTTCAGCCAATAGGTATGCCAATGCGGAATAATCAGTTGTTGCAGACCGATTCGCAGCGTTTGCCCGGGTTCTGTTTGTTGATGGCTGCTAATCAGCCTGGCCTTAACCTGCTCAGTCGCCGCAGAAGCTTGCAGTTTCGCAAGCACAGCTTTTTCCTGCAGCGGCTCAGCAGCCTCCATCGCGGCAGGGATCGCCGTCTGTGCTTGCAGATGCATTGCTCCCGGCACACCAGCCAGCAAAATCACCATCACTATTGCCCACAATCGCATACACACAAATCCTGTTTCTATTTTTAAACATCCAGATGGCTGAACATGCTGAGTAAGCAACCGCCATACCAGTTTGCTTTATATACTGGACCACAGCCCGCACAGCTCAGTACCGTGCAGTCTGCAGCGTTGTTTTATCCCTGCCGGCAGCGTTGCCATGTTGCCAGCGGTGCTGTTGCAAAGCCGACATTGCTGCTGCAAAAGCGCCAGCACTGTTGCCACGCCGACAGTCTTTTCGTCGCAATCTGACCCTGACTGTAGCAAGTGCAAGTCTGCTGTTGTGCGCCCTTGCTGTGTTGCATGCGAAATCCGCAAGACAGGCACCAGCATGGCACGGTATTCGCTGCTATGTGAGCCCAGATCTGGTCCGGATCGAAGAGCAGGAGTAACAAATGACCAGTACCGACGTGCAACAGTTGCAACAAAAAGCTGAACAAATTCTGCAGAGCGGCATTTTTGCCGGCAGCGCCCGTTTACATAGCCTGTTTCAGTATCTGCTGCGCTGCAGCCTGGCCGGTTATACGCCGAAAGAGTTTGAAGTTGCGGTGGATGGCATGGGGCAAAATGCTGATTTTGATGTGACTCAGGATTCGCTGGTGCGGGTGCATATTCACAAACTGCGGCGCAAACTGGCTGAAGTGCAGGCACAGCAGCAGTCGGAACATTTGCTGGTGTTGCCGCGTGGCGAGTACCGGTTTTTACTGTTACCCGCCACAGCGGCGGCGGGTGAGTCGCCGACAGCCACTGCAGGCCAAGCTAATCTCAAAGCGGAACCTACAGCGGTAAGCCAGGTCGTTCCACTGCGCCCGAGCGGGAATTGGCTGCAGGTTCCGCAGCGGCTGCTGAAGTTGCCCAACATTGTCTGGCTGTTATTGCCCTGGGTGTTGCTGGTCAGTGTGCTGAGTCTGCAATGGTTCAGTCAGCGCGAAACTGCGCGACCTGCGACTGCACTCGACCAGTTGTTGCAGCCTTTTGCCGGCCAGCAGGCGCCGGTATTGCTGGTGCTCGGTGACTATTACCTGTTTGCTGAAGCGGACGCACAAGGCCAGGTGCAGCGGCTGGTGCGCCAATTTGATATCAATTCTCCGCTGCAGTTACTGCAAAGCCAGCAGACCGAACCAGCCTTGGCAGCCGTGCAGTTTGACCTTGGTTTGTCGTATTTACCGACCAGTGTCGCTGCGGCTTTGGGCCGGCTGGCAGCCGCTTTAGAGCGCCAGCAGATTCGGTATGACATTGTGCTGGCATCCGCCGTCAGTACCAGCCAGTTGCAGCATCAGGGCGTGATTTATCTGGGCCAGCTCAGTGGCCTCGGCGCTTTGCAGACAGAGTGGCAACAAGCGGCGCAGCTGCAACCGTACGGTAGTTTTGACGAATTGCAGGACCAGACCACAGGCCAGTTGTATCGCAATGCCACACCGCTGACACCGCCGGATACTTTGCCGGAATATGGTTATCTGCACCGTTTTACCGCGCAGCAACAACCGCGGCTGATCCTGGCCGGACTGCGCGATGATGGCCTGAGCGCGCTGAGCAGCCAGTTGCAACAAACAGCGCAGCTGCCAGCTACTGAGCAAGAGCCTGCGGACAATACGCAAGAATGGCTGTTCGACAGCAGAACGCAGCAGTGGCTAAATCCGGGTGATGCACCGCATAAGTAGTATTTAACTTGTTGATTTATAAATACGTTAACTGAGGTTAACGCAGGTGAATTGCCGCATAATTCACAGTTTATTGCTCGAAGTTCGTCAGGAAAAACCGCAGGATTGATTAAAAGATTATCAGTTTTGAGGTTTTTATGAAAATTGGGAATATAAGACGTCAGCCGGCGCTGACCATGCTGGCGCTGTTGGTCAGCACCACGCTGCAAGCTGAAACGGTGGGCGAAAAGGCGGCAGGCGAAGCTGTTGCGGCTGATGAGGCGACAGTCAACGCAACAGCGCAACATGAGTCGCTGGAACACATCACCGTATCAGGCCGCGCACAGGATTTACGCGCCAAAGCACTGACCGCGAGTGAAGGTATTGTCAGTGGCCGTGATTTATTGATCCGGCCTTTGGTCACCACTGCAGAGTTGTTGCAGGCAGTACCGGGCCTGATTGCCGCACAGCACTCTGGCACCGGTAAAGCCAATCAGTATTTTCTGCGCGGGTTTCAGCTCGATCACGGCACCGACTTTACCGCCAGTCTGGATGGTGCGCCGCTGAATTTACGCAGTCATGGTCATGGCCAGGGTTATCTGGATTTAAATGGCGTGCTGCCTGAAAGTATCGCCAGCGTCGAATACCGTAAAGGCCCGTATTTTGCCGACAACGGCGATTTCAGTCTGGCTGGCAGTGCGCGCTTACGCACTATTGACGCACTGGAACAGTCTTATCTGAGTCTGGAAGCCGGCTCTTTTGGCCAGCGTAAACTGGGGGCTGGCCTTGCGGTGACCGCTGAAAATGGCGCTCAACTGACGCTGCTGGGTCAACACCGCAACTATGACGGCCCCTGGCAGCTGGCGGAGCAACTGTCGCAACAAAACCTGTTTGCCAAATATTATCAGCGGGAAGGGGACAGCAGCCATGCGCTGACACTAACCGGCTATCAGGCGCACTGGCGGCCGACCGAGCAGATCCCGGAATCGGCGATCGGCACTCCACAATGTGCCGACCGGTTTTGTGACCTCGACAGCAGCGCGCGCGGTCAAACCCGGCGTTTACAGTTCAGTCAGGACTGGCAAACGACCGACCTTGCCGCCAGCTGGTACGCGCAGTATTACGACTGGTTTTTGCTGTCAAACCCCACCTATACCGATGATGGCCAGATCCAGCAGCGTGACCAGCGTTATACGCTCGGTGGCCGCAGTCACTGGACCTTCTGGCAGCAAGGCCAACACGACGCCCGCCTTGGCCTGCAGTGGCAGCATGATGCGATTAACCCGGTCGGCCTGGATCAGACAGTGGCCGGTGAAGTGGTGAAGGTGCAAAGTGAACACCGCATTGGCGAGAGTTCGGCCGCGGTGTATGCCGAGCAAAACCTGCAGTTAAGCCCGGCCGTGCGCCTGAATGCCGCAGCGCGCTATGACTGGTATCGTTTTGCCGTGACTTCGTTGTTGCCCCCAGAACAAGCTCAGCAGCAAGGCCAGCACCAGCAGCTAAAAGAACAGGCCGGTATTTTTACGCCGAAACTCAACCTGAGCTGGCAGGCGCTGGAGACGGTCAGCCTGTACGCCAGCGCCGGCCGCGGCTTTCATTCGAACGATGCGCGTGGCCTGCTCAGTAAAACCGATCCGGTCGCGCCGTTGTCGCCGGGTAAAGGCGCCGAGCTGGGCAGCCGCTGGGTACTGGGTGATCTGCGGCTTAGTTATCACTACTGGTGGCTGGCATTGGATTCAGAGTTGATTTTTGTTGGTGACAGCAATTCGGTCGAACCTAAAGGCGGTGCCGATCGGCAGGGCTATGAACTGAGTCTGTATTGGCCGCTCGGTTCTGGTGCGGGTAGGGGCAATTGGTCGGTCGATGGCAACTACAGTGTCAGTCAGGCGCAATATAAAGACCCGCTGAGCGCCGGAGGTCGTTTTGTTGAAGGCAGTATTGGGGAAGCGGCCGAAGTAGGGCTTAGTTTTGACAACAGCCACTGGCAATTCAGCAGCCGGCTGCGCTATCAAAGTGGTTATGCGCTGACGCCGGATAACAGCGAACGCGCCGGCAGCCAGTTGCAATGGCATCTGCGCTTGGCACGCCAGTGGCAGCATTGGTCGGCCTATGCCGAAGTGCTGAATCTGACCGACCGCCAAGGGCAGGACATTGTCTATTTCTACGAAAATGCTTATGACCCGGACGGCGGGCGCGTCAGTCGTGCCCAGCTGCCACGCTCAGTGCGGTTGGGGCTGTCGTATCGTTGGTAGTGGATATCGACACGCCCTGGCCTTGGAACGCTTTGTTTGGTCTTATAACCAAAATAGCAGCCAATTCTGCAAGTGAACGGCCAGACGTCTGGAAATCTGAAACATATTGCTAGCAAATTTACCTGAGAAAGGTTCAACTGCTGCAGAATCAACAACAGTGCTGTTGATTCTGCAGCAGTTTTTGTTGTTGAAAAAAGCGTCAGTTATAAGCTAGACGTTTTGGTTACTTATAGCCGTTTGGATGGACAGCTTAGTATCGTTATAACGAAAAATACGAATGCTGGGAGTCATCGTGGAACAGGCCGTCAGAGCGCCGGTATTGCTGTCCCTGGAGGGCAGCAACGCGCAACCTTTATCGATCCGGGCCAAAGCCCTGGTATTTAACGACCCGTTGTCAGTGCGGTTATTGGAATATATTGAGCGGATTGGTCCGAGCGAAGCGCCGGTACTGATCGGCGGCGAAACCGGTACCGGCAAAGAACTGGTGGCGCGCCATATCCATCACCTGAGTGGCCGCAGCGGCCCGTTTTTGGCGGTGAACTGTGGTGCTATTTCCGACCAGCTGGCAGAAAGCGAGTTGTTTGGCCATGAAGCGGGCTCTTTTACCGGCGCCCAGGGCAAACGCGAAGGCTGGTTCGAAGCCGCCAACGGCGGCACTTTATTTCTCGACGAAATTGGCGATTTGCCTCTGCCGCTGCAGGTGAAGTTACTGCGCGTGTTACAAGAAAAAGAAGTGGTGCGGATTGGTTCACGCCGGCCTATTCCGGTCAATGTGCGGCTGGTTGCCGCCACCAACGTCGATTTGGACTATGCCGTCGCCGCCGGACATTTCCGGCAGGACTTGTTATACCGCATTAATATTGCTCAGCTGCGCTTACCGCCACTGCGTGAGCGGCCCGGTGACGTGTTGCCGCTGGCAGAGCATTTCCTGAAAAACTATTGCCAGAAAATGCAGCAGGCCAGACCGCGTTTTAGTGCTGCCGCAGTGCGGCTGATGCAGGAACATGCCTGGCCGGGCAATATCCGCGAACTGGAAAACGTGGTGCATTTTGCCTTGTTGGTGGCGCGGGATCAGGTGATAGAACCTGAGCACTTAAAAGTCACCGGTGGCTGGGCTTATCAACCTAAAGAGCAGTCTGCTTTTGCTGTTGCCACGCCATTGCCGGCTGCGGCGCCACAGCATGCGACTGCAATTAACACAGCTGCGCCAGCACCGGTAGCTACCAACACAGAGGCAGAACCAGCCTGGCAAATCATCGCCCGGCAGCTGCAACGAATTTTCACTGAACAAGGTGATGGCCCGCATCATGAGCAGCTGGAGCGTTTATTGGTTGACAGTGCGTTTCGTTTTGCCGGCGAGAATCAGGTACATGCCGCCGCATTACTTGGCATCACCCGCAATGTGATGCGCACGCTGCTGAAACGCCATGGCCTGTTAGATGCTGCTCCAAAGCAAGCGCCAAGCAAGGAAGATAGCGGCAGTGCTATTCTCGAAGCGAGCTGGGATTTTTATTGAAGTGCTCTGAGTTTGTTAAACAATGCAGAAGCCGCCCGAAGGCGGCTTTTTTGCACATCCTGTGCTTATTGTTTTTCCGTAATCACCGACAGGCGATCAATGCCGGCTTTTTCAATCAGCACCATGGTTTTGGCCACAGTGCCGTAATTGACTGCTTCGTCTGCATTCAGTTGCAGGACCAGTTCAGGATCTGCCGCTTTGCGTTGCTCCAGACTACGCTGCAGAAACTCCAGACCCATTTCAGTTTTGTCCAGATAGAGCTTGCCCGCTGCGTCGATACTGAGCACCAACGGCGGCTTGGGTTCGCTTAACACCGGTGTTTCGGCGGTTTTCGGCAGATTCACTTTAATACTGTTGGTCAGCATCGGGGCGGTAATGATAAACACCACCAACAGCACCAACATCACGTCCACCATTGGTGTGATGTTGATTTCACTCATCACTTCGTCGTTATCCCCACCAGAAGAAAAAGCCATTAGCTATACGCCTCCTGTGTGGTGCCAGCAGCTGGCGTGGCGCTGTTTGTCTGTGGCTGTTCTTCAGGTATTAGCGGCGCGCGGAAACCAGCTTTTTGCAGCAGGTTGAGGAAATCGGTGGCGAAATCATCTAAATCAGCCTGAATGAGTTTTAACCGGCGTAAAAAGAAGTTAAAGGCCAACACGGCTGGTACCGCTACGGCAATACCTACGCCGGTAGCCACTAACGCTTCACCGATAGGGCCGGCCACCACCTCAATGCTGGCGGATTTTTGTGCCGTGATGGCGGTCAGTGCGTCGATAATGCCAAACACAGTACCAAACAGGCCGACAAAAGGCGCTGTGGTGCCGATGGAGGCGAGGATCGCCAGACCATTTTCCAGCGAGCGGCGTTCTTTGTGAATTTGCTGGCGTAAGTGCCGTTCCAGCAACACTTGCCGGTCCCAGCTGTGTTCAAGATCAGACTGCGGTTTGCCAGCTTGTTGCAGCGAATGGAATCCAACTTGTGCCAGTCGCGCCGTTGGACCCTGTAGCTTCAGCGTGGCGGCGACGGTTAAATCCCGCGCTTTCCAGAAATCCTGACGGAACTTGCGTTCCTGCCAGCTGATTTGCAGATGTTGTGCTGCTTTGATCACAATCAGCAGCCAGGTGATGACGGAAAAAACGATCAAAGCATCAAAGGTGCCTTCGACCAGAGTTTGATAGAGTTGTTGACTTGCAATAGCCATTGGTACTTCCTTTTTAAACAACCACAGCTCAGCTGTTGGTCAGACTGAATTCGATCGGTACTTCCACCCATGAATCAACGGGCTGGTCGCCTTGTTTCGCTGGCACAAAAGACCAGCCGGCAACGGTTGCAACCGCTGCGTTGTCGAGAATTTTGCGGCCGCTGCTGTTTTTGATTTGCACATCGTCGGCTTTGCCGTCGCCGGTGACATGCACGTTCAGCAGCACAGTGCCTTCCCAGCCATTTTCCAGCGCCGTTTCCGGATAAGCCGGTGCCGGGTTTTGCAGATAATCCGGCTCGGCCGTGGCCGCGACAAATACCGGTTCAGGCTGGACTTGTGGTTGCGCTAATGGCTGACTGACCGGCTGCGCGACCGGTTGAGCAACGGGCTGCGGCACAGTTGTGGGTACCGCGTTAACTTGCTCTACCGGCTTTGGCGGCAGCTTTTTCTGCAGCGGTTTTGGCGTTTCCAGCTGTTTTTCTACTTTGGGTGGCGTTGGTTTGACTGGCTTTGCGACTTGTTGTGGCGTCGGTGCCGGTTTTTGCAGCTGCACTGTCATCGGTGGAATTTTGGCCGCAACAACAGGCAGCGGCGTCTTCGCCAGTAGTAGGGGCAGGGCTAAATGCAGCGCGACCACCACGGCTGCGGCAATCAGCGTAAAGCCATGTTGCGTTGGTGGTTGCAGTACAGGCGCAGTGGCATCGGCCATCGGCAGTGCCGCAGTAGGTTGTACTGCGATGGGCTGCGCTGGCGCATTTTTTAATTGAGCTGGCCGGCTTTGTTGGCGCAGATAAAAACCAAAGGCGGCCTGGTCGGTTAAAGCAAAACTGGTCATAAAAATCTCCTGATAGCGGCTGTACTGACGCGTGCAAACCGTATAAATAGCCGGATAGTTCACCGAATAGTGATCAGGTTTTGCACCTTTTATGCCAGAGGGTTTAGCCGAGAAAATATATTTAACTATTTGATTTGTAATGTGTATTTAATATATCAAAAAGCTATTTCTTAGATGGTTGTGGTGGCTGTTGGATTTGCTTCAAACAACTGCTGCAAATCCAACAGCAGCGCATCAGCGCGCGGCCTGATAACCGAGAAAATCCAGTTTGCCTAACTGCACACCGTTGTGGCGCAGCAGGTTGTAAGCGGTGGTCAGATGGAAGTAAAAATTTGGCTGGGCCTGTTGCAGTAAATAATGCAGGCCATCGACAAAATGCTGAGTTTCGCCGGCCAGTTCACTGACTACAGGTTGCACTGTCGCGGCAACAAAAGCATCCGGCTGCAGTTGGTCCAGTTGCGTCAGACTGTGCTGCAGCCCTTGTTGATACTGGCTGAAATCAGCATCGGCAAAAGCAAAGGGCGTTAACGGCTGGCGGGTCAGTACACTGCAGCTTTCCAGCGGGATTTGGCTTAACCGCTCCAATTGGCGCGACAGTGGGTACATATCGGGATAAAACCGGCTGTGCAACAGCAGTTCCAATGGATAACCGCGCTGATTAGCCTGTGCCGCCGCTTTGTCCAGAATGCGGTGTAAGGTATTCAGACCATGCCGGAACACCGGCACTGAAATTTCATAGAGGGCAATCGTCATCATCAGCTCCATGCGATGGGATAAAAAAAGGCCTGCATGGCAGGCCCGTTGGTTCAACAGAATTCAGCAGCCGTCGGTTTAACGCTGATAAATCTGGTCAAAGATACCGCCGTCGCCAAAATGCTCTGGCTGCACTTTGTCCCAACCGCCAAAGCTTTGAATATCCACCAGCTTAATCGCCGGGAACTGCTTGGCATATTTGGCGGCCACAGCAGCGTCACGTGGGCGGTAATAGTGTTTGGCGGCAATTTCCTGGCCTTCAGTGCTGTACAGATATTGCAGATACTCGGTTGCGGCAGCTGTGGTGCCTTTGGCATCGGTGTTTTTCTTCACTACGGCGACTGAAGGTTCGGCCAATACCGATACCGAGGGCACGACGATTTCAACTTTGTCCGGGCCTAACTCATTGACCGCCAAAAAAGCTTCGTTTTCCCAGGATAACAACACGTCACCAATACCACGTTGCACAAATGTGGTGGTTGAGCCACGGGCACCCGAGTCCAGCACTGGCACATGGGTATAAAGCTTGCTGACAAAGGCTTTGGCGCCTTCCGCCGAGCCGGTGTTTTGCTGCGCCCAGGCCCAGGCTGCTAAGTAGTTCCAGCGCGCGCCACCTGAGGTTTTTGGATTGGGCGTAATGACTTCGACACCGTCTTTTACCAAATCACCCCAGTCTTTGATGTTTTTCGGATTGCCTTTACGCACCAGAAACACGATGGTCGAGGTATATGGTGCGCTGTTATGCGGCAGGGCAGTGACCCAGTTTTCCGGTAACAGTTTGCCGATGCGGGCGATCGGGTTGATATCACCGGCCAGCGCCAGTGTGGCGACGTCCGCTTTCAGGCCATCGATAATAGCGCGTGACTGACTGCCGGAACCGCCGTGCGATTGCTCGATTTTGACGCTGTCGCCGGTTTTCGCCAGATAATATTTGGCAAAGGCCTGGTTATAGTCGCGATACAATTCACGGGTCGGGTCGTAGGACACGTTTAATAAGGTCACTTCTTTGGCTTGCGCCTGGCCGGCAAAAACAGCGCCAAGGGCCAGGACCAGAAACGCGATACGGGACTTGCTCATGTGTTGCTCCAGTGGAACCTGCGTTCCTTATTTCAGAATGTTGAATTGAGTGGCGTTGGCCCGGCGTTGTTGTCACCGGGCCCTGGTGTTAAATCAGTTTAAAATTCCGCTTTGACGCGCAGACCGATATTGCGCGGGTCGCCAACATGGCCATACACAGCACCGGAGTTACCGGCCTGAATACTGAGGAAGCTTAAGTAGTCTTCATCAAAGGCGTTACGGGCATAAATCGACACGTCGGTACCGTTGTCGGTTCTGAAACCAAGGCGCAGGTTGACCAGCGTTGAGGCTTCCACCACCAGATATTTCGACACCGATGCATCTGAGTTCCAGTCTGAGCGGTAGCTCAAATCAGCCGCGCTGTACCATTCACCGGCCACGCCACTGACAGTGCCGCCCCAGCTGTATTCAGTACCAAGCGAACCGGCATTTTTCGATACGCCCGGCAGCTCGCGGCCGGACAAATCAAAGGCTGAAGTGCCAGATGCCAGTTCTTCCAGTGGCGGTGGGCCATTACGGAAGGAGTCATATTGGCCGTCGGTGTAAGCGTAAGTGGCGTACACCGACCAGCTGTCGGTCAGCTGCGCCCGGCTGTCAAATTCAAAACCGCGCACACTGACTTTTTCGATATTGGCGAGATAACCGCGCAGCGCGCCAGGACCGGCATCGACCACGTTGGCCTGATAGTCGGTGACCTGGGTGTCATAGACCGCGAAGTTGGTGGTCAGGCGTCGCTCCAGCCATTGTGATTTGAGCCCAAGCTCGACCGTGGTGGATTTTTCCGGTTGCACTGTGGCGCTGACCAGTGACGGGTTGCCGGCAGCGTCGGTTGGAATACCGGCCGCATTGATTCCACCGGATTTATAACCACGGGCCCAGTTCAGATAGACCAGCTGGTCGTCGCTTAGGTCATACGCCAGATTCAGCTGACCGGTTGGGCTTGAGTCGGAGAACTCGGCATAGTACTTCTGATCGCGGGCAATACCGCGTTTAGCCGTAATGAGCGCCGCGTCTGTAGTGACCAGGCCGCCTTTGGCGACCTGAGTAAAATCACCGGTTTTTTCTTCTTTGGTATACCGTACACCCGGCGTGACGCGGAAATCTTCGCTGACATGCCAGGTCGCCTGCGCATAAGCGGCATAAGAATCGGTGCTGGAATACACGTCGGTATTGGAGGTGTAACCATCAATCAGGTTTGACGGGACGTTGGCGCCAATCAGCCAGCGCGCACCGTCTTTGCCCCATTGCTCAGTACCGTGGGTCTCCACGTCCTGACCAAAGGCGTATAAACCGGCGACCCAGTCCAGCTCGCCACTGCCATTAGAGCTGAGGCGGAATTCCTGGCTCCACTGGTCCTGTGCCGACGGGTTATTTGATTTGGTGCGAATGGCTAAACCGGTGTAATCGCGGTCGTTTTGTGGCGTCCAGTCCCAGGCGCGCAGCGCGCTGATGGAAGTAAAGCTGTAATCGCCTAAATCCCAGTCGACTTTGGCACTGGTGCCTTTGAGGATTTGCCGCGCCTGAATGGTGGAGTTGACATCGACCAAGCGGTCATAAGGGTTTTCGCTGGCGGGTTTGTAATTGAGTGCCGCTGCTAAAGCCGGGAATTGCGAGGCGGCCGAGCGTTTGGTGGCGCCGTAACGTACAAACACCTGGGTATTAGCATTGGGGTTCTGATAGGCATAATCGGCGGATAATTTAATCTTTAAGGCCGGCGCGGCTTCAATCAGCAGCTGGCCACGCAGCGCCTGACTGTTGGTGTCATTTTGTTTGGCGCCGGTCGTCACGTTGTACACAGTACCGTCGCGCCGGGTGCTGGATGCCGCCAGCCGGCCTGCGACTTTTTCGCCCCATCCATCAACAGGCAGGCCACCAGAGATAATAGCTTTACCCTGAGTGTAACCATCTTCACCTAAAGTGACTTCGGCTTTGCCTTCCGGTGTAAAAGTCGGCGCTGCAGTACTCAGGTTCAATGCACCAGCCGTGGTGTTTTTGCCAAACAGCGTGCCTTGTGGGCCGCGGAGTACTTCGACCCGTTCGATATCCAGCAGGTCAACGACCGCAGAGCCAGGCCGGGCGTAATACACTTCATCGACATAAAAACCGACACCGGATTCCAGGCCGTCATTGGTCAGGCCAATCACGCTGCCAAGGCCACGAATGGTCACGGCGGTATTACGCGGGTTGGATGAAATCAGCTGAATTGATGGCTGTAAACGCGTCAGCTGTTCAGTGGAATAAGTGCCGGTTTTATCTAAATCCTGCGCCGTCAGCACCGAAATCGCGATAGGCACGTCCTGCACGTTTTCCACCCGTTTACGGGCGGTGACGGTAATAACTTCTAAATTGGCATCTTCTGCAGCAGCGGCGGCAATCGCAAGCGGAGTTGCTGCTTCAGTAGCTTCTGTTGCCAGCACGGGGCCACTACCAAAAATGGCCAGGCTAACCGCAGCAGCCAGCGGGCTTAAAGCGCGGAAGCGGCGGGTCGGGAACTGCAGCGCTTTACTTTTTACGCCGTAATAGTGATTTAAATCAGATTGCACTGACATGGGATACTCCGTTGGTCATCAGTCGTTTCGTCGTTCAGTTATCACTGAGCAACCTCCGGTGGTCCGGTCAGTGCAGTGCTTCAGGTTTTTTCATTTGGACGTCTGTACATCTCCAAATGGGCTGAGTGCGATATTAGACAGGCTTGTAATAATTAAAAAGAACAAAAATAAGATTATATATATCGTTTTGGAATATTTGCGCTTGTGCTTTGTTTCCCGCCCTGCGGGAGTTTTGGGCTGACGCTGGTTTTGCCCAGTGGGCGGCGGTTGGTCTATTTTTTGTTTTTTCCTTTGCGGCGAGACCGTCTAGCAAAGAATTCACCTAACGGTGAGTCACTTTCTTTTGTTTCAGCAAAAGAAAGTAACCAAAGAAAAACCGACGGTAAGGTTCACACTCATAGGTGACACATTAGTTCAAAGACATAGGTAACACTTCTCTGGATGAATAAACCAACATCCGGAGTGAACTATGCCG